>JAHEZD010000103.1 GCA_023251255.1 Chitinophagaceae bacterium
AGTGGCATTTCCCAAGGACCCACCTGCAGTATATGTTGTTCCGTTTACTGGTGCCACTGTTGGGGTTGAGCTTCCGGGTGTTCTTAGGACAAGGTATTTATCGGTGGCTGCTGAAGCGGTAAAGGACCCGCCTACACTGGTTTGTGTTGGGGTCAGCAATAGTACTGTTGGCTGGCTTATTGGTGCTGAACAGTTATTGCTTGTTTTTATGGCTGCCGCTAATATGGCAGCGATGCCACCACCTACAGCGGGGTAAACAAGTGCCGTTGCGTCGGTTTTGGTAATCAATAAACTGCTGATCTGTTTTGAATAGTTGGCAGCATCCAGTGCCAGTGGCAATTGGTAGAGGTGCGGGTTGGTGGCATCCCCTTCCAATCCATTGGTGCCCACGTTTATCCTCCCTATGCCAGCGGTTGCACGGTTTGTGGTGGTGGCATCATACCAGTCCTTGATTACCACGCCTGTAAATGTTTGGGAACTGGCATCGGTAAAATTCACTTGTACAGTGATGGTGGCATCATATTCACCTGCGGTGGCAAGCAAATAGATATCCGTTGTTGCTATTGGAGTTGACAAAGTCAATGTTCCGGACTGTCCTTGCGTATCGAACCTCAATGCATTATTGGCACTGTAACCAGCAAGCTGGAAGGTCAATCCTGTTGTTGCTGAACTGGTGATAGTGCCTGTTGAAGGCAATGCATAAGTGGGTGCTGCATTTCCTGCCACTGCCTTGTAATCGGCCGAAACAAGCGCCCTTGAACTGCCCAGGTCATTGCTGATTAAAGCTGTGGCATTTCCTGTTCCGTTGGCTATAATATCGTAGTTGAAACCTGTTACAGGGACTGCTGTATAGGTTTGCGAAAAGGCATGGGTAAACAAGCATACAAACAGGCATAGAAAAAGTCCTTTTTTACGGATTATAGCATTCCCACTTGCAGGGCCTTTTATTACAAAGGGGGTAAAAAGTTGATTTTTGCTTGTAGAATTTTTCATTGTAACTGTTTTAATAATGAATAATGGGGAACTTGCGAAAGCGATTTGAATAGCTGGACTCAGGGTGCAAGAAGCTGTAAAAAAAGGGGGCCTTTACAAACAGCAACCAATGCGCAAGATTGATTACTTACAATACCAACTAGCCGTATCTTGCTTCTTTCCCTTGCCTTTCATAACCGATTTGGTCAAGGACGATAATAGTGGGTAGACTCATTTGATTATCCTTGTTTTTTAGTTCTTGCTATAGACATTTGCACTGATGTTGTCATTATTTATTCTTCATTGGTTCCCTCTGTGGCTGCCAGTTGATGGCCCTATTCAATTTTCCATGCATTTCTGCAAACCCTCATTATCTTAAGTCTACCCTACTTTTTGCCTCCATGGTTCCAACAATACTTCTATATTGTTCCCTATCTAAGTAGCATTACCCATCCTGCATACTTAATGTTGTTTGCCACAATCACATAATAGAATGTGCCCACTGGCAATGGAGAACCTTTGTACATCCCATTCCATGGATTGCTGTAACCAATGCTTGAATACACAGGTTGCCCCCACCTGTTGAACACTTCAATCTTGCTATTGGGGTAACCATTCAACCCACTTATTTCCCATTTGTCGTTGATGCCATCGCCATTGGGACTGAAGGCGTTTGGTATTTTCAAGGTGCTATCAGGAATAACCATGTATGGATTGTTAGAAGTGCTATCAATGCAACCAATGGAATTTATTGCATAGAGTTTCACTGTGTAAATGCCCGGCAGTTGGTATTTGTGTGTTGGGCTTGTTGCAAATGAAGTGTCGTTGTCACCAAACAGCCAAACATAATTGGTGGCATTTTGTGATTGGTTGCTGAAACCAAAGTTGGCAAAACTTAATTGTATGGGCGTGTTGATGTTTGGCGTTCCAACAAAAGCTGCAATTGGTTTATCCAACACAGTGATGGTTTTGGGTGCTGATGTATTTGTGCATGAACCTTGTGTAGCAGTTAACGTGGCACTGTAATTTCCTGTAGTGTATGAATTGGAAACAGTTGCTGCTGTGCTGCTTGAGGTATTGCCATCGCCAAATGCCCAGTTGTAGGCGGAAGCATTTTGCGATGTGTTGGTAAAGGTTACCAGCAAAGGATTACAGCCAATTACCGTATCTACGGTGAAAGATGCTATGGGCATAGGTGTAACTGTGATATTCTGTGGATTGGATGTGGCCGTACATGCACCATTGGTAACGGTCAAGGTGATAGTCCCACTTGTATTGTACTGCGTAACGAAGGGACCCGCCCCTGTTCCGCTTTGAACGGATCCCCCACCCCAGTTCCAAGTAAAGGTGGCACTGCTTGCTGCCGTGCCTGTAAAGTTGGTGCTTACTGTTTGCCCCTGGCAGATAGCTGTTGGCGTGGTGGTGAACGTAACAGTTGGTGGCTGGTCAACCACAACGGTTTGGGTGGTGCTGACTGCCGAGGCGCAGCCATTGTCCGTTACCTGCAACTGGATATTCTTGGTTCCTGCTGTTGGGAAGAGGATGGTGTAGGGTCCTGCTCCTGTTCCAGCTTGTACAGTGGCCCCATCAAAGCTCCAAGTGTAAGTGGCAGATGAAGCTGCGCTGCCTGTATAAGTCACCGTATTGGTTGTTCCCAAACAGATGGGTGTTGGCGTGGCGGTAAACGTGGTGGTCGGGATGGGCTTAACCGTAACGGTTGCCGTGCCCTGGACCTGGCAGGCCCCATCCTGAACCGTAAGGGTATAGGTTGTGGTGGCAGTAAGGTTAACGGTTACCGATTGTCCACTCAAGGTACCCGGCATCCATGTATAGGTGGCAGATGCGGATGCTCCTGTAACGTTTCCATTTAAGGTAGATGGACTTCCGCTGCATACTTCGGCTGGTGTGGCCGTTGGCGCAACAGTAATTACCTGTGGTGCCTGCAAAGCCGTTGGCGTATAGGTGGCCACGCAGCCACCGCTATTGGTGATGCTCAATGTATAGGTACCGGCAGATAGGTTTGAGGCGGTAGCAGTTGTTTGAATGGGTGAGGTATTCCAGCTATAGGTTTGTGGCGTGGCGCCTCCTGAAACTGTTGCTGTAATGGAACCTGAACTGGGTGATGTGCATGATGGCTGCACTTCTGCAAATGTGGCGATTAGGGAATCTGTTGCAAAAGTGAAATAATCATTGCTGCTGAGTGCAACGGGCATGTAGAACTTGCCGGATGCTGTTTGCAAAGGATATATGGTGGTTGATGCAGCGGGGAAAGTTGGATCCGTTGAAACAATGAGGTTCTTTACCTGACTTGAAACATCGGTTGAGTTCACTGCAATGGTTACTGTGTTTACAGTTCCTGTTTTCTGTACTTTCCATACCCTACTCATCCGGGGCATTTTGCCTTTGTAGGAGCAAGAAGTGAAATTGGTGGAAGCCCCATTGTCCCCAATCAATACGAATGATTGGTCTGCCGAAAACCTGCTGGTATTACTGACATTCATATCCGGGAAAACACCTGCTGCATTCCCATTGTACAAGCTTATAAGGCCTGCTGTATTTACAGATTTGGACTGTTTCTGCAGCAGCCCTGAAACATCGTCACGGCCAATGCCTGTTATGTTGGAAGCATAGCTGCTATTGGCAGTTCTGTCCCAAATAACTGTACCTACTGAAGAGGTATAGTTATTGTTGTAAGTAGCGGATTGATTGAGTGTGCTGCCATACTTTATGGCCAAATAGGATTCTACCTTGTTGATGTCCGCATCACTCAATGTGGTGCTGTAAGTAATCAATTCTGCAATGGCCGAGTTGGTATACTCACTTCCCCCCCCATTGTTGTTGCTGCCAATGCACAGGCCTGTGCTAACAGCAGGATTGTACAGGGGCTCTGCATTATTGATACTGAATTTTTCACCATTCCGTTTGGAATAGAAATCGGTGCCAGTGGATCGGATGACCAAGACCCTACCTGCTGCATCACCATATTCCGTTGGGAACTGCGGATTGAAATCTGCCGTGTAACCAGTGCTGTTATTACCTGTTTGAATCCTGAAATGTGCCTTTATTTGATACCTGTAAGAACTGTTGGACATGTAGGCGAAACAGGAACTTGAACTGGCAGAATAGTTATAAGTGTTCACTATCATGAACGTTGTTCCATTGGTACCCAAAAGGTCCGGTGTGGAGTTAGTATTGTTCAATGATTTGGATGTTGCCTTCTCAAATTGCAGACTTGGATTAAAGTTGAAACTGTTGTTGGTATTTGGAGATGAAACAAAAACTGGCTGCCTCGATGCTGTGGCCTGGGTGGTACTGTATGCATTGACTTCACTGTTCCATGCGGATACGCTGGTACCATTCAAAACAAGATTGGCAGCATTGGTTGTGTTGGCTTTGAACCATGCAGTTAATGTTGAAGCAACACCGCCCGGCGATTGTGCCTTTGGGGCCGTTCCAATTAATAGGAAACAGCAAGACACAATAGTGCCAATAGTTCGTTGTATAGAAGTAAGGTTACGCATTACAGTCAGCTTAGTATATAATAAATTCAAGAATAAGAGCGCATCCTTTTCAGGATACCTCTAAAGATTATGGATATCAACAAAGAACTATTTCATTGCTACTATCTTGAATTCCACTCTCCTGTTCAATTGCCTTCCGTCTGGATTGTCCTGGCCATCGCTTGTGGTTTCTTCAGCTACATGGCAACATTTGCCATTGGCCCTTATCATAAACCTGTCTGCTTTTATTTTCTTTATATTGACCAGGTAATCATAACAGGCTTCTGCCCTTGCACGGGAAAGTTTCAAGTTGTATGCTTCATCACCCTTTCCATCTGTGTAGGCATCAATTTCGATGCTTAAGCCCTGTACTTTATTCAATATGGATGCCAATGAGTCAAGTACCTTGTAGGCATCATCCCTTATATTGCTTTTATCGAAATCAAAGTACACGAACATGGGCGTGCCGCTTGGGGACGTGCTATCCTGTGGTATGACTACAGTGCTGTCCTTAGGTATTTCAACTGGATTCAAGCAAATGTCCGCATTGAACAATGTGTCGGTTTCATTGATGGGGAGCGTGATGCTTCCGGCGGCATTGACATAACCAGCTTTTTGTGCGGAAACCTTTAATCCATTGTAATTGCCCACTTCCATGAAATAGGTGCCATTGGATGCAGTAGGCTGTGTGTACAAACCTGCATGCTTGATGGTATCTTCCATTGTAACATCAACGGCAGCTAGGGCGCTACCTGTTTTGCAATCGATTACTTTGCCAGTTATGTATTTCTTATAGGTTTTCTTGACAGCGAACAATTCCAAACAGCAGGCGGAGGCCCTGTCTGAACTGACCATTGCAATATCCAATAAATGGATGCTGCTTTTGCTGCCGCTGAAAAAGTACATATCATCCTTTACTGAGTTAACTGGGTAGCCAAGATTCTGGGGCTGGGCAAAGGCATTGCTGGCTATATTGCCTTTGCTACTATATATATCAAAGCCACCTAGCCCTGTTCTTCCGTTGGATGCAAATACCAATGTTTGGGAATAGGTATGATAGAATGGTGCCTGTTCATCATAAGCTGTGTTGATGGTTTTACCTGCATTCACTGCAGGTGCCGCTCCTGTTAAGGAGATATACCAAATGTCAAATCCCCCTTCGCCTCCAGGCCTGTTGGAGGAAAAGAAAAGGTATTTCCCATCTGCCGTAACGGATGGTTGCTGGGCACTATAACCTGCTGCATTTACAGTACTATCCATCAGGGCAGGTTCGCTCCATGTTGTATCATTCTTTGCATCGCTTACAAAAATGGCTGCCATATTTTTACCAGCCTTGTCTTTGTGCCAGTTGGTAAAATAGATTCTTTTGCCGTCGGGAGATAATGATGCTATGCCCTGTTCCGAGCCTCCTGCTTGTACAATAGTGGTTTTCTTGATGGATGAAAAGCCATTACCAGATTTAACAGCTTGATAGATGCTATTGATGTACGGGCTTTTGAGTTTGCTTGTTTTTTGGGTTGTATCGGGCCTGGTACTTGTAAAGAACAAACTGTTGCCATTGGTGATACCTGCATAGTTGGCAGCACCGGGATTTATGTCCCCGCCCATTTTTTGCACACTATAACTACCGATATCTTTTTTGGCCATTTCCGTAGAGATGAATGAAAGTGTGGCCAATTCTTTTTGCGTGCTCTGGCTGTAGCTATCGTCTTTCTTGTACTCATCCGAAAACTTCAAAAACTGGTTTTTCGCTTCTTCGTATTTCTTATTGGCCCTTAAGGAAATGCCATACCAGTAAAGGATGTACGGAAACTTACTATGGTCAAAACCGATTGATTGGGCATACCATTTCTCCGTATTTTCGTTATCGTTCAGCATACGGTAGCATTCTGCTATCCTGTAAGTAATCGCTTCTTTTGATGAAACCGGTGTAGCTGCATCCTTAGGTGCTGCATTCTTTGCCTGCTTTTGTGCTGCATAGGGTGCATACTCCGATGGCTTCACATTGCTCTTGCCTGCAAGGTGCATCTCATAATATTTTGCTGCAGAATAGTAATCGCCCTTGGCATAATAAAGATTGGCCGTCTTCAAATAATCCTCTTTGTATTGTGCCATCAACAGCGATGGCATAATTGCACATAAAACAATAAACGGGATAAGCTTCCTATAAAAACTGTTATTGGTAAAGTTAGATTGGCTGGTCATAATTTCTTATCGAAGTGTGTGGTAAATGGGTTTATAATCTTGGGCAAACAAAATGTTCAGGATAGTTGGTCTTTCCTTTTCTTCCAATGAAAGAAAGGGACAGTTCAAAGCTTCCTGCTTTACCGGTGCCTACTGCGCTACCTAAATCCGATGCGTTCACATCATAACTTGCTCCAAGGATCATGTTCCTGTAATAAAAACCTATGTACGGGGAAATGGCATCCTTGAAGCGGTAGTTTGCTCCCAATAAAACATCTGTTATATCTGATGCTTTTAACTGAACATAGGCACCCATCATTTTCTCTTCTGCATCGCCTTGCTTCATGTACAAAAGATTGGGCGTTAAGCTCACATTATCCGACATGGCAATTTTCACACCTCCATGGGCTGTGTAACGAACCGGTATTTTTTCATGTGTTCCATTGGATAAAAAGGGATCTTCTGGTTGTGTTAGGTGGAAGGCTGAAAAACCAAGAAAGAGGTTGGCTTTTTTGTTGGGGTCCGCATCATAATACATAAGGCCTGCTCCCATATCAAAAGTCAATGATGATTTGGTGTTCAATGTTTCGCTACCAGGATTGGCATTACTAAAACCGGTAAAGGAATTCCATTGGTCGCCATACTGAAATTTGGAGGGATTGAATTTCCTATTGATAACGCCACCTGAGATACCAAAGGACAAGCGTTGGTAGCCATTAACCCCAAATTTCACACCGGTATAGGCTAGGGACAGATAGCTGTTTAGGTAGTTATAGCCCCCACTGCCAGCAGATTGGTTCATTACATTGATGCCGAAGTTGAGGTTCTTGTTGGTAGCCATATCTGCTGAAATGCCCGGAGTGGAGAATGCATTGCTGACACCTGCCCATTGGTTGCGGTAAATGCCCATTACCCTGTAATCGCCATCAATTACGCCCGTGAGCCCAGGGTTCAACCAGGCAGCGTATGAATAGTATTGTGAAAAATGTGGGTCCACTTGTGCATGGCTGTTAAGGCAGCAAGCTGATAAAACAACAGTGGCCAATATGTTTGAAAGTAATTTTCTCATAATTATCAGTAAATATTTTTAATGGATTGCGTTTGCAGTTCTATCGTACCAGGTTCACATCGCCTTTGCGGATGATTTCATCACCACCAATCAGTTTTACCTTAATGGCATACACATATACGCCAACAGGCTGTTGCTTGCCTTTGTAAGTGCCATCCCATCCTTTTGACAGGTCCTTGTTCCGGTAAATCAGTTCACCCCATTGATTGAATACCATCATATCCATTGAGGCTATTACATTGCTGTAAACCTTGAACACTTCATTCTTTCCATCACCATTTGGGGTAAACACATTCGGGATGAAGATTTCATCAGTGAGTGTTTTTGCTGTGGCTGTTCCAGCAATACTGTTCTGGCAGGCTTGCCCACCTAATGCAATCACCTGTATGGTAACATTGGTCAAAGCTGGAAGCCCTGTAACCGTGTGCGTAAGCCCTGTGCTTCCTGAACTTGGCACCTGTGGCGTTCCGCCATTTACCATAACCTGATAGCCTATTGCACCTGTTACAGGGAGCCAATTGAAGACAATACTGTTTACTCCGATAGTGCCTGTTGGGGCTGTTACAACTGGCTGCGATAATGGTACATACAGGCTTGCAGTTCCGCTGCCCCTCGTTGTACTGATACATCCCGTACTGCTTACCGCTTCAACATAATATGTAGCAGCAGCAGTTAATGCTGGTGACGTGAATGAACTGCCAGTAGCTATAGATGTACCGCCAGTGGCAGCCGTGTACCAATTGTAGGTAATGCCTGTTTGGATATTCTGCACAGTAAATGCGGCTGTGCTTCCACTACAAATTGTTGGGCTATTAACAGTAGGGGTAGCTGGCAATACAACTGGCGTAATAATGGCCTGTTGTGTATATTGGCAAACGCCCTGCGAAACTGTCAATGTATAAGTGCCTGCTGCAACATTGGTCAAGTTGGCTGTTGCTTGTGCAGATGGCGTCCATAAGTATGTGTAAGGAGCAACGCCACCAGTTACGGTTGTAGCAATACTTCCGCTGGTTGGGTTTGTGCAAGAAGGGGCCGTGGCTGCTAATGTTACTTGTAAGGAATCGCTTCCAAAAGTGAAATAGTCGTTGTTATTTAAAGTAATGGTTGCATACAGCTTGCCCCCGCCTGTAGCCAGTGTATAAACGGTCGTAGCAGTTGATGCAAAAGTTGGGTCTGGGGAAACAATTAATTTTTTGATGGTTGCTGCAACATCGCTGGTATTTACTGCAATGGTTACCTGTGTTATTCCTGTACCTGTTTTCTGTGCCTTCCAAACACGTCCCATTCTTACAATCCGGTTGCCAGCAGTACAGCCTGTTAAGGCAGCACTGCTGCCATTATCGCCTGCTATAATAAAAGATTTATCAGCAGTTATGGTAGTGCTATTATCTGTGTTCATTGCAGGAAAAGTTCCAGCGGTGCTTCCATTGTACAAATAAATCAAAGCGTTGTTATGAACAGATCTTGTTTGTTTCTGTAACAGAACCGATGCATCATCACGTCCAATACCAATAATGTTCTTTCCATAAGCACTATTGGCAGAAGCATTCCAAATTTGTGTTCCATCAGAAGCAGTATAATTTGAATTGGCTATGCCATAAGCAGAGGTTTGACTTAAAGTGATGCCATATTTCAATGCTAAATAAGATTCTACCTTATTGATGTCTGCAATACTTAAATCAGCATTGTAGGTAATTACTTCTGCGATGGCTCCATTGAAAGGTTGCCCACCACCACCAGCTCCATCATTACCGAGGTACAAACCTGCATTAATTGCTGGAAAGTAAACAGGATCAGCGTTATTGGTTAAAGGAACACTATCAGCATTCTTTCTTCCGCGGAAATTGGCTGCATTTGATTTTGATGCAAGTATAAAGGCTGACTCATTGGATGCAGTGTTCACAGGACCACCCGTAGCATTTATATCGGCAGTCCAACCTGAACCAGTTGAACCAACCTGCATACGGAACGATGGCTTTATTTGGTAGCGATAGGATGTATTTGAATAATAGGTGAGCCCTGTAGGGTTGCCAAAAGAACCAGCGTAATTGTTTACCACAAAAAAAATGGTCCCAGTTGTGCCCAATAAATCTGGCGTAGTTGCAGAATTATAAATACTGGTGGTGGCTGCTGTATTAAATTGAACAGTAGGGTTAAAATTAAAATTGGCTATAGTTGAAGCTGTGGGCTGAAAGGATGGCTGGTAGCTGGTAGTTGCCTGGCTAACAGAAAAGGTTCCTACTTCGCTTTTCCATTGGGAGATCTTATTGGTAGCTGTGGAAGGAATGGTAAGGTTACCAGCAATGCTGGTATTTGCTTTTAGCCATGCAGTAAGGCTGGTGGATACACCACCTGGTGACTGGCTTCTTACAAATGATGCGGAAGAAGCAATTAATACTGTGACCAAGAACAATTTTCCAATTAAAAAAGTGCCAGTTGTTTTGGTTCTTGTAGAGCTGTGCATTGATTAAATGTTTTTGCTTTTAAATGCTGAACAGAAATTTTGGTAACCTTATAAAGTTCCTTTTTGAACCAGCGTAAATGCTTTTTTGGAGACGACAAAAGGCGGACATCTCCATTTTAGAGTCTTAATTAATTGATAATTAAGGAGGTAACTTTTTTTTGCTTTGTTCGACTTGGTTAATGGGCATCAGGATATAGATACAAAAAGGCCCCGAAAAAAAATCCAGGGCCGTGGTTTTCACTAAACTAATTATGAAAACTGCTATGAGAAGCGTTCAGTAATTTCAATATCCTTTTTTTACTTATCAATTCTTAATAAGCTTCTGGATTAGCTTTTGGTTCCCATCATTTATTTCAAGCAAATGGACACCAGCAGGTAATCCACTTAAATTATCCAGGTTAATGGTATTGATGCCTTTTTGGATTGTTGCAGATTTCTGCATTTCCAAGCGTCCTTGTGCGTCAAAAAGTTTGAAGCTTACCGTTTCTTCTTCGATGGAGGTCAAGGTTACACTGAAACTGGTGGTAAACGGATTTGGCTTGATGGAGGTAATATTGAAATTATCCAGATTGGGTTTTAGCTGGATGATGTTACTGTACTTGAAGGAACCATCAAAGTCAACCATTTTCAAGCGGTAGTAGTACCTGTCTGATACTATTGCTGGCGTATGCAAGGTACTGTAGGAAGATTTTGTGCTTGTATTGCCATTTGCAGCAACTTCCCCCACTTTTGCAAAACTTGTACCTGTTGCCGAAAACTCTATGTCAAACTGCTTTGTGTTTATTTCCTTAGCTGTTTCCCAATATAAATGGTTGCTTTTGCTGTCTGCTTTGCCACTGAAAGATAAAAAATCAACGGGCAATAATGCACCTACCCTAAAATATTGGGTGAATCCGCACCCGAAATCCTGCGAATAGGATGTCACTGAAATACTGGTGCCGCTCTGTACCACTGCAGGCAATCCATTGGTGAACGGTATGATGGCAGATTGGTCGGCTGTCTGTGCAAAAATGGCCCCGAGTCCTGTCGAACCGCTATTGGCCCACCAATAAAGCCCATCGCAATTGGCATCCGTTACAGTAAGCTTATAGGCCCCATTGGGCAATGTTCCTATCAGGTCATTATAAAAAGTCAATGCAGCCGTTGGCGTTCTTTGATAAAGGATATTGCCACTCAGGTCCTGAATTTTCCATGTTGTTTGAGCAGGAAAATTATTGGTCCTTAGCCTGATATAGAACTGGTTGGGCCAGTTGGGTGCAGTAACAAATCCCGATTGAAGCGAATTGTTCAAGGGTTCGTTATCTACTGAGCCATTAACAGCGGTAATTGTAGCAATAAATCGATTGGTACTGCTTGTTGGCATGGAAGCAAGTGCGGTTAGGTCTGCTAGGCTAACCAATGCCTGCTGCATGGACAATAATGTTAGGCCTGTTACGGTATAGGTTTGCAATGTTTGCCCCACAATGCCATACTGGAAGGTTACGGTGCTGATAGTGGTGGCCCCTGTATTTTTTATACGCAGTACTGGTTGCCCAGCGTAAGGGTTGCTCCTGTAATTGCCTTCATAATCAGATGGGGAAATAATTTCCTCAAGCGAGGCATCAAGGGTCCTGTTATACGCTCCATAATTAACCACATATCCAGATAAGGTATAGGAGGGTGTGCCCGTACCAGATTTGGTGTAAGACTCAAAATCCACATCCACGCTATAATTACTGCCGGCTGTTACGCCCGTTAAGTTGTGTGAAAATGGCAGGATAGATTCGCCCGGGCACCAATTGGCCCGATTGTACACCCAGGTACCGGATTGTGGATAGAGGTTGTTTGAACCACAGTTGTCTTTCCACAACTGTTTCTGGTCGATAGTGGCCCCGTTTAATTTTACCTGATAGTATTTGGAGCAAAATTCCGAACAACCGGCATTGTCGCTACCGTGGCCTGTTACAGTAAATTTCAGTTCCGCTGATTGGGTGTTTGCTGGAGCTGTCAATGTTTTTGCAGGAACAAATGTCTCGATGGAAGTAGCATCACCATAATTGAAACTGCCTTCCCATAACTTGCTGACACCTGTTACATTTCGTGGCGGGGTCCCCTCAATAAAAGCAAACCTTATGTTCCCTGTAAAGCCTCCTGAATAGTTGTGATAAGCCAACCTGATGGTGGCACTGTTCTTCAATAAAGGATAGTAATCCGTAACATCATAATAGTAACGCTGTTTCCAGCCCCAGGGTGTTCTTGGGGCTGCAGCATTTGCATAAGGGGTAATCAATCTCGATAACTCAATTGTATCAGTTGGGGTAAATAGGTAATTCTGAATGGTATAGTCCCAATCTCCACAATACTGCTCGGTTCCTGGACATTGGTACTTACCCAATGTAAAGACCATAATAATCTTGCGATAGGTAACGGCACCTGTAGGAAAGCTCACTGCTGCATCATAATCGTTGTAATAGGTCAGTTGAACATCATTTTGGGCCTGTACCCAAGTGGTGTCGCCAGGAGCAGCATCTGCTTGGCTACCGCAGAAAAGGGAAAACAGGAATACTGCGAGTAAGGAACAAGAAAGCTTGGGTGTACATTTTTTCATTCTGATTTTTTTAAAGTGTTGCACGGACCTTTTGTACATAAACCACCCATCTCTTCAGTTGAAAAGGCTATGGGTGGCCAGCAATTAATTCGAGGGGAAATTATAGATGGATACGGTCACGCCCTAAAATGGAGGGAGACAAAAGGCGGACAATTGGATTACTGCATTAAAATAGCTTTGGCTACTGGCTTTAAGAGGCTGTCCGAGAGGGTACTGCGGAGGCCGGTTACAGGTTGGCTACAAGTTCTTCCAATTGCACATGTTCCTGCAAATTGATTTTCTTCCTGATCCGCTGGCTGGTTTTATTAATGGAATCCGGTGATATGCCCAGCATTTCAGCCATTTCTTTTTTGGAGAGGTTGAGCTTTATCAATGAAAGCAAACGGACTTCTGCCTGCGTGAGCTGGGGATACCCTTTTTTCAGCACCTCGAAAAAACCCGAATATACCTTTTCAAATAGGTGGCGGAAATCGTTCCAATCCTCTTCCGTTAAGATGGTATACTTTTTCAACTTGGAGGAAATTTCTGATTTCTCCTTCTGTGCCTCGATATTGTCCGGGATTGAGTTCAAATGTTCTATTTCCTGCTGAAACTGTTCAATGAGTAAGTTTTTATCTTTTACACTGGCAATATAATAGTTCAACTGGTTCTTGGCATTTTCAAGTATCTCCCTGTTCTTCCTATGCTTAAGCTGCTGTTTCAATATAAACTGGCCTGCAATGACCAAAAGGAGCAATACAAATACTATGACGGAATTCCTGAGCAGGAGCTTTTTGCTGTTCTCACTGTCCACTACTGCCATATTGGCTAGATGTTGCTCAATGATCATTTTCTGTTCAGCCTGACTAAAAACAATTGCATCTTTCTTTTTTGTAATTTCTTCCTGCAAGGTCCGAGCAGAGTCGAGATAAGCATAGGCACAGTTAAGATCATTCTTTGCACGGCATAGCTTGGCTTTTTTAAGTGAATAGCTCAGCAGTGTCTTTGTATCCTTTTGACTTTGGTATAGTGAATAACATTCTGCCAGGAGTTTTTCCGCTTCACCTAAATTGTTCATTTCTATATTGATATCGGCCAGCATCCAACAAGTATTGGCCGCACTCAGCCATTGCTTGCGGCTCTTGCTTAGCTGATAGTCTATTTTGAGTAACGGTACCGATGCTGCATAGTTCTTCTGAAAATAATAAATGGCCCCAAGGTTGCCCTGCAGGATACCGGTCCAAGCCTGGTGGTTGATTTTCTGTGCAGAATCCAATGCCCTTTTGAAATAGAAGTTGGCACTATCGAACATCTTTATGTCTCGATAGATCAGTCCCAAAGTATTATCGCTCCTTATGGAATATATCGTATTTCTAAAAGGGTATTTCAGGGCACCCAGTTCGTAAACTTTTGCTTTGGGGTAATTGCCAAAATCATAGTACATAAACCCGAGGTCGTACAGGAACCGGCTGGAGTAGATGTATTTACCAAACCCAATATCGTTCTGTATAATATTGTTGGCCTTTAGCATATACTCGAAAGCCAAGGGATAATTCCTGAGTTCATGGTAATTGATCAGCCCTAAGTTATTGTAGATCTCTGCCTGCAGGTTCTTTTCACCATCCTTAATGGCAAGAACCAGTGCTTCATTCAGGTACTCGAGTGCTTTTCTTGTTTTGTACAGTTCCTTGTGGAAATCGCCCATTAGTGCTAAATAGACGATTTTGAGCTGCCTGTCGTCATTTTCCTTGGCCCATTTGTCCAATTGCTTCAATGCACCTACACCCGTGGCAGAATCGAGCAACATTATTTCGGAATCGTAAATATTATGTGTGACCCTGTACCTCTCGGCAGCAGGCTTACCGTTCAGTACAGAAAAATAATCCTTTGGCTGGCCGTGAATAACATTACTGAACCATAAAAACAAAAAGGGTAAGCACCTTAACATTTTCTCATTTTATCGTGGGTCATTGGCAAGTAATGGTCGCCTAAAAGTATTGATAATATAATATAGATACCAAAAAGGGCAGCATTTTATTCAATCAGTACTTGTTAATCCGCTCTGAATAAGAACCATTTAAGCCTGCTTTTCCTTTTGTCCGATTATTGTCGCCTCTGGTTGGACGTATTTAAGAATGCTATTCGTGAACTTCCCATCTCAAATTATAACCAAACCTACCCTTATGAAGTATCTTTTCCCAAAGAGGTTAATTACCCTATTTTTCCTGCTTCTTTTCTCCATCAAATCAATCTCGGCTGGTAATAAGGGCAACGGGACATGCAGTGGTCCCAGTGGCATTATATCGGTTGGACCCACAGGTGCGTTCACAACGTTAACAGCCGCATTGGCTACCACCGCTAGCGGCATAAGCGGCCCCGTTATATTCGAGTTACAGGCTGCCTATACAAGTACTGCTGAAACGTTCCCAATAACCATGGGCACCGTAGGTTGTGCAGGCAGTGGCCAAACAATTACCATTAGGCCAGAAGCAGGGGCCAATGGCTTGGTAATCATCAGTTCCAATGCTGGGCCAACCATTGATTTTAGTGGGTCAAGCTATGTGATCATTGATGGACGCCCCGGAGGTGTTGGTTCCAGCATATCAGTTACTGCAGCTGGCAGCACCAATGCCACAAACTTGAACATCATCAACACCAACGCTGCTGGTGCTGCTATAAGAATGGACAATCAGTCTTCCTACAACAATATAATTTACTGTGACCTTCAAGGGCAGAATACAACTGCTGCCAACGTACCAACCGCACTTTCGGGCGTTGTTTATTTTGGCAACAATGGAGCCGGTGGCAACGATAATAATATTATTGACCATTGCAACATACACTCATCCGGTTCTGGAACAACAACGCCCAGCATCGGTATTTACTCATTGGGCTATGACAACCAATCTGCTACTGCTGCTTATGCAACACAGTTCAACGATAACAATACCATTTCCAACAATAATATTTATGACTTCTACTCCAATGCCAATTCTGTGGGTATAGAAGCCAATTATGGCAACACTGGATGGAGCATCACTGGCAACAGTTTCTTCCAGACATCTGCTATTATCGTTGCATCATCCTCCTCTTCTTATAACAGGGCTATTTGGTTAATCCCTTATCGGGGGAACTTTACTGGAGAAGTAGGCAATGGCTTTGATATAACAGGCAACTATATTGGAGGAAGCCAGCCAAGTTGCGGAGGCTCTCCATATACATTCAGCAGCGGCACAGCTGGCTATTTCGAAGGCATAAGATTGGAACTGGCAGATGCTGCTACACCTTTATCTGCTACATCTGTTCAGGGAAATACCATTGCCAATATATCCATTACGTCGAGCACTTCAAGCGATGCCATGCATGGCATTAACCTTACAAGTGGAAAAGGCAATGTGAATGTGGGCACCATTACTGGCAATACAATTGGAACGGCAACGGGCACAAGTGGTTCTGCATCTGGCGGTATAACCATTGCTGCTAGTGCAGGTGTTCCCAACCACATGATCATCATTGGAGGAACATATACGATCAATGTAAAGAACAATACGATAGGCAATGTGCTACTTACACAGGCGGGCAGCTATTTTTCTGGCATATTCACCAATACAGCCATCACGGGCAATTTCAGTAACAACACCATTACCAATATAACTGCATCCAGCACTGGCACCACATCTGGTAGGTATATCAACGCCATACAAGTTGGTTCTGGTGCCCCAACACTTACTATCACCAATAATACCATTGCTGGTTTGACCTGCAATTATCTTTACTCAGGCTCTTCCTTATCCCAAGTGGTTGGTATCAACATAGCTTCAACTTCTGCAATAGTAAGTGGGGGCATAACAGGCAATACCATCAAGAACCTTTACAATGCATCTTCAAGTACGGGAACACTTGGTAGTAGTGCCATTATTGGCATAGCAGCTTTGTCAACAGTTTCTTCAGGATGTACTGTATCACAGAATACCATTGATTCATTGGTAAGTGGTGGTTCAACTGGGGCAGTCAATGTAATGGGAATATACTATAGTGGCACCACCTCCGTTACAAACAATGTTTCCAAAAATTTCATACACAGTTTTTCTGGTACCAACGCATCCGCAATACTCACAGGTATCCATATCAATGCTGGCACATCAAGCTTCACCAATAATATGATCCGCTTGGGCATCAACCCAGATGGCACCAGTATAGCAACCAACTTAACCATTAGTGGCATTACGAGTGTTTCCACATCTGCCAATAGCTTTTATAACAACAGTATTTATATAGGCGGAACAGGTGTTGGCAGCACGGCTACCAATACGTTTGCATTCAGGAGAACAGGTACGTCTGGCACATACGATATCAGGAACAATATACTTGTGAACAACCGTTCCAATGCGACTACTGGTGGCAAGCATTACACTACCTACTTCACCACATCAAACACTGGGGCCACTGTTAATTACAATGTTTATCAGTACAGTGGAACGGGAGGTATTTTTGGTTACAGTGGAACAGCAGATATTGCCAGTTATACTGCAGGTGGGGTGTCTGGTTGGGTTGCTTCTGATTTGAACAGTTTTCCTGGTGACCCCCAGTTCATTAACCCAGCAGGTAGTATTGGCTCCTTGAACCTCCACATCAACCCTTCCACAGCTTCTTGGGCTGAAAGTACAGGAACCAATATTGCGTCCGTTACCGATGATTTTGATGGGCAGACACGCAGTGGCCTAACCCCTGTTGATATTGGGGCCGATGCTGGGAACTTTATTGCTTATCCTACTTGCGTTGCTCCAAATGCAGCAACGGGCTTGTTATTAAACGCTATTTCTTCAAGCCAGATCAATGGCAGCTTCACTGCTTCCTCAGGTGGAGCAGATGGCTATTTAGTGGTAAAATATGCAATAGGCGCACCCGTTACATCTCCTATAGATGGTACCAACTATACGGTTGGCACTTCACTGGGTGCAGGAACCATTGTTGCAGTGGGAAGTTCAACCAGTTTCAGCAGTACCTCTCTTTTGGCATCTACTTCATACACTTACTATGTTTATTCATATAATAACAGCCTTTGCCTTGGTGGTGTGAAGTATGCAGCAAGCATATCTGGAACACAATCAACACTGGCCTGCAGTGGTCCAAGTGGCACTATCACTGTTGGGGCTTCCGCTACCTATACCACACTTACCGCAGCATTGGCAAGTTTGTCATCCGGCATGGGCGGAGCTGTTGTTCTTGAGTTACAGAGCAATTATGTAAGCACATCTGAAACATATCCCATCACCATTAATTCAAGTGCCTGCCTCACACCAACAAACACCATTACCATACGCCCGGCAAGCGGCGCAAATGGTCTTGCTATTACTGGCACAAACGCTGGCCCGACCATAGATTTAATCGGTGCAAACTATGTTACCATAGATGGAAGACCGGGTGGCACAGGTTCTTCCATAGCGGTTACTGCCTCAGGAA
>JAHEZD010000186.1 GCA_023251255.1 Chitinophagaceae bacterium
TATTTGGAAGTGAACACACAGCTTTCCAGCATCAATAACTTGGCAAAAGGTTTTGAGCTGAAATCAAAACAGGTGGATGCGTTAACAAGGTCCATCAATGTGGCCAACGACCTGTTCAAAAATGCACGTGCCGATTATCTTGAAGTACTGATGACACAACGTGATGCTTTGGAAGCCAAACTGGAACTGATAGAAACCAAGAAGAACCAGCTGAATGCCGTTGTAAATGTGTACAGGGATTTGGGTGGTGGATGGAAGTAGAAATGGTTTGTATTATTTGAATAAACAAAAAAGCCGCTCCTGAAAAGGAGCGGCTTTTTTAAAATGAGTATTGTCCCGTCCTGAAATGGCGATACATAAAAAAGTTCGTTATGTCAGAAAAGTCGAATTATGTAAAGCGTACCCAGCGAGATTACAGTATGTCTTTAAAGGTTCAAATTGTACAGCAGATTGAACAGGGAAAGTTATCTGCCAAGGGTGCCCAGCTTAAATATGGGATCCAGTCCCGGTCCACGGTTATCAATTGGCTGCGGAAGTATGGTAATTTTGACTGGGAAAACCAGATCCCTTCAAATATGCCCAAAAGTCCCGAACAGAAAATCATGGAATTGGAAGCCAGGGTAAAACTGCTGGAGAAGCAGAAGAACCTGCTTGAACAACAAGCCCATATTGCCGATAGCAAGGCTATCATTTTTGATATGATGATTGATTTGGCGGAAAAAGAATATCAAATAGATATAAGAAAAAACTCACCACCCGGACAATCGAACACTTCAGAAAACAGCAACAAGAAACACTAGTGTTTGCCTGTCATTTGTTCGGGATAAACAGACAGGTTCATTATCGGCAAATAAGAAGAAGGGCATGTAAACAGGCCAAGGCTGGCGAAGTTGTAGGGATGATAATGGAAATACGTAAATCAATGCCCAGGTTAGGTGTACGCAAGCTCTATCATTTATTGTATGACCAGCTCCTTCATCTTAAAATTGGCAGGGATAAGTTTTTTGATATACTAAGGGCAAACCATTTACTCATAGCACCCAAACGCAGCTACCATGTAACAACGAACTCGCATCACAGGTTTAGAAAACATAAAAACCTGATTCTCGATATAGTAATAAGCAGGCCAGAACAAGTTTGGGTATCGGATATAACCTACATAGGAAAAAGGGAAAGACCGTGCTATTTAAGTTTGGTTACCGATGCCTACTCCAAAAAAATAATGGGTTACCACGTTGCAGATAACCTGAATACAGAGAGTAGCTTATTGGCATTGCAAATGGCTGTAAAAAGCAGAAAAGACAAGGGATTGGCGTTAATACATCATTCAGATAGGGGATTGCAATACTGTGCTGATGGTTATCAAGAGGTGCTAAAGAGGAATGGAATAGAATGCAGTATGACAAACAACGGGGACCCTTATGAAAATGCAGTAGCTGAAAGGGTAAATGGTATACTGAAGCAGGAATTTATGCTTCATACCTATAATCAGGATACAGAAACGATGAAGACAATTGTAAAAGAAGCCATTGAAGTTTATAACAATCAACGACCGCATTATTCCAATTACATGCTAACCCCTAAGCGGATGCATGCACAATGTGAAATCAAAATGAGAACCTATAAAACAAAAAACAGAAGCAAGTATGAACTTGCTCCTGCTTAAAATTGTACTTTTATTTATTATTAATCCTGTATCGTTTTTTTAGGACTAGTCACAAAGTGATTATTGGACCATTATTTTTTGATTCAGATTGGTTTCTTTTCCATAGAAACGAACAATGTACATTCCTCTTGCTGTACCTGCAGGCAGGTTAATGTTCTGTGACATGGTACCTTCCGTTTCATTGCTGATCATTTTATTAAGCAATGGCACACCAGCATCTGTAAATACAGCCATTTGATATTGTCCTTTGGGTATATTGTTCATTTGCAAATTGAAACTGCCTGTAGTAACAATAGTTGGCGTTATTGCTATCCCAGCTTGTTTACCTACAAAGAGCTTGATAATATTGGAATAAGCAGCATAACCAGATTTTTCTATTGATTTAACCCTGTAATAGTTATTGCCACTGAACAGGCTTACATCTGTATATGAATATTTTGATGTAGAGGAAACATTGTTTGAGGCAATAGAAGTAAGCTTTGTATAATTGATGCCATCATTGCTTTTTTCCAGTTCGTAGCTAAGCATGTTTAT
>JAHEZD010000104.1 GCA_023251255.1 Chitinophagaceae bacterium
CTTTTGTAGGTCCTCCAAATTCAGGTGCATCCTGTAACGCCAGTAATGCTTGGGGTTGGCAGGTATATTGATGCGTTCCAATGTAGGGTTCTTGCGCCTGATATCGGCGTCCATGCCGATTAGGTCCTGCAACTGGAAAATGCTCCACATAGCAGGCGAATAAAGGTGCTGCATCACAATGGCCTTATTGATCCAGGCTTCACAGAACTGTGGTGCCTGGCCCCACTGGCCAAGGTCGTGGTTATAGAATTTCTGTATCCTGTTCCTGTCCTCTTCCCACCAGCCGCGTATGGTGCTCATATCGTGGGTGGAAGGGGTTACCACACTTAAATAAGGGGCATCATTAGGGTGGAAGAATTCTTTAGTAGAATCCTTGGGCATACGCTGTATTTCCAGGCTCAGCAGGCATAACTGCTGCATCACATCCGGCACACAGGCTGGCACAAGGCCAAGGTCCTCACCGCAGATGAGCATATTGGTGACACGTTTCAAAGCCGGCAGCTTTTGCAGTGCCTCCTTCTTCCAGAAATCATCCTGGCGGCGGAAGAAATAATTTACGTACAGATCCTTCAACTGCTTCTGGGTGCCTCCATCAAGGTTCCTGAAAGAGGAAGTACCATCCATGGCAAATCGGAAATGGAACTCCTGCCCATTTGAACCGTTCACTTCAAAGAGGATTACATTGCTGATCAGGTCGTATAGGCCATGCCTGATCTTATTGTTGAAATCATTTTCCTTCATGGCCTCAAAATGCTTCTCCACTTGGCGCTGCGAAGCAAACTCCTGCTTCAGGATATAGTTGCCAAAGCCATCGTAGTTCAGGTAATTGATTTTCACCTCATCGCTATCGTGCCCAAACATTTCCCATAGCACGGCATCGGTAATATAGGGTTTGGTATAGCGGTCCTGATTGAACCAGATGCCCTTTTGGTCGAACTCGTTTACATGCACCGGTATAGCCGGAACGAAATAGCCCATAATGCCTTCTACCGCATCAATGGGAATGCTCCATATCCTGAAGAAACCAAGGATATGGTCTATGCGGAATGCATCAAAATAATAGCCCATCTGTTCAAAACGCTGCTTCCACCAAGCAAAGCCATCCTGCTTCATGGCTTCCCAATTGTAAGTGGGGAAGCCCCAGTTCTGTCCCTTCACTGCAAAATCATCCGGTGGTGCGCCCGCTTGCACGTTCAAATGATAGAGTTCCGGTTGCTGCCAGGCATCCGTTCCGTAACGGTAAATGCCTATGGCAATATCACCCTTTACCACAATGCCATTGGCATGGGCATATTCCGTTGCTTCCTTTAACTGCAGGTGCAGGTGGTACTGTATAAAATAATGGAGTGCAATGGCATTGTAAGCCGGGGAAGTTTCAGCAGTCAATACTGCAATATCCGCCTCACGGTAAACACTGTGTGCTGGCCATTCGTTGAAATGGGCCGTGCCATATTCATCCCTCAAATAGCAGAAAGCCGCATAGGCCACCAACCAATGCTTGTTCTGTTCAAAATACTGCTGGTAATCCCTTGACCCGAAAGTGGCTTCTTTCTGCAATGGGTACACCTGCTTGATGAAATCCATTTTTATTTTCATCGCCGCATCATAATCCACTGTTTCCAAGGCATTCAGTCTCACCCGCTCCTCCTCCAAGCTTTCCAATAAATGTTTGTTCTCTTTATTGGCCAATTTGGCAAGGTTCAGGTAAATAGGATGCAGTGCAAAAGCGGATATGGCTGCATAAGGATAGGAATCCATCCACGAATGGGTGGCGGTGGTATCATTAATGGGAAGTATCTGTACCAGTTTCAGGCCTACCTGCTTGCTCCAGTCAACCAAGGGTTTCAGGTCATCAAATTCGCCCACCCAAAACTGTTGTTGCTCCTCAAACTGAAAACAGGGATGGCAATGCCGGCGCCTTTCCAGGTAGTATTAGGCAATACAGCAAAGGCATCATTTACAATGGTATGTTTCAGTGGCGTAACTGAATCATGGAGCAAACGGTTGCTGCCACCTTCATAACTCACGAACCTTTTGTTTTCCACATCGTACACCCCATACTTATAAGCAATGGGAAACTGTTCCTTGGTCAGATCGAGGTTGGCCTTATAATGCACATCCCCCGCCGTTTTGTTCATCAGTACAGGCTCATCAGTATTCCAATTGCCCAACGCATCCACATTTCCCAACAAACAGAGTGTTTGCCCCTTGGCAAGCAAGGGAGCTTTTACATGGAAAGTGTGGGTTACCGTTTGGAGCAGTGGAACTTCGACCTTAACGGCATTGCTCTTAAGCAGCACATTTTGGAAGGGCACGGTGTAAAAAGCATTTTCGATGTAGCCTGCATGGTTCCATCCGTCAATGATCAAAACTTCCTCCCCGAAATTGATAGGGTTGAAAACCTTGTCGTTGCCCCAATCATAACTGGTGCTACCGTCTGCATTGCGCAAGAAATAATTGTAGGTAATGGCCGTATCCAGTTTATCAAAATCAACGGCCACGTTCCAGTAATCATCATTAAAAAATGTCAACGGAACAGCCTTGTCAGTATCCATGTTTCCCAGTAAGGGGTGGTTGCCTGTAATAAAAAGGTTCTGGCCAAAGCTGGTATGGAATTTCAGTCGGAATGTAATCTTCAACGTCTTTGTGGGTTTAATTGCTTTAAGGCCATCAATATACTGCATAGATTTTCTTGCTGGCTTAACTGTTTTGTTTTTCGCGTTCTTTTTTGTTGAAACAGGTTTGCTTCCAGCAGGCTTGGCTACAATAGCAGTTTGTTTTTTTGCTTTTTCAGCACCCTTATTTTCAGTTGGAAGGCTTTCCTGCCGTGGCTTTGGGGGAACTGCTCCTATTCCGGCAATATTTTTTCCTGCAACAATGGGATGTCCATTACCATTGGTAGCATGCACGCTTTTGGTAACTGCTTTTTCAGCGGTTAAGTTTTCTGTAGACAAGGTCGTTAGAT
Organism: Chitinophagaceae bacterium; assembly: GCA_023251255.1. Lineage (GTDB taxonomy): Bacteria > Bacteroidota > Bacteroidia > Chitinophagales > Chitinophagaceae > UBA1930. Next base: position 2,966 of record JAHEZD010000104.1, read on the forward strand.
TTAGAAATGCTAAATTAGTAAACCAATGTGTAAAAACAACACATTAATTTTAAAAGGAGGAAAATTGAGGGGTTTGATGCATGATGAACCTGAAGTTGGTAGCAAATCAATAGCTTACCAACTGGACCATTGAGAATGGTATCGCCCAAATGCAAACTTGCTTGAAACGGTTGTTTTAAATTTCTCAAGAGGATCCGATGGTAATCAGCATTGCAACATAGCTGGTTGCAAATGGCAAAAAACAACGCACCTGTCCGACTGCATAACCTAGGTGGGGTTTCCAGCCAAAAATTTACATGGAGCAATCCTAGCTCACTTCATTAGCACAAAACGTTCCTATGGAACGTATGTACAACAATTGCCTGTTCCCTACCTATAAAATGTTCCGAAGGAACATGAATCAGAAGATGATATTAATTAAAGGCATTTACCTGAAATTCAATAGCCTTACACAAGTACGCTATACATTTTCATAGCATTACGAACTGCCTTCGTTCCCCTAGGAACGTCTTCTGGGTAAGACTATCATTCCCAAAAAAGATGTACGTTCCATAGGAACGTTTTGTGCCAATACTACGCAAGCTGTGCTACGCTTAGACAAGTCTTCATTCCACCTTTGGTCACATTGCTTCTTTTAACCAACAACACTTCTACATTCAATTTAGATAGCTTCTTAAACAACAAAAAAAATCCCACTGCAAAACAGTGGGATTTAAATTTAGGAAGGTATTAGTTCAGGTTCCATCGTTTTGTAAACCTTGTTGCGCTTCGCATTTGTTTTTGGATCTGCCATAGGTCCACAGCGGTAAACTCTTTTTGGTCCTCACCGTTACCTGCTGCGATTGTCTCCTTTACTTCTTCCACCAAATGGTTCAGTTCATCCGTTGCCATCTTCACACGAGAAGGCCTTACATTGCTGTTCATAATTTCTACTTTTGTCTTTTGAATAAATCCCCCCAGAATTTCCCCCAGATTCCTTTTGGCAAGTAATGTCAGTGTGCAGTTAGTAAGCGGTAATCCCTAGATTGGGAAGGTGCTTTTTTTGATTGGGGTGCAAATGTAGGGCTATACAAGTTACGGGTAGGAATAAGTTTTGTTAAAGTACCAACGCTTGACTAAGAAACTGACTTTGCATATCTGCCCCCTGCCTACTACTGCCCCCTCTGCCTGCATTCAGAATCTGCCGTATACAGGGTATAAAAAGAGGCCAATCATCCCCTTACCTTGGTTCAAATTTGTAACCCTTGAACAATAAAAGCATTTGGAACGATTGGGGCCTTTGGCTTCTGCTGGTCATGAACCTTTATACGGTTTACCATTGCTACCAGTTTCCGGACAGCATCAACACCATCATGGCCATATTCTGGATACAGAGTGTTTTCATTGGCATTTTCAATGTGCTGGGCATACTTTCTTTTACCAATAGGGTCAAGGACAGCTATACCGTGGATGGCAGGCCCGGTAACCGTCCCGGCTGTGCAGCCGCCTTCTTCACCGTGCATTATGGCATGTTCCACTTGGCATACCTCTTTTTTATTGCTTATAAGCTTGCCAAAGCCGCAAAAGTGGACTGGCTTTTCATCCAGTTGTCCTTTGTGGCCATACTACTTAGCAGTATCCTGCAGTTTGTACAGGACAAAGAGCACAACAAAACCGTACCTGTGAATATTGGCACCCTGTTCTTTATACCGTATGTACGGATTGTGCCCATGCACTTGGCAATACTCTTGCCCACCTTCCTGCATATTCATGTGGGCACCGTTTTCCTGCTACTGAAAACAGTGGCCGATATCACCATGCACATTATTTACAGGAGGCTGATGGCACAAGGAAACGAGGAAAGCAAAAAAAGCTCAAATAGGAACGGGCATCCCCCTATAAAACAATACTAGCAGCATTATAGGATGGTGCTATCCGCACACTTCCCGCAACGTAGGATCAACGGATGATAGAACTACCCACATACTACCAGCGCCCGCCCATCGCTCAAGGAGCATATAATTTTATGTGCTATCCGGATGAAGGAAAGTATGTCAGGTTGAGCTTATCGAAACCTTATTCAAGCTGTGTTTTACGCTCATCATACTTCGAGAACCTCAGTATGACAACGGAAATCGTCAATGCTTTCCTTCATACGGATAGTCAGTTAATTTTAATTACAAGGGATTCGTTGGTGTTACTGGTCCTAGCAGGCAGTAAAGCTATCCAACCTTCACAGTGCAGGCAAAAAAATTCCTGCCCAATTTACTATTCAGCCATTGCAGCCTTACCTTCGCCGCATGACTGAAAAAATGCTTATCCTGGACTTTGGCAGCCAGTTTACCCAGTTGATTGCACGTTGCGTGCGTGAAGCAAATGTGTACTGCGAAATAATCCCCTACAACAAGCCTTTTACCATTGACCCCACCCTGAAAGGGATTATCCTGAGTGGCAGTCCATTTAGTGTGAACGATGAAAACTTCCCTTCGGTCGATATTCCTGCCTTCATTCAGCAACTGCCAGTTTTGGGCGTTTGCTATGGGGCACAATTAACAGCCAAGGAATTTGGTGGCCGTGTGGACAAGAGCAATAAACGCGAATATGGCCGTGCCATTCTGGAAAAAAAGAAAGACGATGTTTTGCTGGACAATATTGCCAATAATTCACAAGTATGGATGAGCCATAGTGATAGCATTGTGGCCCTCCCCGAGGGTTTTGAAATACTGGCCACCACCGAAAGCATTCCTGTGGCTGCCTTCAAGAAAACTACCGCAGGTACACAGCCTTTATATGGATTGCAGTTCCATCCCGAAGTCTACCATTCAAAGGAAGGCAAGAAAATCATCCGGAATTTCCTGGTGGATGTATGCGGCTGTAAACAGGACTGGACACCGGCTTCCTTTGTGACGGAAACGGTGGAAGCTTTGAAGCAGCAGATTGGTGATGCCCATGTGATCATGGCATTGAGCGGGGGGGTGGACAGCACTGTGGCTGCAACACTGATCAGCAGGGCCATTGGCAATAGGCTGCACGGCATTTTTGTGGACAATGGCGTTTTACGCAAAGGCGAGTTTGAGCAGGTGCTGGAAACCTACCGCCAACTGCATTTGAACGTGGTGGGCGTGGATGCAAAACAATTGTTCTACACTAAATTGGCAGGTCAGGTGGAACCCGAAGCCAAACGCAAAGTGATTGGGGGCCTGTTCATTGATGTATTTCAGGAAGAAGCAAAAGATATTAAGGAAGCCAAGTTTTTGGGACAGGGTACCATTTACCCGGATGTGATTGAAAGCGTAAGTGTTCATGGACCAAGTGCAACCATTAAGTCCCATCACAATGTGGGTGGCCTGCCCGATACCATGCACCTTTCCTTGGTGGAACCCCTTCGCTACCTGTTCAAGGATGAGGTTAGGAAAGTGGGGCTGGAACTGGGCATACCTGCAGAAATGATCAACCGCCACCCTTTCCCCGGCCCCGGTTTGGCCATCAGGATCCTTGGCGAGGTAACGGAAGAAAAAGTCCAGTTGCTGCAAGCCGCTGATGATATCTATATAAAAGGCCTGAAATCCGCAGGTCTGTACAACGAAGTATGGCAGGCTGGCACGATTTTGCTGCCTGTAAAAAGTGTGGGGGTAATGGGTGATGAAAGGACCTATGAGTTTACAGTGGCACTCCGTGCCGTAACCAGCGTGGACGGTATGACTGCAGACTGGGCGCATCTGCCCTACGAATTCCTGGCAGATATTTCCAACGAAATCATCAACAATGTCCGCGGCATCAACCGGGTCGTGTACGATATCAGCAGCAAGCCGCCTGCTACCATTGAGTGGGAATAGAACGGTTATCTATTGGAAGCTTTCGAAAAAGGGTTCGATTGTTGAAATTCGTGGTCATGTTTTTGCACTTAACCGCATTAAAATAATCGCATGAAGAAACTTTTGCTGTCATTGTCCATCATCCATATTGCCTTTACGGTTCTTGCACAGGCCGATACTGGTAAGCCCATAAAAATTGCAGTGTTCTCCCCCATTTATTTGGATTCGGCCTTCAATGGCCAAACATACAAACTAGGCAATGCGAACCTCCCAAAGAACATTTTACCTGGATTGGAGTTCTATACTGGGGTCATGATGGCCGTGGATAGCCTCCAAATGGAGAAGGCCAACATTGAAGTCCTTTTTTTTGACAGCAAGAGCAGGACTGAACCCATGAACAAGATACTGGCCAAGTCAGTATGGGACAGTGTTTCATTGATTATTGCCTCCTTCAACAGTAGGGCCGATGTAAAGCCCTTGGCAGATTTTGCAGCATCCAAAAGCATCCCCTTGGTGTCCTCCACTTTCCCTAATGATGGCGGCATTGCTAACAATCCTTTTTTTGTGCTGATCAACTCCAGCTTACGCACACATATAGAAGGCCTCTACAAACATTTACAGAAAAACTACTCCACAGGCAATCTTGTTTATATAAGAAGAAAAGGTGCGGTGGAGGACATGATACAGAATGTGTTTGCGGGTATGGGGAAAACCACCCCCTCCATTCCGTTGAAGTACAAATCCGTTGAGCTTGCTGATAGCTTTACCAACAAGCAGTTGCTCGGGTTCCTGGACAGTACAAAAAACAACATCGTTATATGCGGCACCATTAATGAGGATTTTGGGTCAAGGCTCATCAAAACACTGAGCGTTTCAAAAAACTATCCTTCCATTGCTATTGGTATGCCCACTTGGGATGGGCTCAAGGAAGTGAACAGGGCCATTTCATTTGATAGCAAGGGCATAGACATTGTATATTCAACCCCTTATAACTACTCAAGAACGGATAAGTTGGGTGCCCATATTACAGCTATTTACAAGGATAAATATTTTTCCCGCCCCAGCGATTGGGTATTCAAGGGTTACGAGAGCATGTACCATTTTACCAGGTTACTGCTTACGTACAATGATAACTTGATCAACCACCTTTCCGATAGGGATTTCAGGCTATTCAACGATTTCGACATTCAACCGGTGAAGCTGAAAAAGGAAAACCCGGGTCCAGATTACCTCGAAAACAAGAAACTGTATTTCATTAAGAAACAGGACGGTGTAGTGAAGTCGGTACTATAATGCTTAAGTAAGCAAATTCCCAAAGCCTCCATCGGTCAATTAACTAGCAACCTAGCACTAGTTGGAAGCAATCTTGCATTCACCCAGTACCACATACGCATTGGTACCACCATATGGATCGCCCATACGTAAAGCTATATAACCGGACTTGGTATAAATGGGGTATGTTTTGGTAAGTAGTACGGTTCCTCCTTGATTATTATAATTGCCAGTAGCGGTGATTACTTGGTAATTATCGGTGCCAGCCACAGGGACAACCCTGGTATAATACCAAACATCAGGCTGTATCAAAGTGGAGCCAGCAAAAGTATTGTTCAAGCTGAAATCAGTGAGGTCCACACCTTGAATGGCTGGTGAACCATCATTTGAAAAAGGGTCATATTTTAGTTGTGCAACCATGTCAGAGAAAAGGCCTCCGCCATTTGCCTTCCATTTGTAGTACAGCGTTTTACTGTAAATGCCCAACTCCACTTTTGTCTGTATCCTAGAACCTAGCCTATATGCCTGCCCCTTGAATTTAATGCCTTCACTGGTGGTGTAATAAGTAGTTGCACCAGAATCCACCAAAGTGTTGGTTTGGAAACTGTAAAGGTTCCAGCTTTTTGCATTCATGGGAAGAACGGTATCCACTGAACGAACGAGAACAGTATCAATGACAGTATTGGTAGTAGTATCCTTTGAGCAGGATGTTGTGGTTAAACTTACTGCAATAACCAGGATCAGCACAAATGGGCTTAAATATTTCATGTACAGATTTATTAGCGGATGAAAATAGCCTTATTTCCTAATGCAAAAAAATATATTGGACATCTTGGGAATAACCTAGAAAAAAGGGGCATTTTATAATAATTTCCACTGCTAATTGCTATTGATAATAAGATGAAATACATTTGCAGTAGATAAAGTGCAGCATGAAGACATCCACACAAATTTTTGAACAGAACATAACGGAAACCATTACCTCCTCACTAGAGCCTTACAGTTTAATTGTTTGGAACGATGAGGTGAACACCTTTGACTGGGTAATAGAAACGCTTGTGGAAGTTTGCCACCACAGCCCTGAACAGGCTGAACAATGCGCCACCTTCATCCATTTCAAAGGGAAGTATGCCGTAAAAAGTGGCGACTACGATACACTCAAACCCATGTGTGATGCCATTACAGAAAGGGGAATTGGCGCTACAATAGAAGAAACAGTGGGCAGGTAGCAACCACAACTGATGATTTGTTTCCAATCCTTCCTTTTCGGTATCCAAGCTGATATTCCAATTCATTCTCCCTGTATTTTTACAGATGCCTTTAGCCGTTTTGGACGATAGGATCTGGTTCCCTCCCGTTGAAGAAGCAATGGCCGATGGCCTATTGGCCATGGGTGGCGATTTAAGCATTGAAAGGCTACTGGCAGCTTACCGGAAAGGCATTTTTCCTTGGTACGATGGCAGATTGCCCTTATGGTGGAGCCCCAATCCACGTTTCATCTTGCTGCCCAGTGAACTGAAGGTGAGCAGGAGCATGAAGCCCATCTTCAATAAAAATATTTTCCGCTTCACTACCAACAAAGCATTTGCACAGGTGATACAGCATTGCAAGGAAACAAAGCGTGAAGGCCAGGATGGTACCTGGATTACAGATGAAGTAGAAAAAGCCTACAATTTGCTCCATCAATTGGGCCATGCCCATAGTGCAGAAGCCTGGCACGATGGCCAACTGGTAGGCGGCCTCTATGGCATAAGGATGGGCAGGGTGTTCTTTGGCGAAAGCATGTTCAGCAAGCAGAGCAATGCCAGTAAGTTTGCCTTCATCAAATATGTGCAGCAATTGCAAAAAGAAGAGGTACAATTGATAGACTGCCAGGTTTATACGGAACACCTCGAAAGCCTTGGGGCCAAAATGATCATGAGGCAACAGTTCATACAGCTTTTGGAACACTTATTATAATAGACTTAATTTCTTCCAAAATCATATTAGGTAGGTAGTACATCATTGCCCTTCGGCTTCAGCCCAATGTCATTAAGTTAAGAAGTACAATGTCAGGTTGAGCTTGTCGAAACCGATATTTTAAACCGTGATTTCCTAAGTTGCCTTCGACAGGCTCAGGCTGACAATCCTTAACTAAACGACATTGGGCTTCAGCCAAGGGATAAATATTGGGTAGGCGGTATTGGCTTTAGCCCAAGCTTTTCGTTTTGGGCTAAAGCCCAGTAGTGATAGCTCTTTTCATAACCCCGACCTAAAGGATCGGGGCAATGAAACCATTGTACCTATTGACGCATTATTCTATTTTGGACTTCAAAAGCGAAGAAAAACCAACTCCGCCAACGGGTTAATAGACTTAATTTCTTCCGTTCATCAATAACAGGATTCCTGCTTCAAGAATAAATCCTTAGTTTGGTTTCCTCTAAAACTAATTGAATGAAGAAATATGTATGGCATCTCTGCCTTGCAAGTTCCGTATTGGTACTTTCCTGCAAATCAAAGCCCAGCAAGCTTGATATACTGGCAAGCAATATGGACACGAGCATCAACCCTGCCGATGATTTTTTTGCTTATGCCAATGGCGGCTGGCTCAAGAAGAACCCGATACCAGATGATGAAAGTGGGTGGGGAATCGGCAATTTGGTGAACGAGGAAAACCTCAACCGCCTCAAGGCCATCAATGAAAAAGCCGCAAAGGAAAATCCTGCCAAAGGCACACCGGAACAGAAGATTGGCGATTTCTGGGCAACAGCAATGGATACAGCATCCATTGAGAAGAATGGCCTGCAGCCACTGAAACCCTATTTGGAGAAGATTGATGCAGTGAAGGATATCCCATCCTTGGTGGCCACCATGAACGACCTTGAAAAAATCGGGGTGGGCAATCTACTGTCTTGGTACATTGGTCAGGATGACCGTAACAGTGAGGTCATTGCATTGAAATTCTGGCAGGGCGGCATCGGGCTCCCTGAAAAGGAATTCTATTTCCGCATGGATACCACTTCCATTAAGAAAAGGAACGGTTATGTAAGCTATATCTCCAAAACGTTGACCATGAGCGGCATGGATGCAGCAGCATCTGCTAAAGCAGCCAATGATATATTGGCTGCCGAAACGGAAATAGCCAAGGTCCACCGTTCGAGGGAAGAGGTCCGTGACCCCGTAAAGAACTACAATAAAATGAGTGCGGATGCATTCTTCAAGTTGGTACCCTCCTATAACATGGCCAATTACTTTGCATCATTGGGTGTGAAGAAGGTTGATTCCATCATTGTGGGCCAACCGGAGTATTATGCTTCACTGGAAAAAACATTGCACAGTGTTCCCGTGGACGTGTTCAAGGCGTCCCTGCGTTTCAATTTGATCAGCCAGTTTGCTGGTGCACTGCCTGAGGCATACGGCGTGGCCGCATTTGACTATGGCAAACTGTTCAGTGGTGCCAAAGTGCGCAAGCCAAGGTGGAAACGTGTAATCAAAAGTGAGGAGAACGTGATGGGTGAGCTATTGGGCAAACTATTCGCCAAGGAATATTTCAATGAAACGGCAAAGCTCCGCTATGAAAACATGGTGGAAGCCATCCGTACTGCTTATAAGGAAAGGATCCAGAAGCTCACTTGGATGAGCGACAGTACCAAGACCAAGGCATTGATCAAACTGGCTGCTATCAAGAAAAAAGTGGGCTATCCGGAGAAATGGAAGGATTTCACTTCTCTTGACATCAGGAAGGACAGCTATGTGGAGAACCTGATCCGGGCCAATGAATTCTGGCTGAAGTACAACAACAACAAACTGGGTAAACCTGTTGACAGGGACGAATGGGACATGTACCCCCAAACCTACAATGCCTATTATAACCCGAGCAACAACGAAATCGTTTTACCAGCAGGGCAGTTAACCGTTCCCGGTTTCAGGGACGAGGAACTGGACGATGCGCTGGTATATGGCTACACGGCTGCATCAACCATCGGCCATGAAATAACCCATGGTTTTGATGATGAGGGAAGGCAGTTTGATGACAAGGGGAACCTAGTGAACTGGTGGACCAAAACAGATGAGGACAAGTTCAAACAACGTGCAGATTTCATTGCCAAACAGTTCAGTGAATTTGCTCCCGTTGACACTTTCCACATCAATGGCAAAGTGACCATGGGCGAAAATATTGCGGACCTTGGCGGCATACTTATTGGCTGGGATGCATTCATCAAAACAGAGCAGTACAAAAAAGGGGAAAAGATTGCTGGGCTCACACCTGCACAGCGTTTCTTCCTTGGCTACTCATTGGGCTGGCTGTACAACCAACGGTTGGAATCCATCAAGAACCAAGTGCTTACAGACCCACATGCGCCGGCCAAGCAACGTGTGCTGGGGCCATTTGCCAATGTGCCCGCTTTCTATGAAACCTTCAATGTTAAGCCCAACAATAAAATGTACAGGGCCGACAGTTTGAGGGTAAAGATTTGGTAATGGCTCCTTACTCAACTATATTCACCCAACAAAGCAACCAACATTGGTTGCTTTGTTCTTTGGTAAACAATTATGCTACAATTCAACTTTACCCCATTTCCTGTTCTGCAAACTGAACGTTTACTGCTGCGCAGGATGCTGATGCAGGACGACGAAGCATTGTTCCTATTGAGAACGGAAGAGGCAGCCAATAAATATTTGGACAGGGAAAAGCCAACGGCCGTTGAGCAAGTGCATCAACTGGTGAACAAAATTGACGATGGCATCAGGAACAATACAGCCATTTCATGGGCCATTGCCTTAAAAGAAAACCCGGATGAAATGATTGGCACCATCAGTTACCATAAGACGGATGCGGCACACCACCGTGCAGAAATTGGCTATATGATCATGCCCCATCACTGGCGAAAGGGGCTGGTTAGCGAAGCCATCAAAGCAGTGCTTGATTATGGTTTCAACAGCATGCAACTGCACAGTATTGAAGCCAATATCAATCCACATAATGAAGCGTCAAGGAACATACTGCTGAAACATGGGTTTGTGAAGGAAGCCTATTTCAAGGAAAACTATTATTACAATGGCAGGTTCCTTGACAGTGAAATCTATTCACTGCTCCAGCCAAAATAAAAGGTAGTATTTCATTTTAAAATTGCCAGAGCCTGCCCCGAGTTTCCATCGTGGTTGAGCCGATCATTATTAGCTTTATCGAAACCGACTTAGCATCATACCATAAGCCGCCTTCGACAAGCCTGCCTGCCGGCAGGCAGGGTAAGGAAGACGGCAATTTCAGCTTCCCGACTTGTTATCTTCCCGGTTTTTCAAACCTTGTTTGCGGAGCAAACATTGGTTACTAAGGCCGACAGGCGCTATTGTTGGGACTTATACCCTAGTAAGTAAAAACAATGAACAACTATCTGATGACAAGCAATTATTTTTGCCAAAATTTTTTAGATGTTAGCAACCCTTACGAAAGAGCATGTGGAGCAATTGAAACAGATTGTTGGAGAAGCCTTTGTTTTTTGTGATGAAGAAAACCTGGAGCATTACGGTCATGATGAAACGGAACGTTTGCAGTTCAAGCCAGAAGCAGTGGTAAAGCCAAGAACGGCGGAGGAAATTTCAGCCATCATGAAAATGTGCAATGAGGGCCTGATTCCCGTTACGCCACGTGGGGCGGGTACCGGTTTAAGTGGTGGGGCATTGCCACATCTCGGCGGTGTGCTGATCAGCACGGAAAGGATGAACCATATTATAGAGATTGATGAGCGCAACCTGCAAATAACTACCGAACCAGGCGTGATCACAGAGATATTGATGAACGCGGTAAAGGAGAAAGGCCTGTTCTACCCTCCCGATCCCAGTAGCCGTGGCAGTTGTTTTATTGGTGGCAACATTGCAGAAAACAGTGGCGGCCCCAAGGCTGTGAAGTATGGGGTGGTAAAGGATTATGTACTGAACCTTGAAGTGGTGCTTCCCAATGGGGAGATTATCTGGACCGGCGCAAACGTGCTGAAAAATTCCACTGGTTACAACCTGACGCAATTAATGGTGGGCAGTGAGGGAACCTTGGGCTTTGTCACCAAGATTGTGCTAAAGCTGATCCCACTGCCCAAGTACGACTTATTGATGCTGGTTCCCTTCACCAACCTGGAAAAAGCAAGTGAGGCCGTGAGTGCCATATTCCGTGCAGGCTTTACGCCAAGCGGGCTGGAACTGGTGGAAATTGATGCCCTGCAAATTGTGAGCAAAATGGTGGACAGCCATGCTGTACCCGTAACAGATGATATAGCAGCCCATTTAATAGTGGAAGTGGACGGCAATGACCTGGATGTGCTGATGAAGGACATGGAAGCCATTGCAGAGTTGATGGTACAATACGATAGTGGTGAAGTGTTCTTTGCAGACGATGCCAACCAAAAAGCGGAACTGTGGAAACTGCGGAGACGTGTGGCAGAAGCGGTGAAAGCTGCTGGCTACACCATTGAGGAAGATACGGTGGTGCCAAGGGCCGAACTGCCAAAGTTGATCCATGGTGTGAAGGAACTGGGCAAGCAATATGGTTTCCATGCTGTTTGCTATGGGCATGCCGGTGATGGCAACCTGCATATCAGGATCAACCATCCAACCATCAAGAACAGCCATGGCAATGAAGAAATGACCAATGCTTTAAGGGCATTGTTCCAGTTGGTAAAAAGCCTGGGCGGAACCGTTAGTGGTGAACATGGTATTGGCCTTATCCAAAAGCCCTACATGGATATTGTTTTCAAGCAAGCTAACTTGCAATTGATGAGGGCCATTAAAAAAGCTTTCGATCCTAACAATATTTTAAATGCAGGAAAGATTTTCGATTTGAATTGATATCCAACTTTACACTCCAATCTACGTATATGAAAAAATATGCCCTGGCCCTAGCTGCAACAGTAATAAGCCTCTCCACTTTTGCCCAGAAAGTGGAAGAAGAGGAAAGTGGTTTTAATTGGAACAATGTGTTTGTGGGCGGGAGTTTGGCATTGGGCTTTGGCTCAGGTGGGTATGATGGTGGTACCAGTTTTGTTATTGGGGCCAATCCCGAAATTGGTTACTCATTGGCAGAATGGGTCGACGCTGGCCTGGCCTTCAATACGATTTTCAATAGCATAAAATATACCGACCAGACCACCTACCTGCGCGTAAAACAAACATCCTTCAACTACGGTGTAGGTGTATTTACCAGATTGCATGTAATAAGGAACTTCTTTTTACAGGTGCAGCCAGAATATAACTGGATAGCCTATAAAGCTCAATTGCTGGACCAACCAGGAGTCCCTGCACAAAAACAAACGGTAACTGCTGGCAGTATTTTAGTGGGTGCAGGTTATGGACAAAGGATTATTGGCCAATCGAGTTTCTTCACGGTACTAATGTTTGACCTGGGCACGGAAAAGTACTCCCCATACCGCGACGGATATGGTACTGCGGTACCCATTATACGTGGTGGGTTCAATGTGTACCTTGGAGGAAGAAAGAAAAAATAGCTGCTGGTTCATCGCAAACAATGATGCGTTTTTTCCAGTCGTCGTACAAGTATCCTTCTTCCTGCATTGTATCGATATGGGCAATCAAATGATCATAGAATCCTGCTGAGTTCAGCAGGATTATTTTTTTTTCGTGGATCTTCAGGTTGTTCCAGGTAACTATTTCAAACAGTTCATCCAGTGTACCATAGCCACCTGGCAGCACAATGGCTGCATCGCACAGTTCGTACATCATCTTCTTCCTAACGTGCATATCGGTCACCACACGTAAATCGTTGATACCTAGGTGCTGCTGTTCCCAAGCCATCAATACTTCGGGTATCACGCCAATGACGTTCCCATTTTTTGCGATGGCAGCATCCGCTACAATGCCCATCAGCCCTACTTTTCCCCCGCCATAAATAACGCCCAGGTTATTTTCGGCCATCCACTCCCCCACTTCTTTTGCATGTGCTGCAAACAAGGGATTCTTACCGGTCTTACTGCCACAAAAAATGGCGATGTTCCTAACCTCCATAAATAAAATTGAGGAAACAATATTACAGTGTTGGCATTTCATCCAACACTAAACTTATTAACTGATGTTACGCAAAGATTGTGGGAATAATGTCAGCCTTGTCATAGTGAGCTTGCCGAACTACTCGAAGGCGGTTTCAGTTTCCAAATAGGTTTCGACAGGCTCAACCTGACATCAGTATTTGACATTTTGCGTAACATCAGTTATCAACCTTCATGTAAAGTTTTTATCTTACCGCCCGATACACCAAATAGGGACCATGTCAAGTTGAGCACCAAATGTTTGCTTCGCAAACAAACACATTGAAGATGACACCCGATAGCCATCGGGTTAACCACCAAGACTCTAAGGACACTAAGTTGAAAAACTACGTTTTTCCCTTTGTGTGCTTTGTGCCTTTGTGGTAAGTATAAAAAAATCATTTGTTTACAAATGGTTTTCAAGAGCTGACACTTACTCGATGATTATCGGGTGTCATTGGCAGCAATGCCATAGTGAGCTTGTCGAACTACTGTCGAAACTGGCTTTTTTATTTTGTACCGTCCTGACAGACGAAACCTGACATTCCACTTCTTTTAACCCGTATCACTATAAAAATTTGCTTGATGAACCCAATATTGCTATTATCTTTTGTAGGGGCCTATTTTGCCATACTGCTAGTGGTAGCCTGGTACACAGGCCGCAATGCCAACAATGATTCCTTTTTCAACGGCAACAAGAACAGTAACTGGATACTGGTAGCTTTTGGTATGATCGGCACCAGCCTCAGCGGGGTGACCTTTGTGAGTGTACCGGGTGGCGTGGGCGATTTTGCAGGAACCAGCTTCAAGGGCTTTGCCTACATGCAGGTGGCCATTGGCTACCTCATTGGCTATGCCACCATTGCCTTTGTTTTATTGCCCCTTTACTATCGGCTCAACCTTACTTCCATCTATAATTACCTGGACCAACGTTTTGGCAAGGTAACCTATAAAACAGGGGCCTTGTTCTTCATTATCAGCCGCACGGTGGGTGCCACCGCCAGGCTGTACCTGGTCATCAATGTGCTGCAGTTTTTCATCCTGGACAAAATGGGCGTTCCATTTGTGGTTACTGCCGCCGTTATACTGTTAATGATATTGCTGTACACTTTTGAAGGGGGTGTAAAAACAATTGTATATACGGACACTTTACAGACCTCCCTCATGATAGCAGGGCTGGTAGTCTGTGTGGTGTACATACTCAACCACCTGCACCTAGGTGCCGGGGAGGCACTGCAGGTAATGAAGGACAAAGGCTATATGAACGTGTTCAACTTTGATGTGAAGAGCAAGGGCTTCTTCCTCAAGCAGATCATAGGCGGGGCATTCATTACCATTGCCATGACGGGGCTTGACCAGGAAATGATGCAGAAGAATATCAGTGTGAAGAAACTGGGCGATTCGCAGAAAAATGTCATTACCCTTTCCATCATATTATTTGCCGTGCTCTTCCTGTTCCTGATGCTGGGCGGGTTACTGTACCTCTATACCACCAGCAATGGTGCGGCCTATGCAGTCAATGCCATTACAGGGAAACATGAACTGATTATGCAGGGTACCAATATTATCGGCGATAAAGTGTTCCCCTCCGTGGCACTGAACTATTTGCCCACTGCTATTGGCATCATGTTCATCATAGCCCTGATTTCTGCACTGTTCCCCAGTGCAGATGGCGCACTCACCGCATTGACCTCCTCCTTCTGTATAGATATCCTGGGCCTAAGGAGCCGGAATGACCTATCACAGAAGCAGCAAAAAAACACAAGGCTTACTGTGCACCTAAGCTTCGCAGTCATCTTCCTCATCTGCATCATGGTCTTTTACCAACTGCATAACCAGAGCATCATCGATGTTATACTGGACCTCGCAGGCTATACTTATGGGCCATTATTGGGGCTTTTTGCCTTTGGTATCCTTACCAAGAAGCGGCTGCCCAATTCGCTGGCCGTAACCATTGTTTGCCTAATAGCGCCCGTGCTCTCCTATATGTTGAGCATCAATGCCAAAGACTGGTTCCATGGCTACCAAATAGGTATTGAACTGCTCATCGTTAATGGGCTGCTGACTTTTATGGGG
>JAHEZD010000037.1 GCA_023251255.1 Chitinophagaceae bacterium
ATGTTACGCAAAGATTCTGGGAATAATGTCAGCCTGAGGCCCTCGAAGGCAATCTGGTTTCCCAATAGGTTTCGACGAGCTCAACCTGACATAGGTATTTGAAACTTTGTGTAACATCAGTTATTTATATTCATTTCCACTCTGCTAAGATCAAGGCAGCAATATTAATGCCCACTACATGGTAAAGACCATCTATCAAATGCACGCTCAAAGGCTTTTTGTTGTATAGATAGCCAACGCTGATTGTAGTAAATGAGAAGAGGCAACTTAAGAGCAAACTGTATTTCACAACATGGGCTGCATCCAGCTTATAAGCAGGTATTAGTTGTTGCAAAATGGCCACACCAACAGTGGTCAAAAACATGAGCACGAAACTTCCAATCATAATGCCTGCCATGCCCTTTTTGCCATTGGGGTCCATTACATTGATTCCATGTCCTTTGATCCAAGGATTGGCAAACAAGATCTTGCTGTACCATAAGGCACCCAAAGCAAAATAGGCAATAGCTGCTACAACAATGTGCAGCCAGTTTAGCAGGGGAAACAGGTAGGTAAACATAATTAGTTGGGTTTTGGTAGTGAATTTTGCAACAAGATAGTCACTGCATATCAAAAATGCAAGCCACCTACTTAATGATTTGAACCCCCAAGCAACAAAATGGCCCCATTATTTAATGGGGCCATTTTGTTATCCATAGGATAAATTATTTTATCAATTATGGGCTGTTTATAAAATCAATATCAACAGAAGGATAATGATTATGATAGCGCCCACAGACAGGTACACACCGCCGTTCATTACTTTGGCTTCCTTGCGCATATCCCTTAGTTCATGTTTCAGTTCACTTCTTTCTGACTTGCTTAAGGTTGATTTGTCCATAGCCATGATTTCATGTACACGGCCTTCTATTTCTTTAATCCTTGCTGCTTTCTGCTCCTTGCTCATCATGGCAGCTTTTTCTTTGTAAGAACCATGATTATCGATGATAGCAGCATTTGAAGTGATGGCTGTTAAGGAAAGCAGCAGAACAAATGCCAATTGATAGAATGTCTTTTTCATTGTTGTAAGTTTTATGGTGAACGATAGCTACTTATAAAACAAAAACCTATCCATAAAAAATACTGTTGCAATAGCATGGATTGTGTGTAAAAAAAACCACAGTGCGGGAAATGCTGTTTAAGGTTTATAACTCAAAGTGCTAAAAACAGCGATGGCTACTTAATTGTATTAAGTAGCCATCGCCAAGGTCCTATCGGCTTCAAGAAATGTTTTTCTTTCTTCCCTTTATCTTTTTTGCCCCATAGCCCACCCCTGCTGCTACCAATAATGAGAGGCCACCATCAATGGGCACATCATCCACATCATCCCCAAAGCCTGGCTGTGCATGCAATATTGCTGGCAAACAAATAATTAGCAAGGCTATCAATAGTTGTATGGTTATTATCTTCTTCATTTTTTTAAGTTTTTATAATCAATGCACCGCTCTCCTAGGATGCTATTATATTATTCCACCGCTACTGTTTTGGTTGCTACTATGATTCCGTTATTCATGACCTGCATTCTGTAGCTACCTTGAGGGACTGAATTGCCCAACACAATGCTCTGGGAAGCACTACCACCATTGTGTTGAATGGTTCTATTTACCATTTCTTGACCAAGGTTATTAAACAATTTAACTGTATAAGTACCTTTTCCCACATTGCTCATTTGCAGGTTAACAACACCCCCCTTTACAGGGTTTGGATAAACCGTAAACTCAGCATTCTTTCCACCAATTTTTACTTTAACAATGTTACTGTACTTAGTTGCCCCGTTCTTTTCAATAGATTTGATACGGTAGTAATTATCTCCATTTACAATTGTTCCATCAAACCAAGTGTAATTATTGCTTGCAGCATTTTTAGCAGTTAGGTTGATGCTTTTTGTAAAACTGGCCCCATCCATACTTTCTTCCACTTCATAGCTGTCCATGTTGGTTTCATTGGCAGTATTGAAGCTTACTTCTATACCTGTATTTTTTTGTTCCGCCTTCAGGTTCAAGAAAGTAGTTGGTAGAGCATTCGCTGACCGCATCATTATTTCAAAACGGTTACCATAGCTTGCAGCATCTGCCAAAGTACTTGTAAAACTATAAGCAGCCCCTGTGTTTAAAGTAGTGTAGGTATTGAGTTTCTTGTCGTGCAGTAAAAGGTCTTTATCATTATCCACATTAAAATCTTCGGCAGTAATGGTAAAATCTTTATCAAATGGCGTGTTCAATACTAAAGGTATAATGCCATTTAAAGTATAAGGTCTCACATCAATGGACAGGTTTTTATTATCGTTGCTTACTGCATAAAAATTGACGTCCGGATTGGTTTGTTTACTTGCGTCATTCGCGTCAAAGGCCGCAGAAGCGTTGTTGTTTAAGAACAGAAGAACCCTGTCATGTTTCAACCCTGTATTATCAGTAAGTACCAATTGCATGGAGTTATTTCCATAGGAACTTGTGCCCCTTAAAACAGCTGCTGGTGTATTGCTTGCTTTGGCTGTCTCTGGAAAAGTAAGGGTACCGGCACTTGTTGTTTGTACAAAAAATGCACTCCCAATGGGCAGGTACCGATAAGTAACAGCACCTACAAACGGCTCACTAAAATATGCACCCCTTGCACCACTGGATGCATCCCACACATTGTAGCTTGAGCCTACGTTTGTTCCCCCTCTTGTAACCAATGTCATATCTATTTGTGAGCAAAGAGGATTACTAACCAGTACATAATTGCTATTACTGCCATTTACAAGATTAACAACTGGTGATGTACCGTCATTCACAGTTCCAGACATAGTAACCGTAGTAACACTTGGCGTGTACGCACTGCCATTTAGGCCTTCTCCTTTTGTGCCTCTTACCATAACCCTGATGCCTTGTTGGGCCGCCCAGCTATCGGCAGAAGAAGCAAAAGCCGTCCAACCTGGATCTGTTGGACTAGAACTTGAATTACCTGTTGATGTATTATAAGTGAAAGCAGAAGGGTTATTGGTTGTTGTTGTTGTAAAACCATTGGTTGCACCAAGGTTGCCTGTAATATCCAGACCAGTAAAGCTGGCACCAGAACCAGCCATTAATTGGCTAATTGGAATTGCTGCATTAAAGGGATGGCCCAAAAAACGGTAGGCCCGTTTGCCAGGAAAATATTTTTCCACGTTAACAATGCCGCTTATGCTGCCAACCAATTGAGCAATTCTTGCAGAACCAGAAGAACTGGATTTCAATGTAAGTAACCCAGCAGTAGTCAATACGCCAGATGATACAGTAAGCGTGTTGGTTAGTGATACCGTATTGTTTAAAGTTACATTGGCATTTGTAGTTAAGTTAGCTGGTGATACAGAAGCTGGAAATGGTGTAACAGTGGCACCATTGAATACATAGCTGGCGTTATTGTTCAGTACAATACTTCCAAAAGCTGGCAACATGCCCCCTATTCCTCCTGCATTTGAAGTGGTGATGGTAGGAGATGCAGTGTAAACCGTTAAATTAACACCTGTGCCTGCAATGGTGGGCAATTTAGAAATGGTTACTGTTCCTGTACCTACTGAAAGTACCACTGCCCCAGCAGGAATACCAGTCCCTGAAACGGTGGTGGCCGTATTGAAATTGGTGGTATTGGATACATTCGTAATCACTTGAGACCCTAGCGTTAAGTCGCCAGTTATGCCTCCAGTAGAAACTGCAGAACTGGCCCTAAAAGTGGCATTGGCATTGCCCGTAATCGTATTGGTTCCAACACTTAATTTACCGCTAATATTACTACTCTGAGCAGTAGCCGGTGCCAGTGTAAGGCTAGTATTCAAAGTAACATCTGCATCACTGCAAACATATATGCTGCTCAATGACCCTATTGTACCACTGCCAACCGTAACAGTTTGAGGAGATGTTCCACAGAATACCAATTTAGGGAAGTTGGGGGTTATTGCAATTGTACCTGTACCATTGAGGGTTATGTTTCCTGTAACAGGAAAAGTGCTTGTAGTGTTTAACGTGAGGGTAGCACCATTATTTACAGTTAAATTATTTAACCTAACAGGCACACTGCTGGTTGTGTTGTTACTATTTACAATCAAATTACCGTATGACCTGCCAGAAAGTGATATAGCAGAAGCAGCAGTGTTTACCAAAAAATTGCTCCCATCTGCAAAGTAAACTACAGATGCAGGTGCTGTTGCGGCAAACGGATTGGAGCCAGCCTGGTAATTATAATTGGATCCATTATCAAATTGTATATTATCATTGGTGCTATTGGCCACCACACTAAATGGATTTCCTGAAAAGCTGCTACCAGCAATAAATGTGCTGCCATTATTAAAAGTAAGTGACTTCGAGTCTGTTCCAATAATACGCTGTGCAGTCGCATTGAAATTAATAGTACCATCAATAGCGCCTTTTGCACCACTTACCAACTTAACAATCAGCGGTACTGCTGTGGACATTGTTAAAGTACACCCACTTGCCACAGAAAATGCCGCAGTTGCATTAGTAAGCTTTAGCATGTTTGCCTTTCGGTAAGCTGTGCCTGCAGTAATAGCAGTACTACTTGTTTCAGCAGTAGTTAAAGACAGATCACTTGCAATGGCTGTTATCTGCGATAGGTTACTATTGGTACTTGTGTAAATAAAATCACCAACAGCAAAAAAAGTGGTGAATAAAGTACCAGTCCCGGTAACAGTACTGCTATTAGAAGCCCTTGCTATAGAACCGGCCCCGCTTGTACCAGCAGCAGTGGCAAAAGACACATTCACATTGTTTCCAGTGATGGATAACTGGCTGATAGTCTCATTAGCTAAATTGGTAACTGTTATTGTAGCAGCAGGAGTGCCGCCACCTACATCTGTGCCATCGAAAATAAGGATGTCCCCAACATTAGGAGTGGTTCTGGCAGTGCCGCCGCCACCTTTTGTTTGGTTCCAACTAGAAGATAGGGACCAATCATTGCTGATACCACCTACCCAATAATAAGTTCCTTGCGAAAAAGTTGTTGTTGACACCAATACCGTACAGAATAACAACAGAAGTAAATTCTTTTTCATAAAGCAATCGTTTAAATTAATAAAAATATTTGGTGCAGGATGCACCTACAGAGGGGGAGCAAGCGATGATGTGGTAAATTTAACCAACTTAATTGTACTTGAACAAAAAAATCTTTTCCCCATGCAGCTTGTGCCTTTATCAAACTTTACCGCAATAACTATATTTGTTGGCTATGGCAAAAGCAGGTTCAGAGTCCCCCATGATGCAGCAGCACAAGGCTATTAAGCAAAAATACCCTGATGCTATCCTGTTGTTCCGGGTGGGCGACTTCTATGAAACTTTTGGTCAGGATGCCATTGTTGCATCGGGCGTTTTGGGCATCACACTCACCAAAAGGAACAGTGGCGATATCAGCAGTATGGAACTGGCTGGCTTTCCCCACCATGCATTGGATACCTACCTGCACAAATTGGTAAAAGCTGGTCACCGGGTGGCTATCTGCGACCAATTGGAAAACCCCAAAGAAGCCAAAGGCGTGGTGAAACGTGGTGTAACCGAACTGGTGACGCCAGGCGTAGCCACTAATGATAAGTTACTGGAACACAATAGCAACAACTTTTTAGCTGCTGTCCATTTTACGGAAAGCAATGTGGGCATTGCTTTCTTGGACATCAGCACAGGCGAGTTTTTTGCGGCCGAGGGCAACGAGGAATACATAGACAAACTATTGCAAAGCCTCAAACCTGCAGAAGTCATTTTCCAACGCAGTTACCAGAAACATTTTAAGGAAGTATTTGGCGTTAAGTTCTATACCTACACCTTGGAGAGCTGGATTTTTGAAGAAGCCTTTGCCACGGAAAGTTTGCTCAAGCATTTCCAGACACATTCGCTCAAAGGCTATGGCATCGAAAATATGCCCTATGGCATTGTGGCGGCCGGTGCCATTCTGTATTATTTAAAGGATACTGAACATCCGCATTTGCAACATATCACTTCCATTCAAAGGATTGAAAGGGACGATTTTTTATGGATGGACCGGTTTACCATCCGCAACTTGGAAATCATTAGCAGTGGCAATGGTGAGGGCAATAGTTTATTGAAGGTGTTGGACAATACAGTGAGCCCCATGGGTGCAAGGTTGCTGAAACGCTGGACCGTACTGCCTTTGAAAGATATCAAGCGTATCAATGAAAGGCTGGATACTGTTGAATATTTTATTAAGGAAGTGGACAGTAGGGCAAAGATTGCGCAGAGCATAAAAATTTGTGGCGATGTGGAAAGATTGGTGAGCAAACTACCAACCAAAAAAATCAACCCCCGTGAAGTGGTGCAGTTGGCCAAGGGCCTGCAACAAGTAGCGCTGATAAAATCCATTTGCGAATCGTCCACCAACAGCTACCTAAAACGTTTGGGCGATGGATTGAACAACTGTCATTTCATCTTGGAGAGAATCCAGCAGGAAATTAATGAAATACCCCCCGTAGCTGCCAGTAAAGGTGGCGTAATAAAAGAAGGCATCCATGAAGAACTGGATACTTTAAGAAAGATTGCCAGTGGGGGGAAGGAGTACCTTATCAATATCCAACAGAGGGAATCCGAAGCAACGGGTATTTCTTCTTTGAAAATAAGTTTCAACAATGTATTTGGATATTATTTGGAAGTAACCAATATCCATAAAAGCAAGGTGCCTACTGAATGGATCAGGAAACAGACACTGGCCAATGCAGAGCGTTATATTACGCCTGAGTTAAAGGAATATGAAGAGAAGATAACCGGCGCAGAAGATAAGATACTGGCCATAGAGCTTGACCTGTATGATAAACTGTTATTGGCCTTGCAGGATTATATTGCTCCCATTCAAGTGAACGGCAACATACTGGCCACTCTTGATTGCCTGATCTGTTTTGCAGAAAATGCACTGCATTACAATTACAAGAAGCCCCTCCTCCATGAGGGCCTTGAATTGGAACTGAAAGAGAGCAGGCATCCCGTTATTGAAAGGAACCTGCCCATTGGCGAAAACTATATTGCCAATGATATTTTGCTCAATCCCGCAGAGCAGCAAATCATCATTTTAACAGGGCCCAACATGAGCGGTAAGAGTGCCATCCTCCGTCAAACTGCATTGATTACCCTGATGGCACATATCGGTAGTTTTGTACCTGCTGATGCAGCCAGGATCCCATTGACAGATAAAATTTTCACCCGTGTTGGGGCCAGCGATAATTTAAGCGGTGGCGAAAGTACCTTTATGGTGGAGATGAACGAAACAGCTTCCATCATCAACAATATTTCCGAGAGGAGCCTGATACTGCTGGATGAAATTGGAAGGGGTACATCCACCTATGATGGTATCAGCATTGCCTGGAGCATTGTTGAATACCTGCACTCCTCGCCCGCCGCACCAAAAACATTGTTTGCTACCCACTACCATGAACTGAACGAACTGGAGGAAAAACTTCCCAGAACAAAAAATTTCCATGTAACCAATAAGGAAGTGGGCAATAAAATAATCTTCCTGCGCAAACTAGCTGCTGGTGGCAGTACACATAGTTTCGGTATCCATGTGGCCAAGATGGCCGGCATGCCCCCTGAACTGATCAACCGGGCAAATGAAATTCTGAAGCAGTTGGAGGAAAGCCGGGAGTCGGGCGAAGAAAAGATGGAAAGACGGGAAGATGGAGAGGCGGGAAGTCGGAAAGGTGGAAACCCATTGGTAGAAGACCTCAGTAATAAAATGAAGGGATTGAGCACACCGAAAATGCAGCTATCCATTTTTGATGCCCATTCTCAAACCTTTGATGACATGCGAAGGATGCTGACAGAGATAGACATCAACCGATTAACACCCGTGGAAGCTTTGATGAAATTGAATGAAATAAAAGGGTTGTTGAAGTAATGGCCATGGGAATTTTAAGCCAGTTTTCTTATATTCGTTATAACTATAAGCACCGTGTTAGCAGCAGAAACTATAGATAAAAAAATTACTTCCTTGTTAACAGGTTTAAGTCTACAACAAAAGAAAACTGTGCTAACAGTAGTAAAAGCATTTGTCAAAGAACATGCAGGAGCTTGGGAAGCAATGGACTATGAAGATGAAATGGAAAAACGTTTTACTGACTATGAAAATGGCAAAGTAAAAGCATACACTATTCAAGAAACAATCACAGCAGCAAAAAGACTCTACAAGGCCAAACAGGAAAAATAGTTATGGCTTATTCCCATCGCTTACACTACTCGGCCTATCAAGTTTAGAAGATAAAGTTTATAGAAATCAAGCTTAAAACTCCCTGCCATTGAAAACCAGTATTTGATAATGTTCGGTCTTAATGGCTTTACCATTTTCCATTGTAGGATGCCACTTTGGAGAACGCTGCAAAACTCGTACAGCTAGGCATCTATCTATTTGTTCCTACAAGATTTATCAATCGTCACATCCACCACATCGCCAGTGTATCTATTGTGTACTTCATCTCCAGTAAAGTAAATCCCCATTGGGATAATTTGCGTGGCTGAAAAGTGATCCAACTTCCTTTCCAGGAATCTATGCCAGCTTTTTCCTACTTTAAGGAACTGTATTGTGCGTGATTACAGCTTAGGCACTAGATAAGTCACCCCCCAATATTACAGTTTCACCATGGCATCGTTCCATTTTAAAGAACAAAATACCTACCTTTTGTTCATGAATTTTTCCATAGAAAAACGGCTGATTGTCTTCAGTTCTTTTTTTGTTTCATTGATCACCAATATCCCAAGACTATTGGCCTTGCGACAAGATGGGATCATGCATCAATTATGGAAATTTGATTTGTACGAATTCCTATTCCAAGTACTCTATAACTTCCTGTTCTGTTTTATTGTAAGTTATTACAACATCAAACAATTAAATGGTATAAGCAAGAAACAAAAAAAGGTAGTGCCAATTATAGCAACCAACTTGTTTCTCCTGCTTACATTTTCATTCATTGGTATTTTCTTGCAGAAGCAGCTTTTTCACAGCAATACGCCTGCATTTATTTTCAAGGGAGGATATGTCATAAGATTGCTGCTCAGCCTCTTGCTGCTCATCATCATTATTGAAATCTTCTTCTTGCTGGAGAAGAACAGGCTAAAGGATATTGAACATGAAAAGTTGCGTAACGCTTTATTAAAAACGGAGCTGGAATTGTTGAAAGGTCAGTTGAACCCGCATTTCTTCTTCAATTCATTGAGTAGTTTATCAGCTATTGTAAGGGAAGACCCCATTAAGGCACAGCATTATATCAATCATCTATCAAAAGCATACCGTTATTCATTGCAGGCCACGGAGAGCCATCTGGTGAGTTTGTCAGATGAATTGCAGACCCTTGAATCCTATACAGAATTGTTGAAAATGCGTTACGAAAATGCCTTTAGCGTAAAGATTGATGTGGAAGAAAAATGGTTGGCAGCAAAGCTTCCACATATCAGCTTGCAGCCATTAATTGAAAATGCAATGAAGCACAATGCTGCATCTGCCACCAACCCTTTGAACATCCACTTGTATGTTCTGGAAGGAAGCCTTATCTGCAAGAACAATTTGCAGCCATTGGCCTATCAGGAAAAAACAACAGGCACTGGCTTGGCAAATCTTGCTGAAAGAATAAGGATATTACTGCAACAAGAAATAGAAATTGAGAAAACAAGTGGTAGTTTTATTGTTAAGATTCCCTTGGTAATAAACTAATTCCATGCCCATACAAATTGCCATCATAGAAGATGAACCAGCTACTGCAAGGAACCTGCAATATCTCCTTCAGAAGATAGACAACAGTATTGAAGTGCTGGCAACATTGAGCGGTGTGGACGAATCCATCCAATGGCTGAAACTGAATGGCAATAAGGTGAACCTAATTTTTGCAGACATCCATTTATCCGATGGAACAGCCTTCCATATTTTCCAGCAGCATAGCATTGCAAAACCCATCATTTTCGTGACGGCTTATGACCACTATGCCTTGCAGGCATTTAAAACCAATGGCATTGACTATATACTGAAACCATTTGATGAAACTGAACTGGCCAATGCTTTGGATAAATTCAAACAGTTATTCTCCCATAAAGGCAACCCATCAACCAACCATTCAGCTCTTACGAGCTTCTTGCAAGCCATTCAATCAAATGGATTAGTGCCTACCTACAGGCAATCCTTTTTGGTCCATTTCAGGAACAAGCTTGTTCCATTGGAAGCATCAACCATTAGTTGGTTCCATACAGAAAACGAGGTGGTGTATGCATCCACTTCCGACAACAATCAATATGTGATTGAACAAACCTTGGAAGAACTGGAAAAGCAATTGAATCCAATTATCTTTTTCCGGGCCAATAGGAAATTTATTGTCCAAAGAAAATCCATTACCGAAGTGGAACTATATTTCAATGGAAGGCTATCGCTAAAGTTCATACCTGCATGCCCTGAACTCGTTCTTATCAGCAAGGCAAGGGTTCCCCTTTTCAAGGATTGGATGAACACCTAAAATTCACCCCCTGTTTTTTCAGCTTCACCCATTTTGGAAAATATACTGTTCATGCAGCTCGTCTGTATGTCATTCATTAACCAAAATAATCATCATGAAAAAGCATTTCCTGTCATTTAGACAACCCAGTTTGTGGAAATCAGTTTCCTTGTGTGCAATAGTATTTTCCATCCTTTCTACTTCCTGCAAAAAAAGTTCAGATACCAGTAGTACTACTGTAACCGAAGACGATGCTGTAGAAATAGTAGCAAGGTCAGTTGACCCAAGTACAGGTGGATTAGCAGACCAGGTAAACAACAACATTGCCATCATACAGAACTATTCAGGTTATTGTGGCCTGCAAAAGGATTCCACAATAAGCCACAGTGCTTCAAGTACACTTGTTTCTTACTCCTATGCATTGCATTGGGGTTGGATGTTAACCTGCAGTAGTTTGAGCGTTCCCCAAAGATTTGATTTTGCCTTTACGGGTAAAAGCTCTTATGATGCAGTTCGCATGTCATCAAATGATAGTAGCATTGCCACTGCTACAGTAACTGGCCTTGAACCAACTTCAAGCCAATATACCTTCAACCAGTCCTACACGCGCAAGGGAAGCCAGGTATCCAAAATCAGGAACCAGAACAGTTTCACCAGTACTGCTACATTGACTTCTACCGATATTAAAGTAGATAAGGGTACCAAGAAAATTGCTTCAGGCACTGCAAGCATCAACATTACTGGTGCATCAACATCGGGCAATTCATTTAGTTATAATGGCTCCATCACATTCTTAGGAAACAATACTGCCACTGTATTGCTCAACAGTGGAACCAGTTATACCATTCAATGGTAACAAGCATTTAGCCTCGCTATAAAGGTTGAACCATCTTTTATTGAGAAGTGGTTCAACCTTTATTTACTGCGTTCCTGAAAAGAGCTTATATCAAATTAATACCTATCAAAACAACTGCCATGAAACTATACACCAAAACAACAATACTGTTCTGTTTGACAGCTTTTTTTGCAAAATCACAATCCACCTATACTTCTACCAACTTTGCCAACAGTGGCGATACATTTTACTTAAGCAAGGCGAATATGGGCAGTTTCAATTTTGATACAACAGGTACAGGTATTATTTGGAACTATTCAGGTTTGGTGGGTTCGTCGCAAAGAAGGTTGGTGTATAGGCTTCCAACGCAAACAGGTTACAGTAACTTTCAATGGCCTTACATCTTCAATACCAGCAACACGAACCTTTCTTCTACAGATGGCGAAACTGTTTCTGTGCTTACATTACAGGCAAGCAACCCCAATGATTATTTTCTCAAATCAACCACTGTATTACAAGAAAAAGCATCTTCCTATAACGTGGCATTAAATGGCGTGGCCATCAACTTGAAAAATATTTATACCAACCCTGATACCATTTATCATTTCCCCATCACTTATGGAAATGCAGCAACTTCCCACGCAACATTCACTACAAATATTCCCGGGATATTTTATAGAAATGCGGTGATAGACAGGAGGGATACTGTAAAAGGCTGGGGAACAGTTGTAACGCCTTATGGCACATTTCCTAACTGTTTAAAGCTTGTATCAACAGTTACACAAAAAGATTCCGTTGCTGTTTATGGTACTGTTATACCAACTGGGGATACAAGTTTCTACCGGGAAATTTCCTGGCTTGACCCTTCAAAAAGGCAACCAGTACTAAAAGTGGTGCAGAACAAAATTGCTGGCATTTACATTACTCAGAGCATTGAATATTTGGACAACCAACATTATTATCAACCTCATGCTTTGTTTGGTTATTATCCCATTGCACCTATAGTAGGCGATACGGTCACCTTCCAAAACTTAAGTACCAATGCTTATGATTATAAATGGAATTTCACTGATGCAGCAAGTGGCAGCAACGATAGTTCCAATTTATCCAATCCGCAACATATTTTTAATGCAGCAGGAACCTATAACGTAAAATTGATTGCCTTTAATGGCCCTTTAAGTGATACTACTATTCTGCCTGTTGTTGTAGGTACAGCTTTACCAATGAATTTCAGCTACTTTAAAGGGACGCAAATAAACAACAAGAACCAACTGAATTGGGAAACCTACAATGAACAAAACATAGATAATTTCATTGTTGAGAAAAGCACTAATGGTACAGCTTTTTTATCCATTGGAAAAGTATTGAGCAAGAGGAACAATGCCAGCAATAACCTCTACCAGTTTGTTGATGATGCCACATTGCAACCCATCAATTATTACAGGTTGAAAGTGGTAAGCAAGGATGGTAAGTACCAATATTCATCAGTGGTGGCAATGCAGCAAACAAAACAGTCGAAAGACATTCAACTGATGCCAAATATTATCAGCAAAAATCAGTTAGTTGTATTATCAATTAAAGCAGAAAATAAGAACAGCTTGCAATTAAGGATATTTAGTGGCAATGGAAGTATTTTGTACAATACCAGTTTAAACGTTATTGAAGGGACCAACTTCTTTACGCTACCCGTATCAAGTTTAAGTAGTGGCATTTACGTGGTGCAGTGCATCAATAACACAAACCATTCAATAAACAGTTTACCATTAATTATCCAATAATAAAAGAGGAGGAAACTGATTGGCTTCCTCCTCTTACTTTTTACTCCTTGCCCCCCACCCCTTTAAACTGGTGTATGGTATCTTTAAACAACACATTGAACGTAGTCAACGAACCGTACACAGCAGTGATATACTGCTGCAAGTCAACTTTCTCTTCATCGGTCAATACTTTATGGGCATTGATTTTTTGCTCTATCAAGCGCAGCCTGTCCCTTAGCATCACAATCTTGTGGAAGAAAGTTTCTATAGGAATTTCCTTGGCTTGCAGACTTGCATCTTTGGGTTGAAGAACCATTGTGCCGCTGTTCCATTTCAAGGCCATCGGTACCAACTGGAATTCGTGAAGCCGCTGCTCCAGGATATTGCCCACTGCCAGTTCTATATCTGCCAATGAAATGGCATTGCTTTCAGCGGTACCTTCCATTTTTTCAATCACTTTCAGTTCATAATCCTTTCCAATACTCTTGGTTCCATTTTGTGACTTGAACCAGATGGTATAGAACTCACTGCCCGCATCTACGATTACACCCTTACCAAAATGCGGATGCTCCACCCTTGAACCTATGCCCAATATTTCCATATCATTTAGTTTACGCCAAAGAAAATAAAAAAACACTAATGGCCATTATTAATTGTCTATTAGTAGTGGCCCATTTTGAATACTTGAGTGTCAGCCTGAGCTTGTCGAAGGCGGTTTGTAGCGTAATTCTAATTCGGTTTCGACAAGCTCAACCCCGATGAAAAATCGGGGCAAGCTCTGCCAATAATTCAAAATAAGCCACTACCTGTCTATTTACGTTTCCATAGCACCACATCATTTCTTACCAATACACTATCGTAGCGCTGGCGCAAGGAAGCTTCCAGCATGGGTATATGTGTGGCACTGTCCACAATAATCCACGGATAGCTATCATTAAAAGAAAACGCTTTGGTAGACGGGCTGCCGGGAAACTGTTGATACACGAAAAGTTCCTTTTGCTTCATCCTATAGTCCAACTGCATAGCAGGCAAAAAGAAAAAGCTGAATGTATAACAAGTATCCACTGGTGCATGGCTGCGTTTGTACATGGTTGCACTTACTGCCCATGCAGACCTATCTTCATAGGAGTAACCAGCAAGGATGGCACTTTTTCTTCCATAGATCCAGTAGGCACAAACAGCGACCACTGTGCACAAGGCCATTACCAGTAGTTGCTTCCGTTCCACAACAAATAGCCTGATGAACAGCAACAATAGAAGCAATACAAAGACTACCAAGTTCAAGAAAATACGCTGTGCAATAAAAGTGCGCTGCATAAAAAAAGCAAGCAGTGGTATATAGCATCCAAACACGGATATATAAAATAGCCATTTAACCTTTATAGTTGTTGCATGCTTGCTTATTTTACTAAATAGCAGTATGGATACAAGCGTAATAATGATTACAGCCAAAAAAGCAACCACTGGTTTTCCATAATAGCTATAATCATAAGTCTTGCGTATAAAATTGATTATATCGTGCCAAGTAACCACGCCTAATTTTTCATACCCCAGATACAATAGCTGGTGAAAATTGCCCCATCCACCAGAAGATACAATCACGGGTAAATAAAGCAATAAGGTGACGGCTGTGCATATCACTGCACTCTTAAAAAAGTTCCTGAAAAGGAATATTCTTTTATTGAACAGCCAATACAAAAAAGTAATCAGCACCATACTGCCATAAGCGTACATATAACTGGGTACAGTGTACAGTCCCAAAATGGAAAAAAGGGTAAAGTAAGTCCAGTAGCGTTTTCTATCGGCCGTTAAAATATTTATTAGACATAACAATGAACCCGTGGAGAACAGGAGCAAGAAACTGTACCCCCTTGCCATAAATGAAAACAATACTACAGGAATAGAAGAAACAAATATGAGCACAGCCAATGCTGCAATTACATCCTTTACTATATGCCTGAACAATTTAAACAGCGCAAGGCAGCATAACAACATGGACAACAAGGAAGGCAGCCTGTAGGCAACCGCATAATTGATAGGCAGTAAACCGAAAGCATAACTAACAATGGAGAAAAGAATATGGTTATTGGGATAGGGATAGAATGTAGCGGCCACCAATGGACCGTTCATGCTGAAATTACTAATGGTGTAGGCTTCATCATGGGTGATGGGATAATACAGCATGTACCAGATACTTTGTGCAGCCAATAATACCAAAGCACCAATAAGTATTATTTTGCTGATTGCATCTATGCTCTTCCAGGTAATACGCATAGCTTCAAAAGGATATCTAACATAAGACCATATAGCTTTTAACCATGAAACCAGCCTTGCAGCATAGTATATGGCTACACAAGCTACAGCAACAAGCATTCCTCCTGCTACAAGCGTTACAATCTTAAACAATCGGTACAAGTTAGGAGTAACAGCTTGCTTAATGGCATCCAATCGCTGTTGCCGGTGAATAATATTGGCTACATAAATCACAAATGTGTCATAGCTTTTATGTACCGGTAC
This sequence comes from Chitinophagaceae bacterium, assembly GCA_023251255.1. GTDB lineage: Bacteria > Bacteroidota > Bacteroidia > Chitinophagales > Chitinophagaceae > UBA1930. Next base: position 15,590 of record JAHEZD010000037.1, read on the forward strand.
ATAGATACAAAAAAAGTACAGGCATATTAGCATGGCAACAAAAGAGGCAACAAAAAATCTAGTTTTCATTTTTTTGACTGGTATCTTATTTTCTTTTCCAAAGCACCGCTTCTTTCCGTACCAAAATAGGTGTATAGGCTGCATGAAGCCTAACAGAATCCTGGATTGGATGATTATGTGTTGAAATAATCCAAGGATAATGATCATTCAGATCAAATATTTTTGATGAAGGACTGTTGGCCTCAATTTGATAGATAACAATATCCCTCTTATTCAATGCCCATTTCATTTGTAAGGTATTGGTATAATAAAGGTCAAAAGAGTAGCAGGTATCAATTCCATTGCTTCGGTTTTCGAAAACCTTGTTTGTTAGGTCCCACGCAATCTTGCTGGAATTTGATTCGTTGTTCACCATCTTGCTTTTCCATGCATAAGAAATATTCAAGCAACATACAAGCACTAAAGTAAGCACAGCAATCAAGTTTTTGACCATTGCTCCCTTAATGCTCGAAAGCATCAATGCACATAATAGCACCAAACAAATGGCCATATAACTATGTATCCTTTCCGGTTGCATTTTGTGCTGCACCATGAAGCTAATAAAAGGCATTAGCAGCCCAACGGTACCATAAAATAATATTGATCTCTGATAGTCGCTCATTCCTTTAAGCTTGCTTAGGCTCATCTGTATTGCCCAGATTATTAGCACAACAAAAAAGGCACCTGCAACAATCCTTTTCTCAAAAAATTGATACGGGTAAATGCCTAAATAAAAATTTTCAAGATTATTGATGCTGTTAGTATGGCTTTCATCATAGCCTACATATATTACTTTGAGAAAACCGGCCCATCCACCTGAAGTAAAAATGATGGGCAAATACAATAATAGGATTACCATGCCAGCTATTACATTATACTTAATAAACTGTAGCAACGCATGTGTTTTTTTAGCAAATAGCAGTTGAAGTGAGCTGGCAATGATGACTACAGCAAACGGGTACATGAAACTAGGCAATGTATAAAATCCCAATATGGAAAAAAGGCAGAATAACTTATTGTAAACCATTTTATTTGTTTGCACAAATTCAATGGCGCAATAAAGCACCAAACTAAAAAAAAGGAAGATGAAGCTATAGCCCCTTGCCTGTGCTGCAAATAGCATCACTGGAAGCATCAATACAAAAATAAAAACAAGAAGGCTTGCTATTAAATCGTTTGCTGTCTTTTTTATCAGCATATACAGTACAAAACAAGTCAAGATGATGGCCATAAGCGAGGGCAACCTGAAAGCATACGCTGGCGGTAATGGCAGGTATTTAAATGGCCAAGATACAATGGAGAAGAAAATGTGGTTGTTTGGATAAGGATAGAATGTTGCAGCTACTATAGGACCAGGCAATATAAAACTATGAACAGTATAGGTTTCATCATGCAGGTAAAGCAATTTTCCCATCAACAGAACGCTTTGAACAACTAAATAGACAATGGCCAATGAAAAAATTGCTTTACTAACATTTGATGATTGCTGCCAGTTGCGCTTCCAAACATTCAAGGCCCTCTGAAATACCGAAAAGTACCTTAATAGCACATTCCTTACTTTATCAACTTTAAGGAAAATGTAACCCGTACAGGCCATTAAAATTATAGTGGCAACACAAATAGCAATCCTAATGATATTGAAATTGCCTATGGATAGATGTTCCCTAATTGAACCTATTCTTTGCTTCTTATTGATAAGGGCTGCTGCATACCCGATAAAAAAATCATACCCATAGAAAATGGGCAATAAAATATTTGAAATGAAAACATACCAACCAGCAATGATCAATAAGTAAATAAGGATTCTGGTACGCATATATGATGAAACTTGTTAGTGATTTCAGCAAACTTCGTTATTATATGCTTCCGATAAACAAGATAATTAATGCCCGGTATAGTAATCATATCCTCTTTCGGCCCAATAATCAGCAGGCTTTTCATTATTGAAAAAAATTGTCCCGATCCTTTTGATATGCTTCACGCCATACTTTACGGGGATAATCAAACGCAGGGGGAAGCCCTGGTTCATGGGCAATGGGGAACCATTCATTTCATAACATAAAATGGTTTGGGGCTGCAGTATGCTTGGCATATCAATGCCCACATAATATTCCTCGTCGGGTGTTTTCATACCAACATATTTCAAATCCATTTCCTTGGCAAGGCCATAGTGCTTGGCAAAATCGCTGAAGCGTACCCCGCCCCAATTGGTAACCTGGTTCCATCCTTCAATACATTTGAAATTGAAGGTAACTTCTGTTTTGGGCAGTGCCCTTATATCATCCAATGTAATGAACAGGGTATCGTTGTTGCTTTTTACAATTTGCAATTTCCAGTCCTTTGCATCAAAAAAAGTGGTATCCAGTCCTGCATCGCCATTCACCCTTACTTTTTTTACGGCTTCTGATTTCGGGTATTCCTTAATGAGCTTGTTCCTATCAAAAGTGGATGTGAACAGTTTTTCGTTTGCATCCAGCACATTCCTCAATGGCTGCTGGATACCGCCCCGAAGACCGCCATCCAATGGTTGGTGGTTCAGCCATTTCCAACTGCCGTAAGCAGCACCAATCATGATAAAGAAAGCGATAAAAGCATAGAGGCTTTTACGTTTGTACTTCTTGGATGCGTTATCATCCACCATAACTTCTTTCATGTGATTCTTTTTATTTTTTAATGCCGTATGGAACCTTCCACTAATATTGATGCTTGAACACAGGCTGGTCATGGCCCTCCATCACTCCTTGTTCTCAATAGTAGTAGGGGCAGCTTCCTCCTTTACCTTGATAATCTCAAAACCTGCTACCATTGCACGGAAATTGTTCCAGCCGGCAAGTATTACCTGAACAATATGGATGACAAAAAAAAGTACATACCCTATTGTCAACACAAAATGTATGACCCTTGCCACTTCATAGCCTCCGCATAAGGTGAGTAGCCATTGCAACTGGAAAGGTTTATAAATGGCAAGACCCGTAATGATACTTCCCAAGCCCATTAAAATAATCATGGAATAGGCTACACGTTGCGCAGCATTGTATTTGGTTTGTGGAGGTTTTTCCTTTCTTAGGTGCAAATCTTGCAGTAGCACCTGCCATGCTTCTTTAAATGATTTTTTATTGGGCAATAGGTACCTCCATTCTCCTGAAAAGAGGGTGTAGCATACATAGAACAGCCCATTCATCATGAACAGCCACATGAACACAAAATGGAAAGCCATACCTTCTGCCAATCTATGGGGAACATGGAAGAAATTATAGAACCATTCCGGAAAGAACTTTACAAGAACGGTATTGCCGATTTTTATTTGGTAGACATCGTTGGCCCAGTAGATGAGCATGCCGCTCCATATCATGATGGTAAGCAAGGGGAAATTTATCCAGTGCATCCAACGTGTGGCCAATTTGTGTTTATGGATAATTTTTACAGGCATGCAGCAATTAATTTAGTAAGTTAGTTTATTAACGGACACCCTTTTTCAGGTACATGTATACTGTCATTACACGCAAAAGCAACTGGCCCAAAGGTTTTTTGACGCTGGATGCCAAAGGCCCTTACAATTTATAAAAAGAAAATGGTTGATGCAAGTGCTTACATCAACCATTTGTTTACAATCCATTACTATTATTTAGGCATTGCCACTGCATCAATTACATGGATCACACCATTGCTTTGGTAAACATCCTTAATGGTAACCGTTGACATACCCCCTTTTTCATCCCATAACATCAACTTCCCACCTTTCATTGAAGCTTTCAATGTACCGCCAGAAACTGTCTTGAATTCTGCGGTGCCTCCACCAGCTTTGATAGCCGCTGCAATAGTTTTTGAATCATACCTTCCAGCAACTACATGGTAAGTCAAAATCTTGGTCAATGTGGCTTTGTTTTCTGGTTTAACCAAGGTTTCAACAGTGCCCTTTGGCAATTTGTCAAACGCAACATTGGTTGGTGCAAATACGGTAAATGGTCCAGCGCTTTGTAAGGTTTCCACTAAGCCAGCAGCTTTTACAGCAGCCACCAACGTGGTATGCTCCTTTGAGTTCACTGCATTTTCCACAATGTTTTTAGATGGGTACATGGCCGCGCCACCCACCATTACTGTTTTTTCCATTTTGTCCTGGGCAAATGTTGCGATAGATAATATACCCGCAACAAGCATTAATGATAGCTTTTTCATAACTGTTTTGTTTTTTTCTGATTGATTGAATTTTTATTCAGAAACAGTTACGGTATAAGAGGGAGGTTGGTTTTTACAAAAAAATCATCAAGTAATTCAATTTTGAGCAATCAATAAAATTCTCACGCTTTTTATTGTGGCAAAAAAAATGTGTCATTTTTTTTGCCACAATAAAGCTGCCACATCAAGCCTGTGTCAAAAAATATACCCCGTTTTTTTTGCCACAAAAGAATCAGCAGGAAAGTTGCAACATGTAACTGATTAGCAAAAACAAAAGCCCCCAACTTCCGTTGAGGGCTTTAAAGAATTTTTATCCAAAAATTAGGCTTCCACTGCACCTTCTACCAGTACCGTTGCTTTATTGTTCAGTACCTCCACAAAGCCACCTGTGATGACATAGTTTTCAAAACCTGTTTTTGTTTTCAGGATTTTCACATTGCCCTTGCCCAATGCACTTACCAACGGCGCATGGTGGTTCAATACTTCAAACAAACCGTCCACGCCTGGCAACTGCACACCGTACACATCGCCACTGTAGAGCTTCTTTTCTGGAGTTAATATTTCTAAGGTCATAATTTAATGTGATAATGTGCTAATATGCTAATGTGCTAATTCAAACCATTAGCAAATCAGCACATTAGCTAATTAGCTAATTATCCGTGTGCCTGCGCCATCATTTTCTTGCCTTTCTCAATAGCATCTTCTAAGGTTCCTACCAAGTTGAAGGCTGCTTCTGGATATTCATCCACATCGCCGTCCATAATGGCGTTGAAACCGCGGATAGTGTCTTCAATGCTTACAAACACACCTTTCAAACCGGTGAACTGTTCTGCTACGTGGAATGGTTGGGATAGGAAACGTTGTACCTTCCTTGCACGGGCCACGGTCATTTTATCATCGTCGCTCAATTCATCCATACCCAAAATGGCAATGATATCCTGCAATTCCTTGTAGCGTTGCAGAATCAATTTAACCCTGTTGGCTGTATTGTAATGGGAATCACCAACAATCAATGGGGTCAAAATCCTTGAAGTGGAATCCAAGGGATCCACCGCAGGATAGATACCCAAATCCGCAATCTTCCTGCTCAATACCGTAGTAGCATCCAAGTGGGCAAATGTAGTAGCAGGTGCAGGGTCAGTCAAGTCATCCGCAGGCACATACACCGCTTGTACGGAAGTAATGGAACCGTTTTTGGTGGATGTGATACGCTCCTGCATCAATCCCATTTCAGTGGCCAATGTTGGTTGGTACCCTACCGCTGAAGGCATACGGCCCAACAGGGCAGAAACTTCTGAACCAGCTTGTGTAAAACGGAAGATATTATCTACGAAGAACAAAATGTCCCTACCTTTTCCTGTTCCATCGCCATCACGGAAATATTCCGCGATTGTCAAACCAGATAGTGCCACACGAGCACGGGCACCTGGAGGTTCGTTCATTTGACCAAATACGAAGGTTGCTTTTGAATCCTTCAGGCCTTCCATGTCCACTTTGCTCAAGTCCCAGCCGCCTTCTTCCATACTGTGGATGAAAGCATCACCATATTTCATGATGCCGGCTTCAATCATTTCACGCAAAAGGTCATTTCCTTCACGGGTCCTTTCACCCACACCAGCAAATACTGACAAGCCACCATGACCTTTGGCAATATTATTAATCAATTCCTGAATCAATACTGTTTTGCCAACTCCGGCTCCACCAAACAAACCAATTTTACCCCCTTTTGCATAAGGTTCAATCAAGTCAATTACCTTGATACCGGTATATAAGATTTCAGTAGCAGTGCTAAGGTTTTCAAATAATGGTGGCTTATTGTGTATTGGTCGGCCGCCTACTTTGCTGATTTGTGGCAAACCATCAATAGCATCGCCTGTAACATTGAACAAACGGCCATTGATGCCTTCGCCAACTGGCATGGCTATTGGTTTTCCTGTATCAATCACTTCCATTCCACGAACCAATCCTTCTGTACCTTCCATAGCTATGGTACGTACGCTATCTTCACCAAGGTGCTGCTGAACTTCCATTACCAGCGTGTCACCATTATCTTTTTTAAGTTCCAATGCATTGTAAATTTCCGGCAAAGTGCTATCGTTAGGAAAATGCACATCCACAACTGCACCAATGATCTGTTTAATCTTACCTTTTGAGGCCATATTGGTAGGTTTTAATTTCGGCGGCGAAGGTAAGGTTTTGAGGTTTCAAAAAAGCATCATTTCTTAACAAAAAGAAGATTTTTATTGGGTAACGTTGTGTGTGCGAGCAAAGCTGCAACTGCTTCAAGCTGCTGTACAATAAACCTTGTTGAGCACTAATAGATTAGCCAAAAAAGGCTGGAAACACACTATCCTGCCTCTGTGAAATCATTTTGCGCTTGTCTATCTATCCCTCAACCAATCTTTTGGATTGAGAGCGATGCCTTTATCGTTATTAATCATGAAATACAATGAGCCTTGTCCATCAAAGCCAGTGCCTGATTTACCCAAAACCGTACCTGCGTTTACGTCTTGGCCCTTGGAGACATTCAATGAAGAAAGATGGGAATAAGAGGTATAATATTTTCCATGCTTTACAATAATGACCTGCTCACCATTAACATCACCAGCGAAGGAGACCTTGCCATCTGCCACACAGGCCACATTGCTTCCTTCTGGAATGGCAATCTCAACTCCTTCACTGTATCCAATCATTTGGCCACCGGCATTATATTTTCCAAACGGAATAATAACGGGCCCATTACTAGGCCATTTTAGATGTCTTAGTTCGAATTTTCTGGATTCAATTTCAACCTTGTCAATTAATTCAAGCTTACCGGTATTTTTTTCATTTGTTTTATATGCTGTTGTTTCACTGGTCTTGGATGTTGATGTGAAAAGTTTTGATGTTGCCGCAGGCGATTTAGTGTTGATTTTAGTAATTGCAACAATTTTTACTTGTTGCCCTTTTATTTTTTTAGCATCTGCAACCTCTTTGCTCTTTATGATCTTTTCTTTGTGAGCAGCCTCCGCTTCACCCCTTCTAATAATTGCAACGATGGCATCCCGTATAGCCTGGCTTTGCTTCTCTTTCCTTTTTAATTGAGCGGAAATTTGTTTTTCTTGACTTTTCAGCTCGCTCACTATCCTATCCTTTTCCTTTTTGTCTTTTTCCAGATTTTGCAATTCTACTTGCTGATTTTGCAATGTCACTGTTTGTTCTTGCTTGTTAGCGGCCAATGAGCCCATTTTCTGTTGGAGCAGGTTTTGTGTCTTCACAATATTGTCAACCTGTGTTTCCCGCAGCTTTCTGTAGCTTTTCAAATAAGTCATCCTTTTTAATGCATCATTGAAACTGGTGGCAGAGAAAAGGAAGTTCAGGTATTGGTAGCTGCTCCTGTTTTTATAGGCAAACACTAGATTCTGGGCATATTGTGTTTTCAGAACACCCATTTCCTTATTCATACGGTAAATGTCCCGTTCATTCTGATAAATGGTTTCGTCAATGCTTCTTACCTGCTTGTTGATATTGTTTACCAGTTCCTCCCTTGCTTCAATCTTGCGTTGTATGGTGGCTGCTTCCCTAATGGAAATTTCTGTTCTGCCCTTGTAACTGCCCAATTTACCGGTCAGTTCCGCAATCTCTTTTTTGAGTTCACTTTCCTTTTTTTGAAGTTCATTTTTTGTTGGCATCTGAGCCTTTGCAAAAACAGTGATTAAAAAACAGGCAATAAGAAGCAGTTGTGTTTTTTTCATACCAAAAATTGAGGGATTAGTATTGGGAGATTACTGGCAAACGATAAAGACGGAAAAAAAATTATTGCTACTTATAACTTTTGTAAATATTAACATATATCAGGTATACATCAGTAGATCTGGTTGGAATGCCGTTAATTATCCAGTTCCGTTTTTAGCAATAAAAAAGGCCGCCCATTGTGGCGGCCTTTTCTTAAATGCTGTAAAATCTCTTGCCCTATCTCGCCCTCAACCAGTTTTTTGGATTGAGTGGGGTACCCTTATCGTTTGTGACCATGAAATGCACCATTCCTTGACCATCATCGTCTGTACCTGATTTGCCCAATGTTGTTCCACTTTTGACCATCTGGTCCCTGGAAACTGTAATAGAAGACAAATGGCTATAGGAAGTGAAATATTTACCGTGCTTCACAATCACAACCTGTTCGCCACCAACATCCCCTACATAGGAAACCTTACCATCTGCCACTGCCTTCACCGCACTTCCTTCGGGTAAGCCAATATCTATTCCATCATTATCCGTAACAATTTTGGTGTTGGGCACCACAGAATGCCCAAAAGGCATAATAATGGTACCTATGCTAACGGGCCATGGTAAATTCCTCCTTTCAAAATTGATTGACATTTCCACGCCTTCTGCCGAGCCTTCCAGTTTACTGTATTCCCTTGTTGTGTTGGAACCTGCCAATCCTGTTGTGGCTTCACTGATTGGAGGCTTGGGTTTATTTGAAGCAGGTTTCCCCGCATCATTATTTTTTGCACTTATTTCGTTGGGCTTATTAGCAGCTTTCTCTGCAGCTAGCCTTTTCTTTTCATCATCAATTGCTTTTTGCCTGGCCAACTTCTCCCTTCTATCTGCTTCTGCCGTTTCCCTCCTAATGATAGTAGCAATCGTATTCCTCATTTCCTGCCGCTGCTTTTCCTTTTTTCTAAGCTGTGCGGTAATTTCTTTTTCCTGGCTCTTAAGTTCGCGAACAACCTGGTCCTTTTCCTTTTTGTCCTTTTCCAGATCCTGTAATTGGCCCTGTTGGTTCTGCAATGCCACTGTCTGTTCTTTTTTATTAGCGGCCAGTGATCCCATTTTTTGCTGTAGCAGGTTTTGTGTCTTCACAATATTGTCAACCTGCGTTTCCCTCAATTTCCTGTAGCTTTTTAAATAGGTCATTCTCTTTAATGCGTCATTGAAGCTGGTAGCAGAAAAAAGGAAGTTCAGGTATTGGTAGCTGCTCCTGTTTTTATAAGCGAACACTATACTTTGGGCATATTTTGTTTTCAGGGTATCAAGCTCCTTCTTCATGCGGTAAATTTCCAGCTCATTTTGATAAATGGTTTCGTCTATTGCTTTTACCTGCCTGCTAATATTATTTACCAATTCCTCCCTTGCCGCAATTTTACGTTGTACGGCTGCAGCCTCCTTAACGGAAATTTTCCTTCGGCCCTGATAGTTGGTAAGCTGATTTGTTAAATCGGCAATCTCCTTCTTAAGATCACTTTCTTTTTTTTGCAGTTCATCCTTGGTTTGTGGTTGGGCCCCTACAAAAACAAATGTTGAAAGACAAACAATAAGAAGCAGGAGTGTTTTTTTCATACTAAAAAGGTTAATGGATTAGTATCTGATGATTACTGGCAAACGGTTAATACATAAAAAAATTATTGCTTCTTGTAACTTTTGGGAATATTAAACATATAGGTTAAAGGCTCGTTAAAGGAATATTGCTTGAAATCCAGCCAGATATTCAGTTTTGCCTTCTCTGCTACAGATATTTCCCGATAAGTGGAGAAATTGAAGCCGGCTTTATTCTCATATTTACTGAAGGATATATCGCAGGTCCTATTCCGCAATTGATCTACATCATCCAGCTTGCTATGCAATACTTTATAGTCAGTATTGTCCAATGTAACCAGATGCTTGAATAATTTACCTACCATCAAAACTGATAATTGTGCATCCCCTGCCCTGTACGATACAATATTGCTATCAATAAAAACAGGATTCCCTATGAACATGTCCTGTAATGTTTTGAAATCAAAGGGGATTTGTGTCACGTCCTGTAAATAAGCAATACTTCGGTACTGAACCACTTTATCTATTTTGTTTACTACAGTAACGCTATCCTTGGTTATTCTAACAGTAAATCCTTCCTTGGTTATTCCCAAAAAACTTCCTACTAATCGGAGATAGATGACTTCATCCTTTTTCATGTACAAATAAATCTTGAAATTCTTACTATCAGTAGCACTTTCATAATCCGTTTTAATCGTAGCCGAAAAAGTGGTGAAGTCTATACGCTGCTGCATTACCTTACCCAAGATGTTTTTGACGATGGCAGCAGAGTCCACTTTAGGTGATTCCTTAACGGTAACTATTGGGGTTGTATCCTTTTTGGTAATAGCAGTTTGTATAGTCTGCACTTTCTTAACAGTGCGACATGAAAAAGCTAGTACCGATAAAGGCAATATAAAAAGCAATATTTTTTTCATGGGCGAATTTATTGTTTTCCGGTATGGCCAAAGCCTCCTGCTCCTCTTTCTGTTTCATTAATAACTTCCACAGGTATCAATTCAACCTGTTCAATTTTCATGAAAACCATTTGTGCTATACGGTCTCCGGAATGGATTGTTTGAGGCTCGTTGGAGAGGTTAATAAGGATAACCTTTATTTCACCCCGGTAATCTGCATCAATGGTGCCTGGGGAATTTAGGCAAGTGAGACCTTGTTTGATAGCCAAACCACTTCTTGGGCGTATTTGGGCTTCGTAGCCATGGGGGATTTCGAGAAAAATGCCTGTGGGGATTAGGTTCCTTTCTAAAGGTTGCAGGATAACAGGGGTTTCAATATTGGCTCGTATGTCCATGCCAGAAGAACCCATAGTAGCATATTCGGGAAGGGGATTTAAGGAATTATTAATGAGTGAAATTTGCATGTTTTAAAAATATTTATTCTCTGCCAAATAGTTTCTAACATAATCAGAAACTCCTTCTTCTAAAGTATAAAAAGTAGCATAGTAACCTATCATTCTTAACTTGCTCATATTTGCTTCTGTAAAATACTGGTATTTATCTCTAATGTTTAATGGCATGTCTATAAAACTAATTATGGGGGGCATATCTAAACTATTGAAGGCGGCCTTAGCTAAATCATAAAAGCTTCTTGCTTGCCCTGTACCTAGATTGTATAATCCATTGTTTGCTTTGACCCATTGTCCCTCAACCATCCTTCGTAACATCCAAACAATAACTTTCACAAGATCTTTTACGTAAACAAAATCTCTTAACTGCTCACCATCATTAAATCCATCCCTGTGTGACCTAAACAGCCTAACCGCAGCATTCGCTTTTATTTGGTTTATAGAATGAAAAATTACGCTTGCCATTCTGCCTTTATGATATTCATTAGGGCCGTAAACATTAAAGAATTTCAATCCTGTCCAACTGATAGGCTGATTGGGCTGTTTTAGTGTCCATTTGTCAAATTCATTCTTGCTTATTCCATAAGGATTAAGTGGCTGCAGTTTTTCCACTACTTCGTGATTGTCATCATAGCCCAAATCGCCAGCTCCATAGGTTGCTGCGGACGAAGCATATATTAATGGTATGCCATTCTTTGTGCAATAGTTCCAAATGTCTTTTGAATACTGCACATTCAGTTTTTCATGAATGGAATAATCAAATTCAGTTGTATCTGTTTTTGCTCCTAAATGAATAACAGCCTCAATTTTTATCGCTGTATTTTCTAACCAATCAAAAAGCATATCCCTTTCTACAAGTTCTAGGTAGATTTTGCTTTGCCAATTTTTTTTCTTCTGTTCAATTGAAAAGTTATCAACCAAAATTAACTGCCTTAACCCCTGCTTATTTAGGAACTCAACCATACAACTTCCTATGAATCCAGCAGCACCAGTAACGATAATATTTATGTCCTTCATTTATGACTTGATTAAGTTCCCAAAATCATTTTTTTATCTCTAGAGGCACGGCTGCAAAGCCAACTTTGCTTATAACAATTAGCACCGCTTTGTAAGATTCAACTTGAATACTAACCAACTTTTTATTAAGGCACATACCGAAAAAATATTATGGCCCGATGCCATTTCGCAGCTACTTTTCTTTTTGTTGGGCTTTATACTGTTATTCGTTAACCCAAGTTTCCTTGTTTAAATGATTGTTTTCAATTGATACGCCATAATAAGGAGCAATAGTTTTATCAAGAAGCCTGCTGCTGTTACCGCATGAATGAATTGCGGTGTTAGTTCTACGATTTCGCTTATGCTCGTTTCCACCTTTTTTCTCATTGCCGTCTTTAGGAATGCCTGCCATGGCTTATCCGGTTTCAGGCTGTTGGCCTTGCGGCTTATTTTCAAGTCAACCAGTTCCGTTTCCCTAAACGGTTTCTCCAGTTCATATTCTGTGTATGCACTGTCCCCATATAAGGAACTTTCCGGTGGCAATTCCAAGTTCATTTTCCTTAAGCCCTCAATATCGTGTTCGCTTCCCGGAACAAAACACAACTCTATGGGTACCCCTTCCTTAGTAACCAGTAAATGCACTTTGACCCAAAAAAAATACCTCTTTGTTTGCATTGTATCCCCGCCACTGCTCGCCCCTGAAAAGCTTGCAACGGCTGATGCGTATATTGTGGCAGGCTTTTATGGGAAAAGAATCAATGATGCACTCCATCTGCGCACAAACGTATTTGAACACCCGCCCCACTTCCAGAAACATCCACAACAGTAAGGGGGCCACCTTGTGCGACTTCGTGCAGTTGATTGAACTGCTTTGGCTACCCTTGAAAAAAAGAGCCGAAACAATAGCGGTCACCATCACCTCATTATCACTTACTTTCCTTTCGCCAGGTTCAGAATGACATATCCCTTTCAGGACATCATCCACTAAACAATAGATTCTGATAACTTTGTTCAAGAGCATTTGATTGGTCGATTTGGTTCGCAGAACAAAATTACCAACTCAAATGCTCTTGCTTTATAGTAGGAAACTTGGGTTAGTTATATAAGCCACAAGTCGCATGAGTTAAACTTTTCCTTATACGAAAATTTCAGTTTCTTTTCTGAGTAAAGAATTTTGAAAAGAACCATAAAACCAAATAAGGAAGTGGGGTCAAAAAAAAATCCCGTACATTCCCAAAAGCAATTCGACTACCTAAGCTAAGATTAAATAAGAAATAATCTACAAGACCCAATAGTACTAACATAACCAATAGAAGGGAGTACATTAAAATCCAAATTGTTTTAACCCATGCAATCGAATAGTTTAGCCATCCTATATAGCCGATAATGGCAATGAAAACGATAAATAAAAACTGATATATATGGCTTCTACTCCTAGACATTACATGATAGTCTTTATTATCAAAGAGATAATGCCAAACAAACCAAGCTGTAATTGCAATTAAGAAAAAAGAAATAAAAGTAACTATGTTTCTAGATTTTCTCAATATTAATGTCTTTACAATACCATACCCAACCAAAAAAAATGAGTAAATACATTATTAACTTAAACAAATAATGATGAGCCATATCTGCCAACTGCAAATGGCCAGATAGGTTAATTGAGGAAATAAAAATACACCTCAGGAGATTACAAACGAAAATTACAAAAATTCCTATTAAAGAAAAACACAGAACCCTCTTAATCTTAAGAGGAAAACAAAATAGAAACGCAGTATATAAAATTATCAGTTCCAAAGCATCGCAAGCATTGGATATACCAATCACTTTCTTGTTGTTTCGAAGAATGATTGATTTGGAAATTATAGAGTATTGGGATAATTGCTCTGAAGGGTAATGAATTACAGAATAAACACCATCATTTCTTGAATTACTCAAAAAAATACTTGTAAGTAAGGAAGTAGTCTCAGTTAGCCATTTGTCTGGCTGTTGTATAGGGATTAGGATGGATTGATACAATAACTTCCAAGCAATAAACAATATAAAAGCTTTTACACCGAATTTCTTTATTCCGTCAGGAATTGACTTTATCTTGTTACGTATTAAACGCAAAACTCGGTTTATATAAATACTTTTCACTCTAAAAGATACTTGCTCCCAATTTTATGCTTTCATCGAAATAATTGTTAACTAAATAAGGAAATGGTAGTATTTAATGTGCGTTTGTTTTACGATGAACCATTTGCAAAACAGTTTGATACATTATATATACATCGAATCCCACAGACCAGTTCTGAATATAAGCTAAATCCAAACTTACTCTCATTTTTGTTCTTTTTTTGTTTAGCTCTTCATTGAGTACATCTCCTCTATATCCTTTAATCTGTGCAAGCCCAGTTATCCCTGGCTTAACAAGCAGCCTCAAACTTATATTCTCAATGTATTTCGAATATTCATTGTGAAAAGCAATAGGGTGTGGCCTAGGACCAATAATAGACATTTCGCCAATCAGCACATTAATTATTTGAGGAAGTTCATCTAAATTAGATTTGCGAAGAAATTTACCAACTTTAGTAACCCGGATATCATTTTTTTCGGTAGGTGTATACTTATTTTGGGACATCACACGCATTGTCCGAAATTTATAACAATTGAATATATTGCCATTGATACCTATCCTCCTTTGTCTAAATAATACAGGACCTCTTGAACTTAGCTTAATGCATAAAGCAATTAACGGGTATAACCAGCTTACAAGCAAAACCAGCACTAAGAGTGACACAACAATATCAAATCCCCTTTTCAGGAAATTGGCCCTAATAAATATCGCTTTTGCCTCCAAAGATGTAATCCGATCTCCTAAGGCATCTGCATCTTCCCTCGCCACGTTTAAGAATGTTTTCATTTGCGGATGAGATAAACGTAGAGTGTTTCTTTCTTTCATACTTTATTTTAAATATTAACTCAATGGCAAACGAATTATCGTAAAGTTATTTATAAAACCATTCGATAACAACTTTTTACAGTACTTTTCTTGATATTAGAAATTATTCAAAATAATGCGGAATTGTTGTAATTTTTTTTCGTACATAGATTGGAATCTTATTGCCAAGATTTCCGCAATAAAATCCTAGATATTTAACGAAAGACTGAAGTATAATACTCGGAATTGCAAGGGGTTGCCCTTTTGATGCTCTTTTTAGCAACCCCATAATCATTTTTCTGCCACGTTCCTCATTGGACGCAATAATAATTTCTTTTAACCAATTAGCATTCTCATATCTTGAGTAACCAGCATCATAATACCGTTTAAATTCTTGTTTAAAGGTATACTTATGGGAATGCTTAACAACAGATTTACTTACATAAGCTATTTTATGCCCTTTGCTAAGAAGCTTAACCACTGCGAAATAATCTTCATGGGTAATACATTTTTGGAATCCCCCAATTTCGTTTAATGCTGTATTTGAATAAGCGGAACAGCTATCTGAGCAAAAGAAAGTGTATACGCCATAGGTGTTGATGTCATTAATACTACGAAGTTCGTTAACAGCAGGATAATTAAATTCCCTTGGGTATGACTCACTTAAACCAGCTCCATCATGCGGAACTTGCCTAGCGTAGGCTACTTGAGCATCTCCATTCCTTATTGGTTCAATTAATTTTTCGAGAAAATTGCAATTGGCTGGAATAATGTCCTGGGTAAGCATGACAATAATGTCCGTATCCAAAATCATCCTCCCTTTTTCTCGCGTAAGCCCATGGTTAAATTCACTTTTATCGATTACAATTATATCAACATTGAACCCTTTTGCAACTTCCACAGTTTTATCGGAAGAAGAAGAATCAATTATTAAACATTTAAACTCAACGGTAGATTTAAAAAGTATAGGCAGAAGAACAAGTAAATCCTTCTCCGCATTTAAAGTTGGAATTACAATTCCAACCGATGCATCCTGCTTCCCTTTCATGCAGCGCTTGTTTATATAAGTAATTTAAAATATTTTTTATCATGTAATTCAGTGATAATTTTCTGAACTAAAGGTAATTCTATGTCCTTTACACATTTTATTTCCCAAGAGGTTCCCTTACATTCCCTATTATCAAAAAAAGGCAAGCAAGGTGCACATTTTAAAGGCAGCCTAATTAAAGTAGTGTTATCAGAGATAGGCATATAATCAATGTAACTAGCATATCCCCAGATAATAAACGTTTTAACGTTCAAAAATGAAGCTATGTGTGCAATTCCACTATCATTACCCACATATATACTTGCGTTTTTTATTACACTTATTAATTCAGGAATAGTAGTTTTCCCATAAAGGTCTTTATACCCCTTTTGTTGCTGTATAGAATCAAATGATGAATCTTTTTCCTGAAGCATCCCAACAAATATTATTTCATAGTCATAAACATCAACAAGCCATTGGGCCAATTGATAAAACCGATAAATGTCCCACCGTTTATTAATCCATTTGCTTTCTGTTATATCAGATCCACCACCAGTATGTATAACACAGTATTTTTTTCCACTCCAACTTTTTGTATAATTAGCAATGTTGCTATTTATAGTAGACGTGAGCTGTTCTAGCGGTTGTATTCGGTTAAAAGCTTTAAAAAAACCTCTCCACGTTTCAGTTATGTGTTCTACAAGATTACCTGGATCGTGAATAATACAATCGAAGAAAAAACCCCTTTCATTAGTATTGAGACCGATTGACAAATCATTCCTTATAAAGGAGCTGACCAAGCATGTTTTATATACACCCAAAATCGAATCCATTCTATTTAAGGAAATAAGCACTTTGGTGCCTTTACTGTTTTTTGTATGTCTATATACACTAGCGTGTTCTTTTAAGAATAGCTTAATTGCTTTTAAAGAAAAAAGCCTACTTAGCTTTCTTATAGTAAAAATTGTACTGGGAAATAAAAAGTCAATTTCTTTTATGCACTTTAAAAAGCCTATCGCACCAGGGATACTTACAAATGTAATTTTAGAGTTTGGAAACCTATTTTTCAATCCTCCTATAAAATAGGTTGATAAAACACAATCACCTAGCGCTCCAGTATAAAAAATTATGAAATGAAAATCGTTATTCTTCAAAGAAAAATCATTCGGTAGTTGTCCTTGTTTCTTCTTGTAAAGAAACTTGATTGGCAATAAAAGCAATTTTTCAAACTTATATTTCTTTATGTATGGCTGTTTCTCCATTCTACTATTAAATATTTTGCAATTCCTTACGGTTGCTTGATCTAACTTTTCTCTTTACTGGAGCAAACAATATTGATATAAAGCCAATATTTGCCAATCCCATAACAACAGGATTAATTGCTCCCCCTATGCCTAAAATACCACCAAATCCAATGGCAATAAGCAGCATAAAATTTTTTACACTTCTATTCTTAATAACTCGCAATTCAAATCTCCCTAAAAAATACCCGATAAAGGCTTGTTCAATAATAATTTGAACAATCCCGAATAAACCAAAATCAGCAAATGCTTGGCCAAAGGGGCCGAATGAGGGTGCTCCAGTATTCATGAGTGTCTTTTCAGGAAACACTTGGTAAGCAAGATATAGCGAGCCGAAATATTCGGGTTTGCTACCCCAAATAGCTCTCGGAATAAACGGGTACAAACTATCTTCTAACAAGATTTTGCCCCCCAAATGACCACGTGGAAAATAGCTGTTAAAATTTATAACTAACTCATTAAAAAATGATTGATATTCATTTCCGAAACTTAAGCCCATTTGTACAATTTCCAGGGAATCAAGCCCATATGTAGTAAACCAAAAAAGGACGAAACCGATAATGGGTGTAATAATAATAAGCAATAGCAGGTAAATTGGCTTTTTATATTTATACCTGTTTTTATGAATAAATAAAAAATAAATCAAAAATTGAAAAAGTATAATTAAAATCCTGCTTTTACTTCCATAAGGCAAGACGAATAAAATACAAATAAATAAATGAAACAGTGGTCGCTTAAAAATAAACATCCCAATAATGACATAAATATTCAAAAAAGTGGCAGCTACATAATAAATTTGACCAGAACCTTGCCGGTTCTGCATATAAATTTCGGCACGTGAGTTAATAAAAGAACTGGCAAATCCATAACTTAAAACATTATACAATACGAAAAGTGTATTTATGGCTAATGAAATAAACAAAAGCACCTTTAAATAAGAGCCGTTGCTATTATCCTCCTCCTCTTGCTTCTGTTGCGCCTCTTTTTTTCTGCCTCGTAAATACATAATAAAGAAAACTAACAGAGCTATGATATTAAAAACTGTTGCAACGGCAGAAATCTCTAAATCAACAGTAAAAAAAGTTCCTATCAATGGCATTAAAAAAGTAGTTGCTATATTAACGATATTCGCAAGTATAAAAGCATTATATTTTTCTTTGGTATAAAATATAGAAAACAAAACCAATGTTATTGCAAACAAAAAAGAAATTAAATACAAGTATTTAAAGTTTATTCAAAATTAAATTATAATTATTCTTCATTTTATCTATAGAAAATTTTTCAATCGCCTTCTTCCTAGCCCTGATTTGCATTTGTTTTAGAATCAGGTAATCCTCCCTAATAATATAGTCAATCTTCCGATACAAATCATTCTCGTCACCAGCCTTAAATAGAAAGCCATCGTCATTATCTGAAACTATTTCTGGAGAGCCGCCGGTATCAGAAGCCAAAACAATCCTTTCACATGCCATTGCTTCATAAATAGTTGTTCCTAGTGGCTCACTCAATAACGGAAGGCTACAATTAACAACAATATCCAACCCACAATACGCTTCGACAATGTTGTCTGTATGAGACTTTAATTGGATCTTAGTATTCCCAAATTTTTCAATTTCTTTAGAGATTAATTCCTGAAATTTTTTCTCGGAAGAATTGAATCTACCAATAATTAACAGCTTAAGGCCAATATGTTTTTTAGACAATTCGAAAAATTGGTTTATCAATAAATGATGGCCCTTCCGTTCACTTATCAATCCAATTATACCTATTGCTATTTCCTTATCAAGTATATTATTCGAAATCCGAAAATTTCTACGCTTATTTAGATCAAATGCAAAAACAGAAGAATCGAGACCATTGTACAATACTTCTATTCTATCAGCATAACTTTTGGGAAATTTATTTTTTACTGCTTGAGAAACTACAATTGTTCTATTAAAAAAACGAACACAAGTTCTGGCAAGAAATTCGCTTTGCTTACCATTAGGATATGATAGATCATGATTTGACCAAATGCATTTTAACTTTGGAGAGAAAAGAAACCTAGTTATTCGTAGTGGCAAAATATAAAAAGCAGCTCCGAGATTATTGCCATGGATAATTTGAATTCTGTTTTGTGCTAAAATTTTTACTACTCTGTAATTTATACGACTAATTTTTCTAAGGACAATTAATAATAAGATCAATTTGGAATATCGAACATTGTTCCTATCAAGAGAAGTTAAAGCATTCTCTTCAACAACGACTATTCCCTTCATTTTAAGTCGGTCCGCAAACTCGCCAGGTGGACATAAACAAATTGCATTAACTTCTTCATTTTTTAAAATTAAACGCTCCATCACTATTTCTGCACCCGAAAAATTGGTGGAACAAAATACATACAATACATTTATCATCTATAATTATGGCCTTTTTTTTATGCACTTAGCGGGATTACCCGCCACAATACTATATTGCTCAACATTTTTAGTGACTATAGCACCTGCAGCTATTATCGCGCCATTACCAATCGACACGCCTGGCAAAATAACAGCGCCACAGCCTATCCAAACATCATTTCCTATTGAAACACCAAGTTTTGTACTGTCCCACCTTTGCTCCATAATAGGCATTTCACTACTGATTGAATGATTGGTCCCGATAATGTTCACATGTTGGGATATCAAACATTTTTCACCAATAGTAATTATGGAACCCGAAGTTCTAATGTTATTCATTTCCC
This sequence comes from Chitinophagaceae bacterium, assembly GCA_023251255.1. Taxonomy (GTDB): domain Bacteria; phylum Bacteroidota; class Bacteroidia; order Chitinophagales; family Chitinophagaceae; genus UBA1930. The sequence goes on from JAHEZD010000037.1 coordinate 35,417, forward strand.
CAATATAGCTATTTTTTCCTATGACTAATTTTGATCTTTGGTTTGAGTTATTTTGTTCATTCGTACAAATTATTGTTGTATTTGCTCCTATACTAACTGATTCACCAATGGAAATGCTAGTTAATTCTTCATATAAAATAATTGCACTTGGATGTATCCTGCAAGAAAATCTTGCTTCCAATAAAGAAATCTTAATAATTGATTTTAGCAAACCAAATCCAGATAAGCATATCCTTATAGGGATAGATATGTAACCCAACTTATTTAAGATGTTTCGAAGTTTACTCATTGTGCATTGTGCATTGTGCATTAAACTAAAAGTTCTCGAGCTTAATAATTCCTCATACACACATACTTGACGGAATATCTTATTATCCTTAAAAAAGGATTTAAAACCAATTTAGCAAGAGGGTTATTAAATAGGTTAAAATAATTTTCTATCTCTTTTGAAGCAAACTTAATATCCAAATTGCCTTTTCTGTTATAAAAATGATGATAATAACTATACAAATTGTATAGTTCATTCATTGATAACAGTTTTATAAAAGAGTTTTTGAAACCAATTATTTTATTTCGGCTGAAATAAGTTGGCTCTATAACAACTTCTTTTACATTCATAGTTGCAGAATCTTGTTCTTGTGAAACCCTATAGAAAGCCAAAATTGCATCTGTATATGCCAATGGTTTAATTTTGGACAATTCAAACCAAAACGTATAATCTGCTGCACCTAGCAAATGCTTTTGAAATTTTACTTCCTGCATTTGCTCCAAGTTGAAAATATTACCAGGAAAATTAGCCGCATTACCAAATAAAAATATAAGTGGCCTTAATCTTTTATTTACTTTCACTTTACTTGGTCTCTCATAAATTCTTCTTGGGATAGAACCAGTTTCATTTTTAACTATAAATGCTACCTCGTTAGGACTCTCTTCAATTAGTTTAGAAACATTTTCTATATAGTAAGGTGATAGCGCATCATCTGAATGCAGTATAGTTAACCACTGTGTATCACATAATGTTATACAATTATTCCAGTTATTAGCGTAGCCGATATTGTCTTTATTCTTAAAATATCTGACATAATACAATCCTAGGCTATTAGTGAAATTTTCAAATCTATCATGGGTGGAACAGTTGTCAATTACAATTATATTGCACTTCTCCGTCTGATTTATTGCACTATTAATTGCATCTTCAAAGAATTCGAATCGCTCATACACTGGAATCGCAATCGTTATATTTTTTCTAAAGACCATACCTAGTTATTTATGCCACTCTAATTTTTTTCTTTTGAAAATAAATCCACCCCAAACTAAACCACACATTATTGTTATGGTTGCATACCCTATTACCATTCCATTTAGCCCAAAATTGTTTCCCAAGAAAAAGGTAGAAATACAGCAAAGTATCCCAGTAACTATGGAAAGGACTAAAAATGGTTCCTTTTTATGGCAACGAAGATACGTTGCCCAAGAAAAAACAAGCTGATTTGCAATAACGGTAAGGCATAGAAGAATAAGGGGTAAAGAATACAAGAAACGATTTGCAAAATTTAGATTAAGATAGTTAGATATATAAATAAAAAAAACAAACCCGCCAATAGCTAAAATATTGATTCCGATTAATTGCTTTATCGTTTTATCAAATACATAATCAAGCTCATTGTAGTTCTTCTTCGCAATTAATGCAGAAAACATTGGAATCTTAGTTGTTATCCAACTCATAGACAATGTTGAAATGCCATTTAAAGCTGCTAGTGTTATTCCCATTTGTCCAGCTACCTTAGCACCTTCTGTAGCAAATAAAACCGGGTTAAATAATTGAAATATAAAATAACCACTTATCCAACTTAAAGCTATACGCCACTGAAAAGGGAAAATTTCTTGATAATAATTAATTATTGATTCGTGTTTCTCTTTCCAAATAGATTTAAGAAATTTAAACCGCTTTAACGAACCAATCTGAAAATAATTAATTAAAATAGCAATCAAAGATGCTAATGCAGAAGCATACAATTTAAAGCCTAAGATAAAGAAAGTAAATAGTAGTATAATATTGCAAAGCTTTTGCACCAACCTAACTTTGGACATATCCTTTATCTCGCCTATACCATCGAAGAAAGCAAGAATTGGATCAATAAACAAATTCAAAGATGTAGCCAAACAAAGTATAATCCAGGGATTTTTCCAATTAACACTAATGTCAGCATTATACTTTGAGAAAAACCAAAAGCCAATTATTAACAGACTGAAAAAAAGAACTATAGAAATTATTGCAAAACATTTTACACAAAACCACAACAAAGATGCTAGCCTCGATTTATAATACTTATCGCCAACTAAATTCCACTCCTCATCCCATTCTAAATGGGCAAACTCGTGAGCAGCATACTGCGTAATAATACTGCTTAAACCCAATTCAAAAAATACCTGAATAGCTATTATGCTGGCAAATGTGTAAAAGAATCCCTGCTCATATACTGATAAATATCTTGCAATAAAAAAAATGGATAAAATACCACTTGTAGCCTGAATTAATCTTGTAACAAGCGTAATGGCAATAGTTCGATCAATTCCAATTTTGATTCCTATATGCTTAATTCTATTAATCAACGTCTAAATTTTATAACTAGCTCCATTTAAATCTAATACTATAATTCATGAAACGCAACTAAGTTCCTTCCATTTCGATTGGTTTTGCAAAAGGTTCCATTTCAGTAATCGATCTACCAAATGCAATTTTAGGATAAGTATTAGTATGAGGATCAATCATTACTTGCAATAAAACAGGCTTATTAAAATTATCGCCACTCCATAACCAATCAGTGGCATCCTTAACTTCTTTTGGTAGCCTAATTGTTCTACTAATTATACCATAAGCAATAGCAACTTTCTCAAAATCAGGTGCAGTATAACCCCAATATGTTGATTGATACCTAGATTCAAAATAGCTATCCTGAAACTGACGTATCATTCCTAAGTTCTGGTTATTCATTACCACTATTTTAACTGGCAATTTATTACGAACAATAGTTTGAAGTTCTTGAATATTCAACTGCATACAACCATCACCAATAATAACTACTACAGGTTGTTTACTAAATGCAAGGGATGCTCCAATGCTTGCCGGCAATGCAAAGCCCATGGCACCCATTCCTGCCGAAGTAAAAAACAATTGATGCTTTAGTATTTCTAAGGATTGTGCAGCCCACATTTGATGTGCTCCTACATCAGCCAAAAACACTTTTGCATTAGAAGAGGTACTTGAAAGTTGATGAATAAACGAATTGGGATTGATGCTTTCACCAACAGATAACTCTTTTGTATCAGGCCATCTATTTCTAAGTTCTGCAATATGATTAAACCAAACTTTTTGTACAAAAAATGTATCATTTTCAATGTTGGCAAGAAATGCTTGTAAAAATAGTTTCACATCTTGCACAATAGGTATACAGCCTTTAACACGATTGTTAATCTCACCAATTTCGCAATCTATATGATATATTTTTCTGTCCTCAAAAAACTTAGTATCGGCACCGGTTTGTCTAATATCTAGCCTACTACCAAGTACCAAAATAAAATCAGATTCTCCAAAAGCAATGTTTGCCCACCTGTTACCATAACTGCCTATAAAGCCTATTCGCAAGGGGTGATTGAATGGAATTGCATCTACTGCTAATAAAGTAGTTATAACAGGAATATGCAACTTTTCGGCAAGTTCTATTAGTAGGTTTGTTGCAAATGCAGACCGTACTCCTCTTCCTACCAATATCACAGGACGTTTAGCATTTTGTATATCCGTTTTTATTGATTGAAAAAGTTCTTTATCAAGAACAATTTCATCGCTACCCACTAAATTAACGCTTACAGGCACATCGATTTGTGCACGTTGAACATCCATTGGTATATCAATCAATACGGGGCCTGGCCTTCCTTCTGTGGCTATCTTAAATGCATTTTCAAATATGGATGGGATATCAATAGGGTCGTTCACCAAAAAACTGGCCTTTGTTATTGGCGAAGCCATAGACACAATATCCGTTTCCTGAAAACCTAATTGCCTAATATCCCTTGTTCCTTTTTGTTCATGCCTATTTACTTGACCAGTAATAAATATAGCTGGTACAGAATCAAAATAACAACTACCGATTCCTGTAAGTAAGTTGGTAGCTCCTGGCCCACTCGTAGCCAATGCAATACCAGGCAAACCTGTAGCCCTACCATAAGCATCTGCCGCAAAAGCTGCCGCCTGCTCGTGGTGCATGGTAATGATACTAATTTTAGTTATTTGATTTAAAGAATCTAATAGATGTGTTATCATTCCACCAGACAATTCAAATACGTGCCCTATCCCTTTTTGCTCCAAATAAGAAGCTATATAATCTGATACTTTCATTTGTAAGTTTAAAAGCTACTCGAAACTTTTGATTGTCCTTTCAAAGCCTTCTTTAATTGATATTACAGGATTCCATCCCAATGCAAGCATTTTACCAATATCTGGTGAGCTTCTATTAACCTTGCTTGCTAAATATCCTTGTGGGTTAGTGTCAGGCTTATACTCCACCACATTAATTCCTTTCCATTTATATAACTCTTTTAAAATATTCGCCAATTCTAAAATGCTATATTCTTCTTTAGGATTACCAATATTATATGCCTGTGCAGAATTACCTTTTAACAGTACTATGAAGTAGCCAATTACTGCATCTGACAAGTAACAAAAGGCCCTTTTTGCAGAGCCATCGCTTTTCATGATAATATTTTGACTTCCTAATATATCTTTTACAAAATCTGCAAATACTCTTCCATCACCCAATTGCATTTTGGGACCATAAGTATGAAATGGTCTTACAATTTTTGTGGAAATTTCATATTGATGAAAGTAAGAAATGCAAATATTTTCACCCATTCTTTTACTTTCAGCATAACAAGACCTAACAAGCGTTGGGTCTATATAACCATAATCTGTTTCTTTAGTAGGAATTTTTTCAAGTAAAACATCCCCATAAACTTCGCCCGAACTAAAATATAAAAAAGAAGTAATTTTTTTCTCTCTTGCCAAATTCATTAAATTAATAGTTCCAAGTACATTGGCATTTAAAGTGCCAACGGGATCTATACCAAAATACTTTGGGCTTGCTTGACTTGCTGCATGAATTATAAAATCTATATCTCCTTCATAGTTTACTGGAGTAGATACATCTTGTTCTAAAAAAATTAAATTATCATTATCAACATAATCCAAAAACCTTTCTTGTGCTTTTGTCTTGTTTCTTACTAGGGCAATAACGGTAACTTTGAAATTTTTGAATTTATTATTTAAATAAAGCAATGTTTCAACCATATATGCTGGCAAAAAACCATTAGCACCGCTAATTAAAACTGTTTTGCCATTAAACTGCTCCCAATTAATAGAATGATTAGTAATGTTCTCTAAATCTTGTTTTATTATCGTATTTAAAACTGGCACTATAATGCTTTAATAAATTCTTTTACCTTCTCTATTATATAATCGTAATGCTCATCGTTTAAACCAGGCCAAACACCTAACCAAAACGAACTGTTCATAATAATATCAGTATTTGGAAGTTCATCTATTTTACGGCAATTGATATTGGCATAAGCAGGCTGCCTTAAAATATTGCCACCAAAAAACAACCTTGTCCCTATTTTATTGTTCTCCAAAAATTCAACAAGCTTATTTCTGTTGATATTTTTTCCATCTCTCACGGTAAGCATAAAGCCAAACCAGCTAGGGTCGCTATTTTCAGTTGCTTCAGGTAATATAAAGTACTCTTCGAGCTCTTTAAAACGCTTTTTAAGCTTGGCATGATTCTCCCTGCGTTTAGTAACAAAAGCATCGGCCTTCGCAAGTTGGCTTAAGCCAATAGCAGCCTGCATATCTGTTACTTTTAAGTTGAACCCTATGTGGGAGTACGTATATTTATGGTCGTAACCATCTGGTAAATCGCCCAACTGCCAATCGTAACGTTTACCGCAAGTATTGTCGCAGCCAGGGGCACACCAACAATCTCTTCCCCAGTCCCTAAAACTTTCTGCAATTTTTTTAAGTGAGCCGTTGTTGATTAATACAGCCCCGCCTTCACCCATGGTTATATGGTGAGCAGGATAAAAAGACACGGTTGATACATCACCAAAAGTTCCTGTTTTTTTATTGTTATAAGTGGCTCCTAGCGAATCGCAATCATCTTCAACCACCCATAAATTGTACTTCTTTGCAATTGCCATTACCACATCCAAATTAAATGGATTTCCTAAAGCATGGGCAATCATGATAGCCTTTGTTTTAGGAGATATGGCTTTCTCAATATCCTCAGCTTTAATATTATAAGTTGGAATATCTACATCCACAAAAACAGGTATGCAACCAAACTGTATCATCGGGTTTACTGTGGTTGGGAAACCAGCAGCCACAGTAATTACTTCGTCACCCGGTTTAATAGCTCTGTCACCCAATTTAGGAGATGTAAGCGTATAAAATGCCAAGAGGTTTGCAGATGAGCCAGAGTTAACTAAAAAAGAGAAGCGACTACCCATATACCTTGCAAAATCTCTTTCAAACAGCAAACTAAAACGGCCAGCGGTTAGCCATGCATCCATGGTAGCTTCAATGCCTAATAGCACGTCTGATTCGTCTATAATTTTCCCGGTAACAGGTATATAATCTTTTCCTGGAACAATGGTTCTGGTGATTTTATTTTTAAAGAGTGGAATTAAACTGTCTCTTACTGATTTATCGTGGAGGTTTGTAAATAGAGAATCCATTAGTTGTTTAATAAAGATTGATAATATAGAATATCTGCTTCCAATAATTGAAGAGCTGTTTGTTCGCCATTATAAAATGACTTGTACCATTGTATTGTTCTTTCAATTGCCATGGCTGTATCCATCTTTGGTTTCCATGGCAGTTCGTTGATGGCTTTGCTAATATCCAATTTTAAAAGTTTGGCTTCATGCAAAGCATTAGGGTCTATCTGTAAATCTATTTTTCCTTTTCCCCAAATATCAATTGCTTGCTGTGCAATATCAATTACAGGAAGATTGTCTGCATTTGAAGGGCCAAAGTTCCAAGCCCCTTCATATTTTGAAGGATGCTGAGATAGTGAAACTCCTAATTGTAAATAACCAAATACTGGCTCTAGTACATGCTGCCATGGCCTTACAGAATTGGGGCTCCTGATAATGATGTTTTTGTCAAATGCTATTGCTCTTACTATGTCTGGTATCAATCTATCTTCCGACCAATCCCCACCCCCAATAACATTACCTGCACGAACACTTACAATAGACTTTTGATGTTGATTATAATGTGCTGGATTGAAAAATGAATTTCTGTAGCTGTTGATTACAAGCTCTGAACATGCTTTACTTGCACTATATGGGTCGTAACCACCTAAACGGTCTGTTTCTCTATAAGGATAATTCCACTCTTTGTTCTCATATACCTTATCTGTTGTTATTAAGATACAGCTACAAGGCTTTGTAAGATGAATGACAGCATTCAACAGGTTGGCGGTTCCCATAACATTGGTTCCAAACGTGTTCAAAGGCTCCTTGTACGACCTTCTTACCAAGGGCTGTGCAGCCAAATGAAAAATGAAATCTGGCTGAAAGGAAAGAATCTCCTTTTGCAATTTTGATGCATCATTGATATCCGCAATAACAGACTCAATATTAACTTCGTTTTCAAATAAAGTATAGAGAGATGGGTTTGTTGCAGGGGCTAACGAATACCCTTTTACAATTGCCCCAGCTTTGCATAATGCATAGGTTAACCAAGAACCTTTAAAGCCAGTATGCCCTGTTACAAAAACCTCTTTACCTTTATAAACATCCAAAAAATTACTGCTCACCATATTTTCCATTGGGCTTTACCACTGTTCCATAATTGCTCCAACTCTATCCTGTCTCTCAATGCATCCATTGGCTTCCAAAAACCATAGTGTCTGTAGGCTGACAGTTGCTTATCGTCTGCTATTTCTATCAATGGCTTTTTTTCCCATTGAACATCATCCATATCACCTTCTAAATAATTAAATATGCCTGGCTCCAATACAAAGAAACCTCCATTAATCCACATACCATCACCTTGGGGCTTTTCTACAAAATGGTCTACATTGCCTTTTTCATCCATTTCTATATTCCCAAATCTCCCAGGGGTTTGTATACTTGTTAATGTTGCTAGTTTACCTTGTGATTTGTGAAAGGCAACTAGTTCTTTAATATTAACATCAGAAACACCATCTCCATAAGTTAGCATGAAGGTTTCGTTACCAATGTATTTTTGAATTCTTTTAATACGACCTGCTGTATTAGTGTTTAATCCAGTATCTATCAGTGTTACTTTAAAAGACTCTGAATTGGAAAAATGTACATCTACTTTGTTCTTTTCCAACTCAATTGTAACATCAGAATTGTATAGGTAATAATTTAGAAAATATTCCTTTATAGATTGAGCTTTGTAGCCTAAGCATAACACAAAATCATTGTAGCCGTAAGCCTCGTAAATTTTCATGATATGCCATAAAATAGGCTTGCCGCCAATTTCTACCATTGGCTTTGGCCTAGCTTCTGTTTCCTCCATCAAACGTGTTCCTAGTCCGCCAGCTAAAATTGCTACTTTCATTTTGGCACTATTACTAATTATTTATTTTTGTTTTAATCAGCCATTTTGCTCCCAAAAATGACATCACTACAAATACTCCAAAAAATCCACCTACAATCAAAAAAAGCAACTTGCTTCTTTTAACAACATTTAAAGGAAGATCAATATCATCAACAATTTGTATAGTTGGGGTTTCTTGGGTTAACTGTACTTTGGCAATCTCCAAATTTTTTGCAACCTCACCATAGATAGTTACTAACATGACTTTATCCCTAGAACTTACTTCTGCTTTAACAGTAACTGTTCTTTCACCAGGGTTGACGTCTAGTACTTTTTCCAAATCAGAGGCATTGTTGTAGGTCTTGTTATTTAACGCTGCATATATGCTATCAGCCTTTGCCTGTAGTCTATCAACATTGGCTTTTTGACGCCTGATTTTGGATTGAACATACCTATCTGTAGCTTTTTGAACAAGCCTTTCACAATAATATTTGCTTAACAGTTCGTCCATCATTGTTGCCTCGACATTAACAAATGTTGCTTTTTTTTCGGGGCGTTCAACAATCAGTCCCTTTTTCAAAATAACAGTGACGATAGTCTGTATCAAGCTGTCCTGCAAACGGGTAAAGGGTTGTTCAGTTATTACTGGGAAATAAATTTCCCTTCCTATTTTTTTATTGGAGGCCCACTTTTTTCTTAAGTGGTAAACATCTGCATACTTGTCTGCTAGAGAATAGTTTTTAGCTGAATCGTAAGCTGTTAATAAGGTCTCCTTTGTTAAGCTAGTACTTTTCAGGAACAATAAAAGGTTTTCGCCAGACAACAATCCACTTCCCCCGCCACCCGAACCCGGTACATCAATCCCGAATTGACCAACTAAAGATGCTAAGCCACCAGCACCAGATTTATTTTCTTCAACAACAAAAGTGAGCCTTGCACTATAGGTTACAGGAATAGAAACTGCCCAAACAAAACCAATTGCGGCTCCAGCTATTGCAGCAACTGATAATTTTATCCATTGAGAAATTAAAAAACTAGTCCACCCTCCTATCTTGGAAATTATTTCCTTAAAGGAAATCTCATCATTTTTACCTTCTTCAAATTCCATTCGTGTTTTATTACATTAATTATTATTTATTCTATAAATTATTTTGTAAGTTGATAAGCCAATGCAAATGCCGTTATCAATGCTGAAACTGCCGAAATAATAATGCCAGCTTTTGCATAATCAGTACCTTTTCTTTCTGGCACTTTAGGAACAAATACTTGTGATCCTGGCTCTATTTCAGGATATTTCCTAAATATGCCTAAAATATGTTTTGTTTGCGCAGCTTTCCCATTGGGATAAACAACAAATGTTTTATTTTTTTGAGCGGAGCCAACAAAACCGGCAGCAGCGCTGATATAATATTTCATGCCTCTTCCCGCAACATAGTTTAACCGGACAGGTCTAAGTACTTCACCGTTTACTTCAACCATTGGTTCAAACTTTGTTACAAAAAGTCTATCCCCGGGCTCCAATGTAATATCATTATTGCCACCTGGATTTTTTAAAGCCTTCGCTAAATCAATCACAATTTCATTTACTGCTTTATCATAGGTTTTAGTAAGCAGCCCAGTTGAATCGTTTGCCTGCTTGCTGATCTTATCTACCTGTGCTTTATCAGTCCGCTCATTCCCGTCTCTTAGTCTATTAAGTCTGGCCCCATGTATGTTGGCTTCAGCAATAAGGCCACCAGCTCTTTTTATCAAATCTGAAAGGCGCTCCTGTCTGCTGGTAATGGGATAATCACCTGGGTATAACACCTGTCCTTCAATTCTTACAGTTTGTTGGGATCTCTTGAAAGGGGTACGTCTTACCGAAACAATATCATAGGGCAATAGTTTGATTGATTTCTTGTCAAATGCCAAGTCTGTCGTATCTAATGATAATTTGATTACATCTGCTAGTATGGAATTTTTATTAGTGGGGTCTACGTCATTACGCCTTCTTGCAATTTCTATATTTTCAATTGAGGCCAAATCTGTAAACCCTCCTGCCAACAATACCAACCCTTTTAAGGATAAACTATCAGAAAAGGGAAAAGTGCCTGCCCTATGTACTTCCCCATATATAGATACGGTAGCCTTGTCCTTCATTTCTGAAGTTGATGCTATATAAACGACATCATTCCGTTTTAAAACCAAGTCACTGTCCCCACTTAACATATTGTTTAAGTCAATATCAAAATTTACAGTTGTACCGTTAGACCTTCTTCTTGTTATACTTGCCCTGCCAGTGTAAGCATCTTCCCGTAAGCCCCCCCTGATTTGTATTAAATCTTTAAGCGCTATATTTTCCCGAAAGTCAATAGCCCCAGGGTTTCTTACTGCTCCTACAATGGTTATCCCGTTTTCATCAACAAAATCAAAAATTGATGATACCACCACTTCATCATCTTTCTTCAATAATATATTATTGGGACTATCCTTGTCCAAGGATCGTAAGCTAATAGAGCTGATCTCTTTTGTCTTGTCTTCCCGCAATCTATAGATAATTGCCTTATCTAAGTAAACATCTTCTTTAAAACCCTCCGCTTTTGCTACAAGATCTTTTAATCGCATTCCCGTTGTGAAAGCAAAGGAGCCTGGCCTAAAAACAGAGCCCTTTATGGAAACTTTGTTTTCATATTTGTCTAAAATCGCTTCTACCAGATAACTATCACCTGAAACAAGTTTAAGAGTTTTGAACTCATTTTCTTTGATATCTAAAATCTTTTTTTCACTGTTGGTAAACCTTTCTGCTTTAATCAAGGACCTATAGGCTCCATCTTTAAAACCACCTGCATATTGCAAAAGCGAACTCAATGTCTCGTTAGGAAGCATTTCAAAGATGGCAGCCTTTTTTACTTCCCCACTTAAAGAAACTTTGATTTTCACAAAAGGAATATTAATAATATCCATATCCTCCAAACGAACATCCTGAAACCTACTTCCACGCAATAAATATTGATACACATCAATATTTTGTATTACTTTACTATTACGTATCAATTCTATTTCCCTGAAAGAACCATTGGGATCAGGCCCGCCACTTAAATATAAAGCATTGAACACAGTAGCCAGCGATGAAACAGAATAGCTTCCTGGTTTCACAGCATTCCCTATAATGGTTATTTTAATCGTTTTTATATTGCCTAATGAAACTGATAGTTTTGTTTTCCCGCTTGCAAGACCAGGATATACCTTCAAAAGTTTTGAACGTATTCTTGCTGTAGCTTCTTCAATAGTCAAGCCCGTCAAAAAAATTTGTCCTACATAAGCTAACCTTATATAACCATCGGGAGAAATGGTTGTTTTCTGCTGCCTGTCATTTTCACCATATACGTCAATAATAAGTTCATCCCTAGCGCCTAACTTATAATTTAAAGGAGTTGGAATATTAACAGGAGGTTCAAACGAAGTATTTGAAGTAGAAAAAAGATCCGCACCAAAAATGGGAAGCTCTTTCTTATTTTTTATAACCGAAGGCACGGTACTAACATTTGTTGCGTTTGTTGCCACAACCCTTGTTTGTTGTACATCTACAGATGTTGTAGCAGTACCTGCATTATTTGAGGTTCCTTGTAAATTTTTAATCCTTTCGGTGAGCAAAACAATTTCTGATTCGGGCAAACCCTTTTTCCTAATTTCTGCAAGCAATTGGTCTTGTGTCATCCCTGTCTTGGAGGCCTGATCAACATATTTTTTTAACTGCTCATCATTAATTTGACTTGACTTATAATTACTTAAGTCGTCTGGTAATTGTGCAAATGTGATATTCAGCATGAAACCAAACACAAACATTAAAACAATCCTTATCAAATATTTATTCATGGTATATTCAGTAATTTGTTATTAACACAGCTTCGCCACCTCAGTCACATTGGCTAAGCAATTTATTAAACTAATGTTTGTAATGCAGGGGGTATAATTTTTAGACTTAATTATACTCATAGAAGCCGCAAATATAGTTTTACCGAAATATTGAAGCAAGTTTAATTGAGAGATTTGCGTTAATGTAGATAAGTAAACTTGTGTTTTATAATCTTGCATCCACGAAACGCCTTGGCAGAAAAGATTTCGTGTCAAAAATTACAGTACTATCAATGTTTTGAATAGCTTTTAAATCAATATTGTTAAACTCTGCATGCGATACCGCTAATATCATTGCATTATACTTTTTATTCAAAGAATCAATGAGTTTGATATTGAATTCTTTCTCTACATCATGAGCATTGGCATGTGGATCATAAACATCTACATCAATCCCATATTGAACCAACTCCTTATAGATGTCGATTACTTTCGAATTCCGGATATCTGGGCAGTTTTCCTTAAAAGTAATCCCAAGTATCAGGGCTTTAGCACCATTGATTTTCTGCCCTTTTTGGATCATCAATTTTACTACTTTGCTTGCAACAAAAAGGCCCATATTGTCATTTACCCTCCTCCCACTTAAAATTACCTGAGGATGATACCCAAGGCTTTCTGCTTTATGAGCAAGGTAATAAGGATCAACGCCGATACAATGTCCACCCACTAGCCCCGGTTTATACTTCAAAAAATTCCATTTAGTAGCTGCAGCCTCAATTACATCGGTTGTATCAATGCCCATTCTATCAAAAATCAACGCCAACTCATTTACGAATGAAATATTCACGTCTCTTTGTGCATTTTCAATGGCTTTTGAAGCTTCCGCTACTTTTATGCTAGGAGCTTTATGTGTACCTGCTGTAATAATGCTTGCATACAAAGCATCAACAAAATCAGCCACTTGCGCTGTTGAACCAGAAGTAACTTTTTTGATTTTGGTGAGTGTGTTTATTTTATCGCCAGGGTTGATTCTCTCCGGGGAGTAGCCACAATAGAAATTTTTATTGAAAACAAGACCTGAATGTTTTTCTAAGGCCGGCACACAATCTTCTTCCGTACAACCAGGATAAACGGTGGATTCATAAATAACAATATCTCCTTCTTTTAGCACTTTACCAAGCATTTCCGAAGCCAGCAATAGTGGTTTCAAATCCGGTGCCTTGAAATTGTCAATTGGTGTAGGTACCGTAACGATAAAAATATTATACCTACTCAATTCATTTGCATCGGAAGAAAAGAACAACCCCTTTGACGAAGTATTCGATGTTGGTAAAGCAACTTCTTTTAATGCAATCAAATCGGCCTCATTTGTTTTGTCCATCCCGCTGCTTAGCTCTTGTATCCGGCTCTGATTTATATCAAATCCCAATACAGGGTATCTCTTTCCAAATTCAATGGCCAAAGGCAACCCAACATATCCAAGCCCAATTATAGCAATTTTACTTTCCTCAAGGTTAAAGCCCATTACATGATATTTTATGCTTCCAAAACTATTAGATATTTACTGAATTATAAATGCTGCTTTTGGAGTAATACAACAGCATAGGCAACCAGGCCTTCTTCTCGACCTACAAAGCCCATTTTTTCTGTAGTTGTAGCCTTAATTGAAACGTCCTTGGAACTTAAAGCCAAGATTTCAGCTATAGTCCCCTGCATTTGCAATACGTATGGTTTTATTTTAGGTGATTCCAAGCAAAGTGTACTGTCCACATTGCTTATTTGGTATCCTTCAGCCAATACTAAGCCATAGCTTTTTTTCAGTAAAATTTTACTGTCAATACCCTTGAATTCATTGGATGTATCCGGAAAGTGGACACCAATATCACCAAGACCCAGCGCACCAAGCATTGCATCGCAGATAGCATGCAGCAGAACATCCGCATCGCTATGCCCCAATGCCCCTTTATGGTGTGGTATCTTTACGCCGCCTATCCATAAATCCCTTCCTTCAACCAATTGATGAAAATCTGTACCGAAACCAATCCTTATACTCATAAACAAAAATAAAAGGCGAAGGTAATGTTACCTTCGCCTTTATACATGAATTAATTCGACTGATATTCTATTTGTCGCCAGCAATGTCAAATGTTAAACCGAAACGTAGTGTATTTGATAATGGGTTTCTGGTTACCCCATTACCAGAAGGAATTAGGTAAGAGAAATTCAATCCAATTACATTGTACTTCAAACCAACACCGGTTGTGAAATATTTACGATTGCCTTTTGTTTTGTCTTCATAAAAGTAACCTGCCCTAAAGGAGAATTGGTCATTATAGGTATACTCCGCTCCTATTGAAACCTGGAATTCCTTTAATTCACTCCCAAAACTGCCTGCATCACCAAATGATTTTGTCCAGCTTTGTAATACTCCATATCCCCTATAATTAGCCAGATTTGTAGAATCTTCATCAGTCACACCTGTAGCAGTCGGGGGTGTTGGAACCATCAATTTATTGACATCCAATCCAAAAGTAAGTTTGCTGGTTTCGTCAAAGACTTTTGTATAAGCTACCCCTAAACCCAAATTTGCTGGTATGTAATCTTTGTTTTTTGCATCATTGGTGTAACCTATCTTGGATCCAAGGTTCGACAATACAATACCCCAGTTCCAACCATTTCCCTGTTCATTCTGGCCATTGTGAAATAAGGATATATCACCTGCAAAAGCAGTTCCTGCTTTGTATATGGTGCCATTCCCAGCAGCATCGCCCTTTGCCAAACTGGAGTTTATGAAACGTAATGAAACTCCGATACCTAATTTCTCACTCAATTTACGCGAATAGCCAAAATCAAATGAAAACTCCCTTGGGCTTGATTGTGCCAAATTATTACCCGCAAAATCGGTGAACTGTATATTGCCTAAACTGAAATAGCGAATAGATGCGGAAAGAGCCGCCTCATCGTCCAGTTTATAATACCCGCCAAGCGTTGCCATATAAACATCACTCAATCCCAAATCTTTCAACCAAGGTGTGTATGTTAAGCCAATAGCAGATTTTTGTTTTGCAAAGGGCGTTTTGGCAAGGTTCCAAAAAGAAGCATTTGCATCAGTAGGTGTAGCCAAACCAACATCACCCATACCACCAGCACGAGCGTCAGGAGAAATACGTAAAAAGGGAACAGCAGTAGTAACGACATTAATACTTTCAGCAGTTTGCGCAGTAGTTTTCGTAAATAGGGAACCGGTAAATAACAAAACAGCAGCAGCTTTCAATGTTGATTGTCTCATCGAAGTCAATGATTTAGTTAATGAATTGTAAAAATAAACGAATATTCCAATCAGCCAAATCTTCTTGGGTATTGAAATAAGAGTAGAAATCAAACCATGCAGTTCGTTTTGTTATAAGGAGTTTCCGGGGCAGCAAGCCCAAATATCAATGATTCAATGCAATAATACAGAAATTAGACAATCGTTTTTACTTTTTCGCTGTCCCATCTTAGAGTTTTTCCTGTTTTATTGCTTGTTTGACAGTATTTTACTGCTTGTTTGACAGTAAATGATACAATACATTGCTTGCTAAACTATACAGAGGCTGAAGCTAGGTTCCCTCACTTTACATCCTTTGACTTTTCGTCAAAAATCCCATGGATGTCCCATATATCTCCCATGGTTCTCCCATAGCTGTCCCGTATATGTCCCATATATGAAGCATACATGTCCTATATATGACCCATCCATATCTCTACATGGTCCGTTCGTCACCCTGAATAGGAAAAAAACGATTGCATGAAATTGTCACAAGAAAATGAATACATTACAAAAAACGTTTAATACAAGAACATCCGCACAATCCATATTTGGAAGCCTGTCCTGTTAAGAAGTTTTTAAAAAATTAGCAGATTTATAGTTTTACTAACAGTTAAGTACTGCATTGTTTTGGAAATTATTTGGATTATTCTGTTATATTCGCAATGTCTGAAAAGACAATATTTCTGTAAAACCAACGTTCATTACACTCAAACCTTTCAACAATGCGAATGCTAACAGGAATTAGGAACTTCACTTTGCTGTTGACCACTATTGGTTTAACGAGCTCCTGTAAAATTTTTAAAAAGAAGCAAGAAACTTCTTCTGTAACCGGATGGGCCTATAACGACAAAAAACTTAGTGGTTTCAGCGTAGCCAAACCAAAAGATATAAAAACGGGACCAGGTCTTGTTTTTGTTCAAGGGGGTACGTTCACCATGGGTGCTACGCAAGAAGATGTAATGGGAGATTGGAACAACCTTCCAAAACGTGTTACTGTTAACTCATTTTTTATTGATAAGACAGAAGTGGCTAACGTGCATTACCGTGAATACATTTATTGGCTTGAAAACACCTTTGACTACGAGCATTATAAGGATGCCATTGAAGCTTCCAAGCCTGATACCTTGGTTTGGAGAAGTGAATTAGCATATAATGAACCTTATGTGGAATACTATTTCCGACATCCCTCATATAATTATTATCCAGTGGTTGGTGTAACATGGAAGCAGGCTTATGATTTCTGTATTTGGCGTACGGACCGTGTGAACGAAAAAGCATTGATGGACAAAGGTGTAATAAATAAAAAGGATTATGAAAAGGGCGGAATGAACAATGTTGATTCCAACAATTTCAATACAAAGTCATATTTAATGGGTATATATAATCCTAAAACACCTCCTAGCAAGAAGAGCCCACTGAAAGATGCAAAAGGAATGCCCCGTCAAGCAAAGTTTGATGATGGTATACTATATGGAGATTACCGTCTTCCAACTGAAGCAGAATGGGAATATGCAGCTTACGGCTATGTGATGGAAAACCCCCAAAAACGTAGAACAGAAAAGAACCGTGGTGAAGAAGTTATTGCCAATAAACAGGTGTATGCTTGGAGGAACGATGGGTTCGATAATTTACGTTCTACTCGCCGCGGTGCGTTTCAAGGTGCTTTTTTAGCAAATTTCAAACGTGGCTCTGGTGATAACATGGGCGTTGCAGGGGGCCTAAATGACCGTTCTGCCATCCCAGCAGAGATTACCTCCTTCTACCCCAATGGATTTGGCATCTACAATATGAGTGGTAATGTGAGTGAGTGGGTTGCAGACGTTTACAGACCTCAAACATCCATTGAAGGTGATGATTTCAACTATTTCCGCGGTAATATATTCAAAAGGGTTAAGAAAACCGACGGTGAAGCTACAAGGGACAGCATGGGCCATGTAGTAATGGAATCTGAGCCTGATTCCTTATTAAGGAAGCGTCGTAACTACCAAAAATCTTATGCAATAGATTACTTGGATGGTGACTCAACTTTGGATGGCCGTAGCTCAGTTTATGGTTATGGTTTAACTACTTTGATTTCTGACAAATCAAGGGTAATTAAAGGTGGTAGCTGGAATGATAGGCCTTATTGGTTGAGCCCAGGTGCTAGAAGGTTCTTGGAAGAGGATCAGAGCAGCAGCACCATTGGTTTCCGTTGTGCAATGACACATTATGGAGCACCTGAAGGAACAAAAGCAAACACTAAAACTGGTAACTTCTTCCCAGCAAGAAGGCAAAAGAAATAGGAAAGGTAAATACAGCAAGAAAGCCATCTGATCATTTTCAGGTGGCTTTTTTCATTCGCAGTGAATAAGAATTATACACCGTGCTTGCTCTTACCATTTATTTTTGACGGACTAAATCTTTACAAGTGAACATCGAACAGCTTTATGCCATATTCCTCAAACATCTTTCCATCCAAACCGATACAAGGAAATTGAAAGGGGGCGACATTTTCCTTGCACTTAAAGGTCCCAATTTCAACGGTAATCTTTTTGCTTTGCAGGCTTTGGAACAAGGTGCTGCTTTTGCCATAGTTGATGAAGTTGTTGATGCAAACAGCAATGAAAAAATAATTAAAGTTGACGATGCCCTTTCTACCCTTCAAGCATTGGCCAAGTACCATAGGCAACAGTTCAACATACCTTTTATAGCCATTACAGGAAGTAATGGCAAGACCACCACAAAGGAGCTTGTCAGCACTGTTCTTTCTTCACATTATACTACCTATACCACACAGGGAAACCTTAACAACCATATTGGTGTGCCCTTAACTATATTAAGTGTCAAACAAGATGCAGAATTTGCTGTGATAGAAATGGGGGCCAATCACCAAAAAGAAATTGAAAGCTATTGCAGTTATACGATTCCAACGCATGGTATCATTACCAATTGC
>JAHEZD010000162.1 GCA_023251255.1 Chitinophagaceae bacterium
ATTGCTTCTATAAAAAGTGGCCTGGTGTTTATTGTCAAACTCATAGGCCTTCAATATGGCATAGTGCAGTTCAACAAAAGTTTGTGTGTGCTTTATGACAATATCACGGTAAACGGCATCATCTTCTTCTAAATACACCCTGAATTTTAATATGGCCATGAAAAGAGTTTGAATGTTTAAAAGTCTACAAGTTCAGTTGTTGGTTCCTCCAACATTTAAACTTGTAAACATGGGAACTTTGAACTTCCAAAGAAACAGATTTATTGAACAGGCTGCAAATTGAGTTGCTTGGCTTTTATCAACATGAACTGGAAAGCCGTTTCGTAGTCATTGTTTATTTCGCCATCCAAAATGGCTTCGCGGATAGCATCTTTGATAATGCCCACTTCACGGGAAGGCGAAATGCCAAAAGTCTGCATAATTAATTCACCGGTTATAGGTGGTTGCCAGTTACGCAAATGGTCCTTCTCCTCCACCACTTTCATCCGTTCACGCACCAGTTCAAAATTCTGCAGGTAACGTTTTACTTTTTGCTGGTTTTTACTGGTGATATCTGCTTGGCAAAGCATCATGAGTGCATCAATATCCTCGCCTGCATCAAAAAGCAGGCGCCTGATGGCACTATCCGTAATGGTTTCCTTGGTCAACGCAATGGGACGAAGGTGCAAAAGCACCAACTTCTGCACCAGCTTCATCTTCTCGTTCAAGGGAAGCTTGAGCTTGGTGAAAATTTTGGGAACCATTCTTGCGCCTACAACTTCATGCCCGTGGAATGTCCAACCATGCCCTTCCTCAAATTTCTTGGTGTTTGGCTTGGCAATATCATGTAGTACTGCTGCCCAGCGGAGCCATAGATCATCAGTGTTGGCAGCAATATTGTCCAATACTTGCAGGGTGTGGTAGAAATTGTCTTTGTGGCCTTTGCCGTCTACATACTCTGCACCATGCAATGCCATCATGGGAGGAAAGATAATTTTCAACAACCCACTCCTGCTCAGTAGGTCCCAACCAATGGATGGTGTTGGGGAAAGCATGATTTTATTGAGTTCATCTGTAATCCTTTCCTGGGAAACAATCTTTATCCGATCGGCATTGTCAATAATTGCCTGGAACGTTTTTGGGGAAATGGCAAAGCCAAGCTGTGTTGCAAAACGGATGGCGCGCATCATTCTCAAGGGATCATCACTGAATGTTTGCGAGGGTTCCAGTGGCGTTTGAATAAGTTTGTTTTCGATGTCTCCCACACCATTGAATGGGTCGATCAGTTTGCCAAAATCATCCTTGTTTAAACTTATTGCCAATGCATTGATGGTAAAGTCTCGGCGGTCCTGGTCGTCTTCCAAACTGCCGGGTTCCACTACTGGCTTACGGCTGTCGTAATTGTAGCTTTCCTTTCTTGCACCAACAAACTCCACTTCAAAGTCTGCCCCATCCACCCCTTGGGCAGCCTCTCCTGAAGAGGAAGGGAAATGGATGCTGTTTAATTTTATTTGTGCAGTACCAAATGTTTTGAAGAAAGCTACATAAGGCCTTGGTAAAAATTTACCGGCTACCTTATTGGCCAGTTCAATTCCGTCGCCCAAGCAAACAATATCAGCATCTTTTGTTTGCCGTCCAATGATTTTATCACGAACAAAACCACCAATCAAAAATGATCGAACGTTCATTTCAGCAGCAGCTTCAGCAATTTTATTAAAAATATCCCTTTCTTTATCAGTACACAATATATCCATACGGTGCAAAGATAAATGCTTGAACACTGCAAGACGCAAAGCGCCTTATTCGTATTCCAATTCGTTATGGTAAAACTCCCAATCGTAGTAAGGATGGAAATTCCGTTTGTCCTTTACAAAGGACTGTAGTTGCTGCGCTTGGCTTTTTAAAAAATTGCTTGGTTTGGTAAACCCATTTTCAACTAGCAGGGAAAGGAATTTTTGGATTTTTTCACTTGGAATATCCATGGTAATTACTGCCATAAAATAATATTTTTAATTGTTGGTGTAAAATACTTCATGGTTGCATAGCCAATGTTTATGCCAATAAACACTTCTTTGAGAAAATGTGCGTAAAAGTTGCAGATAAATTAGAAGTGGGACACGGATACCAATCAACAATATTTCCTTACAGAAAGATTTGCTGTATGTGCATAGTAAATTCCCTGTAGCATTTGTCTGCTATAATTTTTTGGGAATGGTGTGGAACCGTTACTCGAATTCAAGTTCGTTGTTGAAGAATTCCCAATCGAAAAGCAGGAATTTGGAGAGTGATGGCAATACTTTCCTTGCATTGCCAACCGAATTTTTTGGCTGTGATTTGATGGCATGCTTCTCTATACCCAAACTGATAATCAGGTCAAGAAAAGAGGCCATTTTCTCTTTGGGAATATCGAGTATCACTTTTGCCATCAACTAAATTTCGCTAATAAGTTGCGATAAAAAACGCTCATAAACAAGCTTAAATTTTTGAAGGCATTGAAATGGCCGCTACAAGCATCTGGTTTATAAGCAATTAACAGTAAATTATCATTTCTGCACAGGGTTCTGCACATACCCTGTGGATAAGCAGCTACCTCAATACTTCAGCTTCACCATTTGCCCATTTTATAATGGAAGAGGGTTGAGCATTGGTCGTCTCGTTCTGCCGGTGCTTCACTACATAATCAACCCCACTTTTTATGATGGGATGGATATCTGTGAAGATGGTGGGCGACGGTTCATTACTGATATTAGCAGATGTGCTGACGATGGGCTTCCGGAAACGCTTGATCAGTGTTCGGCAAAACTCATCCTTGCAAATTCTTATGGCCACAGAACCATCAGCAGCCAGCACATTGCCTGCCAAACCAATGGCACCCTCGTAAATGACCGTGGTTGGTTTTGTTTGCTTTTCCAAATAATCAAACACCGCCAGATCCACAGCAGCTACATATTGCATTACCTCCCGTTCACTTGCTACCAATACTACAAAACTCTTGTTTGCAGGTCGTTGCTTTAAATTGATAATCCGCTCCACTCCTGTTTCATTGGTGGCATCGCAACCAATGCCCCAAATGGTATCAGTTGGGTATAGAATAACCCCTCCAGCATGGAGCACTTCAAGTGATTGTTCAATATCGCTAGCAAAATTGTTCATATTAATTGTTGGTAGACTTCCATTACGCCGGTGGCACATTTTTGTTGTGTGAAATACTGTGCATGTTGCCAACCTTTCGCAATCATATCCTGCCGCAAACCTTCATCAGTGGCTACTTGAAACATGGCATTGGCCATTTCATCCGTACTTGATGGGTCCACATAAAATGCAGCATCCCCACCAGTTTCCGGCATGCAGGAAACATTGCTGGTAATTACAGGAACCTTGCTCCACAGCGCTTCCAGTACCGGAATGCCAAAACCTTCAAAAGTAGAAGGGTAAATGAGTGCGGTAGACAATTGATAAATGGCAGGGAAATCCTTGGCTGATTTGAATGAATCATTGGAAAATTTTTCCGAAAGGAAAATCACTTCATTGGTCAGGTTGTTCTCACTGAGATAATGTTTTACCTGCTGCTTGTAAGTGGAACCATCACCAACAACAACCAAGGGGATATTCAATTTGCTTTTTACCTCTTTCAGCCCTTTGCAGATAGTCAATAGGTTTTTCCTTTCAATGACCGAACCAACGGAAAGGAAAAATTGATCAGGCAAATTGTATTGTGCTTTAATCCGCTGTTTCTCCCCCTCACTTACCTGCACCGCAAAAGATGGATGGCAGCTTTGGTAGCAAATCGAAATTTTATTTTCGGGAATCTTGTACCACTGCATAATGTCATCTTTCGTTTGTTGACTTATGGCAATGACCCTACTTGAATGTTCACATGCATACTTGAATTTTTTGTGGTAAATCCTTACATCAATTGGATTGAACTGTTCAGGATGCCTTTCAAAAATCAGGTCATGAATGGTTACAACAGATTTGATACCTGTTTGCTGGATACCCACGGGGATTTCATGGCTCAGCCCATGATATATATCAATGCCTAGTTTCCTTAAATCTTTTTTTACCCAACTACTACGCCATGCGGCAGTTAACATGGTTGAAGGAAACTGCATTGGTGTTATTATATGCACATTATCAAAACCATCGGCATTGTACATGCCCGTTTGTTTTGGCGTGAACAAGAAATATTCATGATTGGGAAAATATTCGGCCAGGGAATTAATCAAGGTCCTGCTATAATGACCCAGTCCGGTACCGTTGGTGAACGCACGTTTTGCTTCAAAGCCAATATTCATCCTGCAAATTTGCAGATAATGTGTATTAAGTTGGCGATGGGCCTGCAGAAATAAAAATCCATCAACCAATCAATAGAAATATACAATGGTTCCGTAGCTGTTAAGAATCCATCCGCTTAAATACATATGCAATAGGAATGTGTCAAAAAAATGCTGCGATACATTCTTTTTGACACTGTAAGTAAATGGAAGTTTTCAATGAGTCTATACATAGGAGCTTTAGTTCATTGATTAATGGATAGTGGGAAACCAGCTAAGAAGCTGCGTTATTTCTTCCATTCAAAATAAAAAGTACTGCCTTCATCTTTTACGGAATCCACCCAAATTTTACCGCCTTGCTCTTCTACCAGCACTTTCAATAAATTAAGCCCAACGCCTGTGCTGGTATCTTTTGAAGAAGTGTTATCGGTTGTTTCAAAGAGTTTAAAAATCCTATCGTGGTCCTTTCTGGCAATGCCCGGGCCATTGTCTTTCACGAAAAATTCATACCAGTTACCTTTTTCTTCAACACCAACTTCAATGGTACAATGTTCCTTATCGGCATATTTCAGTGCATTGCTGATGAGGTTCTGGAACACCTGTTGCAATTTCAGCTTCTTGGTATGGATAACAGGTAAATACTTCGAAACAGTTATATGTACGTTTTTAGGAGCAAAAAACAGGGCAAAAATTTGGTGAACCAAAGCGTTCGTATCAACTTCTTCAATGGTTTGTTCCTTGAAGCTCTGGCGGGAATAATCCAATATGGAAACAATCATGTCCGAAAGATGGGTTGCTGCATGGGATACCATATTCAGGTTTTCTGTAAGTTCTGGCCTATCTGCTGCTTGACCAGATGATTCAATATGATTGAGCAGCATAATGATCGACGCTAGTGGCGATTTCAGGTCATGTGAAACGATGTACACAAAACTTTCCAACTGCTGATTGATGCGTTCCACTTCACTAAGGCAGGATTTCAAATTGTACTGATAGAAATACAATTGCTGGAACACATTGACCTTGGCTCTTACCACATTGATATCCAATGGTTTTTGGAGATAATCAACAGCACCTTCTTCAAAACCCTTCATTACATACTGCTCTTCCTTATTGATAGCCGTAACAAAAATGATGGATATATCCCTTGTTTTGGAATTTGATTTCAGTATCCTGGCCACTTCAAAACCGTCCATGTCAGGCATTTGTACATCAAGCATAATCAGGCCGATGTCTTCATTCTTCAGCACTTGCTTCAATGCTTCATTGCCGGAAGAAGCCTTTAGAAATTTCCTCGTGTCGCTTTCAAGAATTTCTTCTAGGGAAACAAGGTTCTCGGGCCTATCGTCAACCAATAAAATGGTAAACAATTGTTTATTTGGGGGCTGGTTCATCTTAAAATTATTTATCTACATTTTTTCTATTGCAAAAGTCTCACTAGGTCAATTATTTCATTTGGTGCAAGTACCTGACAACCAGTAACCAACCTTATGGCAGCATTGGGCATGGCAGGATATTGTGCTGTAAGTGGGTCCTGCACAATTGCCAGTCCGTCCCTATCATCTATCTCTTTCATCCCTTCTGCTCCATCCTTGTTTGCACCACTTAATAAAATACCGATGGTCTTGTTCAAATAGGCCTTGCTGAAGCTTGAAAAACTAACATCAATGGACGGCCTGCTGAAATTTACTGGTTCTGAATAGTCCAAACTGAATGTACGGTCTTTCTCTGCCAACAAGTGATAATTTTGGGGCGCCAGGTAAACTTGGTTCAGTATTGGCTGTTTATCATCTGGCTCAATGATTTTATTGATGGTTGTTTCCTTGGCCAGTAACCTGTTGAGTTCACTTTCCACATTCTTCATCCTGTGCAGAACAATAACAACCGGCATCCTGAAGTTTTTGGGCAGCGCCTGCAAAATACCAATCAGCACAGGCATGCTTCCTGCAGACCCCCCAATAATCATCACCATATCAGATTTATCTCCAGTCATCATTCCCATTAATTTTTTCGCCTAAAAATCTTCGCGGTCCTATCAATTGCTTCAAACCTGTTTGGATGGTCAATCATCATTAAGGATTCTTTTAGGCCCAATGCCAGAACACCCAATGTAGATAGGCTTTCATAGAACAGGTCAATAACACGTCGCTGCAAACTCGTATCAAAATAAATGAGTACATTTCTGCAGCATATGAAATGAAACTCATTGAAGCTTCCATCTGTGACCAGATTATGATGTGAAAAAAAGATATTCTCCCGAATTTCTTTTTTTATCAGCGCATGGTCATATTTAGCTGTGTAATAGTCTGCAAAATCATGTTGGCATCCAGCTTTGATATAGTTACTGGTATAATCCTTCATGTATTTTAAAGGTATGATTCCCGTATTGGCCCTTTCCAAATTGGCAACGTTTATGTCGGTTGCATAAATTTTAGCCCTATCAAGCAGACCTGCCTCTTTCAACAGGATGCACATTGAAAAAACCTCTTCACCGGTGGAACATCCTGCATGCCAAAGATTGAATTTGGGATACGATGCAAGAATGGGAATCACATGCTCCCGCATCGATTTGTAGAAATTGGCATCCCTAAAAATCTCCGTTACATTTACGGTAATGGTTTGCAAAAAATGATGGAA
>JAHEZD010000105.1 GCA_023251255.1 Chitinophagaceae bacterium
ACAGTTCATTGGTGTACACCCGTTTCTACAACAAGGGCAGTGATTCGGGCTTTGTGTATTTCAATGCCAGCAACCTCCTGCTCAGCCAGGGCATTTTTCTGGACAGGTGGACCCTGCAGGGCAATATTTCCCTTGCATCCAATACCGAGTACCAACTATATGTCATAGACAACAGTTTCCAGTACAAGCTGAGCAAGGTCTTTTCGCTGGGTGCGGGATACAAGTACAATAAGCAAACGGTTTTCAATAGGGAACTATGGGGCTATTCAGGTACGGCAATACTTAAGCTGCCCAAAGTAGGGGAGTTCCAACTGGTGGCAGACAATGGTTTCCTACCGGGGGGCAACAAGCAACTGGTGCAGAACAAAAGCGGTAGGATTACTTATTTCAAAATATTTTAAATGACTGTACAATTATGTGCACCGTTAAATAAAAGCCATGTCACAATATTCAACAAACCACTGTTTGCGCCGCAGGCAGAGATTGTTCGACCTGCCTGTCAGCAAAGACAGGGATGGCACCGGTAGCCATCGGGGTTGACCACAACTTGTACCGGCTATTGGAAAAGGTCCTAAGCACACCAACTTGCCTACCGGCAGGCGGGCCGAAAAACGTAGTTTTTCCCTTTGTGTGCTTCGTGCCTTTGTGGTAAGCATAAAAAAACATTTGCTTGCAAATGGTTTCCCTAGCCGATAGCTATGGGCTTTGTAGAAGAGCAGCAATAGGAGATGGGGCAGGAACCTTTTTATAAACGGGTATTCAACATATTTAAATAGTTTGAACATGCAACAAAGACGATGGATCATAACAGCCCTGCTGCTGGTGGCAGGGCTGGCATCAAGGGCCCAGTTGGGCATCACCTTGCAGGTACCGCCCAATGGTGTGCTGCTGAAGAACCAGTTGTGGAACCTGGTAATCCTGTCTTCCAGCGACAATAGCTTGAGCGTGACCATTGGGCTGACGCTGACGAGGTCGAAGGACAACCAGCCCGTGCTCAGTGCAGAAACAAGGACCATCCTCGTGGCCAAGGGCGCCAAGCAGGTACGCTATGAGGATGCGGCCCCCGTAAAATATACCTACCTGTCCTCTGCGGTGAACATTGACCGTGACCCCAATGGTTTCCTACCCATTGGCAGCTTCACGGCCTGCTATACGGTAAGTACCTATCAGCACGAAACCAGGGTACTATTGGCCGAGGACTGCGTACCCGTGGAAGTGGAGCCCATGAGCCCGCCCCTGCTGAACCTGCCCGCCGATGGTGCCATAGTGGAGAGTTTGTACCCGCAGCTCAACTGGCTGCCACCTGCACCCCTGAACCTGTTCAGCCACCTGAACTATGACCTGAAACTGGTGGAAGTGCTCAAGGGCCAGTCGCCCATGCAGGCCATGGACCGCAACCTGCCCGTGTATTCGGTCAACAGCAGCAGCCCCTTCAGCAATTACCCCGCTTCCAGCAGGGCACTGGACACGGGCAGGCTCTATGCCTGGCGTGTGGTGGCCAGGAACAACAACGAGTTTGCGGGGCAGAGCGAAACCTGGACTTTCAGGCTGTCCTCAAAAGCCCTGAGTACCACGGTAAAGGACCTGTCCTATTACAAACTGAAAAAAGGCAACGAGTCTGCCTATGCCATCTGCACGGGCCTGCTGAAACTGGAATACAACAATGAGGTAAATGACAGCACGGTGCATTACAGGATTACCGATTTGGAAAAGCCCAGGGCGGTCCCCATCAAGGAAGGCAATTGGGCGCTGGTGTATGGCCAGAACCTGGTGGACATGCCACTGGACAGGGTACTGGTACACAAGGGCCGCTACCTGCTGCAACTGGTGAATTCCAGGAACGAAACCTGGGGCATCAACTTTACCTATATGGACCCCGACAAACAGTGAAGCCGTTTAAACATTTTAAAAATAACGCTTATCATGAATACGCTATTCAACATACAAATTTGTCATTGGCAGCAATGGCACCCTGAGTAAACCATGTTTGCTTCGCAAACAAACTGCCGATAGCCATGGGTTTGACCACAAAGGCACGAAGCACACTAAGTGTAAAAAACTACGTTTTTTCTTTGTGTTCTTTGAGCCTTAGTGGTAGAATAAGGACCATTTGTTTACAGATGGTTTTCAATACTTATACTAACCCGATGGCTATCGGGTGTCAATGGTATCTTGTGAAGGGGTGTCAGTAACAGAGTACCAGTTAAAAAAGAAAGAACCTTAAAAAAATAGTCAATGCTACAGCAGTTATCAGGACGTTTCCAGCAGAAGATTGCCTTGTTCTTGTTCATGCTTTTTTATGCAGAAACCGTATTGGCGGGCCTGCCGCCAAAGGCATACAACATGCCTGCCTATGCAGGTAGCAGAAGCATAAAGGAGCGGCCCCTGTTTTTGGGCGGGGCAATGGATGCCAGCAGGGCACCAGGGAAGTTAAAGGGGCCAGTAGGGGCAGGTTTCACACCGTTTGACGCAAGGTTCCATAAGAAGGATACCAAGGATTTTGGCGGCCCCACCCAACCGGAAATGCAGGCCTTCAGCTCCGTAAACGCTTCCAATATGGTGGACCTGTTCTCGGGCGACTTCTCCTACAATATACCCCTACTGGACGTGGGCGGCTACCCCGTGAACATAGCCTACAGGGGCGGTATTACCATGGACCAGGAAGCCAGTTGGGTAGGGCTTGGGTGGAACGTGAACCCCGGTACCATTACCCGCAACATGCGCGGCCTTCCCGATGATTTCAATGGCGCCACGGATTCCGTTACCAAGACCAGCTCCATCAAGGAAAACAGGACCGTGGGCGTCACCGCTGGTGCCAATATAGAAATACTGGGCCTGCCCAAGGTGGATTCACCCAAAGTTGGGGATACCAGCCATTCGGGCTCCATTGGCATAAGCCTGGGCATTTTCAACAATAACTACAAGGGCTGGGGACTGGAAACGGGGCTGAATGCCAGCCTGAACTCGGGTGCCAAAGGCGCAGGCCCCTTATCGGGCGGGCTTTCCTTTACCAATAATTCACAGGATGGCCTTACCACCACGCCCTCCCTGACCTATAGGCTCACCCAGACTGACAAAGATGGTAGGTTTGGGGAAAGTTTTTCCATTGCCGCCCCCTACAATACCCGTACGGGACTGCGGGCCCTGCAACTGTCTGCCGGGCTGAACCAGTCAAAGATGGACAGCAAGAACCAGCTCCACAGCGGTTCCAGTGAGTATGCTTCCAGCATATCCTTTGCCAATCCCTCTTTCACGCCCACCATCACCATGCCCTATACCAGCAGGCAGTTTTCCTTCACGGCCAAGTTTGGCCTGGCCATCAAGGGCTACCATCCCAGTTTCTATGTCAGTGGCTATGTGTCCAAGCAGGCCATTGACCCGGAAGACCGGGTGAGCAAACTGCCCGCCTACGGCTACCTGAACTTCCAGAACACGAACAATGACCCCTTTTCCCTCATGGATTATAACAGGGAGAAGGAAATAGCCTATCGGGAAAAACCCGCCATGCCGCATATAGGCGTACCCTCCTATACCTACGACCTCTTTTCCATCACGGGCGAGGGCACGGGCGGCATGTTCAGGCCCTACCGTGGCGATATTGGCTATGTGTACGACCATTTGATGAAGACCAGGGACAAGTCGGACAGGCTCAGCGTGGACATTGGTGACCTGGATATTTTCCATGGCGGTGTGGACCTGAACATCAACCGGTCCTATACCCAGACCAGCCCCTGGATAGACGAGAATGCACTGGGCAAAACCGTGCAGTTCAGGAAGAATTCCGGACTGTACGAAGCCGTGTACTTCCGCAACCCGGGCGAGAAGTCCATCAATTCCAAGGCCTTCTACGAAGCCATTGGTGGCGATGATGTGGTGGCCCCCGACCTTTACCAGGCCACCCTCAGCAGTGCCACCATCACTGCCACCAATTACCTGAACAGGTACAGCAATAAAAGCCTAGTGGGCAAAACGGCCATCAGTTCCGCCAATGTGGCCAAGCAGGAGCGTGACAAGCGCAGCCAGGTCATTTCCTACCTTACGGCAGCCGATGCGGAAACGGTGAGCACGTCCAAGTACATAGAAAGCTATGCGCTGAACAATTTCAGGCTGGCCAGTTGCCCCACGGCCTTCCCCAATCCAACTGGCCAGGGCCATGGCCTGTACCAGGAAGTATGGCATAACCAGTTCCTGGAAGGCCCCACTTATTCAACAGGTACCGATACCTTGGCCGATAATTTGGACGCAGGTGAGGGCGTGAGCGTAAGATGGACCGGTAAGGTGGAAGCACCCGTTACTGGCCGCTACAAGTTTACCATGACCATCAATGACGGTATCACCCTCTGGCTGAACGATACACTGATAGCCAATGGCGACCACCACGATAACCCCATTGTGGGCTATGCCAATTTGGTGGCCGGCGAAAAATACAGGATCAAGATAGAATATGCAGGATGGGGCAATCCCAACTATTACCAGATACGCTGGGAATACCCCGGGCACAGTGCAAGCATCATTCCCAAGCAGTACCTCTACGCTCCAGGGGAGGAGCCCCTGTACTTTGTGGACGGTATTGTGACCAAGGAAAAAAGGGTGAACAGTTTCCGCAAGCCCAACCACTTATCTGAAATAGACGTGCTGAATGCGGATGGCCGCAGGTATGTGTACGGCATACCCGTGTACAACCTGAAACAGAAGGAGGTCAGTTTTGCCATCAACAAAAGCGGTGGCAATGCACTAACCAGCCTTGCTTCCTTTGCAGCGGGAACGGACAATTCCACCAGCAATGACAAGGGGAGGGACAATTATTTCTCCTCCGAGGAGATCCCCGCCTATGCCCACTCCTTCCTGCTAACGGGCATCCTATCGCCCGACTATGTGGACCTAACGGGCGATGGTATCAGTGACGATGACCTGGGCGATGCCGTGAAGTTCAACTATACAAGGACTGCAGATATCAATGCCCCCTATAAATGGAGGGCACCCTATGTAAAGGACAGGGTTACCTACAATGAAGGGCTGAAAACGGATTCCAGGGACGATAAGGGCAATTATGTATATGGGGAGAAGGAACTCTGGTACCTGAATTCCATTCAGTCGAAAAACATGGTAGCGGCCTTCTTTCTGGAAAACAGGACGGACCTGTTGGAGATGAATGAGAACGGCACCCTCAAGAACAATCCGGGCAAGCCCAAGCTGTTAAGGAAGATTGCCCTGTACAATAAAGCAGATTTTTTATTGAAGGACACTTTTGCGGTGCCTGTGAAGACGGTGCATTTTGAATATTCCTACGAACTCTGCCGGGGCGTTAATAATCCTACGGTCAGTCTGGGCAAGCTTACCCTGAAAAAAATATGGTTCAGCTACAATGGCAACAACAAAGGCCAGCAGAACCCCTATGTGTTCAGCTACAATGCCAATAACCCGGGCTACAGCCTCAACGCATACGACCGCTGGGGCAATTACAAGGACCCCGCCAACAACCCTTCCACTTCGGGTACCATCAGCAATGCCGATTACCCCTATACCTTACAGGACAGTGCCCTATCCGCCAGCAATGTGGCGGCCTGGACACTGGACTCCATCAAGCTGCCCTCCGGTGGCCGCATCAAAGTGCAGTACGAAAGTGATGACTATGCCTATGTGCAGAACAGGCGGGCCATGCAACTGTTCAAGATTGCAGGTTTCGGGTCATCGCCCTTTTTGCCAACGGGTACCAATGATGCCCTCTATGCCAAGCCAAGTACCTTCAGCAGTGTGGACAATCTCTTTGTGTTCGTGAAAGTAAACCAATCGGTGGCCTCCAATACGGAGGTGCTCAAAAAATACCTCGATGGCATAGACAAACTGTACTTCAAATTGAACATCAAAGTGCCCAGCGACAAATGGGGCAGTGGCAATGAGAACATACCCTGTTATGGTGACCTGGAGAATTATGGCTTTATGAATGACACTACCATCTGGATCAAGCTCAAGGGCATTGACCTGGACGGCAGCTTGGGGGGCAAGTACAGCCCGCTGGTAAAAACGGCCACCCAGTTCCTGAAACTGAACCTCGGTTCCAAAGCCTATCCCGGTTCGGAAGTGGGGGAGAATGTGGACCTTGGGGACGCGGTGAAGATATTGCTGTCGCAGGTAGACAATGTGATCAATGCCATACGCAGTTTTGACCTCAATGCCAGGGACAGGGGATGGATGCGCTATGCCGACCTGAACCGCTCCTTTGTACGGCTCACCTGCCCCAGTTACAAGAAGCTGGGCGGTGGGGCCAGGGTAAAGCGCGTTACCGTATATGACAACTGGAATGCCATGACGGGCCAGAAGGAATCCAGGTACGGTCAGGAATACAGCTACACGACTACCAAGGAAATCAATGGGGTGAAAACAGTGATCAGCAGCGGGGTGGCCAGTTATGAACCGGGGCTGGGCGGCGAGGAAAATCCCTTCCACCTGCCCATTGAATACATGGAGCGGGCTTCGGCACTGGGCCCCGTAACACTGGGCTATACGGAAGAGCCGCTGGGCGAGTCCTTCTTCCCCGCTGCCTCCGTGGGCTACAGCAAGGTAAGGGTAAGGTCCATCAATACCGCCAAAACAAGGTCGGCCAATGGCTACGAGGAAACGGGCTTCTATACCGCCTATGACTTCCCCACTTTTGTGGACCGCTCCATGATCGACGAGAGTACCAAGAAGCGCTTCAAGCCCGCCCTGTCCAATTTCCTGCGCATCAATGCCAGGCACTACCTCACCATTTCACAGGGCTTCAAAGTGGAGCTGAACGATATGCACGGTAAAATGCGGTTCCAGGCCAGCTATCCCGAAACGGACCCCGACCATGCCATCAGCTATACGGAGAACTTCTACAAGGTGGAGAACACCAATACCGATGCCAAGCGCCTGGCCAATACGGTGATGGCCATGGCCCCCGATGGGGGCATAGACAGCACCGCACTCATAGGCAAGGATGCGGAACTGATGCTGGACATGCGGGAACAGCGCACCGTGGTAAACGGCATCAATGCCAATGTGAACAGTGATTTCTTCTCCGTAGGGCCCGGCTTTGCCTACCTGCCCAGCCTGCTGAACCTGGCACAGCGGGAAGAGACGCAGTTCCGCTCCGCCGCCGCCACCAAGGTCATACAACGCTACGGCATACTGGACAGTGTGGTGCATATAGACAAGGGCAGCAAGGTATCCACCAAGAACATGCTGTACGACAGCGAAACGGGCGATGTGCTGCTGAGCCGGACCCAGAACGAGTTCAATGACCCCATCTACAATTTCAGCTATCCCGCCCATTGGGCCTATGAGGGCATGGGACTGGCCTATAAAAATATCGGTGTTATCCTGCGCAATGTGTTCATCAGGGACGGCAGGATTACCAGGATGGATGGCAAGATGGCCAGCAATGTGGATTCCAGTGCCAACGAGAACGATTTCTTTGCCAGTGGCGATGAGATCTTCATCCAATCGAAACCAAAAACAGGTACAGGTGCCGATACCTGCAATGACCAGTATGCCACTTTCCCCGTGCAGGGCCGCATCTGGGCCATAGATGCCAATGTGCTGAACGGTGGCACCAAGAGCATCTATTTTATTGACAAGGACGGCCATGCGTTTACGGGCAATGATATCACCCTTACCATTACCCGCTCCGGAAGGCGGAACATGGGCGGGGGCGTGGGTGCGGTAAGCACTTTGGAGAACCCCCTCGTGTACAATAGCGGCACCCACCAGTACAGCCTGGTGCTGAACACGGGATCCAAGGTCATCAATGCCTCCGTGGCCAAGTTCAAGCAGTTGTGGAAAGTGGGCGACAAGAAAACAAGGGGAACCCAGGTGACCTGTGTGAACGATGCGCTACTAGCATGCAGCGGAGGGGGCAATTGTGTTTGTTCCTGCGTTAAACCGCTATTTGATTATATCCTCAGTCAAGAGAAACTATTACGTTATCCATCGGACAGCATTACGCTTAGGTGGTTGGTCCTGGACGCCATTGCAAATGGCTTTGCTATAGACACTGTCAACTGTCCCATTATCAAACATAATATGGACGGCTACTATTACACTTTGACAACCGACATAACCCAAACCACAAGTTATATTCAGGGTGCTGGGCCATGGAAGGCCAGGGTGGGAGGTTTTATCATTAAGTTTACTTCTACAAATGCCGCACTTGGAAATACATTTGATGATGATGGAACCAATTATATTTCAAAACCATGTACTACTGGCAATCAGGTTGAATATAAATACAGATACTGGGACGTTCCAAGTTACGGTATACCAACTGATTCCACCAAAGCCATTATGGAAGTGGATTCCTGTAGCACAGAAACCTGTGGGCTGCTAAGTTCGGGCATCTGCTATTCCGCCATCACGGACACCGTTGTCAACCCCTACACCTACGGCATACTCGGCAATTTCCGGGCGGATACCACCTATACCTATTATGGGCCAAGAACGGAAAACGATGCATCGTCCGGCACCAATATCCGCCGCTTCGGTACCTTCAGTGATTACTCGCCCTTCTGGAGCTTTGCCAGTGGCCAGTTGAAGGCATCACCGGATACCACCCGCTGGGCATGGAACAGCACCATGACCCTGTTCAACAAGCGCGGTTTCGAACTGGAAAACAAGGACCCCCTGGGCCGCTACAATGCCGGCCTCTATGGCTACAACCTGACCCTGCCCACCGCCGTGGTGCAGAACAGCCAGTACAGGGAATCGGCCTTTGAAGGCTTCGAGGACTATGGCTATGCCTCCAATAGCTGCGATACGGGCTGCGTGGTGGGCAAGCATTTTGACTTCAGTTTCTACCGCTCCGCCATGGACTCCACCCAGAGCCATACGGGCAGGTACAGCCTCAAGGTTCCAGCGGATTCGTCCATGGGCATTGCCGCCATCATCGGTAGCAGCGGCTTCACGGACCCCTCATTGGTATTCACTACGGCTTCGGGCTGTGCTGCCACCAGACTGAAAACCATCAAGACAGATTCATCGGCCCTGCTGCCCATCTTCTCGCCCATAGCAGGCAAGAAACTGCTGTTCAGCGCCTGGGTAAAGGAAACCAAGGACTGCAAGTGCGAGAGCTACACGGGCAACAGCGTGGTGGTAACGGTGACCACGGCATCGGGCAGCACCAACTATACCTATTACCCGCAGGGCAATATCATTGAGGGCTGGCAGCGCTACGAGAACATCGTGGACCTGCCTTCCAATACGGTGTCCATCAGTGTGAACCTGCGGGCGGCAGCCGGTGGTGCCGTGTATTTTGACGACATCCGCCTGCACCCCTTCAATGCCAATATGAAGTCCTTTGTATATGATCCTGTGAACCTCCGTTTGGTGGCCGAACTGGACGAGAACAACTATGCCAGTTTCTATGAATACGATGATGATGGCACACTGGTAAGGGTGAAGAAGGAAACCGAACGCGGCATCCGGACCATCAAGGAAACAAGGAGTGCATTGAGGAAGGAGTAGGAAGAAGGTTAATTGGTTAAGAAGGTTAATTGGTTAATTAGTTAATTGGTTGGATGGAGGATGTTGAAAGTTGGACGGGATGTCAC
Organism: Chitinophagaceae bacterium; assembly: GCA_023251255.1. GTDB lineage: Bacteria > Bacteroidota > Bacteroidia > Chitinophagales > Chitinophagaceae > UBA1930. The sequence continues at coordinate 9,570 of JAHEZD010000105.1, forward strand.
ACTGAGCTTGTCGAAGTGCTTTCGAAGACAGATTACTGATAAGAGGATGGACTGGAAGTCGGAAAGACGGGAGGAAAGTCAGGAAAGTCCGAAAGACGGGAAGACGGAGAGTCGGAAAGACGGAGAAGGCCGTCATTGCACAAAGGCCGTCAGCCGATAATTATCGGCTGCGAGGAACGAAGCAATCTAGGCCTTCCGGAGACGAAACAAAGCAATCCGCCCTTCCGGAGGGAAGGGGCACAATGACAGGGAAGATTAAACAAACAAACAAACATGAAAACAACACTATACCTTATTTGTTTTTTATCCTACATGTACAGCCCCATGCGGGGCCATGCCCAGCCAGTGGGCAAGGCCGCCGCATTGCAGGAGGTACAGCGGATGCGGGATGCCTTCCGTACTGCCAAGGGACTGGCCATGGACATGGCCTATTACTATGCCAATGAATCCAGTCCCGCAAAGTACCTGGACTCCTTGAAGGGGCACATGCTCCTGAACGGCAAGGAGTACCGGCTATTGCTTGACCAAACAGAAGCCATGGTGAATGAACGCTACAGCATCGTGCTGTTTGGCGAGGACAGGATCATGTACCTGAGCAAGCCTTCCAAGCAGTTGGATGCGTACAATCCCGTGGCCGCACTGGACAGCTTGGTCACAGGTGCAGCCGGCACGGTGTTCGGCCTGCAGAACGAGGGCGCTTACAGAACGGTCACCATTGCCTTTACGGCAGGGCGGCCCTATCAAAAAATGTCCTTCACCATCGATACTGCCACGGGCTACCTGGTACGGTCCGTGATGCTGGTGAAGACGGAACTGATGGCACCATCAGCAGACCCTTCATCCTTGAAGAAGGAGGGCTATGATGCCTATTCGGTAGTGGAAACAAGGTTAACGGGCTACAGGAAGGAAGCCGTGCCGGAAAGCTACTTCAACGAGGCCAGCTTCTTTGAGAAGAAAGGCAAGGAGTTTAGGGTAACGGAAAGGTACAAGGACTATAAGATATTCCTCGGATCGCCGGATTTGTAGAGGGAGGAGGGAGGAAGTTCGATGTTGGAAGTTGGATGTTCGTGGATGGAGGAGGTTGATTGGTTATCCCGATGTTTTATCGGGAGGTTAATTGGTTGGATGGAGGAGGAAGAAGGTTAATTGGTTAATTAGTTAATTGGTTGGATGGAGGATGTTGAAAGTTGGACGGGATGTCACACTGAGCCTGTCGAAGTGCTTTCGAAGACAGACCACTAATAAGAAGATGAACCTGTAGGGAGGGAAGACGGTGGACGGGAGGAAGGACGGAAACGGTGGAAGAGACGAAAGGTCCGAAAGACGGGAAGACAGAGAGTCGGAAAGATGGAGAAGGCCGTCATTGCACAAAGGCCGTCAGCCGATAATTATCGGCTGCGAGGAACGAAGCAATCTAGGCCTTTCGGAAACGAATTTCTTCCGTAGCACAAATTCCGGTAGTCGGATGCTATTAGGGCTCCGATGATAGGAGAGGGATGGTGCTTCGTAAGGGGAGAAGATTGCTTTGCTTCATTCTTCGCAACTCCTCGCAATGACGAAAGGGTGCTTCGTATGGGAATGCAGATTGCTTCGCTTAGGCTCGCATCCGATGATTATCGGATGACGAAAGGAACAAAAGCCGTCATTGCGACGAAGGAAGCAATCCGGCCTTCCAAAGAGGTGGACCATGGACCGTAAAACAGGTCCACTACATAACTTTTAAAAAGAGATTCTATGTATAGCATAAAAAGGATGGCAGGTTTAGGGTTACTACTGGTAATGTGCCTGGTGCTGGCAGGGGAAGCCCATGCCACCACGGACCCGCCCATTGTGCAGCGGCTGGATGGCAGCCTGGGCCAGATGAAAGTGGACTCCTCCAGAACGGTATCCAATATCAAGTTCTTTGATACCAGCCTCTCGCACCATATAGACACGCCCTACATGGTAAAGAACATTGTGACGCTGCGGCTGAACGAATATTCTTCCCTGTTCCTGAACAAGCAGTTTACTGCCACCGTGGGCATACGCATCATCTACAAGAACACGGGCCTGAGCGTGGACTCCATCACCCGCAACTTTACCATTGCCTATGATTCAGCCTCCACCTACAAGAACAGGGACTTCCTGGTGTTCAATGGCGCACAGGAAGTAACCACCCGCATTGTGAGCATCAGCATCCTCTCCTCCACGGGGGCCAACCTTACCACGGCACTCTCGCCCGCACTGGTGGTGGAAAACGAGATGCGGGTAAGCCCCAGGTACCAGTTTGACTGCTCCGCACAGGTACCCGCTTCCATAGATACGGCAGCCATTGGCTTCACGGGCGACGAACTGCATGTGCTATGGGGCAGCGTAACAGCGGCAGATGAGTACGATTTGGAATGGGCCTTTTTGGATTCCAGCGCACTGGTCAATTATGACCTCTCCACCCTGGCCAAAAGGGACCTTATTTTCAGGCACAATGCAAGCAGGGTCACCATTACGGGCACCAGCTATGCCATACCCCTGCTGTACGATAATTCCGGCAGGCTCTACTACCGTGCCAGGGCCGTACTGTATTCTCCCACAGGCAAAAGGGTAGAAGCCAACTGGACCTCCGTGAATAGCGGCGGCCTTGGCCAGTACGCCTATTACGGACATGAAAGGGGGCTGAACTGGCAGGCCACCACCAGCTATGCCGAGGAGGGCAAGCGCAAAGTGGTGGTGCAGTACTATGATGGCAGCCTACGCGCCAGGCAGACCGTTACCAAGGACAATACCACCAATACCGTGGTGGTAGCGGAGAGTTTCTACGACTACCAGGGCAGGCCCGTGATACAGGTGCTGCCCTCGCCCAGCCTGAGCAGCATCATTAAATATACCCGCAACTTCAATGTGGGCCTCAATGGGGCCGAATACGAAAAGTTCAATTACGATTCCCTGGGTTCCGTAGCCGATCACTGCGGCACGGGTGCCAGGGCCATGGACACCAGCAGTGGTGCCAACCAGTACTATTCACCCGCCAACCCGCAGAAGACCGTGGGTTTCAACAGGTTCATACCCGATGCCCATGGCTTTGCTTTTACCGAAACACAGTACACGCAGGACGGTACGGGCCGCATCAGCCGCCAGGGCGGTGTGGGCCCCACGCACAATATGGCCAGCAGCCATGAAACAAGGTATGCCTATGGCAATCCCGACCAGAACGAACTGGATGCCCTCTTCGGTACCGAAGTGGGGGACAGGAGCCATTATTTCAAGAACATGGTACGTGATGCCAATGGGCAGTACAGTATCAGCTATGTGGACATGCACGGCCGCACCATTGCCACCGCACTGGCGGGGGCCGCACCTGCCGCCATGGACACCTTGGTGTCCAAGAACAGCGCAGCCATTACCGAGCAATTGATCGATTCCAACAATGCCGTGATCAAGGACCTGGTGATCGAGAACCGGAAGAGCCTGCTGGTGTCCAGTGCGGGCAACCATGTGTTCACCTATAAACTGAACCCCGAGAGCCTTACCAAGGATGGCTGCACGCAACCGGGCATCTGTTACGACTGCCTCTACGACCTGCGCATCACCGTATCCGATGACTGCAACAACCAGAAACTGCCCGGTGGCAAGGCCTACGATACCACCATCCGCAACTTCTCGCTCAACAGCATCGATACCACCTGCACGGGAGCGGGCCAGTTCAATTTTACCTTCAACCTCTACCTATTGGAAGGCAATTATGAAGTAACCAAGCAACTGTCCGTAAGCAGGTACGGCATGGACTATTACCGGGACAGTGTGTTCATGAAGAAGAACACCTGCAGGAGCCTGCAGCAGTTCATGACGGAGCAGTCCACTGCCTTCTATGGCCACCTGGAATGCGTGCCCAATTGCCAGAGCTGTTTGGACAGCCTGGGCACCTGGGACAGTTTCCGGGCCAGGTATTTGCAGATAATCGGGTCTTCCGATACCGCACTGGCACTTGCAGCCTATAACGATGCGGCAGCTTCCTGTGCGGCGCTATGCAACAGCAGTACCGAAAGCGATGATATACGCAGGGCCATGCTGCTGGACATGACCGCCCCCACGGGCCAGTATGCCGGCCTGATCCCCGATGCCTACTCCATACTGTACCACGATGCCACCGATTCCATTGCCCCCTACCGCAGGGACAGCGTGTACTATTACGATAGCCAGGGAAACCCCGATTACGTGATGGACCAGCGCACGGGTGTGCTGGTAAAGCCCAACCAACTGGACTCCACACAGTTTGTGAACAAGTTCAAGCCATCCTGGGCCAATGCCCTATTGAAGTTCCATCCCGAATACTGCAAACTGGTGGAATATGAGCGGCACAATGCCAACCAGGTATGGGAAAGGAAGTTTGAAGCCACGGATACCTACAGGACTGCCTACGATTCCGGCTACCTGAATCCCACGGCCAACCATGCCGTGAGCTTCCATTTTGAGCCAGGGAATCTGGACCCGCTTTCCACCGAATCATCCAGTTACCTTACCAGTATCGATGATTCACTGACCGTTTACCGTACCTATCTGTCTACCAATATTAGCCTCTGGAGCCTGGCCACTTTTATGGCCCGATCAAATGGTGGCACAGATACCACGGGTTTCTACGCCGCCCTGCATTTTCCCTTTGATACCACCAGTACCTGCGATGGTGACCTGGACATGGCCTGGCGCTATTTCCGCAGCATGTACCTGCAGGTAAAAAAGAGCCTGCTCGACAGCATTGTAAGCACCGCTTGCCCCAGCATACCTTCAGCGGCCACCTTGCTGGCAGCAGGCCATCAATTGAATTTCAACAATGCGCAGGCTGCCATTGTGCAGAACGGCTATGGCTACCTGCTGAATACCAGTAGCGGCACCGCTGCGCAGAATGCCGCCGATACCAGTGCGGCCTCCTACTATGCCGCCAATTGCCATGCCTATGCACAGGCATGGGCACAACAACTGGCCCCCTGCGCCTACGACTCCACCGCCCTCAGCATCATCCTGCCCAGGCTGGAAGAAGTGTGCAGGAAAGGCTCCAATGCTGGCCATCCCTACGGTTCCAGCAATATCAGTCCCGATAGCAGTGGCCATACAGCTTACAGCAGCTTCGAGGAAGTGGTACAGGCCTACAACGATTCCGCGCACATCACGGATATCTACTGCAATGGCAACCTGATCACTGCCCCCAAGCCCTACAATAGCCAGTCCATCTATAGCAACAAGCCCATACTCACCCGCCCCGATAGCTGCGAGTGCAGCCGCATCAGCGCCCTGTACACCGAGTACGGCAGCAGCGTGGACACCACTGCCACCAGTTTCTCTGCCTACCTGTTGCAGACCAGGAACACGTCCATGAGCAATACCGAGCTCTACCAGTTAAGGGCCCTCTGCGCCAATGACAGCGCCAGTTGCCATTTCCTGGTAAACCCCATCTCCCTGCCGCCAGCCCTGCAGTGCTATGCGGGCGAAGTGTGCATTACCTGCACTACCATGGACACGCTCTATAGGAACTTCCGGAACAAGTATCCCGGCATTGTGCCCATGCGCAACAGTGAGGACAGCCTGCAGCAGGTAAAGAACACCCTCTTTGCCAATTACCTGAACCATGCACTGGGCTTCAGCAAGCAGCCCTTTGAGTACCTGGACTTCATGGACCGGTGCAAGGTTTCGGTGGACAGTTTCCCCGGCATCACCAGCATACCCAGTTGCGGCCTGCTGGACAGCCTGCTGAACGATTACAGTTGCTACTACAGTTCCCTGGACGATAACAATGCCAATGCGGGGCAGTGCGGTCAGACCTATTGGAGCCTTTTGGCCCAGAACGGGTTCGATCCCTCTTCCACCGTGTACAGTTCCAATAATGTCAATGATTTTGTGGCATCGGGCAGCTTGGTATTCCCCGTTCCAGCCGATACCCTCTTTGCCGGTGGCATCGACTACAGGCTGTTGCGGCCCATTTGCCTAGACAATGCCTTTACCATTGAATACAGGATCAAGAACCCCATTTACAACCCCGATAGCCTGCATGTAACGGGCGGGGGCGATATGGGCTTCTTTTTCCGCGGCAATTCCATCAATACCAATGGTGCCATTTATCCGGATGACCTATCGTTCGACTTCACACCCGGTGCCCCCGGTGCCGGCGGCTATGGCTACCGTGGCACCCACTATTACGATACCGCTTTCGACAGGCCCTACCGCAATTTCGAGGACTACCGCACCGTGAAGTTCGTGTGCACCCCCGCCAAGTACCAGGTCTATTTCAATGGTGGTTTGGTAAAGGAAGTAGCGAGGGACGGCAACAGCTACATCACCAATATCTACCGCTTCAATTGGGCCCTATGGGGCACGGGCAACCGTGCCATGGACTGGTTCAAAGTGTACAACAGCAGCAATGAACTGGTGTACACCGAGAACTTCGACGGGCCCAGCAGCATGTCAAAACCATTGCCGGCCAGCCTCTGTCCCAAGCCCGATTGCAAGAGCACTTTCGTGGGTTATATGAACGGCAGGCTGGCCACCAGCTACAGCTACGATGAACTGGCCTACCTGTACAAGCAGAGCTGCGGCAGGCTGCTCAGCGGCTGCCTCTGCGCACCCGCTTCGGGCAGCATGTTACTGGACACCTGCAGCAGTTCGGATTTCGAGCCCATCAGGACCCCCTCCACCTGCAGCACCAGGGTGCAACTGAAAGCGGGCAGTTCCTTCTGCCCCGGCAGCACTTCCGTAAAAGTGAACCTCTACAGCAATACCATCAATGACCTGCCACCCTTTGGTGTGGTCTCCACCTTCCTGGCCACGGTAAATGTGCCAGTGAGCCCCGGCTATATGGATACCTGCCTCACCTATGGTCGCGGGCTCTCCTATACCGCCTGCGCCATCACGGGCTGCAGCACTGGTAGCACCTACGTCAACCCCTGTAATCTGCGCCTCTGCGGCAAGTCGGATCCCCTACTGCCACCCGTATCGCCCAATGACATTACCAACTGCAGCGACAGCAGCTTCTTTATCATATCCAAAGCTACCGAGCTGTACAATCATTACCGGGACTCCCTGCAGGGCAGCTTTGACAGTGCCTACCGCAGCAAGTGCCTGAATGCCTACAAAATGGAAAGCTTCACCGTGGCCCACACCGTAGGCGAGTACCACTATACCCTCTATTACTATGACCAGGCAGGCAACCTGCTCAAAACGGTGCCACCAGCGGGCGTGCACCCCAACAGGGACAGCGGCTGGCTGGCCAGCGTAAGGGCCGCTAGGGCAGGGGGCAGCACCAGCGTGGTGCCAGCCCATAGCTTGGTGACCCAGTACCGCTACAATACCCTGAACCAGATTACCACCCAGAAGACCCCCGATGCTGGTACTAACTGTTTCTGGTACGACAGGCTGGGCAGGCTGGCCATATCCCAGAATGCCAAGCAAAAACTGGGCAACCAGTACAGTTATACTCTTTTCGATAGTATTGGCAGGTTTACGGAAGTGGGTCAACTGGAAAGTAGCGACACCATGGGTACGGCCATCTGCCGCAGCAGGACTGCCCTGCAGACCTGGCTTGACAATGCAGCCGCCACCAAAACGGAAATTACCCAAACGGTGTACGATACCGCCTACCCGCCACTGGCCTACATGATGCAGGCAAAGAACCTGCGGAACAGGGTAGCGTTCACGGCCATTTACACCATAAATGATAGCTTGGCCACCAGGGGCTATGGTGCGGGAACTTTTTACAGCTACGACATCCATGGCAATGTGGACACCCTGCTGCAGGACTACAAATATGGCAGCATGGCCTCACGGGACAACCGCTTCAAGCGGATGGTGTACCAGTATGACCTCATTAGTGACAAAGTAAACATGGTGGCCTACCAGCCCCACCAGGCAGATGCTTTTTACCACCGCTACGGCTACGATGCGGAAAACAGGCTCACCGATGTGGAAACCAGCCATGACAGCATCTACTGGGAAAAGGAAGCCTACAACAGCTACTACAAACATGGCCCACTGGCGCGTACCGTTATAGGCCAGCAGCAGGTGCAGGGGCTGGACTATCTATACACCCTGCAGGGCTGGCTGAAAGCCGTGAACCCCGTCATCCCCGCCACGGGCGGTACGGCCGGCAATGGTGAGGGCTGTGCGGAAGATACCTCCTCCGCCACCGGTGAACTGGCCGTGGACACCAGGGCAGGTACAACACCTGCGGTCTATACTGCAAGGACCAAGATAACCTTCGAGCCCGGCTTCGAATCCCCCGATGTGGACAGGTTCGAGACCAAGCTTGACACCCTCAAGGCCCCCTGCAGCAATGGCACTTATACCTCCATGACGGGCCTGCAGGCCACGGACGGCTATGGCAGCAGCAAAGTG
>JAHEZD010000187.1 GCA_023251255.1 Chitinophagaceae bacterium
ACAATGGGTCCGAAAGCATCAATGGCCAGTTGCATGGCGGTTGTTGCCATCATGCCTGCAGCAGCAATGGCCACCCCATAAAGACCGGCACATTCATAGGAACCCCAAATGCCCCCAGCCAAAACAAGGATGGGCAGGAAGGTGGATTCCATACCAACAGCCAACCCACCAATAACATTGGTGGCATGGCCCGTGGATGATTGGCGGATGATGCTCATTACCGGGCGTTTGCCCATGGCCGTATAATATTCTGTAATGATGCTCATTAAGGTACCCACCAAAAGGCCTACACCAATGGCTCCCATAACACCCCATTTGGAGAATGGCACACCACGTAATACCATGTGTTCCGGCAGTAGCCAGTTCACCAGGAAAATAGCAGCAATTCCTGTAAGGGCCATGCTGCCCCAGTTACCCATGTTCAGGGCCCTTTGTACAGTGGAGGTGTTGATTCCTGCGTGTTCGCTGATTTTTACAAATAAAGTGCCCACTATGGAAAACAGGATCCCTATGCCTGCTATCAGCATAGGCAAGAGAATGGGGGAGAAGCCGTTAAAGTTATCATGGCCAATTATCTTTGTTTGCTGTCCCAAAACGATTGTTGCCAGTACTGTGGCTACATAGCTTCCAAAAAGGTCAGCGCCCATACCGGCCACGTCACCTACGTTGTCACCTACATTGTCTGCAATGGTAGCAGGGTTCCTTGGGTCATCTTCTGGTATGCCTGCTTCAACCTTGCCTACCAAGTCTGCACCCACATCAGCCGCTTTTGTATAGATACCACCACCCACACGTGCAAACAAGGCTATCGATTCTGCTCCTAATGAAAATCCGGTCAATATTTCAATTGTCTTCAACGTTTGTTCTGAACTAAGTGAAGCCCCGGGTGCAAAGAAGTGTTTCAGCGCAATGAAGAGGCCACCTAGGCCCATTACGGCCAGTCCGGCCACGCCCACACCCATTACGGCACCTCCTGTGAACGATACATTCAGGGCCTTGCTTAAACTGCTGCGTGCTGCCTGTGCTGTTCTTACATTGGCTTTTGTGGCTGCTTTCATTCCAATATAACCAGCAGTAGCACTGAGTACGGCGCCAATGACAAATGCAATGGCAATGCTCCAGTGGCTATGGGGATTTGCTTGTGCCATCACTGCCAGCAATATGCCAACAATTAGGACAAAATAGCCCAGTACCTTCCATTCAGCTTTTAGGAATGCCATGGCCCCATCAGCTATATAGGTGCTGATTTCTTTCATCCTGTCGTTCCCTGCATCCTGCTTGGAAACCCATTTGTACTTCAAGAAAGTGTAAAGGAGGCCAATTAAACCCATTGCTGGAACAGCAATAAACAACATCTTAGTCATAAGCAAGTGATATACTTTGTTTAAAAAAATGTGGGCAAAAATAGGGGTTAATGCCTAATAAAGATTAACGATATGGCTTTTGTGGAAAGTTCTTGCAATCGTTTGCGGAAATATTATTGGCCCGCTCAAATAATAGTTTTGAAAAAAGTTCTTTAATATTTTTTTAAGGTTTAATAATTTTTTAAGTTTGCGTATCGTTATCACCAAAACGCGCTTATTATGCAAGAACTAGCAAAGCCAATTTCAGCGTTACCGTATCAAAGTAGCGGCAATGGGCTTGCACAGTTAAGGAATACGGTGGTTGTATTTGATGGTAGGTACGATACAGCCGATTCCTGCGATATTATTCACAAGTTCAGGAATGCAGATGGTAAATGGGCTTTTAAATGGATCAAAAAGCAGAAGGACAGCAGGATTGAGTTCATGAGTGGGTATGCTTATGATGATATTGTTTCCATAAAAAACAACAGATTGGTTTTTATAAAGGATGGGGTAACTGGCTTTTGGTACTTCAATACCAGAACAGAATTTTTCTATCCTTAAATGAAGAGTGTTTTAGGGTGATTTTTTTAAAGCTAAGGGTTAAAGGGGTGCATTCTTGCATCCCTTTGTTGTTTTATCACCTTATTGATAAAGCTAAAACTATTGCGGTGTTCTAGAAACATGGGTAACCAATTGCCACTTCATTGATACCTATAAATAGGATGGGGCAACCCTAGGCTGTCTTTCCCCTTGGTTCCTTATCAATTTGGGTTGGCTATTCTTCCAGTTCCTGCTCCTTGTCC
>JAHEZD010000106.1 GCA_023251255.1 Chitinophagaceae bacterium
GCAGCTTCCGGTATTTATTGTTTTAGTAGCTTTCTTTTCTTTTTGCAGTTCTTCCTTGTTTTCCCAGGAGAAGTATACCCTTAATGGCTACGTAAAGGATTCCTTGACCGGGGAAACCTTGATTGGTGCCAACATCAATGCCAAGGAAGAAAGCAAAGGCACTACCAGCAACCAATATGGCTTCTATTCCATCACTTTGAAAAAAGGAACCTATCAACTGATCTGTTCTTTTGTTGGGTACCAAACAAAAGAGATTACCATAGACCTTAGTGCCAACCTGCAGCAGAATATCCTATTGCTTTCAAGATCCGCTGTGGTCAGCGATGTGACGGTTTTTGGCAAGCGCCGCGATAACAACGTGAAGACTGCCCAAATGGGCAAGATTGATTTAAGTGTGGCCCAAGCAAAAGCACTGCCTGCATTCCTGGGAGAAGTGGACATACTGAAAACGCTGCAATTACTACCGGGTGTACGGAATGCCGGTGAAGGCAATGCGGGCTTCTATGTACGTGGTGGCGGGCCCGACCAGAACCTGATCCTGTTGGATGATGCTGTTGTTTACAATACTGGCCACCTGTTTGGTTTCTTTTCCGTATTCAATGCCGATGCCATCAAGAATGTAACGCTTATTAAGGGGGGCATGCCTGCACAGTATGGTGGGCGGTTGAGCAGCGTGGTGGACATTAGTATGAAAGATGGCAATGCCAACAAAACAGAAGTGGATGCTGGCATTGGCCTGATAGCTTCAAGGTTTTCCATTCAGGGGCCCATAAAAAAAGATAAGGCTTCCTATATCATTTCTGCAAGAAGGACTTATATAGACGTACTGGTAAAACCCTTCATAAAAAAGGACAACGACTTTTATGGTAGTGGCTATTATTTTTATGATTTGAATGCAAAAGTGAACTACCAATTTTCCGATAAGGACAGGCTTTACTTAAGTGGCTATTTGGGCAAGGACAAATTCGATTTCAACAACGCCAAACGGAGTTTCAGCACCAACATCCCTTGGGGCAATTCAACGGCAACCTTAAGGTGGAACCACATCTTCAACAAAAAACTGTTTGCCAATACAACACTTGTTTACAACGATTACAAGTTTTCGTTGGAAGGCAAACAGGAAAACTTCAAGATCAAATTCTCTTCCGGCATAAAGGACATTACTGCAAAATCTGATTTTGATTGGTATGCTACCCCCGAACATAAAATAAAGTTTGGCGGGCAATATACTTACCATACTTTCTTTCCAAGCATCATCAGCGGTAGTCAGGATAGTGTGGTGTTTGAGCCCAACAATGCCTTGAAGAAATATGCCAACGAGTTTGCCTTGTACGTTCAGGACGATTGGGAACTGTCAAAGAAAATAAAACTGGGTTATGGTTTCCGCTACAGCCTGTTCCAACAAGTGGGTAAGTATGCCATTTATACAAGGGATGCAAATGGAAATAAAACAGACAGCACAATTTATGGTCGGGGGCAAGTTGTAAAAAGTTATGGGGGCATTGAACCAAGGGCCACCATACGCTATGCCATTGATTACAACAGCAGCATCAAGGCAGCAGTTACCAGGAACCTGCAGTACATCCATCTGGTGAGCAATGCCGGCACAACATTGCCCACTGATTTATGGGTGCCCAGCACTTTAAGGGTCCAGCCACAGATTAGCTGGCAATATTCTTTGGGCTACTTCAGGAACTTCAGCAACAATACTTTTGAGACATCCCTTGAAGTATATTACAAGGACATGCAGCACCAGATTGAATACCGCGAAGGCTACACACCCAATACATTGAAAGATTCGGAAGAAGATTTTGTTTTTGGCAAGGGGTGGAGCTATGGAGCGGAAATTTTCATCAATAAAGTGAAAGGCAGGTTCACAGGTTGGGTCGGTTATACCTTAAGCTGGACATGGCGTAAATTCCCAGACTTGAACAATGGAGAAAAATATCCCGGCAAGTACGATAGGAGGCATGATATGTCAATCGTTGGTAGTTACGAGCTTACAAAAAAATGGAAACTTTCATCTGTATTTGTGTATGGTACTGGCAATGCAACATCCTTACCAGAACGTTTCTATTTCATTAATGGTGTGCTCACGCAAGAATACAGTACAATCAACAAATACCGTTTGGCTCCTTACCACCGTCTGGATTTTTCAGCTATCTACACGCCGGAACAGAAGAAAAAACACTGGTACAAAGGTTATTGGGTATTCAGTGTGTACAATGTGTACAACAGGGCCAACCCATATTTCATTTACTTTGACCAGGAAGGCAGTGCAGCCAGCGGTGATTTGAAAGTGGCAGCCAAGCAAGTGTCGCTGTTTCCTATAATTCCGTCAGTTACTTGGAACGTGAAGTTCTAAATGAGTTGAATTATACGACCAACAATTAAACAGTTGGACCTAATATTTGGACTGGTCCTGTTGTTGGGGTTTGTACTGGATAACAACCTTGGCATTCTTGCTTTCATCGGAAGTAAGGAAAACACTATACTGTTTCTTGCCAGCGGTGATTGTCATCAAAGAAGTATTGGGTGGGATTTCGCCAAGGTTATCTGCCACCATAATGAACTCATGTGTTGGATGTTCGGCATCTACCCGCACTTTTACTTTTAAAGGCGTGGCACTAAGCCGTCCATGGGCAATCACCATTTCCCCATTATGGTAAACAGTAATGGTGTCATTATCTATTTCGCCATTGTCGTACAGGGCCAATTCTATATCACCTTCATCAACATACAGTGTCTTGACCAGGTTATTGGTCCTATCTGTCAGTTCCTTTGGTAAGGGAGTTATTGGCTCTGCGTTTTTCTTGCTTTCGTTGGGACTAACAATAACAGGCTGCTGCTCCTCTATTTTCTTAGGTTGCTTGTCCCTTTTTACCAAAGCATCTTCTGCACCTGGTTTAAATAGGGGCTTCCGGCCATCTGTACTTGGCACCAATGAAGATTTATTGGAAGCTGTGGGTGGTACAGGTCTTTTTGCAGAAGGATTGTTATAGGGTAACGGCTGTATTTTGGTTGTTCCAACTGGAGGAGGTGGTACGGGCTTCTTTTTTGTGAGGAAATCTTCTTTCACGAAATCGCTTTCCGGTACCTTTTCCAAATAAACAGTGCCGCCCCCACAATCTTCCTTGTTTTTCATATTGATGCTGGTAAAGCTGCCCACCAAGGCTTCCTTATTGCCCATCTTGGTATATTCAAGGTTGCAGGTCATCATGCAGGGATCGCTCATGTCCTCAATCTTCAGCTCCAGCATTTTCAGTTCCTTGATCAATACGTTCTTGGTGCCCTTTGTAAATATCCCCTGCAAGGAAGTCTTGCCATAAAACACAGTCGTCTTATAGGAGTAGGTCACACCCTGCAAAGCATTGTTGAAAAGCTGGTTAATCTGCACTTCATATTTGTAGCGGTCCTCCATCATCCTTCCGGTAAAAGGATTGAACTGCTGCTGAACAAAATGGCCACGCCAAATACCAGTAATATTCTGGGCTTGGGCAAAATGGGCAAACAATAAAATTATGAGGGTACATTTCAATCTCATAGCACAAATCTACAAACGCAATTTAATGCAACGCATCAAAGAAGCGTTAAGGTTTTTTTGGTAGCTTCCATTTAGTACCTTTGCCATCCTTTAAAAAATGAACAGAACAGGTAAATATGATTAATATTAGTTTTCCCGATGGTGCAGTTAGGCAGTATGAAACTGGTGTTTCTGCGTTGGACGTGGCCAAGTCCATTAGTGAAGGCCTGGCGCGTAAAGTATTGGCGGCAAGTGTGAACAATGAGGTTTGGGATGCTACAAGGCCAATAAACACGGATGTTTCACTGAAACTGATTACTTGGGACGATGCTGACGGGAAATCAACTTTCTGGCACTCATCTGCCCACTTAATGGCAGAAGCTGTGGAAGCAAAGTTCCCCGGGGCAAAATTCTGGGTAGGCCCGGCTATTGATAAAGGGTTCTATTATGATATAGACTTGGGCGACAACAAGTTAACGGAGGAAGACTTGGCCTGGCTGGAGAAAAAGATGAACGAACTGGCCAATCAAAAGAATCTGTTCATCCGCACCGAGAAATCCAAGGCCGATGCCATCAGTTACTTCTCCGAAAAAGGCGATGAGTACAAGCTTGATCTATTGCAGAACCTGGAAGATGGCACTATTACTTTTTATACACAGGGCGGTTTTACGGATTTGTGCCGCGGCCCACATATACCCAATACCGGCTTCATCAAGGCCATCAAATTGATGAGCATTGCTGGTGCCTATTGGAAAGGGGATGAGAAGAACAAACAGTTGACCCGTATCTATGGCATCACATTCCCCAACCAAAAGGAACTGGATGAATATTTATTGATGCTGGAAGAGGCCAAGAAACGTGACCATCGAAAATTGGGCAAGGAGCTTGGTATCTATACCATGAACGATGATATCGGCGCTGGCCTTGTTCTATGGATGCCCAATGGCACCGTAATTATTGAGGAGCTGGAAAAGTTGGCAAAGGAAACAGAGGAAGATGCCGGCTACAAGCGTGTGGTTACGCCACATATCGCCAAGGAGAATTTGTATTTGACAAGTGGGCACTTGCCCTACTATGCAGATAGTATGTTTCCCCCAATGGAAATGGACGGGGAGAAATATTACTTGAAGGCAATGAACTGCCCGCACCACCATAAAATATTTGATGCCGAACTGAAGAGTTACCGCGATTTGCCCTACCGTTTGGCCGAATATGGTACCTGCTACCGCTACGAGCAGAGTGGTGAACTCTTTGGTTTGATGCGGGTGCGTTGCCTGCACATGAACGATGCGCATATCTATTGCAGCAAGGACCAGTTCTATGAAGAGTTCAAGGCGGTAAACGAAATGTACCTCAAGTATTTCAAGATATTTGGCATTGACAAGTACGTGATGCGCTTAAGCCTGCATTCACCCGAAAAGCTGGGGCAGAAATATGTGAACGAACCCGAACTCTGGAAAGAAACGGAGGCATTGGTAAGGGATGTGCTTATCAAGACCAATACACCATTTATAGAAGTGCAGGATGAAGCGGCTTTCTACGGCCCTAAAATTGATGTTCAGATTTACAGCGTTATTGGCAAGGAATTTACTTTGGCAACCAATCAGGTTGACTTTGCACAGTCGAGAAGTTTCAAATTATCCTTCACTAACAAGGACAATGAACCTGAAATTCCATTGATTATTCACCGTGCACCGTTGGGCACGCATGAAAGGTTCATAGGCTTCTTGTTGGAACATTATGCAGGTAAATTCCCTGTTTGGTTGGCCCCATTGCAAGTGAAGATCCTACCGATCAGCGATAAGTTCATGGATTATGCCAATGAAGTAAAAGCCAAGCTGCGCAAGCACCGTGTGCGCGTGGAGATTGATGAAAGGCAGGAAAAGATTGGCAAGAAAATCCGTGAAGCAGAACTGGAACGGGTACCTTATATGCTGGTAATTGGCGAGAAAGAAGCAACAGAAGGCAAGCTTTCCATACGTCGCCAGGGTAAGGGAGATTTGGGGCAGCAAACTGTTGAAGCGTTTATCAACAGTATTGTGGATGAAATTGTAAACCGTAAATCGGGAGAATAATATTATTTTTACGTAATGACAGGAACGCAAACCTTGAAAATTTACGAAATCTTACATCGGCATTTTAAGAATGAAGCTGATGCAAAGAGCGTTGTTCAGGAATTGGAAACTGTTATAGATAATAAATTCGTTGATAAAAAAGAGTCTTTGGCAACAAAAGATGACATATCATTGATGAGGCAAGATGTACTTAAATTCCAAGTAGATGTTGAAAAGAGATTCAATCAAATGATAATCTGGACGGTGAGTACAGGAATTGCTATTGTTGGCTTGATTGTAGCATTCATGAAACTCAAATAAATAAATTTTTAACCAAACAAGTTTTAATGGCATTTCCACCAAGGCCCGGAGGGGGCAGATTTAACCCAAGGTTCCAAAGAGTACAGGAACCGGAACATCGTATCAACGAAAGAATAAGGGTTCCGCAAGTACGTTTAGTAGGCGACAATGTAACAGTTGGCGTTTATCCCACACAAGAGGCACTGAAAATTGCCCAAGATCTAGAACTGGACTTAGTTGAGATTTCACCACAAGCAGACCCGCCTGTATGCAAGGCAATTGACTATAAGAAATTCCTTTACGAGAAAAAGAAAAAGGAAAAGGAAATGAAGGCCAATGCCAAACAAAGCGAGGTAAAGGAAGTCCGGTTTACACCCGGTACGGATGACCATGATTTCGATTTCAAAGCAAAACATGCAGAAGGTTTCCTGAAAGATGGCAATAAGGTAAAGGCATACGTTCAGTTTAAGGGACGTGCTATCATGTTCAAGGAAAGGGGAGAGCTCGTGCTGCTGAAATTTGCAGAGCGCCTAGCAGAAGTTGGCCAACCAGAAACATTGCCCAAATTGGAAGGCAAGCGTATGTTTTTGATGCTTACACCAAAAACAGCAAAGAAGAAAAAAGAAGAGAAAACTGCATCATAGTATTTAATAAAAAAGGCTTCAAATTTTTGAAGCCTTTTTCTATTTATAAGGTATAGTTGTCGTTTTTGTATTCTGGTGGTTTGCAAGATGGTTTTAAGGAGAAATCTGTTTGTTTGGTAGTAATGATGATGGTATCCCTATTGTTATTTCTGCCGCAATAGAGTCCAGTACTTCTTTTATCTTTTAAAACCTCTATACAGGTAATAAGTTTTACGTCAAGCCTTACCATAAAATTACAAGCAATTGAATCTTCAATAGGCTTCCCATTAACAATGTATAGAGGTTGTTTTCTTGCATCCTCATCAGGAATAAATAAACATTGTATCGGTTTTCTAGCAGGTAAGCTTGTATCCATAACATTTGCCTTTGCTAGGGTGCACAGAAAAAACGATAAAAAAAGCATTAACTCTTTCATGTCTTAAAAGTATGGTTTATGCTTGAAACCATCTATTAACAACCCTGTTTTTCCTTTTGGCATGATGATTGAAAATTGGCAATCAAACTAAAATCACTTTTATGAAAAAGGTATTCGTCTCGGCCCTTTTATTGGTAGCATTCGTTTTTAATGCAAAGGCACAGGGTTTCCATATCGGCGCTAAGTTGGGTGGTAACCTCACAAAAATCGAAGGGCAATCCTTTGATGAAGGATTCAAATTAAGCTATCAGGCGGGTGGCTTTGTAGAAATAGATTTTACCAAGCACCTAGGTATACAGCCAGAAGTTTTGTTCAGTCAGGTTTCCAGCAAGACCACCACGTTCAATGGCAATCTTGCTCCTAATTCAGATTATAAATTGAGCTACCTGTCCATTCCTATCCTGTTGAGGATCAATGCAGGTAAATTAATTACCTTCAATGTGGGCCCACAGTACAGCATCCTCCTGAACAATGAAAATTCATTGATAGAGAATGGAAAAGATGCATTCAAAAGTGGCGATTTCTCCATGATTGGCGGATTGCAGTTGAACCTGAGTTCCTTGAGGGTGTATGGCCGCTACAGCATTGGCCTGTCCAACATCAACGATATTGACAACAAAGAAAATTGGAAGAACCAGCAGATACAGTTAGGCATTGGCCTAAGGATTATTTAAACAGCGTAGGGTAGTTGTTTTTTGGTGAAGGGCTTCATTGCATTTGCAATGGAGCCCTTCTTTTTATTTGTTGAACATTGAAAATGGAACATTGATTATTGAACATCCAGGTAATACTGTGTTCAAAATGCGCAATACGTTCCCTACGATAAAAGGGTAAATGTCCAATACTCAATTTCCAATTTAATGTTCAACCGGATAGCCCAATATGCCAATTTGTACCGAAACGGTACCCAATATTACCGATGGCACTAATATTGACTTATTTTGCACCTTCTCAAAAAGAATTTCAATTTTAAACTAAGTGCCAATCTGGCTTACGTTAAAGAACCATAATGAGTAAACAGAATATTTTCTTAAGTGACGACGATACGGATTTCATGCCCATCATTCCCATTAGCGAGAATGATAGCGAACAGGACAAGAACTTAGTGGTTCCTGATATTTTACCCATTTTGCCCCTAAGGAACACGGTTCTTTTCCCCGGTGTGGTGCTACCGATTACCGTTGGTAGGGACAAAAGTATCAAAGCAGTGAACGATGCCTACAAAGGTGACAAATTGATTGGTGTAATTGCACAGAAAGACAGCAATATTGAAGACCCCGAGGTTAAGGACCTAAGCAGCGTGGGCACCGTGGCAAAGATTGTGAAGCTGATCAAGATGCCAGATGGCGGTACCACCATCATTATACAGGGCAAGAAACGTTTTGAACTGCTGAACATCATTACGGAAGACCCCTATTTCAAGGGCAATATCAGGATACTGGATGAGGATGACAAACCGGAAAACGACAACTTTGATGCATACATTTCTTCCATCAAGGACCTGGCCACGCAGATTATTTCCCTGTCGCCCAACCTGCCCACGGAAGCTTCCATTATCCTGAAGAATATTGAGAACCCCACTTTCCTCATCAATTTTGTCAGCAGCAACCAGAATACAGACCTGTCCGAAAAGCAGGCACTACTGGAAATCAACGATATTACTGCAAGGGCAGAAAGGTTGATCCACTTGTTGCAGCGCGAACTGCAGTTTGCTGAACTGAAGGACAAAGTGACCAACAAGACCCGCACTGAAATTGACAAGCAGCAGCGTGAATATTTCCTGCAGCAGCAGATGAAGAGCATCAAGGACGAACTGGGCGGCGACAGCAATGAACGTGAAGTGGCCGAGATGAAGAAGAAAGGGGAACTCAAGAAATGGCCCGAAGCGGCCAAGACCCTGTTCAACAACAGTATTGCCAAACTGGAGCGGATGCATCCCAGCACACCGGATTATTCCGTGGTGTACAACCACTGCGACCTGATGCTGGACCTGCCTTGGGAAGAATATACGGCCGATAATTATGACCTGAAAAATGCCAAGAAAGTATTGGACATAGACCATTATGGCATGGGCAAGATCAAGAACAGGATATTGGAATACCTGGCCGTACTGAAGTTGAAGGGCGACATGAAAAGCCCCATCCTTTGTTTTGTGGGCCCTCCGGGTATCGGTAAAACATCGTTGGGCAAGAGCATAGCACATGCTGTTGGCCGCAAGTATGCAAGGGTAAGTTTTGGTGGGCTGCACGACGAGAGCGAAATCCGCGGCCACCGCAAAACCTATATCGGGGCCATGCCCGGCAGGATACTGCAGAACATACGCAAAGTGAAATCTTCCAACCCTGTGATGATATTGGATGAAATTGATAAAGTGGGCAGCGACCACCGTGGCGACCCATCTTCCGCCTTATTGGAAGTATTGGATCCAGAACAGAACAATACTTTTTACGATAACTACCTTGAACTGGAATACGACCTGAGCAAAGTACTCTTCATTGCTACGGCCAACAATATTGCCAACATTCAGCCTGCGTTGAGAGACCGATTGGAAATCATTGACCTGAGCGGTTATGCCGTGGAGGAGAAAATTGAAATAGCCAAGCGCCACTTGGTACCCAAGCAGCAGGAAGCCCATGGTCTCAAGAAAGTGAACCTGAAAATTGCCGATAAAGTACTGGAGAAAGTAATCGAAAGCTATACCCGTGAAAGTGGCGTGCGCGAACTGGACAGGCAACTGGCCAGCATCATGCGTTATGAAGCAAAGGAATATGCCACCAAGGGCAAGGTAAAACCAACGGTTACCTCACCAGATATTGAACGGATTTTAGGCCTGCCACGCTATAGCAACGACATGTACAAAACAGTGAACATGCCCGGCGTAACCGTTGGGCTTGCATGGACCTATGTGGGCGGTGATATACTCTTCATAGAAACGGTACTGAGCGATGGGAAGGGCGACCTAAAGCTTACCGGCAACCTTGGAAATGTGATGAAGGAAAGTTCCACCATTGCATTGACCTATTTGCAGGCCAACGCCAAGAAATACGGCATCGATGCGGAGATGTTCAGCAAGAAGACCATCCATGTACACGTACCTGAGGGTGCCACACCAAAAGATGGTCCCAGTGCAGGCATCACCATGCTCACCTCATTGGCTTCTGCCTTTACTGGCAGGAAAGTGAAGCCTTATCTGGCCATGACGGGCGAAGCTACCCTGCGTGGACAGGTTTTGCCTGTTGGCGGCATCAAGGAAAAAGTATTGGCTGCCAAACGTGCAGGGCTGAAAGAAATAGTGATGTGCTGGCAGAACGAAAAAGATGTGAAGGAAATTGACAGCAGCTTTATCAAGGGCATACAGTTCCATTATGTAAAAACCATGGGGCAGGTGCTGGATATAGCGTTAACCTAATTGCATTTCAGATTATAGTCAATGCCCTTACCGTAACACGGTAAGGGCATTTTTGTTTCCAGTGGGACCGAGGCATATAATATGAGCTTCAAAATAAGCGACCACAAAACTATCCATCCAAAAGTTTTCCTGTACAGCCACTCCGGTGTTCTTCGATGCTCTTTCTGTATTTATCAGTAACTATTGAAGGAATCACGAACAAAACTGGGACGAAACAGGAACAGGCATCGAAGCGGTATCGAACGCATACCGAATGGCGGTCGAAAAGAATGTGTTGAAAACCATCATTCATTTGCAGTACCAATAAAATGTGTCATTTTAAAAATCAGGATTTTTTTTGACACATTCTTGTGCTAACTCTTTTGTGTCAATTTTTTTGTGTCAATTTAATTTTGACACATTTTTTTTGACACATTTTCGCGAATGGCTTAAAATCACTTTTTCAGGACCAGATCTTCCTTTGCTGCCCAAACGCCAATGTCCTGCTTGCTTAGGGCCTGCGCCATGAGGTCGGGGAACTTGTCCGGCGAGCAGGCAAACACGGGTATGCCCAGTGTGGCGAGGAACTGTGCATTGCCATGGTCGTAGCCCGGTGCCCCATCATCGTTCAGCGCTAGCAGTACAATCACCTGCACACCTGCGGCCGTGAGCTCCACTGCACGTTTACGCATTTCTGCTTGGTTGCCACCTTCATATAGATCGGTAATCAATACAAGTATGGTGTCCAATGGCCGGGTAATGACCTGCTTGCAGTAGGTGAGGGCTGCGTTGATATCCGTGCCACCACCCAATTGCACACCAAACAGTAGGTCAACGGGATCATCCAGTTCCTCTGTCAAATCCACAACAGCCGTATCAAATACCACCATCCTGGTCTTGATGGCGGGAATGGATGCCATTACGGAGCCAAAAATGCCCGAGTACACCACCGACGTGCCCATGGAGCCGCTCTGGTCCAAACAAAGCACCACATCCTTTAAGGAGGAACGTTTGCGCCCATAACCAATCTTCACTTCGGGAATGATGGTTTTATAGTCAGGTTGGTAATGCTTCAAATTTTTCAGGATGGTGCTGTGCCAGTTGATTTCGTTGTGCCTCGGCCTGCGGTTCCTGGCACTCCGGTTGAGGCTGCCAATCACGGCCTGCTGCATGGGCTGTGACAGTTTGCGCAATAGTTCATCCACTACTTTGCGCACTACCTGCCTCGCGGTGTCCTTTGTCTTATCTGGAATCACGCGGCTCAATGTCATCAGCGTGGCCACCAGGTGCACATCGGGCGTAATGTTTTCCAGCATCTCCTTTTCAAACAGCATCTGGGTAAGGTTCAGCCGCTGCAAGGCATCCCGCTGCATCACCTGTACCACGGTGTTGGGGAAGAAGGAACGGATATCCCCCAACCAGCGGTTGATATTGGGGGAGGAGGGACCAAGCCCTGCCTTTTTATCACTATCATACAAAGCCGACAAGGTATTGTCCATTTGCAGGTCAGCCGCATCCAGTTTGAAACTGGTGCCGTCGTTCTGGTCCGAACCCAATAGTAACCGCCAACGGCGTATGTTTTCTTCTTTGTTCATATCAATAACATTGAAATGAGGTGAATGATGCTGATGATATCCAACTGCTGTTGATATTGCCAACAGTACGGTTATTGAATGGGGCATAATGGTTGTTGGCCCAAGCCAATACGGACTGTCAGTGTAACCAGGGTATACGCAAGTCTCTATAACATCACTATAAGGTCTCTATAAGGTCCCTGTAAGGTCACTATAAATTGCTTACCGGGTAACCCAACAATTCCATAACCACAGGTATGCCCTGCTTGGCCCTAGCTGTGCTGAAACCTGCTTGTACCTGCTGGGCCAGCACCGTGTTCCTACCACCATTTTTTGCTTTCTCGCCCAGCTTCCTCCTTTCTGCCTGTGTAAAATTGCTGAAGGTCCGGCGCATCAATGGCAGGGCCTGTACAAAACTGTCTTCCTCCAGTTGCTGCACCCAATCGTTCACGATGAGCCACAGGTTTTCATCAATTAACAACAGGGTGCCACCACCTTTCAGGAAGCCTTCCAGCCATGCGGCGGTATCTGCCACGGGCAATGCCTTGCTCAAACTGCTGTAGAACAATTGGTGCAAGGGCACATCGGTCAATGCTTTCACATCCATCAATTGCCTCGCTGCAAAGCCGCGCATCATGGGTGCTGCATTGTGTAGGTACGCAACTTTCATCAAGCAGTGATGCCATTCATCCAGGTATTCTTTTTCCTGCAGTAGCTGGATGCTGTGGTTGATGCTGGAACAGTCTTCCGTAAGCTTGCCGGCCGTGGCCTCATCAATGCCGCAGCAGGCAATGGGCAGGCCAATGCACACACGGGTAATCATGCTCTCCACAATATGCCTCACCATTTCGGCATCGGTCTTGCGTACGTTGCCGTAACGCATGATGCCAGCCAGACCGGGCAGCACTGCTACCAATTGAATGATATCGTTGGTAGCTGCCGCCACATCCTGTATGTGCTGTGCAATGGCTTTTGCGGCATTGGACAGGTCAGCAGGGATGACCTGTTGCAGCAGTTCAGCAATTTGCTGTAGCGATGTTTCCTCATTGCACTGGTGGATAAGCCATGCATTGCTGGCTTCTTCCAGGGTATTGCCCCAAACGCCCTTCTCAATGATATTGATCACGAAGGAAGGGTCCCATTGCAAACGCCACTGCTCCTTGAACGTGCCCTTGCCGCTTACCAAACTTTTGGTGCCCCAATGAATGCCCAGCAATTGCAGGCGGTGCAGGAAGATGCTGCGCTCCAGGTCATTGTCCTTGCGCAGGTCCAGCATATAGTCCTTGAAATCCGCTGTGGCCGGCAACCGTAGGCTCTTCTGTATTTTTTCTATGTTTACCTGTAGCGGCGGTTTGGGTATTTCTTCCGGTACTGAACCAATACGGTTGCTCACAATGAGTTCCTTATTGATCAGGTCCATCATCAGTGCTTCGCCATTGCACAGCACGCTCAGGGTGGCTTCGTTGAGTTCGGATAGGCCGGCCTTGGGCATGTTGCGCAGGGCGGCCAATGATTCCGCCAAACGTACTGCTTCTATCACATGGGCCACGGAGGTATCCATTTGGTGCTGGCGGAACAGTGCCGCCACTTTGGCCATCCATAAAGTGCCATCATCGGTCGGGTGCTGCCACACATGACCGTACCAGCCCGGTGACTCAATGCCTGCACCATAGCCACTGTACATGCTCAGCCTATCATAGGTCCAGGGTATCCAGGTACATTCTATCCTGGTCTTGGGCAAACCTTTCAATAAGTCATTATCTTCCTTTGCCTTGGGCATGTTAGTGAGTGCGGGTGCATGCCATGCACCGCAGATGACCGCAATGTTCTGGAACATTTCCTTCTCTGCCTGGCGCACCATTTTACGCATCCATGCTTCACGCAATAGTTCCCTTTGATCATCTTCTTTGGTAAAGGCTTCCCGCAGTGCCTGCATGGCCTCGTTCACCGCAGCAAATATTTCTTCATTGTCCAAGCGGTGCTCGAACATGGTTTCCCACCATTTTTCCTCGTCCTGGAAACCGTCTGCCTCCGCCAAATAATGGATAGGGTTCTTCTTGGGCAGTGCCATTGATCCCTGCCCCTTTGCCGCATCATCATCTGCAACATATAATCCCCTTTCTTTCTCCTCACCACCCTCTTCCTCCTTAGTCTCTGCTGCCTCCTCACTACTCCCTACCTTTTCCTCCTCCTTAATCACTACTGCCTCCTCACTACTGCCTACTCCCTTCTCCCCACTGCCTCCTGTCTCCTTCATCGCCATCCAATGCGTTAACGGTAAATCCATGAAACGTACATGGATATTTGCCTTGCGTGCATACTGAATGGCCTGCCACTCCGGTGAAAATTCCGCAAAGGGATAATAGACGGACTGCTGGATATTGTCTGTTTGATAGGCCAAAATGGCCACAGGTGGTACCAAGTCTTCATGGGTAGCATATTGCAACAAAGCATCTGCTTCCGGTGGGCCTTCCACCAGCACAATATCGGGTTTCAGTTCCTCCAGAAATGCTTTTACATTCCTTGCAGAACCTGGTCCATGGTGCCGTATGCCGAGGATGTGGATCATTGCATAGTGTTGTTTAGGGAAGAGGCAGTAGTGTATAGGCAGTAGGCAGCAGGGAATAGTAAATAGATAGTAGTGGAACAGGTAGCAGGAGGCTGCTGTGAATTGGAAGTTGGGGAATGGGCGTATATGTCGTGTATAAGCATTCTGGTATGTTTTAGTGGTGGATTATTAGGTAAAAGGTATAGATGGTTACCCCTTACCTAAACTGTCAATCATTTTGGACAACATTTTAAATACTTCAAGCAAGGAAGTTGGAAGCTATGGTACAGTCAGCATTGTTCAGGTAATTCAAAACAATGGAGGCTTCTAATTGTGCATCTATCTCCACGGCCGAACCCCTTGCTATTTCGAGGAACCTCCTTCTATCAAGGGATGAACGTCTTGTGGACCCTTCAGCAATATTGGACAATACTGAAATAGCTGCACGTCTCAATTGTGCTTTCAAATTGTACTCTTCAGACTTTGGCAGTTTATCTGTAAGCAGGTACACCTCCTTCATCAGTAGAATGGATTTCTGCCAAACAATTAATTTCTTATAGCTGAACTCATTCATAATGTAATAAGTTTATAGTTGCAAGTGGTTTATCCTATTCCCCAATTGCTATTGCTTACTTACTATTTATTCTCCCAACCTTCTGTCTTTTCTTTCTTCTTCTTCACTTCTCCGTAAACACTACTGCCTCCTCTCTATTGCCTACTGCCTATCCCATATCCCTGCACGCCCTGTACACATCCTTCCACTCATCCCTTGGCTTGATCACGGTTTCCAAATATTCCTGCCAAACAATCTTGTCCTGCACGGGGTCCTTGATCACGGCACCAATAATGCCTGCGGCAAGGTCTGCGGCTTTTAACTGGCCATCACCAAAATAGCCTGCCATGGCCAGCCCATTGTTCACTACGGAAATAGCTTCGGCAGTGCTGAGTGTTCCAGTGGGCGATTTGATCTTGGTCTTGCCATCCAGTGTAATGCCACTGCGCAGCTCCCGGAACATCGTCACGATACGCCTGATTTCCTGCAGGGCCGGTTTCTCCACTGGCAATTCCATCGTCTTCTCATAGCTGGCCACACGGCGCTGTACAATATCGATCTCTTCTTCAATGCTATCCGGCACGGGCAGTATCACCGTATTGAAGCGGCGCTTCAGGGCGCTGGACAGTTCGTTCACGCCCTTGTCCCTGTTATTGGCCGTAGCAATGATGTTGAAGCCCCGCACTGCCTGCACTTCCGTGTTCAGTTCGGGTACGGGCAATGATTTCTCCGACAGGATGGTGATCAGTGTATCCTGCACATCAGCCCCTATACGGGTAAGCTCCTCTATGCGTACAATCTTGCCATCCTTCATGCCACGGATAACAGGTGTTTCCACCAATGCTTTTTCACTGGGCCCTTCGGATAGGAGCCGTGCATAGTTCCAGCCGTAACGGATGGACTCTTCACTGGTGCCTGCTGTACCTTGGATGATCAATGTGCTATCGCCACTGACTGCTGCTGCCAGGTGCTCACTTACCCAGCTTTTGGCAGTACCGGGCAAACCATAGAGCAGTAGGGCCCTGTCGGTGGTGAGGGTGGCCACGGCTATTTCCATCAAGCGCCTGCTGCCAATATATTTGGGCGTTATCTCAAAACCGTTTTTCAGTTGGCCACCCATTAAATAGGTGACCACGGATTGTGGTGTCAGTTTCCAACTGGTAGGCCGCTTACCAGATTCAGCTTTCTGCAGTTCTTCCAGTTCCTGTGCAAATAGGTCCTCGGCATGTTGGCGTAAGATGGTGGACATATAATGTTGTGGTTTAATTGAATGATTGAATGGTTTGCTGTTTCAGCTCCAATAGTTTGGCAATGTATTCCTTGGTCGTGTTCCAACTGTTTGAAGCATACTCATCCAATGGGTTGCATGCGTCCAGGATACTGGAAGCCCCGTATGGGATGAGTTGGATATGCTGGTTGTAGAAGTTGCGGTAGTACTGGTAATGGTTGGCTGCCGTATGTGTGAAAATAAGCTGCGTTAATTCAACCGACCATTCTGTTGCCCTGCCAACCGCATATTGAACAATGCTGTGTTCGTTTCCTTTGAAGAACTTTTTGCTGTAATATTCCTGCTGTTGTACAGGGATCAATGGCAAGATATCCAAGTAGAAAACGGTGCTGTGCTGCATGCAGGCAATGGCCCATGCTGTATCGTGAAACTTGACCAATGCCATGACGATGGCTGGTAAAAACTTCTTGGTGCTGTCTTCTTTTTGCAGTAGTTCGATAATGTCCCCGGCCAGTAGTTGCAAATGTGCTTCAAGGACACTTGGCGGGATATTCTGCAGCAGTTGGAACAGGATAAACTCATCATCCGTAAACTCCTTCTGATTGCTGAGCTTCTCCATACCTGATTGGGTAAGCTGTTCATCGATGGTTGAGGGCAGGGCTATTTGCAGTACCTGTTTGGATGACAGGCCAAACATGGTTTTCTCCTTTTTGATGGAGATGGATTGCTGCAACAAGGCAATGTATTGCTGCACAATGGTGGAAGTGGGTACCTGCTTTAACAGGCCCAGTACATCTTCCTTTACCTTCTGGCTCTTCTCATTGGTAAGGCTTTCCAGCCAGGGCACATCTGCTGCAGATAGATTGATGGCAAAGGCTTCCAACAAGTTTTGTTTGGAGGCGGCATTTTCCTGTGGCCATGTTTGCTGCAGCCATTCCCTTGCTTGCGCTGCATTGGTAGCACGTAATTGCTGCAATGTTTTTTTGCGTTGGTCAGGCGTACCTGTTTGCCAAAGCGCTTCATCGCTGGCGTCGGTAGCAAAGTTCCATTCACTGTTGAACTGGCTTAACCATGCGCCACGTTTGCCAAAGCAGGTGGGGGCATATTGGCGGAGCTGTTTCTGTTGTACCGCTTTATCAAACAACAGGGGCAACAGTGCTGGCTCCACAACCTGTTGTTTGTTACTGCAATACTGCAACCATAGGGCCAAAAGCCCGTTGCTGTCTTCATGCAGTATATCTTTCAAGCTAGCCATAGCCGCTTTGCTGCAGTAGGGTAGGGTTTCTGCCCCGCAAATGGCAATGCTGATGTCCTGTTTAACCATCGCTTCGGCACCCGATTGCCTGTAGTTGAAGACAGTGGCGGCAATCTGCAGAAACTGTTCTTCTTTGTCAATGGCTATGTTGTTGCTGATCGCAGTGATAGCAGGCAGTAAATCCTC
>JAHEZD010000107.1 GCA_023251255.1 Chitinophagaceae bacterium
TTCCGGTCCGCCCGTCATGAGTCCTGGCCGTTGGCAGACCTCGTAATAATCGCACTGGTCAACCGGCATATAGGTGACATTGTTCCGGCTCAGGCTATTGGTGGCTTTGAGTTTGTACACCACCCTACTGCTGTCGAAGGTATAGTGACGGTGGGCAAGCCCGATAGAGTCCTGAATGGACAGCAGCCTCCTGTCCTTGATGCGCAGGCCAGCATGGTTGAAAGCCTCCTTGTCCAGCATCACAAACACCCTGAACAGGGCTTTGGCGCTTAACGCCGTATCGCTATTGCTGAACCCGTAAGATGCGTATTCCCGCCCACGGTAAATCTGCCATTTGGTGGCGGTGTCGCTTTCATTGATACTGGCCAGTATAAAGGAGTTGATATATTGCGTGCCTTCCAAGACCAACGGGATATACACCAGCGTATCGGCAGAATTCGCATCGCTGGAACTGCCCGATTGGTTCCTGTGGCTGCCTATCGGCTTGGGCTTCACCACCGCTTTGTCCCACAGCGCATAGCCCTCATGAGCCACAAACCCTGTAACAAAATTCTTTTGCGAATTATCGTTCTTCAGCTTCTGTATCACTTTGGTAATCGTACTGGGTAGCGGTTGCTTCGTTTCAAAGAAGCGGTTGGTTAAATCGGTTGTTTTTTGTGCATTGATTCCAATCTTCCGGCAGCCTTGAATGATGGCAATAAGGAGAAGGGAGGCAAGAGAAACTGCAAGCAGGATTTTCTTTACTGGATTCGAAGAAGTGCGTGTCCCCATAGTTGTTGTTAGTTAAAGGTTAGGAATAGTCATACCGTGCAGCTTTTAAAAAAACTGTCGGCTAAAACAATACTTGTTGGGGAGTGCTACACCGTGAAAGTAGGATTTATTTCAATTCGTTAAAATTATTTCCTGTATAGCTTACCAAGTAACCATATCCAAACCACTGCATTGTACAGCATTTTCCAGTCCAACTACAATGTGGTGCTGTTTAAAAAATAGGGTGACCAGGTGTCTTATGAAACACTGAAAACGGAAGATGCCCTGAAGTTTACCAATACGATTAACTCGTTTTTTGGTATTTACTAAGTCGGTTAATTTGTTTATTTGAAAACAAGTCAAACGAAATCAATTGATTGGAAGGAGGTTTAAGTAAACAGTTGCAAACTGTTTGTTATTGACCATCCTTAGTTAGCCACGCACCCGCTTAGCGCAAAAGTTTCGATTGAAATTTATCGTAAACTACGGATAGGTGGCACACCTACGGATAGCTGGGAAAGCATCCGACGGGCATAGGCTTACCTACAATGAATTAATCCAAAATCCGAGCAAAAATGAAAAACATTGTAAAACAGGATAAAAAGTCAGATATTACTTTCCAAAATACAAAAAAGATGGAAGTTAAAAACCCAGAAAAGCTAGAGGGACTTAAAACATACCTTGAAAACGCACCCCTAGAAGTGCCTATATATCAACGGGAATACTCTTGGGAATTAGAGCAGGTTTCGGACTTATACCACGATATAGATAATTCAAATGAAGATTCTCCCCTCTATCTCGGTTCATTCCTTTTTTATTCTTCTGACAATAAAGTAGAAATAATTGATGGTCAACAAAGGCTAACCACAATTTTTCTAATAATGTACTGCATAAAAGAAAGGATTGAAGAATGGTTTACTACCATTGAAAATCCAGACGAAGACACTAGAACTAGGTATAGAACAAATGTCGATAGGGTAACAAACTTTATATACAAAAAAAGCGGAAAGGGGTGGGACGTTACAAAAACTAAAGAGCTATACCTTACCACAGGCAGAAGAGATAGGGACTTATTCAAATCAATTTTGCAAAATGCTGACTTTGCCAAACAAAAGGACGGACGAAGGAAGTCGCATAAGCTTTTACTAAACGCTTATAATTTTATTAATAATAAAACCAAAAGTGCTGGGGAGATAAAAAAACTGATTGAATACCTAGACAAGATTAACGATTGCTTGTATATAGCAATGAAGACAACGCAGAAAGAAGACCAAAAAATGCTTTTTAAGACATTGAATTCAAGGGGTATCGCATTATCTGAATCCGATTTAATAAAAAATGAAATATGCACTAAAATAAAATCAGCTTCTGATTCAAAAGATGAAATAGAATCCGCTGTAAGTATATGGGATGAAATGAGAGAAACGATTGAATCGCCCAAAGCAAATGTTGACTTGTTTTTATTTCACTACATAAATCAACTAGAAGACGCACTGGATATAAGAAAGCACTTGGATAAACGCAGTTCTTATAGCACAGACCAAGACAATTTATCGCCTTTCATTTCCGAAAAAATGGTTTTTTCTGCTTATGAATACAAGATTGCTACTACCACTGACATTAATAGGTTCTTGAATGACTTAAAAGAAAAGGCTGAATATTATAGCGAATTCTATAAGCCACAAAAACTATCTGTTCCTTATACTACTTATCTGGAAGGATTGAGGGCAATGAATTTAACGAAATGCTACCCGCTGCTATTGAGGGGGAGAGAAAAATTAAGTATAAAGAATTTTGAAAGGCTCACGAAAGCAATAGAAGCCATTTCACTAAAGCATAGCATTCTTAGCAAAGAACCTAAAGACTTAGAGAAGTTTTATTATCAAGACCTGCTTAGAAAGCTGCAATCCGACAAGGATATAGATGATATTATAAACAAAATAAAAAGTCACTCATCTTTAACAGAGGAAAATAGGTTTGAAGAATTGTTTTGCTCAGCTGCTCCAAAGTTTGGTCGCATGATTATCAAACGCATTATTCAATCGAGCAAAGATGAAATGTTGGATTTTTCACCGTCCGTGCTTACGTTTGAACATATAATGCCACAAACAGTAAAGGGAGAGTGGAAAATTTTAAAAGAATCGAATGAGGATTTATATGATGAGTACCTGAATAGGTTGGGTAATTTAACCTTCATAAAGTACGACAAAAATATAGGGGCAAGCAATCGAGACTTTGTTGATAAAAAAGAATACTATAAAAATTCTATCCCTTTCAATAAATCTCTTTTAGACTATCCGAAATGGGATTTTGAAGAAATCGATAACAGGCAAAAATATCTTTACTCTTTAGCAAAAGAAATTTGGAAAATATAACCAATGGCAAAGAAAAAGCAGGTAAGCAACCTGTAAAACTAAATATGGGTTTTGAAGAAGCAATGAAGAAGGCTTTAAATACCCCTTTGCCTGTAAAAAAAGCAGCTAAGAAAAAGACATAGTTCTTACATGGTAGCAATGTTGCCATTGTTATCCCAAATACCAATAAGTCTCTCTTTGCCACAGTTTAGACACACCCATTTATACCTATATGTTTTGTAGTCTGTACCGACCTGAAGGCTTAAGGACTTAGTAACTGTCCAAGTGGTTGACCTTTCCTTGGTACAATCGCAACCAGAAGTAGTTGTAGTTCCTGGCGGTGGCGGTGGTTCATTATATGACATAAAATGCAAGTTGTCTATGCCAATCTACGAATATTTATCTACGTTTACTTCAACAAGCCCGAACTGGACGTAATCCATCGTAAGCGGTTAGGTTCACTACAATGGTGATGCTTGTGGATTAGTTCCTTCTTATTAAACATAGGTGTAGTTCTTGATGCAAGCACCCTGTATCCCCTTAGATAAGGTCAAGTATTGCGAGACTTGAAAACTGACATTCTATCATTAAAAATTTCCTTTTTTAGTCTTTTATAGTCCCGGGCAGTAGAAACTACGGATATCTTCGATTGAAGGTTTATAGTCATTAATGAGAGTGGCGGTAGAAACTAGAAACTACGGATAGCCTTTACACCCACCTGACTACTTACATAGCCTTTTCCTTATCGCTCACTACCATGTCTTTTGAACATAGCAGCATAAGGTGGTTTGTACAATCCGCCTCAACAGCTTGTACGATAGGCCTACTATCATCTTAATTACAGTTACTTAAAGAACTTGTTCAACGAACTTTAATCGAGGCACACCTACGGATAGCTGGGCTTTTCGTCAACCGCCAATGTGATGAATAGCAAAATTTAGATTGTCGTAAACCCAATGAGCAGCTTCTATCACATGATGGGTTAAAACTAAATTTTCTAAAATTCCTTTTGTGTTAGACAGCCATTTGAAAATTTTTGATTTGTCTGGTTGTTCTTCTAAAACTTCTTCTTTTACTTTGTCAAAATTAGTAATTAGAGATTGCCTTTGCTCATCACTAATATTTGGTTCTTGTCTGATGAGTCTTATTAATTCTTCTATTTTGGCGGCACTTTCTTTTTTACCGTTTAAAGAGTCAGAAATTTTAATGTCTTTGCCAATAATAATCTGTCCAGAGTTATTGGTTATATTACCAACTTCAATTTTGTCTCCCATAAATATTTCGTTTTTAATGTTTGTAGAATTCTTTTGGATTAGAGTTTCGGCTTGACCCGAATAAATGTTTTTAGTGGGAATTGAGAATTTTATATTTTTCCCTTTGTTTTCTACAAAACCTTTTACTGCATCTTCTAAACTATCAACTTCAATGGTTTTAGTTTCAAAGCTGTCAAATTCATTTTCGTTGGAGTCTTTGAAAAAATCAAAAAGAACTTTAAAAATTTCATCCAATTCTTGTAAAATGAGTGCTAGGCAAAGAAAATTAGAATTTGTTTCTATTCGGAAGGTCAAATATTTGTCCTTATAGTTCATTACTTGTACAACATCTTCTGATGTGAAATCTCTTTTAAAATCAGAGATTGCAGAAATATTATTATTCCAGATGCTCGAATAGGTTTCATCGCCAGACCAAATGCCTAAATCTCTTAGTTTGTCTGAAATGGGGGTATAAATATTTAATAGAATCGGTGAAAATTTTACACTTATTTGATTCTGAATCTTATCGTATTCTTGTTTATGAATATAATTACTATCTGGTTTTAATTTACTTCTTTGTTCGTCAAGATTTTGGAGTTCATTGCACAACGGGATATATTTTTCAATATATTCTCTTTTGTTCTTGTCTAAATAGTCTATAAAAGCAAACAACGCTAATATTTTTTGCGGTAACATAGTTCTCTATTTTTAAGTGTCATTTTATTTTACCCTTTTGGTATCAGAAATTTTAATGTTTTTGCCAATAATAATTTGTCCAGAGTTATTGCTTATGTCTCCAACTTCAATTTTGTCGCCTATAATTAGTTCGTTTATAATTGTTTGATAGTTGTTCGTTTTGAATCTGTCGCAAAGTTGAAGAATTGCTTTTCCGTATTTCTCTGTTTTAATTTTGTCATAACAGCCAAATTCATTTGCTGAACACAAATAATATCCTCTTCGTAGTTTTAAATTAAATGAAGTTAGTCTTAGATTCATGTCCAACAGGCAACCAACGTCTGCATGTGCTTGGAGATGTGTGTATGCACCAATAATTCCACAAATGATGAGGTGAAGAATTGAATGTTTCTGAACTTCATAATTATATTTTTCCTCTAAAACTTCCCAACCTAAGTATTTTAAAGAAATCACACCAGTGCAAGGATATTCATCGTCATAACTTGAACCAGCACAAAATAAATTGGATAGCCCATGACTACTTGCTTGTAAAACACCATTGTAAAAAGTTAGAATTAGGTCATCTTTTTCATAACCATTCTCAAGCTTTTGTTCTTCTAGGTACTTCAGAATGTCAAAAACTTCGGCAGTATGTCCGTTTAAAATTGAAGTAACTTTTTTTGTTGGTGGTAGAATGTAAAAAGTAAAGTCACTCTGACATGAATTGGCAAAGGTCATTGCGTCCTGGCAAACTTTTTCAACTTGATTGTATGGGATGATAATTACTTTTGGCATGAATGGTCGTTTAGTATTGCAGCCAACTCATAAATAGACGAAGGTTTCCCGCCATCCAAACTTTCGTTTTTTTTCACAAGTTGTTTGTTTTCAATTATTTATTTGTATTGTTGGTAGGGCAACCGGATTTCGCAAATACAACTCAGTATTTGACATTTTGCGTAACATCAGTTACTTAGTACTTATTTAAACAATCTACTAATAAACAGTTTCCAAATACAAATCCTCTCTTATTAACAGCATTCACAATTACGTGTTTCTATTTAGCATTTTCGAATAAGTATTCAATTCCAGCAAAAAATACACGTAAGAAGTAACAATCTTATGGCAACTCCATACAGTTATTTAGGTCAAATCTGGTGCTTGCACACAGAAACGGGTTCAGCTTCTGCTGCTATTTGGATAGGTTGGCGGGGTGTGGCAATCGTTCTTCAATGCCGTCATTGAGGGTTAAACAATGACTTTGTAAAGGAAAGCATCTTTTGCATACGC
The DNA here is from genome assembly GCA_023251255.1 of Chitinophagaceae bacterium. GTDB lineage: Bacteria > Bacteroidota > Bacteroidia > Chitinophagales > Chitinophagaceae > UBA1930. The sequence goes on from JAHEZD010000107.1 coordinate 6,320, forward strand.
CGCTTTGCGGTAATTACGCAATTTTTATACGTAAAAACACCCTTTTTTATTTTAGACCGGCCTTTTTCCGCAGTATGGAATAATTACTGGAAAATCTGGTAACTGGCGGGAAGTTATTTGACTTCGCCAGTAGTCCGACAATCCTGAACGGGCAGGCTCTGGCTGATAAGGCTGCTGCTTCGTAGGACGCCTTCGACAGCAGGCTGACAGGTACTGTTAAGTCGTCCCCTACATTAGGCAGACGACTCACTATGACATTGACCGCCTGAACGTCCGCCCGTGCCGGTACGGACGGGGAACGGGCAGGCTCAGGCTGACAGCATGTTATTGACACACTAAAAAAAATGTAATGAAAAAAAAGTAAAGAAAAAAATGTAAAGAAAAAATCATTACATTTTTTTCTTTACATTTTTTTGGGGTTCCAAAAATCCATTTTACATCAACGTGGGGTTGGGGCATGTTGCTCCGTAGGACGCCTTCGACAATACTTCGACAGGGCTCAGTATGACATTGCTCAGGCTGACAGGCTATTTGGAAGGCACTTCGACAAGTTGAAAATCCCGACTATTCGGGGCTCAGACTGACAGGCTACGTCCAAGTTCCCGTTCATTGAGCTGCTGATTTTACAGCTTGTCACAAAATCATTGTCACATTTTATTTTGTGACACCGGTTTTGTGACAGGTCCCTTTTTTAAATTGATGCCGCAGGCGGTAAATAGTAAATCAGTATTGGTTATCAGTGAAAAAATGTTAAGAAAAATTTGTTAAGAAAAAAACTTAACAAAAAAAACTTAACTTTTTTTTCTTAACATTTTTTGACTGCTATGACAAATTCCGGACAGGCTGTGGCCAATAGCTTCAACTGTATTTGCCTGCTCCAAAGCACGCCAGCATGTGGATATGTCACGAAATTCCATGTCACATTATTTTATGTGACATCGAGTTTCGTGACATGTGATATGTCACGAGATTCGATGTCACGTTATTTTATGTGACATCAAAATCCGTGACATATCCACATTCCGTACGCATTTTGATGCCTTCGGCATCTGCTCTTGCCACTAATGCACGAATGGCACGAATAAGCAAAGATTTATTCATTATTGCCGCTTGCGCAGCAATAATTAGTGAAAAAGATTCGTGTGGATTAGTGCCATTTCCCGAAAAATCGGGACGGGCGGTGGCTAAACAGAGGCAACTCCATTTGCACAGCAAATTCCTGAAATCATTTTTAAACAGCTTCTTAGGGACCAGCGCACAAAAAAATCCCGTTGAAAACTTCAACGGGATGCAGATTTTATCGTAGGGTGCCTATTTCTCTTTCAGCTTGAAGGTCTCCATGAACTTGGTGGTAAAGTTGCCTTTCCGGAAATCCTCGTTCTTCATTAATTGGAGGTGGAATGGAATGGTGGTCTTCACTCCTTCTATCACGTATTCACGCAGGGCCCTGTACATGGTATCAATGGCTTCTTCCCTGGTACGGGCAATGGTGATGAGTTTACCGATCATGCTATCGTAGTACGGCGGAATGGTATAACCTGCATACACATGGCTGTCCACCCGTACCCCATGCCCGCCCGGTGTATGCAGCACGGTTATTTTGCCGGGTGATGGGCGGAAATCATTGTACGGGTCTTCCGCATTGATGCGGCATTCGATGGCATGCATGGTAGGCTCATAGTTCTTGCCGGAAATCTTTTCGCCCATGGCTATCTTGATCTGCTCCTTGATCAAATCGAAATTGATCACTTCTTCCGTAACGCAGTGTTCCACCTGTATACGGGTATTCATTTCCATGAAATAGAAGTTGCGGTTCTTGTCAACCAGGAATTCTATGGTGCCCACGCTCTCGTAATTGATGGCGCTGGCAGCCTTGATGGCCGCTTCACCCATGGCCTGGCGCAGTTCGGGCGTCATGAAAGGTGACGGTGATTCTTCCACCAATTTCTGGTGGCGGCGCTGGATGGAACAGTCACGCTCGCTCATATGGCACACATTGCCATATTGGTCACCTGCTACCTGGATTTCTATATGCCTCGGTTCCTCCACAAACTTTTCCATGTAGATGCCATCGTTCTTGAACGATGCAGCCGCTTCTGTCTTGGCATTTTCAAAAGCCTTTTCAATGTCCTCTTCTTTCCAAACCACCCGCATGCCTTTGCCACCGCCGCCGGCAGTTGCTTTCAGTATTACCGGATAGCCCACTACATTCTTGGCCAGGTCCTTGGCCTGCTGCACACTTTCCAATAAACCGCCACTGCCCGGCACCACTGGTACGCCAGCAGCAATCATGGTTTCCTTGGCAGTGATCTTGTCGCCCATCTTGTTGATCATCTCAGGAGTGGGGCCAATGAACTTGATGCCATGATCGGCACATATCTGGGAGAACTTTGCATTTTCTGCCAGGAACCCATAACCGGGGTGTATGGCATCCGCATTGGTAATTTCCGCAGCGGCCATGATCCGTTGAATGTTCAGGTAGCTATCGGAACTGGCAGGCTTGCCAATGCAAACAGCTTCATCTGCAAAACGTACGTGCAGGCTTTCCTTATCGGCAGTGGAATATACTGCAACTGTTTTGATGCCCATTTCCCGGCAGGTCCTTATTACACGGAGCGCAATTTCCCCACGGTTGGCAATCAATATCTTTTTAAACATAAAACTAATTAGCTAATTAGCCAATGTGCTGATGTGCTAATGACCTCAACACAGGCCTGGTTAGAAAATGAAGAAACTCAAAAGATAACTAATAGGGCTTTTCTTTTTAGCTGAACCCAGAATTTTGTTCAGCACCTTTTGAATCTCCAATAACTTTTCTGACAGAATTTTACAATCAGGATAATTGACAGCATGTGTACATAAGATAAGCCAATACTGGGTTTCGTCTGCCTCCTTTGCTGCAATCTTTATTTTATGGATGAAGTCCGCTTTGCTTTCTGCATTCTGTGCTTCAAAGGAATTTGCGCCAATTGATGTTCCTGACTTCAGAAGTTGATTACCAAGCGTAAACTTTTTCATTTCTTGAAGCTTATCACAATAATCAACCACCAATAAGGAAAAATCAACCGTAAGTCGAAGGATTGGATTCTTGTCAATCATTTCCTTTTGCATATACAATTAATTGGTTGCAAACATTAGCACATCAGCATATTAGCACATTATCACATTGGCGCTACGCCGGTTCCACCAAGAACAATGGTTGATCGTACTCCACTGGGCTGGCATCTTCTACCAGTACCTTCACTACCCTACCGGCCACTTCACTTTCAATTTCATTGAACAGCTTCATGGCTTCGATGATGCAAACAACGCTTCCAATTTCCACTTCGGTCCCTATTTCTGCAAATGGCGGTTTGTCCGGACCGGACTTGCGGTAGAACGTTCCTATCATCGGACTTTTTATGGTTACATAATTATCCGCTTTGGGGGCAGGGGCAGTTGCTGCTGCGGGAGCCGGTGCAGACTGTGCCGGCATGGATGCCGCTGTTTGCTGGGGAGGCAGATTGTATACTTGGGGCTGGGGCTGCGGAGCAGTAAAAGTTACCGCCTGCTCCTCCTTCTGTTTGATGGTTACCTTACCATCCTTATCCTCGATACTTATTTCTCCAATGTTGCTTTTATTGACAATCTTAATTAATTCGTGGATTTGTTTCAAGTCCATAGTTGGCAAGATTTTGGGGTAAAAACAATAGATTTTAGTTAGAAAGTGGGGCAAAATAGGCAAAAAATGATAAAACCCACCCTTTTTGCCTTTTTATCTGGTTACCACTTGTTCACAAAAAAAGAGCAGCCTTTCAGCAGCTCCCTTAGAAGCTGTCTACATTCAATTCGCTGGTTTCCCCAATCAAATCTAGACAGCTTCTTAAATATTTTCAGGCAAACTTATTCTTTCACCCTTTCCACGTAATCACCGGATTTTGTATTGATACGGATCATTTCGCCCTCGTTCACAAACAGGGGAACGTTTACGGTAGCACCGGTGTCGATGGTTGCAGGTTTTGTGGCACGGGTAGCGGTATCGCCCCTAACACCGGGTTCGCAATAAGTAATCAGCACGACAATCTTTTCAGGAAGTTCGGCACCGATAGGTTGGTCGGTTTCCGTGTTCACCATAACAAAAACCTCCCCACCATCTTTCAGGAACTGGGGGGCATCGATCATTTCCTCGGCCAGCACAATCTGTTCGAATGTTTCGTTGTTCATCAAATTGTAACCACTCTCATCCTTATATAGAAACTGGTAGGTCTTCTTCTCCACCCTAACAGGATGTATGGATTCACCGCTGTTCCAGGTTTTCTCTATGCTGCGGTTATTGTCCACCCCTTTCAATTTTGCCCAAACCTTTGCTGCTGCACGAGCTGTTTTGTTTTCTCCAAATTCCACAATCGTGTACAGGCTGCCGTCCAATTTTAAAACCATGCCACGGCTGATGTCTGATGTTGTTGCCATAATTAAATTTTTATGATGGCTGCAAAAGTAAGGTTTGATAGGTAATAACAAAGAAGGATGTTTTTGGGTGGGAACTCATTTTGAATAATCGCCTGTCAGCCCGATCCCCGTCCGTACCGGCACGGGCGGACGTTCAGGCGGGCTTGTCGAAGGCGACCTGCACCGTAATACTAAGTTGGCTTCGACAGGTTGAAAATCCTGACTATTCGGGACTTAGCTCCTATAATAACTCGGTTAGTATAAGACGTTGAAAACCATTTGAAACAAATGATTTTTATTTTACCACCAAGACACGAAGGCACAAAGGGAAAGACTTCGTCTTTTTTAAGAAAGCAGGACTGTTGTGCTAATTGGTAGAATCATTTGCAGGCAAATGCTTTTTGTTTTACCACAAAGGGCACAAAGCACACAAAGAAAAAACGCAGTTTTTTAACTTGGTGACCTTCGTGCCTTTGTGGTCAATCTGCCATTCCTGCCTACTGGCAGGTATTTTCAACGTGCTTGTTTGCGAAGCACCTATTTTTTCAACTGCGTCACTACCTTGTTTTTTTTACCAGCTGGTCCAAATTGTCTATAACTTGGGACATCCCATTAAGCGATGGGAAATTTTCACGGTCACAACAGAAACCTGCCTTACTTTTATTCCATGAAAAAATTAGCCTTACTTATAAGTATGTTCATGATTGGTTCCGCAGTTTTTGCACAGGGCAAAAAGAACAGGGACGTGGTGGACACTATTCCCGCGCCCTACCTGCAATCGCCTACCGTGCCGCCATTCAAGGTGCTCCTTACAGATAGTACCTGGTTCACGAAAGATAATCTTCCCAAAAAGAAAATCATTGTGGTCATGTACTTCAGTCCGGATTGCAGCCACTGCCAGCTACAGACAAAGGAAATCCTGGACAGCATGCAGTATTTCAAGGATGCTTTTTTTGTGATGGCAGCCTATAAGAAAATGCCGGAGATCAAGGAGTTCAGTGACAAGTACAAGCTGGATGATTTCAAGAATATCAAGGTGGGCAGGGACACTTCCTACTTCCTCCCATCTTTTTACAGGGTAAAGTTCACCCCCTTCATAGCGGTATATGACAGGGGTGGTAAGCTATTGAAAACCTTTGCGCAGGGTGCAAAGATTGAAGAGTTGAAAGCACTGATGTAAAGCTGGCACAAACTTTTCTGTGTAGGTTGTCCTAACCAAACAATTGATTATGAAAAAAATCTACACCGCCGCTTTTACCTACCTTTTTTCCCTCAGCATTTTTTCCCAACCTATAGTCAGCTTCCAGTCTACCATTACAGGATTTACGCAACCTCTTGATATTGTGAATGCTGGGGATAGCCGCCTGTTCATAGTGGAGCAGCCGGGCAAAATAAAAATTTGGAACGGGACGGCTGTTTTGGCAACGCCATTCCTGGATGTTTCTTCCATCATTACCTATGATAATGGAGGCGAAAGGGGATTGTTGAGTTTGGCATTCCATCCCAATTATGCCACTAACCGTTATTTCTTTATTTATTACAACAATTCAGCAGGCAATGTTACACTGGCCCGTTACCAGACAAAAGCGGCACTTCCTAACGAAGCTGATCCCGCTTCTGGCACGGTACTCATGACATTTGTAAAACCATTTACCAACCACAATGGTTGCAAGCTCAATTTTGGACCAGATGGATACCTCTATTTTGGGACGGGTGATGGCGGCAGTGGTGGCGACCCCAACAACAATGCACAAACGGGTACATCCTATTTGGGCAAGATGCTGCGCATTGATGTGAACAATTTTACTACCCCGCCCTACTACTCCATTCCTCCCACCAATCCATACCTGACGGATCCCAACATTAACGATGAAATTATTGCAGTTGGCCTGCGCAATCCCTTCAGGTGGAGCTTTGACCGATCAACTGGGGATATGTGGCTAGCGGATGTGGGCCAGGATTTATGGGAAGAAGTAAACTACAGACCTGCTGCTAGCACCACCAATCTCAATTATGGGTGGAGATGCTTTGAAGGCACACATGTATACAATGGTTCCTGCACAGCACAGCCCAATAATGTGGTGCCCATTTTTGACTATCCCCATAACAATACCACGGGCGGTTACTCCATTATAGGTGGCTATGTGTACAGGGGACCTGATTATCCTTTTTTTCAAGGATATTATATCTGTGCAGACTATGTAAGCAAGAATTTTTGGCTCATCAAATCCAACGGTTCCGGCGGTTGGATTACCACACGGTCAACCACCCAAACGCCAGCGAATTTTTCCGGCTTTGGCGAGGACCAAAATGGCGTGCTGTATGCGGCAGGCCTGAACAATGGCATCATCTACAAGGTTACGGCTTCGGCCCCAGTACCATTAAAACTGGTTTCATTTACTGGCAAGAAAATAAACGGCCTGCACCAATTGGATTGGGAAGTGCAGTCCCAGGAGATAGGCGATAAGTTCATGATGGAAAGGAGTTTTGACAACACTGCGTTTATGGAAGTGGGCGCCCCTATAGCTGGATCTGACAGGAGCCAACAACAATATTCCATGGCTGTTACAGCAACCAATTATCCATCAACGTTCTATAGGATCAAGCTGATCAATAGGGATGGCAATTACCACTATTCCCCTACCATCCATTTGAGCGATACCTATGGTGCTGCAAACATCAAAGCCTATAAATCAGGCAGCAGTATTTTCATTTCATCCAATACTATTATTGATGGTATACAGGTCATGGATGTTTCAGGAAGGTTGTTGCTAACAAAAGAAATCCATGCTACTGGCAGTTTCGCTATGGAAGGCAGTCCATTTCCACAGGGGCTGCTGCTTATTAAAGTGCTGCATGCAAACGGCAGTTCGGCCTTTAAACTTATTAACTGATGTTACGCAAAATGTCAAATACTGATGCCAGAGCCTGTCCCGATATTCATCCTATCGTGTGGACACATCTTTGCAAAACAAGGGAGCCATTTATATTCTCCAACTACTAACAATCGGAAATCGGTCACTGGCCATTAATGCAACAATCCTTCAATTCCACATCCTGTGCAGGATGCCTATAAGCACCTCATCCGTTTGGGTTCCGATGCAATCGGAATTGAAAAAATTCCATAGGAATAATTTTTTCAAAGAAACGGATGCAGTGCTGAACAAAAGTTTCAAGTAACCAAGCAGTCAAACAGAAACATCGCCATCCAGCAATAAAACACGGCGGCTTACACTTGGGGCAGCGCTGGTGGACCAACGGGCGGAGCCATCGGGTTGTCCTTGATTTTTTTTGGTTCTTTTTTTTATCAAGAAAAAAAAGGACAATGCCTCTCGCCTAAAAGCTGGCTAAATGGAACATCACTCCTTTAAAGAAATGTATCCATACAATAGGATATTCATCGGGGATTGAGCAATGTCACACTGAGCCTACATTTGCCGGCAGGCAGGCTTGTCGAAGTGTTGTCGAAACCTATTTGAAAACCAGATTGCCGCCTTCGGGTAGTTCGGCAAGCTCACTATGACATTCCTCAGGGTGACATTATTCCTAACCCGTTGGCGGAGTTAATTTCCCTTCGCCTTTGAAGTTCAAATTTGAAGTTCAAAATAGAATAATGCGTTAATAGGTACAAAGGTTCATTGCCCCGATCCTTTAGGTCGGGGTTATGAAAAGAACTTTCACAACTTGGGCCTAGCCCGAAACGAAAGCTTCGGCTAAAGCCAATACCGTACACCCAATATCATTATCCTTGGCTGAAGCCGAAGGGCAATGATGTGGATACCTATTTAATATGATTTTGGAAGAATTAACTCCGCCAACAGGTTATTCCTACATTTTTTTGCGTAACATCAGTCATTAATTAGCGTGGTTGTCGGCAAATCGAAGGAACCCCGAAAAGGAACTACAAGGAAGTTCCAAACAGGCATCGAATAAGTATTGAAGGCATGCCTAAACTAGCCATGCAGGAAACTGTCCACGACAAGCAATTGACTTAATGGAGAAAGTTGCAAAAAGACTGAGAAAATTCATAAAAAACCAGATAGGCCAACCCCTACCTTTGCGCCAACAAAAAATTAATTCCTTAAACAAAACGTTTAGATCATGAAAATTACCGTAGTAGGTGCAGGTGCTGTTGGTGCTACATGTGCCGATAACATTGCCAGGAAAGAACTGGCTTCTGAATTGATACTGTTAGACATTAAAGAAGGTATTGCTGAAGGCAAGGCGCAGGACATGATGCAGACAGCAACATTGCTTGGTTTTGATACAAAAGTCATTGGCAGTACAAATGATTATACAAAAACAGCCAACAGTGATGTGGTAGTGGTTACATCCGGATTGCCACGTAAACCGGGCATGACAAGGGAAGAACTGATTGGCGTAAATGCAGGTATCGTGAAAGGTGTTTGCGAAAACATCCTGAAATACTCTCCCAATGCCATCATCATCATCATCAGCAATCCAATGGACACCATGACCTACTTGGCCTTGACGTCTACAGGATTACCAAAGAACAGGATCATTGGCATGGGCGGCATTTTGGACAGTGCCCGCTTCAAATACCAATTGAGCCAACATTTGGGTGCCAGTCCTAGCGACTTAAATGCATTGGTAGTAGGTGGACATGGCGACACTACGATGATACCATTAATAAGCAAAGCAACCTGGAACAGTGCGCCAGTAACTGATTTCTTAAGCGATGAACAACAACAGCAAATTGTAGCCGACACCATGGTTGGTGGTGCTACGTTGACCAAACTGCTTGGTACCAGTGCTTGGTATGCTCCAGGCGCTGCAGGTGCAGCCTTGGTGGAAGCCATTGTTCGTGACGAAAAGAAATTGTTTACTTGCTGCGTGTTGTTGGATGGTGAATATGGACAAAAAGACATCGCCCTTGGCGTTCCAGTAATTATAGGGAAGAACGGTTGGGAAAAAATCATCGACTTCAAACTGAATGCCGACGAACAAGCTGCATTTGACAAGAGTGCAGATGCCGTTAGGAACATGAATGATGTGCTGAAAACTTTATAAACATCTTTCTTGCAATAAAAAGAAGCGGGCCTGATCTAAGTATCAAGGCCCGCTTCTTTTTATTTAACAGGTGCATCTTTCACCATTATATCAAGTTCCTTGAGTTCCTTGATATTGGAAAACTCCTTTATCTTGGTCTGGTAAACTTCGTACTCCTTCCAGGTTACTTTAACTTTCTTTCCTTTCAAACGCAGGGGCTCCTTAATCCAGCTATCGGACGAAGGAACGTACTGGAGGTAGATAAGCACATGCTCCCTACCAGATTCTGCCTTTACGGTAATGTACAGGAAATCCTTTTCCTCCACTTTTATGACATCCCCTACCAAGCTTTTCGATGCAGCTTCCGTTTCTTTTTTAGGCTTGCTAGCTGTGGCGGTTTCTTCTTCCTTGCCTCCTGCAAGTTTAAGTGACATCGTAACAAAAGGTTTGCATCCCATGGCCAATAGGTCCAGTGCAATCTTCTCCCCTAGGTCCTTTCCCGCTTTATAAGTATCCCCATCAGATTCCGCAATAATGGCAGAGAAGGCGTCCATTGCCGAATCGGTGATGCACTTCAAGAAGACCGCCTGCATGTCTGCCTCTGATTTCAAAGCGCCCATGTTCTTCTTCTCCAAACAATTGCAAATAGCAATGGATGTTTTGCGTAGCGAGGTGTCTTTTTGTGCGTTGGCATTAAGGAAAAACAACGGGGCAATAAATAGTAAACAAATTTTCATATACCTGATTTATAGTAAAAGTTGGGGCAATATATAAATTAAACAAGTGGCAGGAAGAAAATTATTTGAGCAGCAAAACTTCCTTTGCTATTTTTCCCATATCCTGTAGTTCCATGCATTTAAAATGCCCCTTCGGACATTTCTTGTAGCCAATCTTGCTACATGGCCTGCATGAAACAGTCACTTCATGTTTAATATCGCTTACTTGATTGTTTCCATAATAAGCATTCATGCCAAAGAGCGGCGTGGTGTTTCCCCAAACAGAGACCATGGGCTTTTTAAACGCTGCTGCGATATGCATAAGGCCTGTATCGTGCGTAACAATGAGCTTGGCCTTGCGCACAAGGTCCGCACTTTCGTTCAGGTTGAACTTGCCACAGGAATTGTACACTTTGATAGCGTCCACGGAAGCAATTTCATCACCGTTCGCCCTGTCTTCCGGGCCACCCAGCAAGATAATGGGATACTCGATCCTGCTGCAAAGTTCCTTGAGCTTGTGAACAGGGAGTTTCTTGGTATCCAATGCAGCACCAATTACAATTCCGATGAAACCGAATTGATGCGATGCCGGGATATCTTTCTGCTTCAGCACATCTTTTTCAGGGATGAAATAATCAAGCCCTTTCCCATCATTGATAACACCCAAGCTTTTTACGGTTGCCAAATTCCTGTCTACTATATGGATGGGCGGCATGGTATTTATCTTCAGGACCGTCAGCAGCCATTTCTGGATATTGAGCTTGTTGAAGGAGAAACTTTTTGTTTTCAGGGCCCTTTTTACACGGAGTGTCCTAAGGTTATGATGGAGGTCAATGATATAGTCATATTCTTCCAGCTTCAGTTCATGCACCATCAGTTCCCAGCTATCTTCCAATAGCATGACCTTGTCTATGTAGGGGTTGCTTTCAACAATTCCCCTGAACGATTTCTTGGTGAGGAAATGGACCTCCGCACCTGGCACCTGCTGTTTGAGGCAACGCACAACAGGTGTGGTCAGAACAATATCGCCAATGGAGGAAAAGCGGATGACAAGAAATTTCATGGAACTGTTTAATGCTAATGAAACGAATTGCAACGAATGTACAGGAATAAAAAAATTGCC
>JAHEZD010000188.1 GCA_023251255.1 Chitinophagaceae bacterium
ATCATGCCCAACGAAAAAAATGGTGTCCCGAAAAACTGTTCGTTAACATTTCAATAATATGTGGGAATACCTTTCATACAAATTGCAGGTTGTCATTTACCGCCATTGACTACGATACCTTCCATGATTTCATCATTGGCATTCACCAACACTTTCTCCCCTTGTTGTAGCATACCATATACTTCTACCTTATCAGTTGCAGCATTGCCCGTTGTTATATCCACTTTCACAGCTTTCCCATTACGCACAAGCAGCACATACTTCCTTTCGGTAGAAGTTACCACGGAAGATTTGGGAACGTACAGTGCCTTGATATTTCCCTTGGAATACAGCACTACATCTGCATACATACCCGATGACAACAAACCATTCTTGTTCTGTACATCAATTTCCATACGCTCACTTCTGTACTGCGCATTTACGCTCATTGACTTCCTGCTAACAATACCTGTCATCTTTTTGCCCTGCAGGGCGCTCACATAAAAAGAGATGGTATCCTTGTCCTTGATATTGGAGGAAATGCCTTCTGGCACATCCACCTGTAAACGCAGATGCTCCACCTGCTTCAATTCCAGCATGGGTTTGTCTTTTGATGTTGCATTCACCAAGGCTCCGGGATGGACGTTCCTTTCTGTAATCACACCATCAAAAGGAGCAACCACTTTCAAGTAGCCCGACATGGTTTGCTGCATCTGCCAATTGGCCTTCTCTGCATTGGAAAGCGCACTGTCTGCATCCATTTTTGCCTTGATGGTGGAGATGTCCAGTGGCGATATGGCACCCGCTGTTGCAGAAGCTTCGAGCAGCCGGCTATACCTCTCCTTATCAATGGAGAAGTCTGCCTTGGTCCTTAGGTACCGCCCCCTGGCCTGCAAGGAAGCCTGTTCCAGTTCGGGAGCTTCCAGTACCATTAATATGGCACCTTGCGATACCCTGGAACCAATATCCACAAACACTTTTTTCACATACCCGTTAACTTTAGGAAAGATGCTCACTTCCTGGAAAGCAGCTAATTGAGCCGGCAACTTTAGGATGTTCGATACACCTCCTTCCTCTACTGTTGCCAACTGGTACTTGACCGGGGTTGGCCTGTTTTCCTCCTTTTTCTTTTCCTGCTCGGATGAACAGGATGCGAATACAATGATTGAGGCAAATACGATTATATAATATTTCATGATGATAAGTTTTAGTTGATGTTATTGTCAGGTAATAAGGATACTGAGTTGAACGATGCTTTTTGCCTTACCCATCCATATACCAACGGTACAATAAAAAGGGCGGCAAAAGTGGATGCTACCAACCCACCAATAACGGCCCTGCCCAATGGTGCTGATTGGTCACCCGCTTCCCCCAATCCACTTGCCATGGGCACCATACCTGCTATCATGGCAAGGCTGGTCATCAGTATGGGCCTAAGCCTGATACTGGCAGCCACTGTTGCTGCTTTGAAAGGGTTCCGGTATTCCAATCTCAAAGCCTCCGCGTTGGTTACAATTAATATGGCATTGGCAACCGAAACACCGGTACTCATGATAATGCCCATATATGATTGGAGGTTGAGGGTGGCGCCTGTGGCCAATAGCAGCAACATGGCACCCAACAATACTGCTGGTATGGTTGACAGTACTGCAATGGCCACCCCGAAGGATTGATAATTAGCGGCAAGCAGCAAAAGGATCACTACAATGGCTATCAACAAGCCGTTCTGCAAGGAACCCAATGTTTCCGTAAGCAAGGACGACATGCCCCTCACTTCGGGTACCAGTCCTTTTGGTGGCGTCCCCAAACTGTTGACTGCCTTTTGCACCGCAGTTGTTGCTGTGCCAAGGTCCCTTTTATAAATATTGGCACTTACGGTCAGGAACCTTCTTGGTCCGCTACGGTCGTACTCACCGGGCAATGTATCAACCGAGAGTTGGGCAACATCAGAAAGTATGGGTCTTGATTTGTTCTTTATCAATGATACCGACTGCAATTGCTCCACAGAATTCATCAGGTATTCCGGCACCTGCACCTGTACCTGGTAGGTATAGGCAACCTTTGTATCCAACCATTGCACTTTCTCCGTAAACCTACTGGATGATGTTGCGTCTGT
>JAHEZD010000108.1 GCA_023251255.1 Chitinophagaceae bacterium
GCCTTGCTGGCGTTTTCTTCCAGGTTGGTTTGCGGGGCAGTAGCATTGTACTTGGCCTTTACCAATGTGGCCGCATACTGTGCCCTTTCCAAACTGTCTGCCACCACCAGTGCAATGGGCTGTCCATTGAACAGGACCTGGTCACTGCCCAGCATGGTGTACTTGGTTCCGCCCGAACTGGAGGAGGGGTTCTTATTGGCTTCCCAGCCCGGTATCTTGGGCATGTTCAAATGGGTGAACACTGCCAGTACGCCCGGTGCATTCTCCGCTTTCCTAATGTCTATGGAAAGGATGCTGCCCCTGGTTATTTCACTGGTGGCCATGACGCCGTAAGCCATATTGGGCATATCGTACTCGGCAAAATACTTGGCGGCGCCCGTCACTTTTGCCCTGCCGTCCACACGGCTGATCGGGTCTTCGGCGGTTATATGTTTATCCATGGAGGAAGAGTTTGATTGTTCAATGGTTTACAAGTTCACGAGTTTCATTGTTCACAAGTTCAATTGTTTGCATGTTCTTGGTTTTGTTAACATTGGAACACGTGAACTTTGGAACTGCACTTATCCTAACGCCAGTTTCAACGCCTCCACAATGGTATTGGGTGCAAGGGCTAGTTTGAAATGATTGCTACCGTATGCTTTGGCATTTTTCATGGCGATGCTGGCGGCCTGCCTGAAATTCTCCCCGGTAGCGGGCTTGCCCTTGAGGAAGGCTTCTGCTTCCCTCAGCCGCCAGGGCTTATGTGCCACGCCGCCCATGGCCAAGTGGGCTTCCTGCACGGTATTGTTCTTGATGCTCAGTGCAGCGGCTACTGATACCAGTGCAAAAGCATAGGAAGCCCTGTCGCGCACCTTCAAATAATGGGCGTGTGCAGACAGGTTGTTGAACGGGATATCGATGCTGGTGATCAGCTCGCCCTTCTGTAAGTTATTGTCCAGTTGCGGTGTATCGCCCGGCAAACGGTGGAAGTCTGCAAAGGCAATTTTCCTTTGTGCCTTGGCACTGGCCACGTTGATGCTGGCATCCAGTGCCACCAGTGCCACGCACATATCACTTGGGTGAACAGCAATGCATTGGTCGCTTGCACCAAAGATGGCGTGCATGCGGTTGTAGCCACCAATGGCACTGCAGCCGGAGCCGGGAACGCGTTTGTTGCAGGCCGTGGCCGTATCATAAAAATAGGGGCAACGGGTGCGCTGCATCATATTGCCACCCACTGTGGCCATATTGCGCAACTGCGGCGAAGCCCCCGCTTTCAGGGCCTTGGAGAGCAGGGGGAAATATTTGGTCACGAGTTCATGCTCGCTTACATCACTGTTCTTGGCCAGGGCACCTATGCGCAGGCCTGTTGCCGTTTGTTCAATATTGGCCAGTGGAACGGGATTGATATCAATCAGTTTGTAGGGGGCCGTAACACCACTTTTCATTAGGTCAATCAAATTGGTGCCGCCCGCCAGGAAAGCCGTATTGGCTGTTTTGCTGATGGCTGCAATGGCGTCCTTGGTAGTGGTTACCCGTTGGTAGTCGAATTGGTTCATAGCTTTTTCCCTCCTTGTTTTGCGGTCATCACAGCATCCACAATATTGGAATAGCAGCCGCACCTGCAAATGTTGCCGCTCATGTATTCGCGTACCTCCTCTGCTGTGTTGGCATGGCCTTCCTTAATGCAGCAAACGGCCGACATGATCTGCCCCGGGGTGCAGTAGCCACATTGGAAACCATCAAATTCAATAAAGGCTTCCTGCACCGGATGCAGCTTGTCGCCCTCGGCCAGGCCTTCAATGGTGGTTATCTGCTTGCCTTCTACGGTAAGTGCCAGCGTGAGGCAGGCGTTTACGCGCCGCCCGTCCACATGCACGGTACAGGCACCACATTGGCCATGGTCGCAGCCCTTTTTGGTACCCGTTAAATGGAGCTGCTCACGGAGCAGGTCCAGCAAGGTTACCCGAGGTTCCACTTGCAGATTGTATGCTTTATTGTTGATGCTGAGGCTGAGCGGCATTTTTTCAAAAGCGGAAGCAATCTTTTCATCAACACCCGCTGCTGCTGCTTTCACAAAAACGGATGGGGTCAATGAAATGGCTGCCAGGGCCGATGTGCGTTTGAAGAAGGAACGCCGGGAACTGTTATGCCCTTCCGTGATTAATTGGTCTTTGCGGTTTTCCATGAAGCAAGTGGTTGATAGTTTCACTAAAGCTATGATTTAGTTTTTGAATGAACACCAATTAAAAATTCGGCAGCGGCCCCTTTTGAATATTCTTTCCTACAAAGAATATCATCCTGCGTAACCAATGCTTGCCCCCAAACAATCAAATTGAACCTACCTACCGGCAAAGGCAGGAATGACAGATGGAAGTAAACTAATCATTCTACGAAGCAATAACCTACGAAGGATGATGTCACACTGAGCTTGTCGAAGTGCTGTCGAAGGCAGTCACCAGATGAAATTCCATCTGTCATTGGCGGGCTCGCTTTTGCTGGTGGACAGGCCTACCTACCGGCAAAGGCAGGAATGACATATGGAAGTAAACTAATCATTCTACGAAGCAATAACCTACGAAGGATGATGTCACACTGAGCTTGTCGAAGTGCTGTCGAAGGCAGTCACCAGATGAAATTCCATCTGTCATTGGCGGGCTTGCTTTTGCTGGTGGACAGGCCTACCTACCGGCAAAGGCAGGCTCAACCCCGAATAGTAGGAGCTGGCCCTGACACAAAATCAAAATGGGCCATACCAAAAATCCTTTGGGAAAAGCTCAAGCAGACAGAACAGTATGGGCAATAAAAAATACTGTTTGAAATTGTTCCGGTATATACATGACATGGTCAACTAAACTGTTTGTTCATTTATCGCTATTTTACTGCCCCAAATCAATTCTTTGCCAAATGAAGAAAAGCAACCCCTATCTCATTGCCTTTATCCTCGTGACTTCCTTGTTCTTCCTGTGGGGCTTTGCCCATAACCTTGACCCGATCCTGATTCCCCATTTGAAGAAGTCCTTCACGCTTACCACCACGCAATCCACCTTGGTTGATTCGGCAGTGTTTGCCGCTTATTTCCTAATGGCCCTGCCTGCTGGTTTTATCATGAAAAAATTCGGCTACAAAATTGGCATCATCAGTGGCCTGATCCTTTTTTCCATTGGCTGCTTCCTGTTCCTGCCAGCGGCCGATTATCAATCCTATGATTTCTTCCTGGTAGCATTGTTCATTATTGCCTGTGGCCTCACCATTCTGGAAACGGCAGCCAATCCCTATGCTGCGGCACTGGGTGACCCTGCCACTTCCACACAGCGTTTGAACCTTGCCCAATCTTTTAATGGATTGGCTGCGGCAGTGGCCCCTATCATTGGCGCAAGGATTATTTTGACAAAAGGCTATAGCGAAACGGAATTGAGCAGCATGACAGATGCCGCCAGAAAAATAGCCTTGGCATCTGAAGCTTCTTCGGTAAAAATGCCTTACATGATTTTGGGAATTGTGTTATTGGTTATTGCGGTACTGTTTGCATTTACGCACTTGCCCAAGATCCAGGACAATGAGGAGGGCAGCAGTTCCAAAAGTATTTTCCATGCTTTGAAGCATCGGCATTTGAGCTGGGCCGTGGCTGCCCAATTTTTTTATGTGGGGGCACAGGTTTCGGTCTTCAGTTTGTTCATTTTGTATGCCACCAAATCAGCCTCCATTACACAGGTAAGGGCTGCTGATTTTCTGGGCGCGTGTGGCATTGCTTTTCTTATAGGAAGATTTTTGGGGACTGCTTTAATGAAAGTGATTGCTCCCAATAAATTGCTTGCACTATATGCAGGTATCAATATCCTTTTGTGTTTGATTGCTATTACTGCTACGGGTATGATAACTGTTTATACGGTCATTGGCATCTGCTTCTTCATGTCCATCATGTTCCCCACCATTTTTGCCCTGGGCATCAAGGGGCTGAAAGGCGATACGGAATATGGCAGCAGTTTGCTCATCATGTCCATTGTAGGTGGGGCCATACTGCCCAGGGTTTTCGGCGTTATCAGTGATGCCACCAATAATGTGCAACTGGGCTATATTGTTCCCCTCATCTGCTTTGCAGTTATCCTGTTTTTTGGATGGAAGGGGTACAAGGTGCGGAACAGTAAGGAAATCATCAATGAGTAATTGCTCATTTGTTTAAAACTATTACTTATGCGTTGGTTGTTATGCCTTATTGTATTCCTTTCTGCCCATCTTGCCTTTGCGCAGACGAATATAGATCAGGAACCATGGCATGGCATAGAGCGGCAGGTACACTACCTGCCAAGCGGCAGTAACTTTATCTGCGTGGACCCCTACAGGAAATTCAACAGGGCCCTGTACGGTACCCATACGGCATTCCGTGTGGAAGCGGGCGACCTGCCCGAGTTTG
Organism: Chitinophagaceae bacterium; assembly: GCA_023251255.1. GTDB lineage: Bacteria > Bacteroidota > Bacteroidia > Chitinophagales > Chitinophagaceae > UBA1930. Next base: position 4,394 of record JAHEZD010000108.1, read on the forward strand.
CTTTGTACATGCCCGGTATGGGGGGCAACTGCCAAATAGGCTTCGTGGTGAACGGGAAAAGCAAATGGGCCAGCCAATGTGGTTCCATCAAAACAACCTATGTGCCCGGTAGCATGGTGTATGAACTGCAGGACCCATTGCTGGGCAAGGGACAAATCAATCTCACCGTTCTTGCACTGGCCGATGCCGAGGGCATGGTGGTGAGGATTTCCTCAAAAAATATGGTTGACAGTGTTAAGCTGGTGGTGCTGTACGGTGGTGCCAGCGGCAGGAAATTTTCCCGTGATGGCGATATAGGAGCAGACCCCGAATCATCCTTCTATCTCCAAGCAAGCTATTGCAAGGACAACCGGTTCAAGGTGGAGAGGAACAGTTTCCACTTGTTCTATGGCAGTTCCCCAAACCTATCGGAAGAGCAGCGTTATGAAATCCAGGCCAGGAAACCTGTTGAAGCGGAGAAGGGGCCGGCAAAGGAACTGATGGGCCTTTTTCCTGCATCGGCCAGCTTGCAAATTTCGGATGCAGCACAGCAGTCATCGCCACTGGGTATCCTGGCATCGTCCCCATCATCTGTTACGCCTGTTATTGCAGCATGGTTCCCGCTCAATAAAAATGGGGAGGATTTCTTTACCGTGTACAAACCAGCAGCGGAGCTACGAATGCAGCCTTTGGCACAGGTATTTGCCAGTGCCGAACAAGCGAGAAAAAATATTGCCGGAAGGATCCAACTGAAAACGCCCGATGCTTTTATCAATCCCCTAGCTGGGGCGTTGGGCATTGCGGCGGATGGTATCTGGGAAGCACCCACTTATATGCATGGTGCAGTGGCCTGGCGCATGCGCCTACCTGCTTGGCGTGGCCCCTATTGTGCGGACCCCTTGGGCTGGCATGACAGGGCCAGGGAGCATTTCAGCAGCTATGCCAAATCGCAGGTAACCACGGCACCCACGCTGGGCGTTGTGGCCGACACGGCCCTGCACCTGGCCCGCCAACTGGAAAAAATAGGTACGCAACTGTTCAGCGATGGCTATATCTGCAGGAACCCTAACGGGGACATACGTGCCCACCATTATGACATGAACCTGGTTTTCATAGACCAACTGCTCAACCATTTCAACTGGACGGGCGACACCGCTTATGTGCGGCACATGTTTCCGCTGCTCAAGCGGCACTTAGCTTGGGAGAAAAGGAATTTTGATATGGATGGCGATGGCCTGTACGATGCCTATGCCGCTATATGGGCCAGTGATGCCCTGCAATACAGTGGGGGAGGGGTGGCGCACACTTCTGCGTACAACTACAGGGCCAATAAAATGGTGGCCGAACTGGCAACACTTATAGGGGAAGATGGAACACCCTATAAAAACGAGGCAGACCATATACTGCAGGCCATGAACCACCAATTGTGGATGCCGGGCAATGGCTGGTATGCAGAGTACAGGGATGCACTGGGCCTGCAGCTACTGCACCCATCGGCCGGACTGTGGACCATTTACCACGCCATAGACAGCAAACTGCCCGATGCTTTTCAGGCCTACCAGTGCTTGCAGTACATAGATGAACATATTCCCCATATACCTGTCCGTGCCGCAGGACTGGCAGATAAGAGCATGTACCTACTGTCCACCACCAATTGGCAACCTTACACCTGGTCATTGAACAATGTGGTGCTGGCAGAAAACCAGCATACGTCCCTAGCGTATTGGCAGGGCGGCAGGCCCGAAAATGCCTATGAGCTCTGGCGCAGTTCCCTAGTGGAGAGCATGTACCTGAGTGCCAGTCCCGGTGGGTTTGAACAGCTTTCCTTTTATGATGCCGTCCGTGGCGAACTGTACCGGGATTTTGCCGACCCCATTGGCATGGTATCCAGGACACTGGTGGAGGGGCTCTTTGGCGTGCAGCCAGATGCACTGCACCGCACACTGGTGGTGCAGCCAGGCTTTCCCATGCAGTGGGGCTACGCATCGTTGAAAGTGCCGGATATTTCCATTGATTATAAAAAGGAAGCCAATGTGGACCGCTACACCATCATCCCCAGTTTTGCCCAGCAGCTGCAATTGAAGCTCAGGCTAAGGGCCAGGCTGGACGGTATAGAGTCCATTACCGTAAACGGAAAACGAGTAAGCTGGCATCAAATGGAAACTGCCATTGAATGGCCGATGATTGAAATAGACATGCCTGCACTGGACCAATACAGCATTGCTATCCAATGGAAAGGACAGCCTTTTGAGCAGCCCGGAATCTTGTCGTTCTATAGATTGGGGGTAATGTATAAGTTGGCCACTATGCAGCGGGTATTCGATCCGCAAAAAACATTGTCAAATATTAAGCCCGGTAGAAAGCTCATGTCGGCAGATATTCTGGGCGATGGCAGAAAAACCATTTTTGTGCAGGTAAAGCAGGGAGCTTTTACTTATTGGCAGGCTATCTGTTTTGCCAATCCGACCAGCGTATTAGAAGTTGCTGCCATTGACATTACTGCAAAAACAGTGATGGAGAAGGTAGACCTGCATGCGCAGTTCAATGCAAAAGTCACGGACATTTTCAAGCAGCAGTACCTGCGGCCCAGGCCGGTATCGCCCACTTTGCAGTTGCCCACACAGGGTATTGGCAATTGGTGCTATCTGTTAACGGAGGCCAATATCAATGACAGTGGACTGCGTGCTGTGGCAGGCCACAAAAACGAGGTAAAGACCCCAACAGGTATTGCCTTTGCCACGCCCTCCAATCCACTGCTGAACAATATCCTCTTTACCAGCCGATGGGACAATTACCCCAAGCAGCAAAGCATTGGCCTGTCTGGTACTGCTTCGCATGCGTACCTATTGATGGCAGGGTCTACCAATGCCATGCAGAGCAGGATGGTAAACGGCATGGTGGAAATAGCCTATACGGACGGCAGCAAGGATTCATTGGAACTGCGCAACCCGGAGAACTGGTGGCCCATAGAACAGGATTACTATGACGATGGCTATGCCTTTACCACCGGTGCGCCCAAGCCATTGCGTATGTACTTGAAGGAAGGCAGGTTTGCTGTTGGGCTTAACAAATATGGTTCCATCAAGGGCTTCAGCAATAGGGCCATAGATGGGGGAGCGGCCACAGTACTGGACATGCCGCTGGACCCGCAGAAGACATTGCAATCATTAACGGTAAGGGCCATTGCCAATGATGTGGTCATTGGCCTGATGGCAGTGACATTGATCAGGTAGGGCACCAATAAGCTGCAATGCTGCCCAATGGGAACTAGTGCAAGATTTGAAGCATCATTTGTAAACAAATGATTTTTTATACTTACCACAAAGGTCACCAAGCGTTGCAAACTGCTTTCCTCCTTTGTGTGCTTAGTGGTAACTGTGCTTCGCAAGTCACTGGGATTAAAAAACGAAGTTTTTTCCTTTGTGTCTTTGTGCCCCCGCCTGACCGGACGGGCAGGTTTGTGGTAAAATCAAAAGCACTGGTACACCAGTGGTGCAGCAAGCGGCTCCGGCCGCAAACATTGCATGGCCCATCTGGTATTAAAAGCCTAAATAACCTATTATGAAAAAAATACTTCTCCCCATCTGCTGCCAGTTGCTCATTGTTTGCTGCATTGTTGGACAGCCCATTAACAGGAAAGCCGTGGTGCTGCGCCATACAGTGGTAAACACCCGTTATGATTCCCTTTCTTCCCTGTCCGTTGGCAATGGTGGCTTTGCCTTCACGGTGGATGTTACGGGCCTACAGTCCTTTCCCGAAGCATACGCCAGGGGCGTGGCACTGGGAACGCAGAGTGTTTGGGGCTGGCACAGTTTTGTGGATACGGCCAACTACCAGTTCAAGGAAACATTGAAGGATTACCACCAGGCCGGGAGGGAGGTTCCCTACTCCGTCCAGTTGAAACAGCCGGACCATGTTAAGGCTGCGGTGAACTGGTTCCGCCAGAACCCCCACCGTTTGCAACTGGGCAATATTGGTTTCGTTATCCGCAAGAAAGATGGGAGCGAAGCGGGCATTAACGATATCAAAAATGTGCACCAATCATTGAACCTCTACACGGGTGAAATTACCTCCATGTTTACAGTGGAAGATATGCCCGTAAGGGTGGTGACCCTCTGCCACCAGCAGAAGGATATCATTGCGGTGAAGATTATATCGCCATTACTGCTTGAAAAGCGCATCAGCATCAAATTGGTATTCCCCTATCCCACGGATGCGTTCAAGGATGTGGCCACCAATTACAGGGACCAGGACAGGCACCGGTCATCTTATGTGGTAAGGGAAGAAGGGGTGGTTTTCAGGCACCAAATGGATACGTCAACCTATTGTGTTGGCTTCAATTGCTACTATACGGCCATCAAGGAGCAGGAGCCGCACCATTTTCTGATTGCCCTGCCAGTCAAGGATTCCTTTGCGTGCACTTTCCAATTTTCCCCAAAGGAACAGGCCCGTTTCATGCCTTACCAATGGGTAAGGGAAAACAGCCAGGCTTCCTGGCAGCAGTTCTGGCAGTCGGGCGCAGCCATTGACCTTGCTGGGAGCACGGACCCCAGGGCCCATGAACTGGAACGCAGGGTGGTACTTTCGCAGTACCTCACCAGGATCCAGTGCAGTAACCAGTACCCCCCGCAGGAAACCGGGCTTACCTATAACAGTTGGTACGGCAGGCCCCATTTGGAAATGCACTGGTGGCATGCTTACCATTATGCATTATGGGGCAGGACGGAACTGCTGGAAAAAAGCCTGAACTGGTACAGCACTGTTTTTGACAAGGCCCGGGCCATTGCGCAGCGGCAGGGGTACCAGGGGGTGCGCTGGCAGAAGATGACCGACAATGAAGGCAGGGAAACGCCCTCCTCCATCGGGGCATTATTGATCTGGCAGGAGCCCCATGTCATTTCATTTGCGGAGCTCTGCTACCGGAAGCATAAGGATGAACAGACGTTGAAGAAATACAGGGAACTTGTTTTTGCCACGGCGGATTTCATGGCATCCTTTGCTTACTATGATACTGCAAAGGGCAGGTATATCCTGGGCAAGGGCGTAATACCCGCACAGGAAAGGTTCAAGGCGGAAGAGACCTTCAACCCCACCTATGAGCTGGCCTATTGGCATTGGGCACTGGATATAGCCCAGCAATGGAGACAGCGCCTGCATTTGCCCCGCAACAAGCAATGGGACGATGTGCTGCAGAAGCTATCACCGCTGCCTGTTCAGGGCGATAGGTACCTGTTCACGGAAAGCGGCACGGATTCCTACACCAATCCGGAATACAGGACGGACCATCCTTCGGTGCTGGGCGCATTGGGCATGTTGCCCAGAACGGCCATGGTGGATACGGCCACCATGCAGCATACCTTTGATTGGATCTGGAACAATTGGAGCTGGAAGGATACCTGGGGCTGGGACTTTCCCATGACGGCCATGACGGCCACAAGGCTAAACAGGCCCGAACAGGCCATGGATGCACTGCTCATGCCCGTGCAGAAAAATACCTACTTGAACAATGGACATAATTACCAGGACGACCGGTTGACCATTTACCTACCGGGCAATGGTGGGCTGCTAACGGCCATCGCCATGATGTGTGCGGGCTACGATGGGTGCCCCATCACCAATCCGGGCATCCCCAAAAATGGTAAATGGAAAGTGAAATGGGAGGGGTTTGAGAAAATGCCGTGATGGCTTGGGCCATGCGTTACCATCATTCATTGTACGCCGCCACTCAGCCTGTTCCTGATGCTTTCCAATTGCCTGCGGCTTACAGGCACCCTTGTTTTGCCGTCACTTAGTACCAGTTCATAGATGCTGTACTCATAAGAGAGGCTCTTTATATAGGACATGTTTACCAGTGCCTTTTGGCTGGGCTTCAAGAAGCCGTATGCTTCCAGTGCTTCACTGTACTGGTAAAGGCCATAGGATGCCACCACTTTCTCCCCGCTGTTCAGGTAAAAATAGGTGTAGTTGCCATTGGCCTCACAGCGTACAATATCCTGCAGGTACAGCCTCCGCAGTTCATTGGACAGCCGCAGTGTAATGAACTGCTCCTTCCTGTTGGCCATATCCACCACCACCAATAATTGGGCAGCCAACTGCTGCACCTGCAACTGTGCCTTTTGCTGCTTTATCCAGCTTTCAGCCTGGCACACAGCGTTTCGAAATAATAACAGGTCCACTGGCTTTATCAAAACGTTGAATGGCCTAAAGGGGATAGCTTCCACAACTTTGCTCCTATGGAAAGTGAGCAGGATGACGGCGCAGGAATAATTGCCCAGCGTGGCCAGTATATCATGGACTGCATTGTTGGGCAGGTCCATATCCAGCAGCAGTAGGTCTGGCTGGTGGGTGGCCAACTGTTCCATGCCTTCGGTGGCATTGCTGGCCGTGGCCAGTAACTGTGCCTGCGGAAAATGCGCCTGCAGGCTGTCTTTCATGCTAGCTAGGATAAACGCATTATCCTCTATAATAAGGGTTGTCATACAGGTTGCTCCATTTCCCGCATACCATATCTACCAGCAGGTTGGCCCATGCTGTTATAATCAAGCATTCAATCGGGGAAATTCCACTATGCATTTACAGGAACTGGGCAGCAGGGGGGTAGCTGCTCCTTGGCCCAATTGCTACATGTAAATAGCTTCTTAATAAGTAGTGAAGAAGGTCATAGGCGATAATGAAAAACTAATGTCCGAAAAAAAAGTCTTAAAGAAATGTTACAAAAAAATGTAAACTTTTTTTTGTAAACTTTTAAAAATTTACAAAAAAAAGCTTACAAAAAAATAGATACATTTTCTTTGATTTTTTGGGTGAGTTGCCAAAGCTGGGTTATGTATAAATAAACCCATGGGTACACTGGCAAATAGTAGATGTAGCGGGGGTTCAGCTATGTATTGATGCCAACAAGGTGGCCATCATCGGCTTTTATTTGGGCAGGCATTGCCAGCTATTGACGGCGGTGTAATTGCGTAATTTACGCAAATTACTACGTGCTGGCACGTATAAAAATTCAGTAATCATACGCATGCGCAATGTCTTATAAGCCCCTAGCTTAGCATCTTATTACAAAAGGGGAAATAACGGCACCTGCAGTAGCATGCTGGGCTAGCAGGGCAACCTACAGATTGTACCTGGACGGCCTTTAACCCATTGACCTTTTATTGCATGGGCTGCCAGGTCCATATACCTTGATGCAAGGATTTGGAATATTTACCCAATAATAACGGAATTGTTTTTTGTGATATAAAACCAATGCCTATATTCGGTAAGGGATTCATTACCAATGAATCCACCATCATTTTAATCAATAATCAAGCACCCTAACACCCAATCACTTTCTACCGCCCTATTTACTGCATTGCGTAAATTGTTTTTGGGACAAAACCTATTTCCATGAAAAAATACCTGTTGATGGCAGCCCTGTTTACCTGTACGGAACTGATGGCAAATAGCATTCCTGTGGCTGATAATGACAAGGGGAACCCAACTGGACATAGCGGTTTTGAACCAGCATATATAGGCGGCAAGAAAGGACTTCCCTCAAGAAAAGTCGCTCTTGAACCTGCTTTCAGAACGGGCATAAAATCCAGTATCCATTGGAGTGATTGCCTGCGCGTTCCAGTTAGGCCATATATCAGGGGAATGCTGGCGCCTACAGGTGCTTTTGCTTCCAGTGATGCAAATGCTTATGGGGATTGGTCTGTAGCTTTTGGTACTTCAACTGCTTATAGTGCCTATTCTAGTGCCTTTGGAAACTCAACAGCCAACGGTCAGGGTTCCTTTGCATTTGGGGAAGCGGCGAATGCAGTAGGGAGTTATTCTTTTGCAGGAGGATTTTATGCTACCTCAAATGGTGACAATTCCTTTGCATTTGGGGATGGCACATATGCGGGTGAAGCATATGGCTTTGTAGGAGGGGGGAGCTCATCTGCTGGTGGCTGGGCTTCTACAGCTTTTGGATATGATTCACACGCTAACGGTGAAAATTCTTTCGCTGCAGGCACTTCCACTGCTTTCGATTTATATTCCACTGCATTCGGTTCCTCGCAAGCTTTGGGGGAAGGGTCATTTGCATCTGGTTATTCCTATGCTGGCCAACCGGCAGCTACCGCAATGGGTGCTTCAACCGCTATTGGCATGTACTCCTCGGCATTTGGAAGCGGCACCGCCAAGGGGAACTATGCTTCAAGCTTTGGCCTTGGCAGTATTGCACGTTCCTATAGCAGCACTGTTTTTGGGAATTTCAATTATTATGGCAATAACAGTATCAGTGTGGACAGCCTTTCCTGGGTAGCGACCAATCCTTTATTCGAAATAGGGAATGGGGCCAGCATTTCCGCAAGGGCGAATGCCTTAACCGTACTCAAAAGTGGGAAAATCGGTATTTCAAATGCAGTACCTATGGCAAGCCTTGATATGGGCAGTGCTGCCACCCAATCCGATTACCATTTCCCTCTGTTCTGGTACAATGACAATAATTCCAGCGTTTGGCATGGCACAAAGGGGGGCGTTTTATTGGACCAGTTTGGCTTGCCCAATAACACCACTTTGTCATTTGGTACTTCTTCTTCCAATGATGGAACATTCATGATTGCTTCCAAGAATACAGCAGACAATACTTCTTCTTCCATCACAAGCAGGTTCACTGTAAGGGGGCAATCCGGTAACGTGGGCATCGGTACCACCAATCCCCAGGAGAAGCTCTCCGTAAATGGGAACATACTCGCCAAGAAGGTCAAGGTATCCGTGGATGCCGCGGACTGGCCAGACTATGTTTTCGGCAAGGACTACCAACTGATGCCACTGAACAAAGTGGAGGCATTTATCAAGCAGAACAGCCACCTGCCCGAACTGCTGTCTGCCGAGCAAATCGGAAAGAAAGGTGTTGACCTAGGGGATACGCAGGCAGCCCTCCTGAAGAAGATCGAGGAACTGACCCTGTACATGATCGAAACAAACAAGCTGCTGGCCGAGCAGCAGCAGAAGATAGACAGTTTGATGGCGGAGCAGCAGAAGATGAAAAAAAAGATGGGTAAATAGGGCCATGATCGGGTGGTGTTTTATTGTATGTTTCGGGCCCCTCGTATCCAACGGTTACCGGATGGAGGTAGGGACGTAGTGATGCGTTGGGGAACGCAGATTGCTTCGCTTAGGCTCGCAATGACGTTCGCTTGGGCCCGCAATGACGGAAGGGGCGCAATGACGGATGGGGTTCGGTGCTCCGTTGGGGAATGCAGATTGCTTCGCTTGGGCTCGCAATGACGTTCGCTTGGGCCCGCAATGACGGAAGGGGCGCAATGACGGATGGGGTTTGGTGCTCCGTTGGGGAATGCAGATTGCTTCGCTTGGGCCCGCAATGACGGATGGAGCGCAATTGACAGATGGAAGGGGTTTGATGCTCCGTAGAGGATTCTTTTTCCTTTGTTGTATTTGTTTATAAGTGTATATGTGTTGGTGCAAGGATTTTTGGAATATTTACGCAATAATAACCGAATTAAATTTTGTAATATAAAACCAGTGCTTATATTTGGTGAGGATTGACTCCAACCAAATCCACCAACCAACTTAAACCAATAACCGGACACCCATAGCCCAATATTACATAATTTACCCACACCAATAAACATACTCCATACTTTTAATGCTTTGCTTTTGCAGATGCGTTGACCGTTTGGAACAAAACCTACTTGCATGAGAAAATACCTGCTAGCGGTAACGCTATTGACTTGTACCGAACTGATGGCCAAAAGCATTGTCGGTAACGATAACAGCATAGCAATCCGGACTGGCCCCAGCAGGCTGGGGCCAGTATATTTAGGCAGCGAGAAAGGTTTGCCTTCAAAGAAAACTGCTCCTGGCTCAGCTTTCAGGACAGGTAAGGAGTCCAGTATCCAGTGGAGTGATAACCTACGCATACCCAACAAGTCTTCTATTGGCAAAAAGCCAGTTCTAATTACAGGTGCTTTTGCTTCCAGTAATGCCACTGCCAATAATGATTATTCAACAGCTTTTGGTACTTCAACCACCAATGCGGATTATTCGTTTGCAGGAGGTAATAGTTCAATAGCAAATGGCTTATCGTCTTTTGCTTATGGGCAAGAGGTAGTAGCAAATGGGGATTTTTCCGTGGCTTTTGGCAAATCTGCACATGCTAATGGAGAAGCGTCATTTGCCATGGGAGAAGAGTCTACAGTAGCGTCGGGCAATTATTCATTTGCTTTTGGCAATGCCTGTAGCGCAGGATTTGATTATTCATTTGCCATGGGTTCCTCATCAGGAGCAACTTATTCTAGCTTTGCTTTTGGCCGTGCTGTTGGTGCAAATGGGGGCTATTCGGCTGCATTTGGGGATGGAACCAGTACGAATGAAGAATACACTTTTGTAAGTGGCGTAAACTCGTCTGCCGATGGCTGGGCTTCCTGTGCATTCGGGTTTGATTCCCATGCTAATGCAGAGAGTTCCTTTGCAGCAGGCAATTCAACTACTGGTGATCTTTATTGCACCGCATTCGGCTCTTCCATAGCTACGGGGGAAGGGTCATTTGCATCTGGTTATTCCTATGCTGGCCAACCGGCAGCTACCGCAATGGGTGCTTCAACCGCAATCGGCATGTACTCCTCGGCATTTGGAAGCGGGACAGCCAAGGGGAACTATGCTTCAAGCTTTGGCCTTGGCAGTATTGCACGCTCCTATAGCAGCACTGTTTTTGGTAATTTCAACCACTATGGCAATAACAGTATTAGTGTGGACAGTCTTTCCTGGGTGGGCACCGATCCCTTATTTGAAATAGGGAACGGGACCAGCATTTCCGCTAGGTCCAATGCGGTAACCGTATTGAAGAATGGGAAAGTGGGCATTGGTACCACAGACCCACAAGGCAAACTGCATGTGCATACACCGGGCCAAACTGCTTGGGAGGATTTTGTCGTAAAAACTACTTCCCTATGGGGGGATGGCGTCACTGGTACGCCCTCTGAAACAGGAGGTACCCAATATGTAACCATTGGCGCTGGAGCGGCTGGTATTATGCTGGCCACTCCACATGTGGTTTGGAGCGCAGCAACTTCATCTTCTGCTATAAGGTATGGTAGAAGTGGTGGGATTGCTTCAGGTACCTGGTGGGAAGGTGGGGTAAATGCGGGTGGCGGTTTCCATATCCGGAAGGAAAACGTTGCTGGCTCTGGTATTGAAATGCTTGCCAATGGCAATCTACTAATAGGACAATCCACACAAACCAATGCAGCCTATAAACTGGATGTAGCAGGCAGTGTACGTGCCAATAAAGTGGTGGTGAACACCGATGGTGCCGACTATGTATTTGACAGCAGTTACCAATTGCTTCCCTTGGATAAAGTGGAGCAGTTTGTTAAGGCAAACAAGCACCTCCCTGAAATAGCTCCCGCTGCGGAGATGCAGCAAAACGGTCTGGATGTAGGTGGTAACCAAACCAAGCTGTTGCAGAAAGTGGAGGAACTGACCCTATACCTAATTGCAGTCAATAAACAATTAGCAGAGGTAAATAAACAACTCGGTACCCAGAACGCCACCATCCAGCAGCAACAAAAAGAGATTGACACACTCAAGCGGAAAGCTGCAAAACATTGATCAGGTTAACACGCATGGATACCCGCATTCTTCATTCATAGATATTAACCGCAAACGTGAAGCCCCTCATTGCCTTTACCATATTGTCCATTTTCCATTGCACACTGAACAGTGTGCAGGGCCAGCTATGGGTGCCTGCCGGAAGGGGCTATGATGGCGGCTTGCAGGACAGTTCGTTTTCCCTACTGGGCATGGGCAGGCTGCAGCCATCGGATTCGGTACTGTTCCAAATAGTCATGGGCCGCTGCAAGGGCAGTTCCTTGCTGCTGATGAAGAAGGGGGCTATTGTGGCTGTGCCTGTTGTCAGGGTGCCTGCTGTTACCGCTGTGCCGCCAATCAAGCATTCGCCCCTATTGAAAGTGCATGGCAATGTCCTCTACGATATGAACTACCGTTCCAATGTGGACACACCCTATATGGAAAGGGATATTTACCAGCATACGGTGCAGACCTATTTGGACATTACCTATAAGGACAATTATCCCCTGCGGGTCTATTTCACCACCAGGTTCAGCAATTCCCGCCTCTTCAAGAATTTTTCGGATATCAACCTCCAGTTCAGTCCTGAAGAGTTCAACAACAGGATCAAGGACCGGTTGAAGCTGCGGGTAAAGCAGTTCATCAGCATGGATTCCCTGCTGGCCCTGCGCCGCAGTTTCGAAAAGCGTTTCAATGCCTATACGGCCATGAAGCGTAATATGGAAAGTGCCGGCAACCTGCAACGGATGGTGGAACTGAAGGAAAGGGAACTCTATGGCAGGAAACCAAGCAGCAACATCCCCACCGTGCAAACAACGGCCCTTGCCAAGCAGTTGGCCATGGAGGCCATTGATGTAAATCAATTCAAGTTCAGTAAGCGGGGCATGGGCAATGATAGCATGGACATTGCTGCAATGGACACGGCCAATAAAAAGATGGAGCATGCGGAAGCCATGTACAGCAGGCAGCAGAAGGCACTTGATTCACTGGCCAAGCAACTGGAGCAGGCGCAGCAGGCATACGAAAAGGGCAAGTTATGGGTAAAGGGCAATTCGGACGACCTGACCAATGAAGTGGACGGTATCAACAATTACAGCCAGTTGAAAAAGGTCATGCGGAAACTGGATATGCCCGATAGCAGCCTGCCCAAGGGCTATAAGACCCTTTCATCCGTCAAATCATTTTCCCTTGGCAGGGGCATGGCCGACTATTCGGAACTCTCTGCCAAAAATATCAGCATTTCGGGCCTGCAGGTGGAGTACAACCCCAATTGGTACTATGCCGTAGCTGTGGGCAGCATCAACTACCGCTTCAGGGACCTGGTGGTGCAGGATGCCCACCAGCCACAGCAGTACATGGCATTGGTACGGGTGGGCAGGGGCCTGAAGGATGGCAACAATATCATTGCCACTTTCTTTACGGGCAGGCGGCAACTGTACAATTATTCCACCGGCAGCAATGGCAGCCAGCCCGATTACCAACTGATGGGCTATACGGTGGAGGCCAACTACCAGCTTGACAAAAACAACCGTGTTACGGCGGAAGTGGCCAAATCTTCCATTCCCTTTTACAGCCTTGACCGGACGAAGGATGAAAGGATGCTCAGCACCGCTTTCAAACTGAAGGCCCATTCCAA
>JAHEZD010000109.1 GCA_023251255.1 Chitinophagaceae bacterium
AGTCATGTACAAAGGCATCATTGCTCTCTACCTCGTTTGTTTCTCCTTATATATAGTGTATTCACGCGAACCGGATTTTGTGGATGGGGAAACTTCATTGGCCACCATCCATTGGCTGCCCGACAGTGCCAGCCAGCAGAAAATACCCAAGGCTGTTTACGTGCTGAACAAAAAGACTTATGCCATTGATGCCCGTTATGTACTGCGGAGCCTGCCCGAAGGCAAATCGGTTGAAGTGATCTACAATCCTGCCAAGCCTGAGCAGGCGGCCGTATACAGTTGGTGGGGGTACATGATTACCTGGGGGGAAATATTGGGCTCCGTTATTTTGTTGATTGCCCTTTTTCAAGTGGCCGTAGCCGTAACAAAGAATCCAACGGCCGAATCCTTGTTGGAACAGATGGAATACAAGGAAGAGAAGAAGAAAAGGTATGACGATTAGCAATGAGGCGTAATTGATTATCCAAAATACTTGCAAGCGTTGCACTTTGTGCAAACCTGCTATTGGATTTTATAGAAGGATGGATTCTATGCTGGTGAAAACACACTGCATTGGCAAAGATTGAAGTGAAGGGTGCCAATAAACCATTGGTGTAAGCCTATCTCCACTTAAAAGCAAAATAACTGCATGACTTTTCAGCAGCATTGCCAACGCCATGCATCTTGCCGCTCTCTGCAATGAAGAGGTCGCCTGCGGATGCTTTATAGTGTTGGCCATCTATTGTCATTTCCACTTCGCCATCAATCACGAGGATGATTTCCGTATCCACATGCTGGTGCGGTGCATGGCTGGGCCCTTGGTGGTTCAGTTGCGTGATGTGCATTTCATAATTGCTGCAGGTAGCCGTGGGACGGTCAAAATATTTTTTGCCGCTTCCTTTTGCAGATTCCTTAAAAGCCAGTGAATCTGCATTCAATAATAAACTGCTACCAGCTTTGTTGCTCCTTTCCATATCCACACCGTTCCTTGAACGGAACTGGAACACATAATAGGTCAGTGGACCATCACCCACATTTTCAAATGCCTGCATTTCACCCGGAGGGATCAGCAACACACTACCTGTACCCAGCACAGAAGTTTTGCTGCCAATGGTGGCTTTCATTTTTCCTTCCTTAATAATCATCAGTTCCTCGATATCCGTTTGTGCATGGGGTGGTTTTGGTGTGGCGCCCTTTTCCTGTGTGGTGGCATGGACCTCAAAATAGCTGAACTCATTGGTGGTGCCTTCCATGATGGTACGCATTTCCCGTTGCGCCTCTTTCTTTACGGGCAGTTCGTTCCAGTGGTAAACACCTGATGTGATAGGTTTCAGTTGTGCGGTGGCTGTCATGGCAATGAGTTGGAATAAAAGGATGGCAATCGGTTTCATCGTTGGGCATTTGCTTGTACCGAAGTTAAAGGTTGAACGACAAACAGCAACTTACTATAAATTTTATTTGTGAAATAAAAGTTTGCTAGATTTACTGCTAAACCAACCTTACCCGTTTATGAAAACTACTTCAACAGCCAAGCTATTGGCCAGCCTCATCCTTTTTTCTTTATCAGTGATAAATGTAAGTGCACAGCCATTTGGCAATGCATTGAGTTTTACTGAAGCTTCAAAAAGCTATGTTACAACCAACACCACATTAGGCAATTTTGGTACAGGTGACTTTACCATTGAGTTATGGGCAAATACAACAAGCATAAACACTGGGATATTCTTCAGTAAGAGGGCTTCCTGCGGATCAGCCTTAAACTTCATTACAGGTGGCATTACCAACAGCAAATTGTTTCTTGAAGTTGCAGGTAACAACTATAATGTGCTCAATGGTACCAGTACCTCCATTATTGATGGTAAGTGGCACCATGTAGCATTTGTTAGGAAGGGAAACACTGCATCCATTTATTTGGATGGCAAACTGGAAGCAGGGCCACTTGCATTGGTAGGGGCCCCTAGTATTAGCAACACAGCAATATTTGCTATTGGAAGCTCACCATTATGCCCACATTGGTACACAGGTAGCATGGATGAAATGCGTATATACAAAAAGGCACTTGCTGAAAGTGCCATAGCAGCCGATATGTACAGCCCGGTTGCTTTTGTTTCTGCTGACATGCTTGCTTCCTACAATTTTGACCAAGGCATAGCGGAAGGAACCAATACTGGACTTACGGTATTGAACGACCAATCTGGGAACAACAATACAGGAACATTAACCAGCTTTGGATTGGCTGGCCCAACCTCCAACTGGATAAAGAGCTATGCTGTAACCAGCCCAGCCATTGCAAGCAGCATTGGCCAAACATTTGCATTCAGCTTCCAGACATCGGCCAGCGACTCACTAATATATACAGGACTTAATGGAGCTTCCTTTGCAGGCAAGGTAAACTATAGGCCCACAGTAATGCCGGTAAGCTGCACACTGGATAAATTATACATACTTGGCACCATGAGCAATGCAAATGGTAGCGATTCCAGCAATACCATTTCCATAACGGTTTATAAAAATGGAGCTGTAACAGGCATGACCGCAGCCATTACTGTTTCAGCAGTTGGTGAAACAGTAATGCAAAGTGATTTGCTGCATCCTGTTACCGTATTAGAAGGCGATAAAATTTCACTTGGCTTTAAGCAAACCAATGGAAAGCCGTTTGTTCAAATGAGCATTGCTGTTCACGCACAATAATGGTATCAAAATTCTTTGGGCAGTTTGGAAAAATATTCAAGCTACCCTTTTTTATGTAGCCAACTGAAGGGGTTCTATGGAGGGTTCTGTTGCAAGTTTATCTTGAGCGATAGTCGAAGGCACTTTTGTATGGGAGGAAGATTATTGGGCTTTTATCTAAGTACTAGAGCCATCTTCTTCTTATTTAAATTAGGACATTACTTTTTTTAATGTCATCCGCTATAACAATTAATCAATAGCCTTCTTGTATTACTTTAAATTGAGCAGCTAATGAGTGCTGATATGTATTTACCCTAGGTATATAATTAAGTATTTAGTGGTGAAATTTTGATTTGTTGTATTTTATCTAAGTCCCATTCCATACTTCAGTACAAGAGTGCGACGCCACTACAGTTCAATCATCATCCTATTGCTGGTTACATAAGGACTTCTTCTTTCAACCTCACACTTCGAGGGCCCCATTGTGACATTACATTACTTTAACGAAGCCCCCTGTTCAATCCAACAACGAATCACGTCCCTTTCCTGCGGTGTCATACTGGTCTTGTTGTTCTGGGGCATGGTTTTGGTAACCACCACACGCTGCATGATCTTGTCTTTCAGGTTCACAATGTTCTGCGGCACATCGTACATCACCCCATTGGGTGCTGCAGTGTACACATCATCGGTGGGCTTACTGCTATGGCATTGGATGCAGCGTGTGTTGATGATGGCATTCACTTCCGCAAAGGAAATTTGCTTGCTGCATTCACCCGGTTTTGCTGGGGCGGAAACATAGGCCACCCCCAGCAACAGTAGGACACTTGCTGGTAATACCCACATATTGTACTGCCCACGTTCACGCACGTTGAGCCAATGCTTCACACCAGCAGCACCCAAGGAAATGGCAGCCAGTAGGGTCCATGAATGGTCGTTGCCAAAAGTGCTGGGGAAGTGGTTGCTTACCATTACGAACAGCACGGGCAAGGTGAAATAGTTATTGTGCAGGGAACGCTGCAAGGCATTCTTGCCCAATTGCGGGTTCAAGGGCCTTCCTTCCTTGGCAGCTTTCACCATGGCCTTCTGCGAAGGGATGATCACAAAGAAAACATTGCCCACCATGATGCTGCCAATCATGGCACCAAAATGTATATAGGCCGCACGGCTATTGAACACATGGGCATAGAACCAGGCAAAACCAATCAATAAAATGAACCCAACCACGCCAAACCAGTTGGCGTTCTTGACCAAAGGGGTCTTGCAGAGCAGGTCATAGATCATCCAGGCAATAATGAAGGAACCGATACCGATACTAATGGCCTGCCACGAAGTGAGCTTCAATACATTGGTATCAACCAAGGTAGCTTTTGCATTGAAGTAGTACACCACAAACAGCAGGCAGAAACCTGATAGCCAAGTGAAGTAAGCTTCATATTTGAACCAGTGCAGTTCCTTGGGGATGACCTTGGGGGCCACTTTGTATTTCTCCAGATAATAAAAGCCCCCACCATGTACCGCCCATAAATTCCCCGCAAGTTCCTCCCGCACATCCTTGGTCCTGTTCAGTGCATTCTCCAGGAAAACAAAATAGAAGGAAGCCCCGATCCAGGCAATGCCAAAAGTGATGTGCATAACGCGAACACCAATGTTCAGCCACTCGGTGAGGTGGCCTTCGTAAACCGTTCCTTGCAGTAGTAAATAGGAGCAGCCAATGATGCAGCCAATGGTCAGTAGTATGGCTGCATATACAAAGCCCTTGCTGAGTTCCAGCTTTTCCTTGAAGGTTTCATCTTCATCCTGCTTGGCTTCCTTTTCCAGAAAAGCCAACCTCCATGAAATGACAACGAGCATCAATAATATGGCGACACAACAACTATAGACAATTACATTCAGCATAAGCAGTTATTAAAAGGGCAACAATAAAAATAGTTGTTTATTTTTATCGTTTACTTTTCTTTTTTGATGTCAGCCTGAGCCTGTCGAAGGTGGTTGCAGAAATCGGTTTCGATAAGCCTGACCATCCTTAAAATTAGCAGATGTACAAACAAGCCATACATAGCAACAAAGTAATCATTGATGGTTCCATTGTGGAGGCAACAGTTTTTGTTGAGGATGGGACGATCACAGCCATTGAACATGGGCTGGTGCAGTCGGCGCACTTGTATGATGCAGGAGATAAGGTGTTGATGGCCGGCATTGTTGACCCGCATGTCCACATCAATGAGCCGGGCAGAACGGAATGGGAAGGCTTCGATACCGCTACCAAGGCAGCCATTGCTGGTGGTATCACCACATTGGTGGACATGCCCCTGAATGCATCGCCAGTAACAACAACCGTAAAGGCATTTGATGAAAAGCTGGCTTCCACCTACTTCGACAAACCCAACTTGACAAGTAAGCTGCATACCAATGTAGGTTTCTGGGGTGGGCTTGTTCCCGGGAACGAGCAGGAGATAGAACCGTTGATTGAAAAAGGGGTGCTGGGCTTCAAAGCATTCCTCACGCATTCGGGCATTGATGAATTTCCCAACGTTACAGAAGATGATCTGCGGAAGGCCATGCCCCTCATTGCTAAACATGGTCTGCCTTTATTGGTGCATTGCGAGTTGAGTGCGGAGTTGAGTGGTGAAAGGCCAATGGTGAATACATCCTACATGGACTATATGTATTCACGCCCGAAGGAATGGGAAGACAATGCCATTTCCATGATGATAAGGCTTTGCGGGGAGTTCAATTGCCGGACACATATTGTGCATCTTTCTTCAGCCAACTCCCTAGGGCAGATAACAAAAGCAAAGCAGGCAGGACTGCCACTAACGGTGGAAACGGCCCAGCATTATTTGTACTTCAACGCAGAGGATATAAGGGATGCGCAAACACAGTTCAAATGTGCACCACCCATCCGTGAAAGGTCCAATAATGACCTGCTGTGGCAGGCCCTGAAAGATGGGACCATTGATTTTGTGGCCACGGACCATTCACCTGCACCGCCGGATATGAAGCGTTTGGATGATGGGGATTTCATGAAAGCATGGGGCGGTATTTCATCCATCCAATTTGCATTGCCTGTGCTGTGGACTGCTGCCAGGAAAAGGGGATGCTCCATTGTTGATGTGGCCAAATGGTTATGCGTCAATCCAGCAAAACTGATTGGCAAAGAGGGTTCTATTGGTCGAATTGCAGTTGGCCATAAAGCAGACCTGGTTGTTTGGGATGCAGATAAAACCTTTACCGTGACAGAAGACTATATCCATCACCGCCATAACATCACTCCGTACATGAATGAAGTGCTGCAAGGCATGGTGGAGAAAGCCTATCTTGGTGGCGAGGAAGTGTATAACCAACATAAATTTATAAAACTGAACAAAGGGAAGGCTCTTTTTCGATAAGTGAATGTCAGCCTTGAGCCTGCCCGTTCCGTTCAGGCGGGCTTGTCGAACTACTCTCAAGGCATTTATCAGGAAGAACTTCATTTTCTTTGCGACAAATCAAAACGATTGTATGAACGAACCTCAATTTACAAAACTCACGGACCTTGCAGCGGAACGATTGGGCGGCAAGGCTTTATTGTGTACAGATGATTTTTTTGCGGAGAAAGAAAACCTGTTGAAACCCGGAAGGGGCATTTTTATTGCCGATAAATATACCGACCGTGGCAAATGGATGGATGGGTGGGAGAGCAGGCGCAAAAGAACGCCAGGCCATGATTGGTGCATTATACAATTGGCCACTTCGGGAAAGATCCATGGTGTGGATATAGATACCAATTTTTTCCTGGGCAACCATCCGCCACATGCTTCCATTGAAGCCTGCACTATTTCAGGAGTTGAAAATGTTGACCAGATAGATTGGGACAAAGTGGCGTGGAAGGAGATACTTCCAAAATCACCGCTCGGTCCCGGTTCGCAGAACCTGTACGAAGTAGGTGACAGGAATATCTATACGCACCTTAAACTGCATATCTATCCAGATGGAGGGGTAGCACGTTTAAAGGTGTATGGTGAAGTGTTCAGGGATTGGGATGCAGTGGGCGAAACTGAAACCATTGATCTGGCGGCAGCTACCAACGGTGCAAAATCCGTTCTGTGCAACGATATGTTTTTCTCGCACATGGACAACCTCATCATGCCCGGCCGTGGCGTGAACATGGGTGATGGTTGGGAAACAAAACGCAACCGCACACCCAATAACAGGGACTGGGTCATTGTGCGTTTGGCACACAAGGGCATCATCGATCATTTGCTGATTGATACCTG
The DNA here is from genome assembly GCA_023251255.1 of Chitinophagaceae bacterium. Taxonomy (GTDB): domain Bacteria; phylum Bacteroidota; class Bacteroidia; order Chitinophagales; family Chitinophagaceae; genus UBA1930. The sequence goes on from JAHEZD010000109.1 coordinate 6,906, forward strand.
TCATTTCAAGGGCAACTATCCGGATACCTGCATGGTTGAAGGTGCTGTGATTGGTGGTGACGATGAGGAAAGTTTAAAAAATGCCGATTGGAAGACCATCCTGCCGCAAAGCAAATTGCAGGCAGATGTTGAACATGCATTCAAAAGTGACAGCCAAGAAGCTTTTACCCATGTTAAACTGACTATCTTCCCCGATGGTGGCATTAGCAGGATGAGGTTATGGGGAAGGATAACAAAATAATACTAACATCACTCAACAATGACCTTACACGAACTGAACATACTGCCCAAAGAACAACTCAAGGAGGAACTGCTCAAATGTTGTGGCAGCGTTTCATGGGTAAACAGAATGCTTGCCTATTTTCCAGCAGACGATATGGTGGAGATACTGGAAGATGCGGAGGAGCAATGGTGGCAGTGTGCCGAACAGGATTGGCTGGAAGCTTTTGCCCACCATCCTAAAATTGGCGATATCGAAAGCCTACAAAAGAAATTTACTTCCACTGCCACTTGGGCATCGGGGGAGCAGAGCGGTGCGGCCACGGCTTCACAGCAAACATTGGAAGCTTTGGCCAAAGGCAATGATGATTATGAAAACAAGTTTGGCTATATCTTTATTGTTTGTGCAACAGGGAAGTCGGCCGAGGAAATGCTGAAATTGTTACTGGAGCGTTTGCCAAATGACCCTGCGGGCGAAATAAAAATTGCTGCCGATGAACAGAACAAAATTACCAAGCTGCGGATTGAGAAATTGCTTTCATAAAATGTATGTCAGCCAGAGCCTGTCGGAGGTTTCCGCCAGCACAAACTTCATCTGTTAATTGCTGCCCGTTGAAGGCATTTAAAATATAGCATTCAAAATTTAAAATAATTAAATGAGCCAACTAACTACCCATATCCTTGATACCACCAAGGGCAAACCCGCATCGGGCGTAACCATTACTTTGTTCCAGCAGGAGGACAACGAATGGAAGCAAATGGCACAGGGTACCACCAATGCGGATGGCCGCATTCCAGACCTATTGCACAAAGATGTACAACTGGCGTTTGGTGCCTATAAGATGAAGTTTGAAACAGCCACTTATTTTGGGCTTCAGTCCATCCAGACATTCTATCCCTATGTGGAAATTGTTTTCAGCATCACCACCAATGAGCATTACCATATTCCCTTGCTGCTGAACCCCTATGGATACAGCACTTACCGTGGTTCCTAATTCAACATTTAAAATTCATCATTCAAAATAATTCTTCATGAACTTATCAATACCCAACGAACAGAAAGACAGTTTACTCAACACCCTCCAAGCGGCCAACCTTAAATTCCAGAAAACCTATCCCGGCGATAAACCGGAGCGTCAGGCGGTGCATACAGTTTATGGTGGTGCCAATTTGTTCAAAAGCGACACTACCCATAAAATGGGGGAAGTGGCTTTAAGGAACCTGCTGCAGTATTCGCCCAACTTTGTTACACTGGCCAACGTGCTGAAACTGGATGGGTATGAACACTTGCCACATACAGAAGCAGACATAGCAGACCTTACGGCCCGTTTGGACAATATGACCGAAGCAGCAAGGAAGAAAGAACATGCCTGGCTTTCCTATTCTGTTTACAATAAGATCATCGCCAAGCTCAAGCGAGAAGCGATAGAAGATTTCCGTATAGATTTCGAAGACGGCTTTGGCAACCGCCCCGATGCGGAAGAAGATGCAACTGCTGTAAATGCTGCCAATGAACTGGCTATAGGTATGCAGAACAAAACCATTTCACCGTTCATTGGCATACGCATCAAGCCCTTTACGGAAGATTTGAAAGCAAGGGGCGTAAGGACATTGGATATTTTCCTGACCACTTTATTGGAAAGAACAAATGGCCAATTGCCGGAGAATTTTGTGGTGATGCTGCCCAAGGTAACCATACCCGAACAGGTGATCACTTTGATAAGGTTGTTTGAAATCATCGAACAGAAATTCTCCATGCCAGCAGGTACATTGAAAATGGAGACCATGGTGGAAGCCACGCAGATTATCATGGACGAAGAGGGCAGGAACCCATTGATGCGCATTGTACGTGCCGGGGAAGGCAGGTTGATTGCTGCACATTTTGGTACCTATGATTATACCGCTTCTTGTGGCATCACCGCCAAGTACCAAACGATGGCACACAGTGTGTGCGACTTTGCACACCATGTTACCAAAGTGGCCCTTGGTGGCACAGGTATATTTTTAAGTGATGGCGCCACCAACGTGATGCCCATTGGTCCACACCGTGGCGATAACCTAAGCTTTGAACAATTGGCAGAGAACCGTGAAGCCGTTCACCGTGGTTGGAAGATAGGTTTCAGCCATACCATGCATTCATTGATCAATGGTATGTACCAAGGTTGGGACCTGAACCCTGCGCAGGTGCCCATGCGTTATGCAGCCACTTACAATTTCTTTTTGAGCAGCATTGAAGATGCCACGCACCGCTTGAAGATATTTGTGGAGCGTGCAGCCATCTCCACTTTAACGGGTGATATTTTTGACGATGCTGCAACGGGCCAGGGCCTATTGAATTTCTTTTTGAAAGCCATGAACTGCGGGGCCATTACGGAAGAAGAGGCAACAGCCACTGGATTGACCATTGAAGAAATCAGGAGCAGGAGTTTCTATCAGATCTTGAAAGGAAGGAGGGGATGATTATTTTGAATGATGAATTTTGAATGTTGAGTTGTAGATGCACCAATGTATTTCCCGTGTCTGTAATTTTATCGTTGATGTATTCAAAATCCGTTTTCATCTTCCAATCTGTGCCATTGTGTTTCCCTCACTCCTCAAACTGCTTCCTGTACTGTGTGGGCGTTAGCTGCTTTACATGCTTGAACTGCTTGCTGAAGTGTGCCCAACTATTGTAGCCACTTTCATAGCAAACTTCCAGAACGGGCTTGTTGGTATTGTTCAGCAATTTGCAGGCATGGCTTATACGCAGGTCCTGCAGGAAATCAAAATAGGTTTTCTTGATGTTCTTCTTGAAGAACCTGCAAAAAGTGGGTATGCTCATGCCCGCTACTTCTGCCACTTGCTGCAGGGTAACCTGTTCCAGATAGTGGTTGAAGGAGTAGTCAATGATCTTCTCAATAGCGGGGTTGATATTGCTATTGGATGAACTGAAATTCTGGGTGAGGCTTATATAGCTTGAAGAAGCGCTTATTTTTTGTAGGCACTGCAATAACAGAAAGACACGCTGGTAACTTTTGGCCTGCTCGATGACCGCAATGGCTGAACCGATTTCTTTTTTTAATTTCTTCTGCAGGAAGATGCCATCATTTTTTTTCAGGAAATTGTTCAGCGATTTCATTTCAGGCATTTGTAGGAAGGGTGCACCAAAAACATCCTGCTTGAAATGTATGACCACTGCACTGCCAACCATCTTGGGCTGGTGCTTCCTGAACCAATGGGGCAGGTTGCCAGCAAGGAAATAAACATCACCCATTTTGTATTCGCCTACATAGTCACCGATCATTGCTGTGCCATGACCTTCTGTAATAACAATCAATTCGGCTTCTTCATGTTTATGCCAATTGGTTTCAAAGGTTGGTGTGCGGTAAATATTGCAGGCAAAGGAATGCTGTTCTTCAATATGTATCTTCTGAATGAGGGTCTTCATGTACAAAAGCCGTTATCTTATCAGTAAATAAACATGAAAATAGGATTAGTTGATAAGATAGCATATTTTATTTTGAACATAGCAGTTGTGCTATGGGTTATAAAAGAGAAATTTTGATGTGGGAATAGCACGATTGTAAACAAGAACAAATTGCTGTATGTTACTGCTTGGAATTGATATTGGGACTTCTTCTATAAAGGTTGCTGTTGTGGATGTGCAAACGCAGGAATGTGTTGCATCGGCACAATATCCAGAAACCGAAACAGCCATTACTTCTTTGCAAACAGGTTGGGCCGAACAGGACCCCAATATGTGGTGGGATCATGTGCAGCAGGCCATTTTGAAAGTCAATGCCACCCAGCAGTACAATCCTGCAAACATTGTAGCTATTGGCATTGCCTATCAAATGCATGGCCTGGTTTGCGTGGACAAGGAACAGAAAGTTTTGCGTGACAGTATTATTTGGTGCGATAGCCGTGCCGTGGAAATTGGTAACAAAGCTTTTGAAGCCATTGGTGAAGAAAAATGCCTGTCGCATCTTTTAAACTCCCCCGGAAACTTTACTGCCAGCAAACTTGCTTGGGTAAAGGAGCATGAACCGCATATCTATGAACAGATTGATCAGGTGATGCTGCCCGGTGATTTCATTGCCATGAAACTGACAGGGGAAATCACGACTTCCATATCTGCATTGTCAGAAGGTGTATTCTGGGATTTCAGGAACAAGGAACTCTCAGTGGATATAATGGACCATTTTGGGTTCAGTTCTTCCATCATCCCCACGATTAAAGATGTATTCAGTGAGCATGGTTTATTGAACGGGGCCATTGCACAGCGTTTATCATTGCCCGCAAATATTCCCGTTACATACAAGGCTGGCGATCAACCGAACAACGCACTTTCATTAAATGTGCTGCAGCCGGGCGAAGTGGCTGCTACAGCAGGCACCAGTGGTGTTATTTATGGCGTAGGTGATACGTTGAGCTACGATGTACAATCAAGGATCAATGGTTTTGCACATGTAAACCATACCAATGAACAAACAAGGATTGGAACATTGCTCTGCATCAACGGAACGGGCATTGCAAACAGCTTCTCCAAAAAATTATTGGCTGCGGACATCACCTATCCAACAGTGAACGAAGCAGCAAAACAAATTCCTATCGGTTCGGAAGGACTGTCTGTACTGCCTTTTGGTAATGGAGCAGAAAGGATTTTCAATAACAGAACCATTGGGGCGCACTACCAGAACATCAATTTCAATGTGCATACGCAGGCTCATATTTTCAGGGCGGTGCAGGAAGGCATTGCTTTTTCTTTCAGGTATGGACTGGACATTATGAAAGAGAACGGTATCAATCCAACGGTTATCCGTGCAGGCAAGGCCAATTTGTTTTTGAGTGATGTGTTCATCAGTGCATTTGTCAATGCTACCAATGTACCCATTGAACTCTACCAAACGGATGGCGCTGTTGGCGCTGCGAAAGGGGCAGGTATCGGAGCTAAATTTTTCGCCAGTGAGCGTGAGGCATTCCGGCGCATGGGAGTATTGAATGTGGTTGAACCCACTGTGCATGAGGCATACAATGAAGTATATGAAGGCTGGAAGGAATTATTGATGAAGCATATATAAGTTAGGAAGTAGGAAGACCGAAAGTCCGGAAGGATACACTAGCCAACGATTACTTCTTTCTGTCTTTCAAATTTTACCGACTTTCGGACTTGACTAAATATAAATTAAAAAAATAAAATTTTATATCATGAGTGTTTTATTAGGAGATAAGGAGTTTTTTAAGGGCATTCCCGCAATCAAATTTGAAGGGGTGGAAAGTGATAATCCTTTGGCATTTCGCTGGTACGATGAAAGCCGCATTGTTGCTGGAAGGACCATGAAAGAATGGTTCAGGTTTGCAGGTGCCTACTGGCACAGCTTCTGCGGCACGGGTGCTGACCCTTTTGGGGGACCAACACATATTTTTCCATGGGATGTAAAAACAGATGCCGTAGAACGCGCCAAGGACAAAGCGGATGCTGCGTTTGAATTCCTGACAAAGCTGAACATCCCTTTTTATTGCTTCCACGATGTGGATGTAGTGGACTATGGCAATGATATCAAGGAGAATGATAACCGCCTGCAAACATTGACTGCTTATTTGAAAGCAAAACAAGCAGCGAGTGGTGTACAATTATTATGGGGTACTGCCAACTTGTTTTCGCATAGGAGGTATATGAACGGAGCAAGCACCAATCCAGATTTCCATGTGCTGGCACATGGTGCAGCACAGGTAAAAGCCGCTATTGATGCAACTATTGACCTAGGTGGTGCCGGTTATGTGTTCTGGGGTGGTAGGGAAGGCTACATGAGCCTATTGAACACCAACATGAAACGTGAGAAGGATCATTTTGCCAAGTTCCTGCATGCTTCAAAGGATTATGCAAGGGCCAATGGTTTTAAAGGAACATTCTTCATAGAGCCAAAACCTTGTGAACCAAGCAAGCACCAATATGATTACGATGCAGAAACGGTTATAGGGTTCTTGCGTCAATATGATTTGTTAAGCGATTTCAAGATCAATTTGGAAGTGAACCATGCAACGCTTGCTGGGCATACCATGCAGCATGAAATGCAGGTGGCTGCCGATGCCCATATGCTGGGCAGTCTGGATGCCAATAGGGGTGATATGCAGAATGGTTGGGACACGGACCAGTTTCCCAACAACATCAATGAGTTAACGGAATGCATGTTGGTATTTATTGAAGCTGGTGGATTGCAAGGAGGTGGTGTAAACTTTGATGCAAAAATCCGGAGGAACTCTACTGACCCTGCCGACCTGTTCCATGCCCATATTGGTGGAATGGACACATTTGCGAGGGCATTGATTACAGCAGATAAAATATTGCAGCAATCGGACTATAAGAAAATACGTACAGACCGTTATGCAAGTTTTGATAGCGGCAAGGGCCAGGAGTTTGAAACAGGTAAATTGACCTTGGAAGATTTAAGGACCTACGCTATTGAAAAGGGTGAACCCGCTGTTACCAGTGGCAAGCAGGAATATTTGGAAAATATCATCAACCGTTTTATTTAAACCATATCTCGTATTGAATCCCGATAGCAGTATACCTTCGGGATTCTTTTTTAATTGCTTAAACCAACAGCCATCATGAATTCATTGCACACAAAGGATTACATTGTATTCCTGTTCTATTTTATTGTTGTTGCTTCTTACGGGTTCTTTATTTACTACAAAAAAAAGAAAGCAAGCGTTTCTGCATCGCACGATTATTTTTTAGCCGAAGGCTCTCTAACTTGGTGGGCAATTGGTGCATCACTGATTGCTTCCAATATTTCTGCTGAGCAGTTTATAGGTATGAGTGGCAATGGTTTTAAAATGGGCCTGGCCATTTCTACTTATGAATGGATGGCTGCTGCCACATTGATGATTGTGGCCATTTTCTTCATACCCGTGTATTTGAAGAACAAGATCTACACCATGCCACAGTTCCTGAGCCAACGGTACAATTCAACCGTGGCCATGATTATGGCTATCTTCTGGCTACTATTGTATGTAGTGGTGAACCTTACTTCCATATTGTATTTAGGGGCATTGGCCATCAGTAGTGTATCTGGCTTGAACCTTACCTTATGCATGTACGTGCTTGCCATTTTTGCCATTTTTATTACGTTGGGCGGTATGAAGGTGATTGGTTATACCGATGTAATCCAAGTGTTCTTTTTGATACTGGGAGGGTTGGTCACTACTTATCTTGCCTTGAACATGGTATCCAAACATTATGGCAGCGAAGGGGTGGTGAACGGGTTCAAATTGATGACAACGCATGCCAATGACCATTTCCACATGATATTGAAGCAGGGCAATTCGAATTTTCCAAGCTTGCCGGGGCTAACAGTGTTGATTGGGGGCATGTGGATCGTGAACCTGAATTATTGGGGATGTAACCAGTACATCACCCAACGTGCACTGGGGGCAGATCTGAAGACTGCACGTAGCGGTATCCTGTTTGCTGCATTCCTGAAACTACTGATGCCTGTAATTGTGGTGCTGCCTGGTATTGCAGCTTATGTACTTCACAAAGAAGGGAACTTCCAACAGGAAATGTTGCAAGCTGGCGAATTGAATCCCGATAGGGCCTATCCAGTCTTATTGAACCTATTGCCCGAAGGATTAAAGGGATTGTCCTTTGCAGCATTGACCGCCGCAGTTGTTGCCTCTCTTGCTGGTAAGGCCAATAGTATTGCCACTATTTTTACTTTGGACATTTACAAAAAGAAAATCAACGCCAATGCTGATGAAAACAAAATGGTGTGGATTGGTAGGGTTACGGTTGTTGCTGCCATGATTATTGCAGTGATTATTGCTCCATTGTTGGGCATTGATAAAAAAGGTGGGTTTGAATTCATCCAGGAATATACAGGTTTTGTAAGTCCGGGTATTTTTGCCATGTTCATCCTGGGCTTTTTCTGGAAGAAAGCAAGTTCCAATGCAGCGATGTTTGCCACAATTGGAGGTTTTGCCTTGTCTGTATTGTTCAAGTTCCTGCCTAAAATAATGAACCTTGAATTTTTGAGCCCGTCTGGCTTTGCCACATTGGTACAACAGAAAAATGGCTCCTACCTATATGAAATTCCTTTCCTTGATAGAATGGGTTTTGTATTTATCATCTCCGTAATAGGGATGGTAATTATCAGTTTACTGGATGCAAAGAAGGGTATTGCATCCAAGGGATTGGAAGTTGATAGCAGCATGTTCAAAACCAATAAAGGTTTTGCCATTGGGGCCATGTTGGTTTGTGGAATATTGGTTGCCCTATACAGTTTATACTGGTAATACTTTGCTGCCTACCGTTTAAATAAAGGCCCTGATTTTTTATCAGGGCCTTTATTTTTAGCTAAATAGTTGGGGGTATACTTTATGCTGCTTGACTAAGTTTATATAAAAAAGCGGTAACCAAATTCTGCAAAGCAATGCGTGTAGCTTCATCTTTTACTTCACCATGCTCATTCAGTTTTGCCCTTATAAACGATATCAGCAAAGTGGTTTCATTACTCATGTCTGCAGATAGGGCAGTTAGTGTTTGTAACAATGAAGCATGTCCTTTCTCACCTTGCGATGATGCCGTAATCAATGCGGTGGGCTTGTTCACGAAATCACCTGTATAAACGGTCCAGTCCAATGCATTTTTCAAGGAACCGGGCATGCCAAAAGCATATTCAGGTGTGCAGATGATGATTCCATCGGTTTCTTGCAAAGATTTCCTCCAGTTGGTAATTTCATCGCCAACAATTTCACTCCCATCAAAATGTGGAAGCTGGCCAATGTCATTGTATAAAGTAAAATGTACATTTTCCGGTAACAGTTTTTCTATTGCTTTCAGCACAACTGCAGTGGATGAATCTGGGCGGAGGCTCCCTGAAATGCCAAGGATTTTTATTTGTTTGTTTTTCATTCCTGTTTTTTAATTGAACATGTCAATTGCTAATCTAAATGTATTGCAATGGGCTTCCACAATCGTTTTTACATCTGGTGAATAGCCTCCACCCATGGCAACTGTAACAGGGATTTGATGCTTTTTCAATTCGGTAAAAACAATTTCATCCCTTTGCCTGCAACCGTTCAAGGTGACTTTCAGCTTACCAAATTTATCTGTCTCCAAAATATCAACGCCAGATAAAAAGAAGGTAAAATCAGGCTTTACCTGTTCTATCAACTTTGGTAAAGTTTCCTTCAGGATACCCAAGTAACCATTATCATCAGTTCCATCCTTTAATGGAATATCCAGGTTACTTTTTTCTTTGTGGAAGGGATAATTGTGTTCGCCATGCATGGAGAAAGTAAATACCCTTGTTTCATTTTCAAAAAGCTTGGCTGTGCCATTGCCTTGATGCACATCCAAATCAATAATCAAAATGCTTTTTGCTAATTTCTTCTTCAATAAATAATTGGAAGCAGCAGCCATATCGTTCAACAGACAAAAGCCTTCGCCTTTTTCAGCAAAAGCATGGTGCGTGCCACCAGCCACGTTTAATGCTGTCCCATGCTCAAAGGCAAAGTGGCAGCAATCTATAGTACCTTGTGTAATTATCAATTCCCGTTGGGTTAATGCTGGTGATTGAGGGAAGCCAATTTTTCTTTGTTCGGATGCTGATAATGTTTGCTCGATCAGTTTTTGGTAATAGGCTTTGTCATGTGTCCATAAAACAACTTCTTCGTTGCAAGTGGCCGGTGTAAAAAGATTGGCTCCCGTTATGCTTCCTTCATACATCAATTGCTCCGGAATCAGTTCATATTTGAGCATGGGAAAGCGGTGGCCTTCTGGCAACGGATGGGAATAAATTTTATCAAATGCAATTCTTACCATTAAGTCTCCTAGTTAAGTGTGTAGCCAAGTACAGTACCTCAAAATTGTCTTTGGAAAACCTTCGCCAACAGTCAGGCCCAAGTTGGATGCCTATACTTTTATAATCGATTGGTTCACGATGGCATAAGCATGGTCGGTTGCATTTACTTTCATTGTCCTGATGCCTGTAAAGCGGCTGAATGCAGGCAGTACAGCCATGCTTTTGCCAAAATGGAAACAGGGGAAGCCAAGACTTTGCCTGTTTCCCACTTTTAATGATACGCCGGGGTGGACATGGCCTGAGAAAATATAATTGCTGCTTGTCCGTAGCTGGTCGCTGGTAGGATCGTGTATAAAACTGAACCCATCAATAATCATATCCTCTTGATAAAGTGTGATGGAATTTTCGCTGTACCAATCATCTTTTAAAATATCATGATTGCCTTTTATTAAATGGAAGGTGAGTTGTGAGAAATCCTTTCGCCATTTACTGAACAGCTCCATTTCCTTATTGGCATGGCTATGGAACAGGTCGCCAACA
>JAHEZD010000110.1 GCA_023251255.1 Chitinophagaceae bacterium
CTTGTAATTGTCTTTTTGGAACCTGAACTTATAGGTACCGATGGGCAATTGGCTTATTTTGAAATCACCATTGGCGTCCGTGGTAATGATATGCTCTTTTTTGGAAGCCGTATTAATAGCAGTTACAGTAACCTCGGCCAAAGGTTTCTTGGTGGTAGCATCCACCACGTTCCCGGAAACCATTGGTTCCGTTTTCTTTTCACTGCCACTGGCAAATGAAGCATGGCTAATACCAATCACAGCAATGAAGAACAATATTTTTTTCATAGCAGCCGAGGTTTAATGAAGCACTAAACTAAACAGTTTTTTTCAAAATAGAAAATCTTTCGTAGTTCGGTAGTGGCTCATTTTGAATATTCTTTCCTACAAAGAATGTCAGCCTGGGCCTGCCTTTGTCGGCAGGCAGGCCTGTCGAAGGCGATTTTCTATCGTGATTCTAACAGGGTTTCGACAGGTTCAACCCCGATGAAAAATCGGGGCAAGCTCTGACAATAGTTCAAAATGAGTCACTACCTATAGTTACTTGTACTGTTATCGGCCATTGAATTGGCTTTTTCAGCCAATAAGCTTTTGTATTGCCAAGGTGAAATCGTCCCAAATTTCCTGCACCACGGCAGCAGCAGGCTTTATGGTATGGATGGTACAGCTTACCTGCCCAATCTCCAGTTCCCCCTCGTCCATATCGCCCTCAAACATCCCCTTCTTGGCCCTTGCCCTGCCCAATAGCTGGTTAAGTTCATCAGCAGTGGCACCCTGTAGTTCAGCAGCCCTTACCTCATCCGCAAACTTGTTTTTCAATAAACGGACCGGAACAACTTTCTTCATGCTGAGCAGGGTATCACCTTCTTGTGATTCAATGATGGCCTGTTTGAAATTTGGATGGGATGATGCTTCCGGCGTACAAACAAACCGGCTGCCAATTTGCACTGCATCGGCCCCCAGCACCATGGCTGCCAGCATTTGTTGGCCTGTGGCAATGCCGCCTGCCGCAATCAATGGAATGGAAATGGATTGCTTAACGGCAGGTACCAGCACCATGGTGGTCGTTTCCTCCCGCCCATTATGTCCCCCAGCTTCAAAGCCTTCTGCCACCACCGCATCACAGCCCGCATCCTGGGCCTTTCTGGCAAACTTGCTGCTGCTCACCACGTGCACCACGGTAATGCCCTTTTCCTTCAAAAGGGAGGTCCAGGTTTTGGGATTGCCCGCACTGGTAAAAACTATGGGCACTTTTTCTTCAATAATAATTTGGATATGCTTGTCAATATCGGGATACAGCAAGGGGAGGTTTACAGCAAAAGGCTTATCGGTTGCAGCTTTGCATTGTTGGACATGCTCTTTTAAAACAGTTGGGTACATACTGCCAGCGCCAATAATACCAAGCCCACCAGCATTGCTTACGGCACTTGCCAATTTCCAGCCACTTGCCCAAACCATGCCCGCTTGGATAATGGGGTATTGTATGTTGAAGAGTTGGGTAATGCGGTTTGGGGGAAGCGCTTGGGTCATGGCAAATAGTTCATGGTGAAAACTCCGCTAAGATAACTATGGCGTATCAACTATAGCCTAGTATACTTGCACTGCCACTACCCAAAGTCAATTTCCGTATTGTCGCCAATGTTCAGGCTCCTGCTTAAACCCCTTACAGAAGCGTCACTGCCAATTAAGGAGTTGTCCAGTACCACTTCATGGAGATTGGTATAGGAGCCAATGATACTGTCACGGACAATGGAGAGGGAGATGTTGGTATTGGCACCAATGGCCACATGTGGGCCAATAATGGAACTTTTTATTTCGCAGCCAGGGGCTATGCTAACTGGTGGAATGATGATGGTATCTGGAAAATTGTGATCAAGGCCAGTATTGCCACCAAACTTTTTAAGCAGCGTTGCATTGCTTTCCAACAGGGTTTCCTTCTTTCCGCAATCAAACCAGTTCTTTACCTTGAACGACTGGAACCTTGCACCACGCTTGATCATGCAGTCCAGTGCATCTGTCAGGTTGTATTCCCCCTGTGTTTTGATGTCCTGCACAAATAGGTGGTGGAGGCATTCAAACAGGAACTCCGTTTCTTTTATCTTGTACAGGCCCACAAGGGCCATATTGCTTTTGGGGATGGACGGTTTCTCCACAACGGTTTCAATAAAGCCGTCCTCACCTATGGTGGCCACACCAAAGTTGCGAGGGTCATCCACTTTCTTTATGCCCAACATGCTATGCGGGCTGTTTACTACTTCCGCAACATCGTACTCGCAAATGGTATCGCCCAGAACAACGAATACCTCATCATGGCCCACAATGTTCCTCGTTAGTTCAATAGCATGCCCCGTTCCCTGACGCTCATTTTGGAACACAAAATGGGTGGTCAGGTGGGGATAGGTCTGATGGACATAATCCTGTATTTTTTCCCCCAAGTAACCAACAATGAAAATGAATTCATGGATGCCGGCTTCATGAAGTTGGTCCACAATAAAGCTTAGGATGGTCTTACCTGCAATAGGTATCAAAGCTTTGGGTTGGGTATAGGTATGGGGCCTGAGCTTTGTTCCAGCTCCGGCTACGGGGATGATTGCTTTCATTGTTCGATTGCTTTTTCCCAAGTGGAGCATGGACACACAAAAGCAGCAAAGCTGCAAGCACTTCATTCCAATTGGGAGCGTGAAAATAGGAAAATCTTATTTGATGGCAACTGTTGTGGAAATTCTGGCCCCGACAGCGGCTTCAGGCCCTGTCGGCGGTTATTGCAATGGCTACCACGCTGAAAAGTACCCCAATTGTCCGCTCCGGCCCTAGTGGGTAAAATTCAGTAACCTTAACAGCGACCTTAGGCACTCTTAAGGTTAATCCATCCTAACCCGCCACTGTGCAAAACAAACCCAACAAAAGATTGGCTGCAACTGACTAACGGTTATTTTTGCCGCAAATAAGGATACCTCCTTTTAAATCCATCAAAACAAAACTCACCATGCAAAGGGACACACAGGTGTTTGACCTGATCAATCAAGAACTGCAAAGACAAAGACGTGGCATTGAACTGATAGCTTCTGAAAATTTCACCAGCTTGCAGGTAATGCAGGCCATGGGCGGCGTAATGACCAATAAATATGCAGAAGGGTATCCCGGCAGGAGGTATTATGGTGGCTGTGAAATCGTGGACCAAACAGAACAATTGGCCATTGACAGGTTGAAGGAAATTTTTGGGATTGAGTATGCCAATGTGCAGCCACATAGCGGGGCACAGGCCAATGCAGCATTGATGTTGGCAATCTTGCAGCCTGGTGATGCTATTTTGGGGCTGGACCTAAGCATGGGCGGCCATTTAACCCATGGCAGTCCCGTGAACTTTAGCGGCAAACTGTACAAGCCGCATTTCTATGGCGTAACCAAGGAAGAAGGATTGATAGATTATGAAATGCTCGAAGCAAAGGCAAGGGAAGTAAAGCCCAAATTGATTATTTGCGGGGCAAGTGCCTACAGTCGCGACATTGACTATGCAAGGATCAGGAAGGTGGCCGATGAAGTAGGCGCATTTGTATTTGCCGATATTGCACACCCTGCAGGACTGATTGCCAAAGGCCTGTTGTCTTCCCCATTCAACCATTGTCATTTTGTTACTTCCACTACGCACAAGACCCTCCGCGGCCCACGTGGCGGCGTAATCATGATGGGCCGGGATTTTGAGAACCCATTTGGTTTGAAAGACGTAAAAGGCAATATACGCATGATGAGCAACCTGATAGACATGGCTGTTTTCCCGGGTACACAGGGCGGGCCACTGGAACATGTGATTGCTGCAAAAGCTATAGCTTTTGGAGAAATCCTGAGCGAGGAATTCACTTCCTATGCCAAACAGGTGCAGTCCAATGCACAGGCCATGGCAAGGGCTTTTGTGGATAAGGGCTACAAGATCATCAGCGACGGAACGGACAATCACCTCATGCTGATTGATCTGAGAAACAAGAACATCAGTGGAAAGAAAGCAGAACTGGTATTGGGCCACGCAGATATTACAGCCAATAAGAACATGGTTCCCTACGATGATAAAAGCGCCTTTGTAACAAGCGGCATCCGTTTTGGAGTAGCAGCCGTTACCACAAGGGGAATGAAGGAAGCACACATGAACTTCATTGTTGATTCAATAGACACTGTTTTAATGAATGCCGATGATGAGGCTTTACTGGCCAAAACAAAAGCACAAGTAAACGAGTTCATGAGCCAGTTCGTGCTGTACCCTGAACTGGGGTAGAAGGGCAATCGTTTGATTGTTTGAATGATTGAACAAACAATTAAACAGTCAAACACTTAAACAAGCAAACATTTTCTTATGATACAACGCATTCAAACAATCTGGCTGCTATTGGCAAGTGCCTGTTCATTTGCCACATTGGCCAATGGCATCTCCTTTTTCAGTGGCAATAAGTTGGTGGAGAACCTCAGCAAATTTGTTCCTTTAACCGCAAGGGAGAATGTGTTCATCTTGATCCTGACCATTTCAGTAGCGGTAGCAGCATTGGTATCCATATTCTTTTTCAAGGACAGGAAGATGCAGATAAAGGTAGTTGCGGCAGTATTGGTGCTATCCATCATCAATATAGCCCTGTATTTTTTGCAGACAAGGAATTATATAGAAGGGAAAATGGACTTAACGGCTATCGTTCCCTTTGCAGTGCCGGTTTTTTTATTGCTTGCCATCAATAATATCTGGAAAGATGAAAAACTCGTTAAGAGCGTGGACAGGCTCAGGTAAATTTCAACACAGCTTTTCATCAGCCGCAACGCTTACATTTGCGGTTCTAAAAATTTATAATGGAACAACAAAACAACAGCCAGCTAAACATAGAAATCAGTGAGGAAATAGCTGAAGGTACTTATGCCAACCTGGCCATCATTACGCATAGCCATGCAGAATTCGTAATGGACTTTGTAAACGTAATGCCAGGTACGCCTAAAAGCAAAGTAAAAAGCAGGATTATTTTTACCCCTATGCATGCAAAGCGTTTCATGAAAGCAATGATGGAAAATATTGAACGGTACGAAGCTGCCCATGGCACCATCCAGGACCTGGAGCAAATAGAAATCCCCATGAATTTTGGTGGGCCTACTGCACAGGCTTAAGCAAAGCCGTTTATTAAATAATTGGACCTATAAGTTTTCTGATCTTATAGGTCTTTTTAATGGGTAATACTCAGTACGGGTTGTGAAACAGGGCTGGGCTTTGTACCTGTATCCCGTTGGTAATGCATTATCGGTTGATTATGTGCTCGCAGTAAACAAAAATGCCCCAACGAAAGTTGGGGCATGCTATGATTAGGTTGTCACCCTGCCGAACAATTGTTATTGGCAAGCTTACAAAAGCATTTTACAGTTGTGCAAGCAGAATGACAGGAAGTTGGTACTAAAGGGCAATCTGTCTTTCCAACATTACTTTACGCAGGTTGATCAATCCGTAACGCATACGGCCCAAGGCTGTATTGATACTGCAATTGGTAATCTGCGCAATGTCCTTGAAGCTCATGTCTGCAAAGTGGCGAAGCACAATTACTTCACGTTGCTCCTCTGGAAGCATGTCCAGCATCTTGCGGACACGGTCGTGGCTTTGAGCCTGCATCATTTTTGTTTCAGGACTGTCCTCCACTACATTGATTACTTCAAAAATATCCCTGTCATCGCTAGTCTTAATGGCGGGGCTACGTTTTACTTTCCTGAAATAATCAACACAAAGATTGTGTGAAATCCTCAGGGCCCATGGAAGGAACTTGCCTTCCTCCGTGTAACGGTTGTTCCTTAAAGTATCGATTACTTTAATGAATACATCCTGGAACAGGTCTTCGGCCAAATACTTGTCCTTAACGAGGAATAAGATGGAGGAGAAAATTTTGTCCTTGTAACGATTGATGAGAATCTCAAGGGCACTGGCATTACCTTCTTGGAAGGCACGGATTAATTGCGTGTCTGACGCTTGGTTAAAAGTTTTCATAAAATGGTTTTGGTTTTTGGGTTCTGGATAAAAAAAAGGATACTTGGATTATGGTTGAAACTTGAAATACGGCATCTGGATATTTTTGGTTTCCTAAAACCGTGTTTCTTGTTTCTGATGTGAAAGTAGCGAAGATTTGATTACTTCCAAATTTTGGAGCAACTTTTTTTTAAGTTTTTTTTCTGAAACCCTTACTGTATCTACGTTTTAGCGGGCATTTACTACACTTCATAGTGATTTTACGATGCCCCAATGGGGCGTTTTTCTATAATCGGGAATTTTTTTTATAAAGGATGGTGGTGGATAAAGGCACCGGATTTGAAGTGTTCAATAATATTTATTCAGTAGGGCAATAAACCTTGCTGCTCATTTTATGTTTACTTTGTTACGATATGGCAACAGCAACAAAAAAGAAACCAACGGCGGTTCCTGTACAGAAACCATCAGACAATATCAGTATTCACGGTGCAAGGACACATAACCTGAAGAATGTTACAGTGGAGTTCCCAAGGAACAGGTTCATAGTGGTCACAGGTGTAAGTGGTAGCGGCAAATCATCATTAACAATCGATACATTATTTGCAGAGGGGCAGCGCCGTTATGCCGAAAGCCTCAGTTCATATGCAAGGCAGTTCATGGCAAGGATGGTCAAGCCTGATGTTGATTACATTAAAGGCCTATGCCCAGCTATTGCCATTGAGCAAAAAGTCATTACCCGTACACCAAGGAGCACGGTTGGCAGCATGACCGAAATTTATGACTACCTGCGCTTGCTGTTTGCAAGGGCAGGCAAGACCGTTTCACCAATAAGTGGCAAGGAAGTAAAGAAAGACGATGTAGCAGATGTTATCAAGGCAATCACACAGCTCAAGGATGGTAGCAAAGTGGTGATCATTGTGCCTTTTAAGCAGCATGCCAACCGCCAGGCAAAAGAGGAACTGAACATCTTGATGCAGAAAGGTTTTTCGAGAATGTACTTGCGTGAACCGTCAAATGCCAATGGTGAATTGGTAAGAATAGAAGAGCTGCTTGAATTAAGTGACAAGGATCTACAATTGAGGTTTCCTGTTCACCACTCCCCACTCACCATTCACGTCCTCATAGACCGTATTGTCACCAAAACTTTTGATGAAGACGACCTTCACCGGTTATCAGATTCCATCGGTACTGCCTTTTATGAAGGCGAAGGAGAAATGTATATTGAAATTGACGGCAAGGAAATGCTCCATTTCAGCAACAAATTTGAACTGGACGGAATACAGTTTGAGGAACCGGTCCCCAATTTGTTTTCCTTCAACAATCCATTTGGGGCCTGCCCCACCTGCGAAGGGTTCAGTCAGGTGCTGGGTATAGATGCAGACCTGGTAATTCCCGATAGAAGATTGAGTGTGTACGAAGGAGCTATTGCCCCATGGAAAGGGGAGAAGCTGGGCGAGTGGAAGAACCAGTTTATCCGTTATGCCAATGGGTTCCCCATTCACAAAGCCATTGCCGACCTTTCCAAGGAAGAATACAACCAATTATGGGCAGGCAAGGGCAATGCATCCGGTATCGATGAGTTTTTCAAGGAAGTGGAAGCCAATTTATATAAGGTACAGTATAGGGTATTGCTGAGCAGGTACAGGGGAAGGACCATTTGCCCTGATTGCGAAGGTTACCGTTTACGCAAGGAAGCCCTGTATGTAAAAGTGGGCAGTAGGCATATTGGCGAACTTTGTGAAATGCAGACCAAGGACTTGAAGCAATGGTTCAATGAATTGGTACTAAGCGAACATGATAAGGAAGTAGCCAAAAGGATCCTGATAGAAGTACACCAGCGTTTGCAGACATTGATTGATGTTGGCTTGGGTTACCTGACCCTGAACCGTTTGGCCAATAGTTTGAGTGGGGGCGAAAGCCAGCGCATACAGCTCACCAGGAGCCTTGGCTCCAATTTGACCAATTCATTGTACATCTTGGATGAACCAAGTATAGGCCTCCATAGCAGGGATACGGAACGCTTGATCAAAGTGTTGAAGGACCTGCGCGACCTGGGCAATACGGTAGTGGTGGTGGAGCACGATGAAATGATGATGAAGGAAGCCGATTACATCATTGATATGGGCCCATTGGCATCCCATCTGGGCGGTGAAGTAGTGGCTGCTGGCAACTATGATGAACTTATAGCCAATCCAAAAAGCTTGACAGGAAAGTATTTAAGCGGGGAACTGCAGATAGAAGTGCCCAAACAAACAAGGAAATGGAACAGGAGCATCAAGGTAGAAGGAGCGAGGCAGAACAACCTAAAGGATATCACCGTTGAATTCCCCTTGAACCTATTATGTGTGGTGAGCGGTGTAAGTGGCAGTGGCAAAACAACCTTGGTGAAACAGATCCTTTATCCCGCATTGCAAAAAATGAAGGGTGAATTTGCCGATAAAGTGGGTTTCCACAAGGCATTGACTGGTGATGTTGATTATATCAACCAAATAGAAATGATCGACCAGAACCCCATTGGTAAATCATCCCGGAGCAATCCCATTACCTATATCAAGGCCTACGACGAAATAAGGGACTTATATGCCAAGCAGCCATTGAGCAAAATGCGGGGCTTCATGCCCAAGCATTTCTCCTTCAACGTGGATGGCGGCAGGTGCGATGCATGTAAGGGTGAGGGCGAACAAGTGGTGGAAATGCAGTTCCTGGCCGATGTGCATTTAACCTGCGAAGTATGTGGGGGCAAACGCTTCAAGGAAGAGGTACTGGAAGTGCAGTTCCACAACAAAGGCATACACGATATCCTGGAAATGAGCGTAGACGAGGCAGTGGCTTTTTTCTCCGGTGAAAAGGAGAGCCAAGCAATTGCCAAAGCCATCCAGCCACTACAGGATGTAGGCCTGGGCTATATCAAACTGGGCCAATCGTCAGATACCCTATCCGGGGGTGAGGCACAAAGGGTAAAACTGGCCTCCTTCCTGGGCAAGGGCAAGGGGCATGGGCATATACTGTTCATTTTTGATGAACCCACCACCGGCCTCCATTTCCATGACATCAAAAAACTATTGGCATCCTTCCATGCCCTCATAGAACAGGGGCATTCATTGATTGTAATAGAGCACAATACCGACGTATTGAAATCTGCCGACTGGCTTATTGACCTTGGTGCCGAGGCAGGGGATGCGGGTGGAAACCTCGTTTTTGCAGGCGTACCGAAGGATTTGAAGAAGGTAAAAGAAAGTTGGACGGGGAAGTTTTTGTAATGTTAGTTTCTCTAAGAAGCTGTTCAAAAACGATTCAGCAGATTTTGACGAACTATTTGTGACCAAATTCAAACAGTCCTAAGCATTCCCGTTGGGCTGTTCGGCCAATAGCTGTTCCAGTTTGGACAATTTAAACTGGAGCGTATCCATTTCCACCCGCAGTAATTGCCGTGCACCGGTTCCGCATTCGGACAACTTGCCCGTTGCAATTTGCCCACTTATATCCAGCCACTCTTTTTCCCATGCTGTTAAGGCAAAGATGCCTTCTTGCAAGTTGGCCAACCTATTGGGCAGTTCCTTTGCTACACTGATCAGGTTAAGGCAGCATTTGTATTGCCCTTCCAACTTTTCCATTTTCCGTTCCGCCCTCATTATTTTCAGGCGGTATTCCCCGCACTGCAATTCCAGTTTTTTCCGGAAAGCTGGCTGGTTCTCCGCAGGCACTTGCTGTCCTTCCTGCCACAGGCATTGTTGCATGACCGCTTTTTTGATTCCCTTGTCGCCCGGTAAGCTGCGTTCGCCAATTTCGTTCATGGCCATTAAACTGGAGCTGATACCAAAAAAGCCTGCAAACTCTTCTTGGGTTACACCAAGCTGGTTCCTGATTATATCTTTTTTCTTTCCCATAATTTTTGTGATGAAATTATTGTGAGAATATAGTCCCCACAATTTTTTTCTCACAAAATTGTGAGAAAAATTCCGTGAGAATTATATTCTCACAAAAAATATTTCACGCTTTTTATTACATAATCACAAGGGAATGGGGCGACTATCAAATTCCTGAGAGACTGTCTAAATTCAATTCACCGATTTTTTGTATGCTACCTTCGGCATCTATTTTTAGCCACTAATCACACAAATGAGCACGAATTTTTTTCACGAATAACCAATAGTTGATTCATTGTTGCCGCCTGCGGCATCCATTTGTGAAAAGATTCGTGTGGATTAGTGCAATTTCCCGGAAGTCGGGACAGGCTGTGGCAAAAAGAGGGGATTGAATTTGCACAGCAAATTCCTGAAATCATTTTTAAACAGCTTCTTAGGCCTACTGGCGGCCAAGTTATTTTGGAGCAGCTTAAAAACCCATGCGCATAAAATGCGACAAAAAAATGGGGTACTAGTAATGCTACCAATAAATTTAAACCGTTGCTAAGCCACAGGCAACGTGCGTTAATGAAGGAGCATCTGAACAAAAGCTGGGTGCAAAGTTCCTTGTATTTTAGGAACGGGGGGAACTGAACTGGAATCGTATTAATCAAGTTCTTTTCTTCATATTAACTTAATGTCTTAAATTGCCTCCTGCTGTTTACTAGCTATACTTTTGCCCCTGCCCCCTGAAAAAGCTAACTATTTCATTTTTTAACTATTAACTAGCTGTTATGAAGAGATTATTACTCGGCATGTCGTTTTTGTTTTTAATGGTAATTGCGAAGGCCCAACCATGGACTTATGATTTTGGTACAACTGCTGCAAGTTTTAATAGTAGTACAGCGAGTACTAGTTTTCTACCAGCTCCTGCGACGGGTGGAGGTACTTCCCGTGTTAGGGTGGGGACAAACCCTGGTAGTATAGCCACAGTAAATCCTGGTTTGGCTATTTTGGGTAGCGGGGCTGAATTGCAAATTGCCTCCAATACTGGTTCCACTTCTACAACTAAGTTTTCAGTTTATGATTATACTGCAGGTAAAACAGGCTACGTAAAATTCAATGTTGCATTCTCGGGGGGTACCAATGGCGTATATAAGTTTTCACTAGGTGACGGTGCTACATTTAGTGATAATAATCCAATGACAAACGCTCAAGTTTTTGCTGGTATAGAATGGAGTTTAGGAGCTTCCAATGCAGTTACCTATAAAGTATTAAACAATACTACTATAGGAACAACGGGTATCACTGGTTCTACAACACTATTCACGCAAAGCACTACAACTTCTTACTTGGTTGAAGTATATGCAAACAACACCACCTCTTCTACAAGCTACCTAAAAGCAGGAACACTTTATACGCTTGCGAATGCTACTTGGGATTTATGGGTTGATGGAACACGTGTGGGGCCTGGACTAGCCAAAGGGGCCCTCGCTGCCGATGCAAATATTGATTCGTATGCATTTAATCATCAAGCAAGTGCTACAACACCTGGTATACTTTACTTAGATGACATTGAATATTCCAATGCACTACCACCTGTACCCAATGGTACATGGTTAGGCACAACAAGTAATAGCTGGTCAACCGCAAGCAATTGGATGGGTGGCATACCATCTGCTTCAACGGATGTTGTTATTCCTGCTGGCGCAGCCAATAACCCAAGCAACTTTGCCGCACCTAGCACTATCTCCTCATTGACTATTGCCTCCGGTGCCACCCTTACAAACAGTAGTGTGCTAACTATTAGCAATGCACTCACCAATGCTGGTACCATTAATTTTGGTACCATTAATGTAGCCGGGGCCGTGGCAAATACAGGTTCCGTTATTGGCAATGGCACCATCACCTTAAATGGTTCATCTGCCCAAACAATCACTGGTACGGGCACTTTTGCCAACCTGAATATAAACAATGCCAATGGCGTAACCATTGCCAGCGGGGCCACAAAAGTTGCAGGTACCTTGACCCCTCAATCAGGTGTCCTGACCACAAATGGCAACCTAACACTTGTATCAACACTCAATAGTTCCACAGGTACAGCAAAAGTGGCTGCCATTGATGGGGTAACCAACACAGGCTCCATTTCAGGTAACGTTACAGTGGAGCGCTACATACCAGCAGGCAAAAGAGGGTTCAGGTTCCTGACACCGGGTGTAACCACCGCTTCCACCATCAAGGCCAATTGGCAGGAAGGTGCCACATCAAGTACCGCCAATCCTGTTGCCAATTATGGTACCCATATTACAGGTAGCACAGTTGACCAAACAAACGGGTTTGATGGAACAGTTTCGGGCAACCCCTCACTCTTCCAATTTGACAATGCCACTCAAGCATGGAATGCAGGCATTGCCAATACCAATGCTACTTCATTGGCCGCAGGCAATGCATACAGGATACTTATTAGAGGCAACCGTACTTTCGATTTAACAACCACATCCGCCACCAATACTGCCACCACCTTAAGGGCCACGGGTACATTGGTTACAGGCACGGTAACCATGAACAGCACAGGCGTAGCAGCAACGGCAGGAATGCCATTGTTGTCTCCCGCGGTATCTGGCTATAGTCTAATTGGCAACCCCTATGCCTCCCCGGTTAGTTGGGCATCGGTACAGGGCTCGTCAACAGACCTTACTGGTTACTATTATATATGGGACCCAACATTGGGTACCAGGGGTGCTTATGTATCCTGCTTTACCGATGGTACAAAGAGCAATCCTTCATCCAATGTTACCACGGATATACAGCCCGGTCAGGCCATTTTTGTGCAGAATATATCAACCCTAACCACGGGCCCTTCATTGGTATTCCATGAAACTGATAAAACCTTTAGCAATACCGATGTGTTCAGGACACAAACAGGCAGTTCCAACCTGTCAGCACAGTTGTACCTCACATCCAATGTGGCCATCAACAATGCACAGGATGCAGTAACAGCCGTGTTCAACAGTAATTTCAGCAACGCAGTCAATGATGATGATGCCAGCAAGCTGGTCAATCAGGACGAGAACATTGCCATACAAAGGGGCAATAGCCTAATGAGCATTGAAAGGAGGAACCTTCCTGTTAGCCCTTCCGATACCATGCAGTTCAAAGTATGGCAGATGACGCAGAACAGTTATACTTTAAGGGTAACTGCCAGCAACTTCGATGCAGGTATGGATGCCTACTTGCAGGATAGCTATACCGGCAATGAAACATTGTTGAACCTGAATGGTGCCACGGATATCAATTTCACTACAACAGCAGTAGCAGCCACCATGGCCGCCGATAGGTTCAGGATCGTGTTCAGGGCCAGCAGCACCTTACCGGTAACCATTACCAACCTTAGGGCCTACCAGAAAAACGCGGCCATCCAAGTGGAGTGGAACACAGCCAATGAATTGAACCTGGGCAGTTACGAAGTGGAAAAATCCGTGGATGGCAGCAGTTTCATAAAAGCTGGCACCATCGCCGCAATTGGTTCTTCCAGTTACAACTGGTTGGATGCAGCACCAGCAGCAGGCAATAACTATTACAGGATAAAAGCCATCAGTAAAAATGGTTCTGCCCAATACACCCAAATAGTGAACGTTAAAATTGGCAAGGATAAAAACACCTTCACGGTAATAGGCAACCCTGTTAAGAACAAAACAGTGGCCCTTCAACTGGAAGGCGTAGAAAAAGGCAGCTATACGATTACGGTGTACAATAACATGGGGCAGCAGGTAGCCACCAAAACCATTGTACATGCAGGTGGATCCGCTACGGATGCACTCCCATTGGGCAATGTGGCAACAGGCAGCTACCAATTGAGCATCATGGGCAACAATGGTGTTAAGGTTGTAAAAAACATATTGGTAGATTAAGAAAACATCCAAATCAACTAACGAATAAATTCATCAGTTATGAAATTCAGGATATCCACCATGCAGATAGTGATTTTATTGGCCGTAATGTTTTTGCCAGCTATTCTTCACGCCCAGCCCGGCTTTGGCGATGATGTGGACGATGTGCCCCTTGATGGTGGCCTGTCCTTATTGGTAGCTGCTGGTGTGGGCTACGCTGCCAAGAAACTCAGGAAGAAATAGACAAGTCACTTAAATAATTGTATAGCATTAATAAAAGCAGTCCCTTGGGGCTGCTTTTTGCATGGAGCCAATAAACCTTACTAACTGATGTTACGCAGAATGTCAAATACTGATATCAGAGCCTGTCCCGATATTTTCATCGGGATTAAACCTGTCGAAACCTATTTGGAAACCAGATCGCCTTCGGGTAGTTCGGCAAGCTCACTATGACATTCCTCAAGGCTGACATCATCCCACAATCTTTGCGTAACATCAGTCACTAAGTGCTTGTCATTTAAATAGATAAGCAGGGATAATTAATGCCAATCGTTATACTTCCTGATAAAAAGGCAATTGACACTAAATAATGGTAGCTTCAGGGAAATAATATTAAATAGTGATTAAGACAACTTGGAAAGGATTTAAATAGGCTAAAAATTTGTTAATGTAGTTTAACAGGTCTATATTGCTACCTGCTATCTACTGAAACTCCCCACTAATCCACTATTGCTAGGTTAAGCTTGCGTTATTATTTTTAACTAAACTAACTGTTTTATGAGAAAATTATTACTACTCTCCTGCATTTTGATTGCATTTACCGTTAATGCACAAAATGTTGGCACCTATTCAGTGTCCAGAACAACAGGAATTACCTATTCTTCAATTTCAGGGACAGGTTCAAGTATAGCAGGTACTTGGCGAAATGCGTTAAGTACAGATGATAATTTGTCAGCAGCCGTTTCAATTGGGTTTAACTTTACTTATGCAGGTATTGTTTATACTCAATTCAGTATATCAACGAACGGTTTTTTAACCCTTAACACAGGTACATCTGCTACTGGTAGCGGTACAGGTGCATATGGTTATCAAAACACCACTTTCTCCAATGCCACAGGCACTTTCTTGGTATTGGCCCCTTTTTATGATGACCAGCAAACAGCAGGAAACTTAGGAACACAATCAGATTTGGATGCAACCTATAAATATTTATTAAGTGGATCAACTGGTTCGAGAGTTCTGACAATCGAATGGGTAAACTCACAAGATTTTAGTACCACGTCAACATCTAGTTTTAACTATCAAATTAAATTGTACGAATCAGATAGTCATATAGAGTTTATTTACGGTGCTATGACTTTGGCAAACAGTAGTTCCTTAACTACCATGTCTTATTCACTTGGTATTAATGCTGCCAGCGTTTCAGCAACGCCGCTTGCATCTGAATTGTTGACATTGCAAACTGCAAATGGCACAGCTTTTAGTAATGCCGCTTCAAACTCGTTAGGTGGAGCAACTCCTGCTAATATGCCGGCAGCAAATTCGATGTACACATTTACACCTCCTCCACCATGTAGTACACCTTCTGCACAGGCTACCTCATTGTCATTAACAGCCTTCACAACAAGTATTTCAGGATCTTTTGTTGCTGCTTCCCCTGCTGCAGATAGATATCTTATTGTAAGAACAACTACTAATACTGTTCCTGTGCCAGTAGATGGAACAACCTATACTGTTGGAACAAGTGCTCCATTGGGTGGGTACGTTGAAGCTGCTGGTGCTGTAACAACCTTTTCCTCTACTGGCTTAACTGCTGGTACAAATTATTATTATTGGGTTTTTGCATACAATAGTCAATGTACTGGTGGGCCAAAATACAATACAGCCTCGCCCTTAACAGGTAATATAACCACTTATGCTGTCTTTACTTCCATTGCTTCCGGCAATTGGGACAATGGAAGCACTTGGGATCAAGCAGGTGCAGTGCCTACAATTGGAAATGATGTGATTATTACTGGTGGATACACAGTAACTGTAAATGCAGTTGCTGCTAATGCCAATACAGTAACTGTAAATACTGGCTCAACCTTAAGCGTAACTGGCAGTTCACTTACGGTCGCTCCTGCAACGGTTGCGGCTTCAGTTGTTACTATTGCTAGTGGAGGAACTGTGAATGTAAATGGTGGTACTGTGAATGTAGGTACATCTGCATCCGCAAATTTTTTCTCTGGGCTAAGTTGTACAGGAACACTTACTGTATCTACGGGTACAGTTAACATTTATGGCTACTTAACTTTTGCTTCGTTAGCCAATTTCAATCAAAGTGGCGGTGATATCAATGTAGATGGTAATAAAGGTGGCGTTACTGCTAACTCTGTGGCTGTTGGAACATCGTTGGTTTCTATTAATGCTACAACAAATATGAACTGGTCTGGTGGAACATTGACAATCATAGATCCCCATACTGTAGCGGCTGGTACTTCATTTAGTGCGGCCACTGGTGGAACCAAAACTATAACTGGTGGTACACTGCAGCTAGGAGATGGAACTTCAGCAGATGCAAGTGGAACGAGCAATACAGGAGGTTTTAGCATATCTAGTACGGTATCGCTTTATAACCTTACTATTAATAATAATGTTGGAACCGCAGACCCATATACCAATCCCACGCGTATGGCCCGGTTATTAGCTGGCCTAACTGTTCTTAACCAAGTTTCAGTTTCACCTAATGCTTATCTTTTCTTAGGGTCAGGTACAACAACTCAAGTGCTGTCTTTCCAAGGAGCCAACTTAATTAATAATGGTACTGTTGCAGGAGATTTGCCTGGTGCCACTGGTAGTCAGTATTTAGGCACGCTGAACTTTTCCAATACTGCTGGAACAATGTCCCTATCTGGTAGCGGCCGTTTTCAATGGATCGGTACATTGGCATTGAATTTTTCCCTTGCAACCCATGCTGCAAATTTGACTATGTCCCAGACTGATTCATTGGTGGTAAATAGGGTCAACTTGTTTACTGGTCTAATAACAAGGAACAGTCAATTTGTAATAGGTAGAGGGGCATCAGGTGGAACACCCGTAATTCAAATTGGCGGTCAAGGGGCTACAATTAATGGAGGTTCATTTGATGCAGTTCCTACATTAGCAGGGCCATTTGCACCTAGTTACATCTATTCAACAATGAATGGCGCACCTGTTATGGGGGCATTCAACGAAATGGCAGCAGGTGACAAGGTAATGAATACTTTCCTATTGAATGATGCTGATGGCATTACCGTAAATAGGAATGTTCAAGTATTGAGCAGTTTAACTATGACTTCA
Source organism: Chitinophagaceae bacterium (assembly GCA_023251255.1). GTDB lineage: Bacteria > Bacteroidota > Bacteroidia > Chitinophagales > Chitinophagaceae > UBA1930. The sequence continues at coordinate 17,013 of JAHEZD010000110.1, forward strand.
GGTAATTTCAATTTCGGTACCAATAACTTAACAATTGGTCAGAGCGTTACTGTAACTGGTACGGTGACCAATACTTCAGGTTTATTGAATTTTACAACAGGTACAATGACCAGATGGTTTGGTACTTCTTCCTTGCCAACATCAATTGCAAATAGTAACCTTGGTCACTTCCCAATTGGTTACAATGGCAGTAACAGGAATGTATGGCTGGCATTCTCCACGTCAACAGCATTAAGTACAGGCGGAACAATTACTGTTTCACATACAAATACTGGAGGATTGACATCTATAACTGGATTTACCGATGGAGCTGTTACTGTAAATACAAGAACAAATAGTAACTGGGCAATCTCCCAATCAGGTTGTGTTTTAACTGGAACAATAAGT
>JAHEZD010000111.1 GCA_023251255.1 Chitinophagaceae bacterium
TTCTTTTCCATTTCACCTCCCCTTCTGGATATCTTTTATTCTTGCACAACCCTTACCCACATTGCCTCACAAGGAATATTTTCTTTTATTAGCTTGACGCTAATACGCAAAATGCGGGACAGCCAAAAATTCATATAGGGAAACCAGCGAATTGAATTTAAACAGCTTCTAAGAGACTGTCTAGAATCATGCTGCTTTTTTTACCAATTAAACTGCTGCTTCGAACATTCAAAAAGCCAGTTCGAACATTCAAAAGGCCAGTTCGAACATCCAAAAGGCCAGTTCGAACATTGACCCCCTTTCAAAAGTTTTTTTTGTTGGCTCTTTGTGGTGCAAACAACAACAAGCACCATGAAACAAACAACAAGAAGCCATTGGGCAGCAGTAGCGCTGCATGCCCTGCTTACCACCGCCGTTACTATTCTTACTACGCTGGTCATTGATTACTGCAGCAGCAGGAGTGGCCACCTCAGCTACGGGGCCCAGGTATCCGAGCCTTTTGACAAGGACTCCCTGCACCTGCGCACCTGCCAACTGGAACTGCGGAACGATGGCGATGCCATACTGGAAGACATCAAGGGCCAAGTGCAGTTTGAAGGGCAGCAAATTGTGGCCTGCAAGCTGAAAGGCACGCCGGCCATGGGCATACAGGACTCATTAGCTGCGCATAGCTATTGGCTCAGGCTGCCCTTCCTGAACCCCATGGAAAAATTGGCCATTGCCTTCCTGCTTTCCGGCGGCCCTGCCATGCCCCCACCGCCGCTGGTAGACGTAAGGGCCAGGGGCAGCACGGCGGTGGGTCGGGCGGATGGCGCATGGATCGGCAGGCCCTTCCCCCTGTACATAGTGCTACTGTTGGTGGCCATCCTGTTCAGTGTACTGGTAAACAGGCTGGCAGGTGCCAAGCGGTAGGTGCTGTCAAGTTTTACCGCCTGCTGGGTAGGCGGTTGCCAGCAAACCTGTACCAGTAAAACGGAACCTTGACCCGGTGCCAATATCATTAAGTTAAGAAGTAGGATGTCAGGTTGAGCTTGTCGAAACCGATATGTTAAACGTGATTTCCAAGTTGCCTTCGACAAGCTCAGGCTGACAATCCCTAGCTTAATGATACCGCGTTGCCTTCGACAGTAGTTCGACAAGCCTGTCTGCCGACAAGGGCAGGCTCCTTTGACAGCATGCCCCATAGGATTTTCTCCGTAGGATAATGCCAAAGCCTGCCCCGATCATTTGGGGTTGAGCTTGTAGAAACTGGTTAACTAATGGAGATTGTTCTTGATAAGATGCTGTCAAAGCCTGTCCCGACCATTCCTATTGTGTAGACACATATTTGTAGTAAATTAAATGGGAATGGTGGTCATCCATCATCTCCAAGTAGTAACAACTGGAAATCGGTGGCCTAGCTATTCATTCACCTGCTACCCAAACTCCACCTGCGTAGTGGCACGTAAGCACCTCAGCCGTTCCGGTCCCGCACTTGCGGGATTTCTCCCGTCCCTTGGGATACGGGAGAAAAGAAGCGGGTGCCGTGCTTGAAGATGCACTCCAATCATCCATGTGCCCAAGCAATGCCAAAGCCCGCTTTCCAGTAATAAAACTCAGCGGGCTACACTTAGGGTGGCGTAGGCGGACAAATCGACGAAGGAGATTCACAAATACAAAAGTAAAATAAACAGCCGCATTTGTAAACGGGCGGAGCCATTCGGGTTGTCCTTGGGCTTTTGCTTCTTTTGGGCCAAGCCAAAAGAAGAAGACAAAAGCCTATTGGCACAAATGTCTTTCGCCCAAAAGCAGGCTAAATGGAACCCTGATCAAACCCGATGCCCTAGCGCATGAACCAGTTACTTAGGAGTAAAAAAGAAGAAGTGCAGTGGATGATGACTAATAGGGATTGTTCCTGATTTGCCTTTCAAACAGCACTTCGACAAGCCTGTCTGCCGACAAAGGCAGGCTCGTTGTGACATTGCGCTGCCATCTTACAATAATTAATTAACCATAAAAAACATATATGAGCATCCAACAAGAAAGGAAGAAAATGGGCTTCACCCAGCAGGAACTATCCACTTACCTAGGGGTGAACCGTACAGACCTTACCAAAACAGAACGTGGCAAGCGGGTGATACCGCACCGGTCACTGAGCAAATGGCTGAAGCTGAAACGCTGCCTGGAAGATGAGGCAGGACTGAAGCAGGCCACTTCCCAAGTGCTGGAACAGCAGCATGCGCGGCTGCGGGATTTTATGAACCATGAACGGTGCCTGATAGCCAACAACATTTCGGTACTGGAATACCGGCTGAACCGCATGGAAGCCACTTACCAAGCCTGCATACAGGGACTGGCCTTTGTGGCCCAGTTAAGGGAGCAGTATGAAGTGAACCAACAGGAAGAAGAGCTACTGGGTGCTGCGCACCTGGAAGCAAGGGCCACCAAGAAAATCCGGTCCTGCGGGCTGGACAAGCAGGCCGCCCTGTTCATGAAACTCAAGACACTGAAGCAGATGGAGCGGGAAATGGCCGCCTTTGACACCGTATTTTTTAACCCAAAATAGACAGTTATGATCTATCCAACCGATGCATTGCAGACAGTGGCCGACTGCGATGCCATGTTAACACTGGCCAACAATGAAAGGATTGCACAGGTGGGCAAACAGGCCCGCTTGCAAACCGAGCAAATCAATTCCCAAAAGGATGCAGTAGACATTGAAGCATCCATTCCCGCAGTGGAAGCCAAAGTGGCCTTTTTGCTGGCCATGGTACCCACCCTGCCAGCAGGATCTATCAGGGAAGAACAGGAGTACGACCTGCGCAAGGAGCAGAACAAGCTGCACCTGCTCAAGAACAAGCAGGAAAACCATGGCACATTTGCCATGTTGGGCATCACGCGTGAACTGGCCATTGCGGCGCACGAAATTGAGGAATCCGATTCCTTGATTGCGGCCATTACGGCCAAGAAAGCTGCCCTCCAAGCGGGTGGTTAGTACCGTAAGGGAGTTGGTAAAGGGCCACCGGGAAACCGGTGGCTTTTTTGTGTGGTAGGCAGAAGCATTAGTTTTCCAGCCTGCCCGTACCCGCAAATTCACTGGGTGTTTTGCCAAACTGTTTCTTGAACTCCCTACTGAAATATTTGCTGTTTTCGTATCCCACCATATAAGCTATTTCGTATACGGTGTACCTGTTTTCCTGGAGTAACTGTGCTGCCTTCTTCAATCTTAAGGATTTCACGAAATCATTGGCAGACATACCGGTAATGGCCTTTATTTTTTTGAACAGCACGGGTTGGCTCATGGCCGATTTTTTTGACAGCATGGCTATTCCGAATTCGGGGTCCTCCAAATGCGCTTCCACAATCTGTATGGTGCTGCTTAAAAAAGCTTCATCAAGTGGGTGCAGGAGGGCGGGGGCAGTAGCGGCATCATTGCCTTCAGTTGTTCCATCGCTCCCGGGGGCACCGTTTGTTATAACGGGCACTGAAGAATAGTTCTTTTGGAACTGTGCCCATAACCTTTTACGTGCCTCCAGCAGGTTCTGTACCTGCAGGCCCAGCACCTGTATACTGAAGGGCTTGGTCAAATAGATGTCCGCACCCGTTTGCAGGCCATCGATATGGTGCGAAACGGCTGTTTTTGCAGTAAGCAATATGATGGGTATATGGCTTGTTCTGGTGTCCAACTTTATTTTGCTGCAGAATACAAGCCCGTCCATGACCGGCATCATCACATCGCTTATGATAAGGTCGGGGATTGCCTCAACAGCACAGTCAAAACCCTCCTGGCCATTGTTGCTTTCCAGTATATTGTATTGGGTATACAAGGCGTCCTTTATAAATGATCGTATAGCTATATTGTCTTCCACAATAAGTATGGAATATTTTGAGGAAGGGGCCTCGTCATTTTGTTGGTTGGCAGTATTGAACAAAACGGCCTGCTCAGGTGGGCCAGTTTGTGCAGGCGGTGGCTGCCCATTGATCTTGGTATGCTGTGCAACCTGGTCCTCATTGAAATGGCTATTGCCTTTCAATAGCACAATGCTGAAGCAGGTTGTATTTTCTTTGCCGGGTGTTCCCGTTTTACTGGTAATGCCAATGCTTCCCTTATGCATCTCCACAATGCTCTTGGACAATGCAAGGCCAATGCCATACCCCGTGTTCTGGCTGCCATGGTCGTCTTCCTGGAAATAGTTGTCGAACAGCTTCTCTATGTTTTCTTTGGAAATGCCTTTGCCATTGTCGGTAACATTGATTTCCACTGCAGTTGTTTTTTCCTCAATACTTACCGATACATAACCACCATCCTGCGTGAATTTGAAGGCATTGGAAATAAGGTTGTACAGCACTTTTTCCAATTGCTCCTTATCGAACCAAACCTCTATATTGTCCGAGGAGGCAATAAAATCTGCCTGGATATTCCTTGAAACGGAAATATCATGAAAAGAATCATATACCGAATGGACAAAGGGAACGACATCCCAGTTTGACACCCGTAGGGAAAGATGGCCAGTTTCGGCCTTCCTGAAGTCCATGAGTTCATTGACCAACTGCAGAAGGCTTTCCGAGTTGTTCTTGATTGTTTGCAGTTGCTGCTTATCGTGCGCATCTTCCTTGTTAGCAAGCAGTAGCTTTTCTGTTGGGCCAATGATCAAGGAAAGATGGGTACGTATTTCATGCGAGATATTGGTGAAAAAATTCAGCTTCAACTGCGTCAGCTCGTTGTTCCTTTTAAGTAGGGCCCGCAGGAAGAAGAACCTTGCAATAAAGAATACCAATACCGCCATCAACGATACATATATACAATATGCCCACCATGTTCTCCAGAAAGGGGGCGATATGCTTATCGTTATGATGGAGGGACTGCTCCAGACACCATCATTGTTGGTGCCTTTGGCAAAGAAAGTGTATTCCCCTGGGGGTACATTGGTATACGCCGCAGAGGGGGTTCCGGTATAGTTCCAGTCCTTGTCGAACCGTTCCAATTTATAGGCATACCTGTTCTTGGCCGATTTGATATAGTTGAGCACCGCAAAATCAAGTGCAAATACATTCTGGTTGTATTTTAAATGGATGGCTTTTGTGAAATTGATATCCTCAGAAAGGATCTTGTGCTCGTCCTGTATGCCCACAGTTTTGTTGAACAGCCTGAAAGCGGTAAGTGCCACTGGCGGCACGGCCGTATTCTCCTGCACCTGGTTTGGAAAGAAACTGGTAAGCCCATTGTAGCCACCGAAGAACATTTCGCCCTTCTTGGTCCTGCAGTACGAATTGTTGTTAAACACATTGCCGGACAGCCCATCCATTTCGGTGAACAGTTTGAACAGCTCAATCTTCGGGTCAAACTTTACCAATCCATTGCCCGTGCTTATCCACAGGTTGCCAGTAGCCTCATCTTGGAGAATGCCAAGCACATTGTTATCTGCAAGCCCGTCTTTCTCTTTGTACACTGCCAACACATGGCCCTCCTTGTCATACTTGAAGAGCCCGTTATAATAGGAGCCTGCCCAGATATGCTGCTTGTTGTCCTCAAAGAGGCAGTTGAAATAATTGGGCTGGTTGCTTCCTGTTCTGGCCAGGTCTGGCACTGCCTGAAGAAGGCCCCCTTTTAAAATAAAAAGCCCACTCAGGGTACTGATCCAAATATTGCCCCGTGAATCCTCCAGCAAGGACAGGATGGATTTGTTTGCCAGCCCATTTACAGCAGTACTGTTAACATGGTCGGCCTCCAATAAAGGGACTTTTTTCTTGAACACCTTTAAGCCATGCTGTGTGCCCACCCAAAAAGAGCCTTTACTGTCCTCCAATAGGCAGGCTATTTCCGAACCCGATGTTGCGGGGTCATTTTCTTTATAGAGGTACCTCGTGAACTTTTTCTCTTTTGAATTGAAAAGGTTCAGCCCGCCGCCATGGGTGCCTGCCCATATATTCCCCTGTTTGTCCTTATAAATCACTTTCACCAGGTTTGAACCTATGCTTAATGGATTCTGTGGATTGTTCTGGTAATAGGTCACCTGTCCTGTAGCCCTGTCAAAATAATCCAGCCCACCTCCTTCGGTACCGATCCACAGGTTCATTCTTTCATCCTCCACTACCGAACTGATTACATTGTTACTGAGCCTGGATACAGGCGATTTATTGCTGTAAATAGTAAACTGTGAGCTGTATGAAATGCAGCTATTGATCCCGCCAAAGAAAGTGCCTACCCATATTGTTGCTGCATTGTCCTTGTACATGCAATAAATGGAGTTTTGGCTCAGGCTGTTTTTGTTCCAGGGGTCGTTTGTATAGGATATTATTTTTCTTGACACCGTATTCAGGACCGATAGGCCCTCCTGGGTACCTACCCATAAATTATCATCATTGGCAACAAGTAGTGTACGGATATGGTTGTTGATGAGGCTGCCCTTATCCTTATCGGCATGTAAGAAATGTAGAAATTGGTTATTGGATGCATTGTACAGGTTAAGCCCCCCATTCCGCGTGCCCACCCAGATATTGTTTTGCTTGTCTTCGGTTATGCTGATGACCTGGTCGTCGCTAAGGCTGGTAGGGCTGGTTTTATCATGCTGCAGTATGTTGGATTCAAAACCCGTGCCCCTGGGCCTGATTTTAATAAGCCCCTGCGCTGTCCCAACCCATAACACCCCTTCATGGTCCTCAAAAATGGAATGCACACTAAGGCCTTCTACATTTTTGCCAGCTACAGGTAGGTGAAAAGGAATGAATATGCCCTTTTTCCGGTCAGTAAGCAGGTTCAGCCCCTGTGCTGTACCTACCCATAAACGCCCCTTCTTATCTTCATAAATACAATAGATCCTATTATTGGCCTCGTTAAAGTTGGAAACGTTGATAGGGATGTTCTCGAAACGGTCCTTTTCCGGGTCATACCTGTTCAGCCCCTCCAGTGTACCTACCCAAAGTGTTTTTTTACTGTCGCACAAAAGCGAAACAATATAGTTGTTGGAAATGCTTCCCACTTGTCCGGGGTTGTTCTTGTACACGGTAAACCGGCGGGAATCATATTTATTCAACCCATGGCTGGTTCCGTACCACATAAAGCCATTGCTGTCCTGTGCTATGCATAAAACAGAGTTTTGGGATAGCCCGTCCTCAACATCCAAGTGGTTAAAGGAAACTGTTTGAGCTATTGCAGCAACCACTGGGCTAAGGAATAAAAAAACAAAAAAAGCACGGAAGCGCATAAAGCAAGCAATTAAAAATCAAATGGGTTAACGTTAAGATATTCATCACGGGGATGGGCCGCCCTTCCAATATCAATACAGCAACGAAACAATTTTGGCCCTAAAGTTAATTTCAATAGCATAACAAATACATCTCTTTTCAGCAATCCAATGTCAATATACAAGTTATGGCATTGGCCGATTGAATAATTGGAAATCCTATGAACCCGAAAAAGGGAACAAGCAAAGCCCTTTAACGGGCTGGCACAAATCATGGTTCAATCAGGTGCAGGGGCAGGAGCTTGCTTGCTATAACAGCAAAAGCGATGGCCTGTGGTCATGCACGATGGAGGCCCATTGAAAAAAATAGCACCATTGGCTGCTGTACCTGTTATGTTTCCAACCAAGGATTAACCAATGTTTACCTAATTTATTTTAACCGCAAAGGAATAAGTTGCCATAAAAGGGGCATCTTTTTAAAAAACTGCCCTATTCATTTGATTTTTTCACCCCTGAGGTAGCATTGTTCAGCCCAATTTTGCCTATTCAATATAAGGGGCCCCATAAAATTTCTTCATCCTTATACCTAATCGATTGCATATGCCACTACTAAATTGTTATTCCTCTGTTAGGAATCCGCTGCCGGTAATCAGGCAGTTACTTGCATTGTTATTGCTTCTTTTCTCCCCAGGTTTACTGTTTGCACAGAAAAAGATTACCGGTTCGGTGAAAGATGACAATGGAAAACCAGTGCCCGGGGTTTCTGTTTCGGTCAAGGAAAAAGGTACAACTACCATAACAGATACAACGGGCCATTTTAAATTGAATGCCGAAACGGGCAATACGGTGATTTTCTCCTCGGTGAACCTTGAAGAATTGCAACTGAAGGTGGATAGCAGGTCCGAGTACAATGTTGTGTTGAAAATAAAAGTCAAGGAACTGGATGACGTAATTGTGATCGGTTATGGTACCCAACAGAAGAAAGATGTTACCGGCTCTGTGGATAAGGTGAACATGACAGACCTGCAAAAAGCCCCTGTACGGTCATTTGAAGAAGCATTGGCAGGGCGCATTGCCGGGGTGCAGGTCAATTCATCCGACGGGCAGCCGGGTTCCGGTATCAATGTTACGGTTAGGGGTTACAACTCCGTTACCCAAAATAATGGGCCATTGTATGTAATAGACGGGTTCCCCATTGAAAACCCGAACAACAATACCATTAACCCGCAGGATATAGAGTCCATGGAAGTTTTGAAGGATGCATCTGCAACAGCTATTTATGGAGCTAGGGGAGCAAATGGTGTTATCCTCATTACCACAAAAAGAGGAAAGGAAGGACCGGCCATTATCAGCTTCAGCACTTCCTACGGCATCCAGAAAATCATCAACAAGGCTGATATGATGGACCCGTACGAATTTGTGAAATACCAGTTTGAGGTTGATTCGGTGAGCACCAAACTATTGTATTTCAAGAACGGCAGGACTTTGGATTATTATAAAACAGAACCAAGCCTTGACTGGCAATCAAAGGTGTTCAGGACAGCACCTATTCAGAGCCATACCATTTCCGTAAGTGGTGGGTCACAAAAAACAAGGTACAGTTTATCCGGCTCGGTTTTCAAACAGGATGGTATAATCATCGCATCGGATTATACCCGTTACCAGGGCCGTGCAACACTTGACCAAGTAGTTAACAACAAATTGAAAGTAGGGTACAATTTAAATTACAGTTACCTGATGCAAACAGGGCTAAGCCCTGTACAGGTATCAACGCTAGCATCCAGCAATGCCCTGTACAGTGTTTGGGGTTCCCGCCCCACTACTGGGCTGAACAATGATTCCATTGCGAACCTTTTGTTTGACCCTTCTACGGACCTTAACAACGATTACAAGATCAACCCGGAAAAGAATATAAGCAATGCCGTAAGGAACAACCGCACCAATAACCTTACAGCAAATGTGTACATGGAATACGAATTGGTAAAGGACCTGAAACTCAGGGTTACCGGTGGTGTTTCGCTCAATACGTTCAGGCAGGAAACATTCAATAATTCAAACACCATTTTTGGTAGCCTTTTGACCAATATAGGAAAGACCTACGGCGTCAATGGCTCGCTTATTTATTATGAAAACAATTCTTGGTTAAATGAAAACACCCTTACGTGGACCAAGCGCATCAAACAGGACCACGTGTTTACTGTTCTAGCGGGGGTAACGGAGCAAAAGAATGTATCTTCCACTTATGGCCAATCTGCCACCTTCCTCCCCAATGAATCATTGGGTACAAGCGGCCTGGACGAGGGTACCCCACAACAGGTTACCGCCTCAAGGTCCTTATGGACACTGGCTTCCTTCTTGGGTAGGGTCAATTATTCATATAAGTCAAAATACCTGCTTACCGCATCCCTGAGAAGTGATGGGTCGTCAAAATTTGCACCAGATAAAAAGTGGGGCTATTTCCCCTCAGGTGCCCTTGCTTGGAGGTTCACGCAGGAAGATTTCTTTAAGGGGCTCCTCCGCTTTGTCAATGAAGGGAAGCTGCGTGCCAGTTATGGCAAAACGGGCAATAACCGGATAAGTGACTTTGCTTACTTGTCGGTGATTACGCTTCCTATTGGTTCATCGTATGTGGTCAACAACAATTATATAAGGGGAAGCAATGTAACTGCCATTGGTAATCCCGACCTTAAATGGGAAACCACGGAACAAACAAACCTGGGCATTGACCTGTCGTTTTTCAAAAAGCGTGTAAATATGACGGTAGACGCTTACAGGAAAAAAACAAATGACCTTTTACTATATGCCAATCTGCCCCTTTCATTGGGCTACGACAATGCTTTCAAAAATATTGGCAGCGTACAAAACGATGGTATCGAGCTTACCATCAGTACCGTTACCTACAAAAGCAGCAGCTTTACTTGGAATACCAGTTTCAATATTTCTTTTTACAAAAACAAGGTACTTAAACTGGCCGAAAACCAGAATTCACTGAACAGTACCATTGGCTGGGATTTCAATTACACGGGCATACCTGCCTATAATACGCAGATAGGCCAGCCCCTGGGCTTGATGTACGGCTATTTATGGGATGGTGTTTACCAATATTCCGATTTCAACAAAAGCACCAATGGTGGGTATGTACTGAAAGACAATGTGGCCACCAATGGCAATACCCGTTCACTGATCCAGCCGGGCGATATAAAATACCGTGATATCAATGGCGATAACGTAGTGGATGCACAGGACTATGTGGTAATAGGAAGGGGGCTGCCCATTCATACGGGTGGTTTTACCAATGATTTCAAGTATAAGAATTTTGACCTGAGCATTTTCTTTCAATGGTCATATGGAAATGATATATTAAATGTGAACCGGATGGTATTTGAGGGGAATTCATTGAACCGCACCAACCTTAACCAGTATGCAAGCTATGCCAATAGGTGGACACCCGATAACCAGGGCAGTGATATACCCCGTGCCAAAGGGGTACCCAGCAACAGTCCCTATTCATCCAGGTATGTGGAAGACGGCTCCTATATCCGTTTAAAAACCTTGAACATAGGGTACACGCTTCCCGCAAGCTTCTTGAAGAAAGCCAGGATAAGGGAATTCCGTATATGGCTCGCCACCCAGAACCTCCTTACCTGGACAAAATATTCAGGCCTGGATCCAGAAGTGAATACGTATTCCTCCGTGCTCACACCCGGGTTCGACTATTCAGCTTACCCCAGGGCCAGGACATTTACATTAGGTGCCAACATTTCCTTCTAACGATAAAAAAAGCAATATGAAAAATAGGTTCATCTTACTATTGATTACATTAATGGGTGTTTGTGGCTGCAATAAGTTTTTGGACACAAAACCCGTAGACACGCTAACACCGGATCAGTACTATTCAACTGAGGACCAGTTGAACACTGCCCTGATAGGGGTGTACGATATCATTGGTCAGGAAACGGTTTACGGTTCTGCCATATTCGCAGCATTTGATGCCTGTACCGATGAAGGCTGGTATGCACGTGCCTCCCTAACAGCAGGCATGCAAGTGTACAACCTGGATTACAGCGATGCCAGTGTGAGGAATTTCTGGCGGTCACTATATATCGGCATTGAACGGGCCAACCTGGTAATCGCCAACATTAATAAGCCCGTAATGGATTCGGTAAAAAGGAATGTGATACTGGGCCAGGCACTTTTTCTCCGTGGCTACTATCATTTCCTGTTGGTAAGCAATTATGGCGATGTACCACTCCGTTTGGAACCTACGTCTTCCGTTAACAATACAAACATACCAAGGACCCCAGCCAAAGATGTGTATGCCCAGATCATAAAAGACATGACAGATGCCGAGGGCAAGGTACAAACGATTACCGCTATAGGGAACAGTTCCAGCCGCATATCCAGAACAACAGTGGAAGGCATATTGGCCAGGGTGTGCCTGTACATGGCGGGCAACCCGCTGAACGACCAATCAAAATATGCCGATGCCCTGAACTGGGCCTCCAAGGTTGTTGCAAGCGGGGAGCATGCCTTGCGTACAACTTATGATGCAACACTCACCAATTCGGCCTACGGCCAGATATTCATTAATGAGGCAAGGAATGTATATGATGTGAAGGAATGCATGTGGGAGGCAGATTTCCTGGGCAACTTCACCGATGCCTACCGGGAAGCCGGCAGGGTTGGCAATGCAAATGGTATTGCCTACAGTGCCAGCAATTATGCCGATACGGGCTACTCCTATGGTTTTATAAACATAACCGGCAAGCTGTACAACCTGTATGAAGCTGCCGATAAAAGAAGGGACTGGGCCATAGCACCCTATTATTACAGTGGCAATTCAAGGGTCAACTGGCCTGCAACCACCTCGGTGTACAACCGCAATTGCGGTAAGTGGAGAAGGTCTTATGAACTGCCTGCAAGTGGCGGCAAGAATCAAAACTATACGCCCGAAAATTTCCCCATCCTGCGGTACGCCGATATATTATTGATGCTTGCCGAGGCAGAGAATGAGGTAAACGGCCCCACGGGTGTAGCACACAATGCCCTCAACCAGGTAAGGGCAAGGGCCGGGGCCTCCCAATACACAGGTGCCACAGCCATTACCGATAAAGTCACATTCAGGAAGGTAATACAGGATGAACGGTCCCGGGAGCTATGCTTCGAGGGAATGCGGAGGCCCGACCTGATCCGCTGGGGCATATTTATACCCACCATGAAGGCATTGGGTACCCAGTTTGCTACCGATAACCCTACTGGTGGCGTACTGTATGGCGTACTGGGGTACAATAACGTATCGGACCGCAACCTTCTTTTTCCTATTCCCGCTTCCGAAATAGCGGTAAACCATGCCATGGCACAAAATCCGGGATGGTAATTTTTTAAAACTTAACAAGATAGTTATATGAAACATATCCTTGCTGCAATAATTGTGCTTTCTCTTTTTTCCTGCCATAAGGCACTGGATCTGGATACGCTTCAATTTGAGGTAACACCTGATAGGAATAAAATGACATTGGGCGATACTACCCGTTTTTCTTTTACGGGCAACCCCGATATCATTACTTTTTGGTCGGGCGAAATAGGCAGGCGTTACCAGTACCGCAACAGGGTGGAGGCCGATGGCACGCCCATACTGCGGTTCCGTTCAAGAAAATACCACAACCAATTGAACACACTGGCACTGCTGGTTTCAACGGATTTTGCAGGAGTGGTGGGAACGGATACCGTTACCACCAGGGCCAATATCACCAGTGCGCATTGGGATGATATTACCACACGGGCAAATATTTCCAATGCCAATGGGGCACTGGCCTCCTCAGGTGCCATAAGCCTCTCCGATTACTCCGGTCAGGGTAAGCCCGTTTACATAGCTTTTAAATATACCGGACTGGCCGGCTATCCGCTCAACCGCTGGGAGATCGATTCCTTTTATGTAAACAACAATTTGCCCGATGGTACCAGCTATGTTATTGCCAATTTCAACAGCTACAATGCACCCTATACCAATTATGGTGTAACCACGTTTAATCCCGGGTTTGTTTTTTATCCTATGACCAATAACTATTATTGGTTTACTGGCACTGTCAACTCCCAAGCAGGGATCATTTTTAAAACCGACAATGCCGGGCTTACCGCCAACTGCGAATCGTGGGCGTTTATTGGTCCCATCAATTTAAGGAAAGTAACCCCGGATATAGGCGTGTCCATTAAGGCGGCCTCCCAAAATATGAATGATTTGCGGTTTACCTACAAGTACCCTTCTGTGGGTACTTACGATGCCACATTCATTGGTGGCAAGATAAACCGGGACGAAAAAGATTATATCGTTAAGCCTTTACAATTCATTGTACAATAATAGTAACATGAGAACAAGTTTGTGCTTCATAGCATTGTTGGTGCTGGTGTGCAGTATGGGGATGTCCCAAACGGCGTTCACTGCCGGCAATATCGTAGTGCTGCGGATGGGCAACGGTGCGGGTCCCTATTCCAGCAGCAATGCCGTTTACCTGGACGAGTACACGGCTGCGGGTGCCTTCGTGCGCACCCATGCCATGCCCACCACGGGCACCCCGCTCTACCAGAACTACTCCGCCGAGGAGGGCTACCTGACACGGTCGGTTGACGGTCAGTACCTGACCATGGTCGGCTACACGGTGGCAGCCGGCTCCGGTAGCGGGTTCAATGGCTCCACTGCCGTTTCGAACCCCCGGGCCATCGGCCTTATAAAATATGATGGTACCGAGAATGTGCTCATACCTGCAGTAACAACACCTGTAGCAACTGGTGTAGGTAAATTCACTGCGGGCACCAGCCCCGCCCATTCAACAATAGTAATGAGCGCTGTTACCGGTACGGTAGCAGTAGGTCAATATGTATATGGCAACTGGGTTAACCTGGGGGCCACAGTTGAATCCATAACGGGCACTGCTCCTAATATTACTATCACGCTGTCCAACAGTGGGGGCACGACCAACACGGGCAACCAGAACTACCTGTTCATGGCAGCGGCCACGCCCACCTATGCCAATACGGTGAGCCCCGGTTGCGCGGTCACCACCAACGGTACGGACTTCTGGTTGAGCAGCCGTGAGTCCACCCTGCAATACTACAATAGTACCAGCGGGGTTCTTACCAACCTTGTATCCGGCTATACCAGCACGATGGCCCGTAGCCTGAACATATTCGACGGGCAACTGTACGGCAGCAATGATTACGGTTACAAGCTGGAGAGCATCGGCACGGGCACACTGCCCACAGCGGCCACCACCACAGCAGCACTGTCGTACCCCACCAGCCCCAATTCCTTTGCTCCGGGTATGCCCAAGGGCTTCGTGATGGTGGATGCCAGCAGCACAGTAGCTGGCTCGGATATACTGTACGTAATACAATCGGTAACGGGGGGCGGTGGTGGTTCCACCACCAACAATGCTATTATTAAGTATTGCAAGATTAACGGCTTATGGCAGGTGAACGGGGGCTATGGCGCTTATACGGATAACTACATGAGCTTAACAGCAGTGGTGAGCGGCAGCCAGGTAACGCTGTATGCGGTGCGGAAGGCAGGTGCGCAGGGCCCTGGCGGTGAACTGGTGAAGATAGTGGATGCAGGAGGGTACAGCGGTTCCATGAGCGGCACGGAGACCATCATGGCAGCCTACAATACGGGTGGCAACCTGGGTGGTGCATGGAGGGGCGTGGCAATGGCGCCAGCCTATACGGCCTATACTTGGAACGGTAGCGCCAGTGCTAATTGGGGCACTTTGACTAATTGGACGCCCGCTGTTGTACCTGGGGATGGGACTGATGTTGTTGTGCCAAATATTTCCACAGTACCATCTATCACTACTGCTCCTTCTTCCATAAATAGCCTTACCGTACAATCAAGTGCATCTCTATCCATTGCTTCGGGGCTACAGTTAAATGTATTGGGGATGCTTAGCAACAATGGAAGCATTACAGGTACAGGGGGGCTTTCATTAGCTGGTTCCGCGCCCCAGACCATTAGCGGTGTTGGTAATATTGCGAAGCTGGTCATTAATAACAGCAATGGCGTAACGATTGCCTCAGGTAATGGCAATACCCAAAGCATTACTGAATCACTGACATTGACGAGTGGTACCCTTACCACGAATGGCAACCTTACATTAAAGTCCACCTCAAGTGGCACTGCTGCACTTTCACCTGTAACAGGGGGCAGTATCAGCGGCAATGTGACCGTTCAACGCTACATACCCGGTGGCAAGAGGGCCTTCCGTTTCTTGGGCCATCCGTTTTCCTCCACGCTTAACCTATCTTCCTTAACCGATAATATTTTAATCACCGGCGGAGCATCAACAGGCTTCACCGCTTCGGGCAGCAATGCACCGAGTGCTTTCTGGTACAATACTGCAGTAGGCAACGAAGGCCAGAGTAATGACGTTGGATGGACTGCCTTCACTACTGCCGATGGTAGCGGAACAAACAATAACTGGAACCAATATGAGGGCATCAGGGTATTGGTGCGTGGCAATATAGCCGACGGCTTATCGCCCACTACATCCTCTGCCGTAACCATAGATGCAACAGGCACTTTGAACACAGGCACACAAGCCATTCCGCTTACCAAAGGTGCCAACAGCGGGTACAACTTTATAGCAAATCCCTTTGCATCTGCCATTAACCTTATTGCAGGTGCCAATGTAACCATTGGCAGTAATGTGAATACGAACTTTTATGTGTGGGATATGGCTCTAGGTTCCAAAGGCGGTTGGGATAATAGGGCTTTTTCATCAAGCTATGTATTGCCTTCCTTCTCCGCTTTTATTGTAAAAACCGCTGCTGCGGATAATATCACCATTACGGAAGCTGCCAAGACAACCTCTGCCTCAACAGGCACTTTGTTCGGTAGGGCAACTGCTGCTCCCGAAATGTTCAACCTATATGTGAAAGGGGATGGCATGAGTTGGGACAGGATGGGTATTTACTATGATGCGCAATCATCCAAATTAGCAGACCGCAATGATGGCCCCAAAATGTACAATAGCGAAGTAAACCTGTACAGCCTAGCAGGCACCGAGCGGTTATCCATCGACAGTAGGCCATTTGCTGCAGGCGAAATAATCCCGCTCGGTTTTACCTCTATTGCACAGCATAGTTTCACCATCAGTGTTGGTGATTACAATTTGTCAAGCGACAAAGAAATATGGCTGCACGATAAATACAATGACAACTGGACAAAGATGGAAGACGGTGCTGCTTACAGTTTCTCCACCACAAGCGACGCTGCCACTCAGGGTGAATCAAGGTTGGAGCTTGTTCAAAAAGCAATGGCCCCACTACCAAGCAATAATAGCTTCACTGTAAAACTGAGCCCTAATCCTGCAACAGATAAGGTAGGGATAAGCTTCAACAATAGCAAACAACAAAGCACA
Source organism: Chitinophagaceae bacterium (assembly GCA_023251255.1). Classification (GTDB taxonomy): domain Bacteria; phylum Bacteroidota; class Bacteroidia; order Chitinophagales; family Chitinophagaceae; genus UBA1930. The sequence goes on from JAHEZD010000111.1 coordinate 16,577, forward strand.
ACGATTGTACTCATCAATGCAGAAGGCAAAAAGCTGAAGGTGATAGAGGCTGGCAATGTGCAAAGCGGTCAAGTAACTATTGATGTGAGGGGATTGGCCAAGGGGATGTATTATATATCGCTCAATGGCAAGGATGCACAAAAATTAATCGTGGAATAGGAAATTAAGTGTTGGAGGTATGAGTGGAAAATTATAAGTAAAAAGTATCCATTCACGATCCCTAACTCATAAGTCAATTTTCATCATTCGGTAATAATATATGAAGAAGATACTAAACATTCAAGTGCTGGTATTGATAGCGGTTTTATTGTTACCGGCAATCATACATGCACAACCAGGTTTTGGCGATGATGTGGTTGACGATGTTCCTGTTGATGGGGGATTGTCGCTGCTTGTTGCAGCAGGAATAGGATATGGGGCCAAAAAATTGAAGGGGAAGAAGTCGGAATTAATTAATCAAATAAAAAAAATAAAGCCATGAGAATAAGTTTATGCTTCACTGCCTTGTTGATGTTTGTTTGGGGCATGGGCCTCTCGCAGACGGCATTCACTGCCGGCAATATCGTAGTGCTGCGGATGGGCAACGGTGCGGG
>JAHEZD010000112.1 GCA_023251255.1 Chitinophagaceae bacterium
GGAAAAGTTCATGATCATATGGCCCATGGCCGGATGGTTCTTGGGCAGTTCGGGAAATAACTTGGAGAAAAAGGGCCCAACGACCCTTGAAAGGAAGCGGATGCCCCCCGCCTGTTCCGCAATGCTCATGAAGCCCATGAACAGTGCCATAATCCCAATAAGCCCCAAACAGATTTCCACGGAGCTTTTGCAGGTGGCAATGATGCCATCGGAAGGCTGCACACGGTAAGAAATAAACTTAGCGGTATTAACTTTTGCAAATACAGTGTCGTCCTTTCTATATTCTTTTCCTTTTACGATATCATTATATATTGCCAGTGGGATGGTATCCAGACTGATGGATTTGGTATGCGATGTATCGCCAGTTTTATTCTGGAAGTAAGAAATATATTTATTGCCAACAATCTTGGTAAAAATCGAATCTTCTTTTTTGTATTCTTTATCCTTTGCAATGCTGTTGAACACATTCCTTGGTAAGGATGCACTGTCCCAAGTAGTTGTTCTTGAAGTATCGCCCTGCTTGCCCACCACCATCCTACTGTAAATATCCTTTCCCGCATCAAAAAACAGCATCCTTGTGGATGCTACCAAAATGGCAATAATGATAAAGGCGCTCCATATTCTGCTTAAAGCCATAAGGGGTTATTGATGGTTGATGTTAGTAAGATGATCTTGCATGCAGCTGCATAGCTGGTAAAAAAACTCTCTGCTATCGTAATCTATTTCACTTTCATTTGAGCAAAATAAGGATGGTCTGGGTTCACAATTAATTCCTGACGCTGGGGATGGATCAATACATCCATATCTTCCAAGGGAATTGCTCCCAATAATACCTCGCAATCACCGGGCAGTACCATTGCTCTGCAGGTAGTTTTTCTATTCTTGAAGCGTAGTTCCACACCTTTTACAACATCACATCCCACAATTCTCCCATCGGCAGTTTCTGCTTTCCTCTTTTCATCCACGGGCAATTGCAATTGCTCCTGAACGGACTCGTTTATGCACAGCATCAATGCACCTGTATCCACTAAGGCATTTACCCAAATTCTTTTCACTTCTTCCTCACCAATAATTTTCCGGTTTGCATTTTCCAAATCATAGCCATTGATCAATTCAATATCTGCATAAACTAGCCCCATATAATTATCATTTGATTCCAAATTTACTTTTTTTAGCTAAATCAACGCTTTAAAATAAGCAAATCCCTTATGCCGCCAAACCTTACTTTTGCGGCCTGAACGGGTACAGGCTGTGCAGCCATACGTTCAACAATCAGCAATTATAAACCAGAAATCCTTTTATGTCTTTAAAAGCAGGAATCGTGGGGCTGCCCAATGTGGGCAAATCAACTTTGTTCAATGCAGTGAGTATCAGTGCCAAGGCCCAGGCAAGCAATTACAGGTTCTGTACCATTGAACCCAATACCGGTTTGGTGGACGTACCGGATGAACGCATGAACAAATTGGCCGAACTGGTGAAGCCGGACAGGATCGTTCCAACACAATTGGAAATTGTGGATATAGCTGGCCTGGTAAAAGGTGCCAGCAAGGGCGAGGGACTGGGCAATAAGTTCCTGGGCAATATCCGTGAAGTGGATGCCATCATCCACGTGATCCGCTGTTTCGAGGATGAAAATGTGCTGCGTGACGAAGGCGCTATCAACCCAGTGGGCGACAAGGAAATTATTGATACGGAACTTCAGTTGAAGGACCTGGAAAGCGTGGAGAAGAAAATGCAGCGCACGGAAAAAATGGCCAAGACCGACCCCAAGGCCAAAGTGGAACTGGAAGTACTGCAACGCTGCAAGACACATTTGGATGCAGGTAAGAGCGTTCGCACACTGGGGCTGAGCAAGGAAGAGAAATTATTGATAGCAGACCTCTGCCTGCTCACTGATAAATCCGTACTCTATGTGGCCAATGTGGACGAAGCCAGCATGCATACGGGCAATAAGTTTTCCGAGGCCCTGAAAGCTGGCGTGGCCGAAGAAGGTGCGGAAGTAATTGTGATGTGCAACAATATCGAAGCACAGATTGCAGAACTGGACAATCCAGACGACAAGCAGATGTTCATGGAAGAATACAATATGACCGAGCCGGCCCTGAACAGGTTAATCAAGACCACCTACAAATTACTGCAACTGGATACCTACTTTACCGCAGGTGTGCAGGAAGTTCGTGCATGGACCATCCATAAAGGCTGGAAGGCACCGCAGGCAGCAGGCGTGATCCATACGGATTTTGAAAAAGGCTTCATCAAGGCGGAAGTAATCTCTTACGAAGACTATGTGAAATACGGCAGCGAATCTGCCGCCCGTGAAGTGGGAAAATTGAGAATTGAAGGCAAGGAATACTTGGTGCAGGATGGTGATGTAATGCACTTCAGGTTCAATGTATAAATGAACAGTACATAAATGAATAAAAAGTGGAGCTTACTGCTCCACTTTTTTTATTGCATAATGGGAGAAGCGTTCAAAAATTTGGTCATAGTCACCGATTTCGCCCCCAAGCCGATGCTTATCGGCTGCAGATTGTTCCAGATACCAAGGAAGGCATTCGTCCGTTTTCGTGCTCCGTTTGTAGAGCCAAAAAAATGCGACACTTTTTTTTGCGACATTTTAAAATGTCGCATTTTTTTGTGTCGCATTTTTTTCATTTTTATTTTCGGCAGGTTCACAATGGCAAGTATGCGCAATACCTCCCCTGCCGCCCAACATTCTTTTCCTTACTTTTGAAAACTAACACCCGTTATACTTATGGACCTCTCACTCAAAAACAAAACAGCCATTGTTTGCGGCAGCACACAGGGCATTGGACTTGCCTCTGCCATAGAATTATCCAAACTTGGAGCTACCTGCGTATTAATGGCCAGAAATGAAGCCTCATTGAAAGAAGCCATCAAGCAATTGGATGCTTCTTTTGGTCAAAAACATGATTTTTTGGTAGCTGATTTTGACAATCCAGAACATGTAAAGGGCGCCATTGAAGTTCACCTGCTTACACATACTGTGCATATCCTCATCAACAATTCTGGCGGTCCCAATGGCGGTCCCATCATTAGTGCGGAAGAAGAAGATTTCATTAACACTTTCAACCGCCACTTGATCTGCAACCACATCCTTACCAAGGCGGTGGTTCCTTCCATGAAGGCGGCAGGCTATGGACGCATCATCAATATCATTTCCACATCCGTAAAAATACCCCTGCCCAATTTGGGCGTGTCCAATACCATCCGTGGCGCAGTGGCCAGTTGGAGCAAGACGATGGCCAATGAACTGGGACAGTTCAACATCACGGTGAACAATGTTCTGCCCGGTGCCACGTCCACCGGAAGGCTGCAGTCCATCATTGAAAACAATGCCGGAAAAAAGAACACCACCGTTGATGCCGTAGAAGAGGAAATGAAAAAGGAAATCCCCATGAAGCGTTTTGCCGAACCCAGCGAACTGGGAAATGTGGTAGCCTTCCTGGCATCACCCGCAGCATCCTATATTAATGGAGTGAACATTCCGGTGGATGGGGGAAGAACGGGGTCTATGTAGTTGGACGTTGGATGTTGGATGTTTTGACCGAAGCGAATAGAAAGTTCGATGTTGGACGTTGGATGTTTTTGACCGAAGCGTATGGAAGTTCGATGTTGGGCGTTGGATGTTTTGACAGGAGCTATGAACTGTTAGATGTTTTTGACCAAAGCGATTTTTATGCCGACTATAACCAGGTTTGAAGATTTGGAAATTTGGAAAATGGCAAGGGAACAGGCCAATGAAATTTTTATGCTGAACAATAAGGGTGATTTCTCAAAAGACTATGCTTTAAAGAACCAAATCAATGCAGCCGCAGGCTCTGTGATGGATAATATTGCTGAAGGATTTGAACGCTTCAGCAATAAGGAATTCGCCCAATTTCTAATTATTTCAAAAGGTTCAAATGGAGAGGTGAGGTCCCAACTTTACAGGGCTTTTGATAGAAAATATATTTCAGAAGAGATGCTAAATACAAAACTTGAATTCTCCAATCATTTGGGAAATAAAATAAAATCATTCCTGGATTATCTACAATCCTCGAACTACAAAAGCAAGCCTAAAACTTCAACGAACATCCAACCTCCAACTTCCAACAAATGAACCTCACGATTCCATACCATTTAGAGAACTATATTGGAGGTGAACTCATTGCTCCAATCAACAATCAATACCTGGATTCTATCAATCCCGCTACGGGTGAAATATTTACGCAGGTACCCGATAGCCAGGAAGCGGATGTGGATGCAGCCGTGCTGGCAGCACAGCAGGCCTTCCCTTCTTGGAGCGTGATGCCAGTGGAAGAACGTTTCAAGATACTCAACCGCATTGCCGAGCTGATTGATGAAAATTTGGAAGTATTGGCCCTGGCCGAAACAAATGATAACGGCAAACCCTTATGGCTGTCCAAAAGAATGGACATACCCCGGGCCTCTTCCAACTTCCGCTTTTTTGCTACGGGCATCATGCATTTTGCCACGGAAAGCCATAGCATGGAAGACAAGGCCATCAACTATACTTTGCGCCAGCCAATTGGAATAGTGGGTTGCATCTCCCCTTGGAACCTGCCCCTGTACCTGTTCACCTGGAAAATTGCACCTGCCATTGCTGCTGGCAATTGCGTGGTGGCAAAGCCCAGCGAGGTAACGCCAGTAACATCCTACCTCCTATCCAAAATTTGCCTGGAAGCAGGACTGCCCAATGGAGTGCTGAATATTGTTCATGGCAATGGCCCCAATTGCGGCGAAGCCATCGTAAAACACAGGTCCATCAAGGCCATTTCCTTTACGGGCAGCACAAGGGCCGGTGAACGCATTGCCTCCATTGCGGCACCCCTATTCAAGAAATTATCGCTGGAACTGGGCGGTAAAAATCCCGCCATCATTTTTGCCGACTGCGACCATGAAAAGATGATGAGGGAAACCATCCGCTCCTCCTTTACCAATCAGGGGCAGATCTGCTTGTGCACTTCCCGATTGCTGATTGAAGAAAACATATATGAAAAATTCAAAGCAGCATTTGTGGAGCAAGTAAAGGCATTAAGCATAGGTGATCCCTTGAACGATTCCTCAAGGCAGGGAGCCATCGTGAGCAAGGTCCATTTTGACAAAGTGATGGCCTGCATCGAAACTGCCAAACAGGAAGGCGGCACTATCCTATGTGGTGGCCATGCGGTGAAGTTAGATGGAAGATGTGCTGACGGTTATTTTATACAGCCAACGGTAATTGAAGGTTTGGGGCCAAGTAGCACCACCAATATGGAAGAAATCTTCGGTCCTGTGGTCACGCTGCAATCTTTTAAAACTGAAGAAGAAGCGTTGGCACTGGCCAATGCCACCAACTATGGTCTGGCTGCAACTATCTGGACACAGGATATTTCCAAGGCTAACCGCACAGCAGCGAAAGTGCAAACTGGCATTGTTTGGATCAATTGCTGGCTGCTGCGTGATTTGCGTACCCCTTTTGGAGGCGTGAAGAACAGTGGCGTTGGCAGGGAAGGCGGTTGGGAAGCATTGAAGTTTTTTACGGAGGTGAAGAATGTTTGTGTGGAGTTTTAATACATTGTTTGGTGTTTGGCGTTTGGTGTTCATTGTTGTATTGTTGTTCGAAGCACGATTCATAAAATTACATGCATGGCTACTATTCAAAAATTTCAGGATTTGGAAATATGGCAAATAGCAAGGCAATTGGAAAACGAAGTTTTTGCCATTACCAAAGAAGGACCATTGGCAAAGGATTTTTCATTGAAGGACCAAATGAACAGATGCGCTGGTTCAATTATGGACAATATTGCCGAGGGTTTTGGACGGGGTGGACGCAATGAATTCATACAGTTCCTAAGCATTTCAAAAGCATCAGCCAGTGAACTGCAATCGCAAATAAACAGGTGCTTTGATAGAAAATATATAGACAACAATCTGTTTGAAAAATTGGATGCACTAGTATTGCTAGCTGGTAATAAAATTGGTGCATTAATCAGGCATTTGAATGAGGCAGAAATAAAAGGCCAGAAATTCTTAAACAGAACAACCATCAAACCACCTACCAGTCCCGCAGAAAATATCAAACAACAAATGCCCAACAATACAACAAACCGCTTATCTTCTCCACCATCAAACAATACAACAGATAACACCAAACACCAAACACCAAACAGCGCTATCAACACCTCATCCGCTGCAAAACCATTGGGCGCTTATCCCCATGCAAGAAGGGTGGGCAACCTCTTGTTCCTATCGGGCATTGGCTCAAGAAGCCCTGTCGATAACAAGATACCCGGATTGGTGCTGGATGAACATGGACATATTGCTGAGTATGATATTGCTGCAGAAACGCACCAGGTGATGGCCAATGTTAAGGCAGTACTCGAAGCAAGCGGCAGCAACTGGAACAAGATTGTTGATGTCACCGTTTTCCTTACCAACATGAAGAAAGACTTTCCCATTTACAATAAAATTTACGGTGAGTATTTCAAGGATGTACAAGCCTGTAGAACAACAGTTGAAGTACTCAGCTTGCCAACTCCTATAGCGATAGAATTAAAGGTGATTGCAGTAATTGAAGAAAGTTAATTAGTTAATAAGTTCATTGGTTAATTAGTGTTCTTAGCGTAGGGTTCCTACCAATTAACTAATTAACCAATTAACCAATAAACCCGAGAAATGACTTATTTGAATACCATTGATTTCGCAAAAAGCTTAGATGAACAGGATCCTTTAAAAGCCTTCCGTTCCAAGTTCTTCATTCCCCAACATGAGGGAAAGGATACCGTGTACTTTACGGGCAATTCATTGGGCCTCCAGCCAAAGTCAACAGCCAGTTATATCCAGCAGGAACTGAACGACTGGGCGCAGTATGGCGTGGAAGGACATTTCCATGCCAAGCACCCATGGCTGAGCTACCATGAAATCTTCCCGAAATTATTGTCGCCCATTGTAGGTGCACTGGAAGAGGAACTGGTGGTCATGAACCAGCTTACGGTGAACCTCCATTTATTAATGGTGAGCTTTTACAGGCCAACACAGCAACGCTATAAAATTATCTGCGAAGCAAAAGCATTTCCCTCGGATCAATATGCTTTGGAAAGCCAAGTGAAGTTCCACGGCTATGCGTATGAAGAGGCAGTAGTGGAAGTGGCACCAAGAGAAGGGGAACACACCATTCGTTTGGAAGACATTCTTTCTACCGTTGAACAGCACAGGGACTCCGTTGCACTGGTACTATTTGGTGGCGTGAACTATTATACGGGCCAGTTGTTTGACATGCCCACCATCACGCAGGCAGCGCATAAAGCTGGGGCCATCTGCGGCTTTGACCTGGCCCATGCGGCTGGCAATGTGGAGCTGAAACTGCATGACTGGGAAGTGGATTTTGCCTGCTGGTGCTCCTACAAATATTTGAACTCGGGACCGGGCGGTGTGTCGGGCGCATTCGTGCACCAGAAGCATATTGCCAACGACAGCCTGCAACGTTTTGCCGGATGGTGGGGCTACAAAAAAGCTGACCGCTTCAAAATGGACAAAGGCTTTGAACCCATACCCACGGCAGAAGGTTGGCAACTGAGCAATGCACCCGTATTGAGCATGGCTGCCCACAAAGCATCACTGGACATTTTTGAGGAAGCAGGTTTTGATAGGCTTATTGCCAAAGGGAAATTATTGAGTGGCTATTTGCATTTTGTATTGAATGGAATCAATGAAAGCCAAACAGCAAAAGCCATAGAAATCATTACCCCAACCAATGAAGCTGAACGTGGCTGCCAGGTATCCATGCTCATGCTAAAAGACGGGAAGCAACTATTTGATGAACTGATGAGGCAAGGTGTTATTGCAGATTGGCGTGAACCAAATGTGATCCGTGTAGCCCCTGTACCATTGTACAATTCATTTGAAGATGTATGGAAGTTCGGGAATATTATAAGTGGGTTAATTGGTTAATTAGTTAACTGGTTAATTGGTGGGTTTACGAATAAACATTCTTGAAATGGAGAACATATTGATTTAGTTAGTGTGTCAGGTTGAGCTTGTCGAAGCCGATTGTTTTGAGCCACTCTATTAATCGCCTTCGACAAGCCCGCCTGAACGGAACGGGCAGGCTCAAGCTGACAACCTCAACATTCATTAAGCCACTTAAGATAATTTTTTAAATTATGCAACAGAAAAATATTACAATAGTTGGTGCAGGTCTCGTAGGTTCATTGCTTTCCATTTATTTGGCAAAGCGTGGGCATAAGGTGAACATTTACGAACGCAGGCACGATATGCGCAAGGAAGTGATGAGTGCTGGCCGTTCCATCAACCTGGCTTTGAGCGATAGAGGTTTGTTGGCCCTGGAAAAAGTGGGACTGGCAGATGCCATCAAGGAAATTTCCATTCCCATGCATGGGCGTTACATACACAATGCCGATGGTACCCATGCTTACCAACCTTATGGAAAGGAGGGCCAGTTCATCAATTCCGTTTCAAGGGCCACCTTAAATATGAAGCTCATGGACCTGGCAGAAGAACATGGCATTGAAATCCACTTCAACCACAAATGCCTTGAAGTGAACTGGAAGCAAAATGCAGCAGATTTCTGCATATCAGAAGAAGAGGACTTAACGGTTTGCTATGATGTGCTTTTTGGTGCAGATGGGGCTTTTTCATCTGTGCGTTTAGAGCACCAGTTGCACCACCAGAAGTTCGATTACAACCAGTACTATATCGATTGTGGTTATAAGGAACTGACCATTCCCCCAACAGCTTCTGGCGATTTTGCTTTGGAAGTAAATGCACTGCACATTTGGCCACGCAAGGATTACATGATGATTGCCCTGCCCAATCTGGACAAGACATTCACCTGTACTTTGTTCTTTCCTTTTGAAGGTGAACTGTCCTTTTCAAAATTGGACACCCAGGAGAAAGCGGCAGCCTTCTTTGAACAAACCTTTCCCGATGCTGTGCCTTTGATGCCAGACTACGTAAATGAATTTTTCCATAATCCTACCTCTTCCTTGGTAACGGTGAAGTGCTTCCCATGGGTGCGTGAGGACAAGTTTGCATTGATTGGCGATGCTGCCCATGCCATTGTTCCTTTCTTTGGTCAGGGCATGAACTGCGGCTTTGAAGATTGCAGGATACTGGATGAACTGATTGAAGCCAATGGTGATGACTGGACAAAAATCTTACATGACTACCAAACCTTGCGCAAGCCGGATGCCGATGCCATTGCAGATTTAGCGGTAAACAATTTCACAGAGATGCGTGAAAGAACAGCGGACCCTAAATTCCTGCTGCAGAAAAAGATAGAAGCCAAGCTACACAACAAATATCCTGAACAGTGGATCCCTGCTTACTCACAGGTCACGTTCTCCCCCTATATCCGTTATAGTGAAGCATTACTTCGTGGACAAAAACAGGAAGCCATTATGCAGGGGATTATGCAATTGCCAGATATTGAAAGTACTTGGGAGAGTGAGGAAGTGGAGCAGATGATTTTGGAGAAACTGAATTAGTTGTCATGCTGAGGCTCTCGAAGCATGATGAACGAAATTTTCAAACACATAGGAACATAGTTAGGAAAAGGTCACATAGCATTTTCTATGTGCCCTTAAAATCCTTTGTCCCTATGTGTTTATTTTTTTGTACTTAGCAGAAGAGTAACTACCAAACTTCAGTTGCAAGTTTATCCTGAGCGATAGCCGAAGGGTACACTTGTATGATATAACTTACTTTATTGAGCATTATTGTTTTAGTATTTTCCCAGACAATAATGTATTACCATTAGAAATGAATTTATAATAGTAGATGCCTGCTGAAAAATCTGCCAATGTAATTTCATTGTGTCCATCATTTATTATTTTGCCTTGTAGAATAAGCTGGCCAAGCATATTGTATATACTCAGTGTCACTTTACATGTAGTGTTTTTTTTGTCAACAAACAAGACGTTATTGAATGGATTAGGGAAAACTTTAGTTTGAATATCTAACCTGCACAGCGAATCAATGGCAGGCGGATATTTTGTGGTATCGCAAGCAATCTTGTTGTGATATTTGTAGCCAGCAATAAAAGCAGGAAGTGTATACGCGTTTTTTCCAGGCGATAGTAATAATGCTGAGTCAGTAAAATTTGCTGCCATACCCAACATATTTGGTGAGTTAATGCAACCAAGATAATCACTCTGTGCTACTATATAAATCTTGTTATTGGGAGCGAGTTGCATACCAGTTATGGAATTTGATATGCCAGGTTGATATATTTTTATGGCTGAGGCTGCAATTGAATTGCAATCACCCGTACTTAAATCAAATTGATAAAGAAATAAACCACCCATGCCTCCAGAAACACCTGCATAAAGTTTTGATCCGTCAGGTGAAAACTCCACACCATAACTTCGTTTAGAAAGAAGGCTATCAATTGCAATATGACAAAAATTACTTACTACTCCTGTGCTATTATTGAAATCAAAAATGTCAATAATAGCAGGATCGTAATTGCCAAGAGCTAGAGCAATTTTTGTTCCTAAAGGATTAAACTTAATTTGGCCTTGAGCAGATCCACTAGCTAAATTCGAATTGTAAGTGGATCTTCCATGAAACGTTCCAATATCAGAAACAATTGGAGTAGAAAGTCCCGTTGAGGTTAGATGCCATGTATAAAATTTACTGGAAAACATTTTATGTCCCAATATCCAATAACCATCGCCCAGTCTATCTTCACAGGCTGCTAGCTTTTCGGTCGAACTGTCAAGCAATAAAACGTTTTTTTGGCTTACTAAAACGTCGCCTTTTCCGCTATCTTGGCACATATCAACAACACTGTATCGATATCCTTTTGGTATCCGTGGCAAAGAATAATTTTGGAATTCATCAGATGTGAAAACAAAAAACAAATTATTTGTACCTGGCTTTGGTACAATGATACTTGATTGGGTAGAAGAAACTCCGCCCATTATTCCATTGCCATTAGGCATCACATTGTGATTACGGTTCCATATAGTTTGACCACCTGTATAAAACAGGAGATTTCCTCCACTATCAGAAATAGTCGACGTACCTTCTTGGTTGTTTCCTAAAGGAACATCCGTTCCTGTTTTTCCGTTATAGATAGCAACAGGAACACCACTTGAAAAATCAATGCCTGCTTTTATTCCAAAATACCAAATATTTCCTTGTCTCTGTCCATTAGACAAAGTCGAAACAATTAGCAATATAATGGCTAAAAAAAATTTCATAATAGCTATAATGTCTTGCAAAAAATACCGCTAATACAAAGGTTGATGCTATTAGATGCAGTTCCCCAAATCATTACTTCCAATAAACAATGAGTTATTATGCAAGATGGGAATTTTTAATATGCTTCGATAAGAGCCAATGGCAATTACCCCTTTGAATGGAGCGACTTTACTAAAGTTCCACTTGTTTTCCACTGCTGTTGTCAAAACCATCCTACTTCCCCTTCAATCCCTCCCTCACCTTCGGCGCAATCTTCTCCCCAAATATTTCAATGGACTTCATCATCTCCTTATGTGATGGTCCGCCCACATCCATGTGTGCGGAGAAACGGGTAAGCCCAAGCATTTCCTGCATGTTCAGGATCTTGTCAATGGCTTCATTGGCATCGCCAATGATCAGTGCACCGTTCTTGGTCCTGCCAAAATCAAATTGGTTCCTTTGGTAAGGTGGCCAACCACGGGAACGGCCCACCCTGTCCATTTGAGCAGCATAGAGCGGATAATAATAAGCGGCTATTTCATCGCTGCTTTCACCAAAGAAGGAATGCATGTGTACGCCCACTTGGAACTTGGCCATATCGTGGCCATAACTAGTGTACACTTCTTTATAATAATCAAATAATGGCTTGAACTGTGATGGGCTTCCACCAATGATGGCAAACATCACGGGCAGGCCCAGCTTGCCAGCCCTTACCACCGATTCAGGCGTACCACCAACCGCTACCCAGATGTTCAAATGATTGTTGATGGCCCTTGGCAATACTTCCTGGTTTTTCAGCTCGGCCCGGTACTTGCCTTTCCAGGATATGGTTGACTGTTCGTTTATCTTAACTAGCAAGTCCAATTTCTCATCAAACAATCCATCATAATCCTTCAGGTCGTAACCAAATAGCGGAAACGATTCAATGAAGGATCCACGTCCGGCCATCAGTTCCGCACGCCCGTTGGAGATAAGGTCAATGGTGGAGAAACTCTGGTACAGTTTCACCGGGTCCGATGAACTCAGTACGGAAACGGCACTGCCCAACTTGATCTGCTTGGTAACGGTGGATGCAGCAGCCAAAATTATTTCCGGTGTGGACACAGCATAGTCCGGCCGGTGGTGCTCACCTATACCAAAGAAGTCCAGACCAATTTCATCCATCAGTTTGATTTCTTCTATGATTTCCTGCAACCGCTGCTGTGCGGGCTGCACTTCTCCTTTTGTGTTTGTCTGTAAATCACCAAACATGCCGATGCCTAGTTCCATTATTGTATTTTAGAATTGTAAATTAATATTGTTTGCTTAAAGAACTGTCAGCCTAGGCAATGTCAAGGAGCCTGTCGAAGGGGGCTTCGAAAATCCTGCTCCGAAATCGGTTTCGACAAGCTCAACCTGACAATGCCTGTCAGCCTATCTCGAACTATCAGGATTGTCGAAGGCAGCTTACAGAGCAATATTGTTCTGGCCACATTTCGACAAGCTCAATGTGACAATGGGTTTATCATTATGAACTGAACTCGCAAGTATCCTGTCAGCCTAAGTAAACCAATGTTTGCTTCGCAAACAAGCACATTGACCCTGCCGGTAGGCAGGGTGGCAGGCTGACCACAAAGGCACGAAGGTCACTAAGTTAAAAAACTGCGTTTTTTCTTTGTGTTCTTTGCGTCTTGGTGGTAAAATAAAAGTGTTTGTCTACAAATGCTTTTCATCACTTTATATCATCTGTCAATGACTGCTTGCCGAAGCGACTTAGGAATAGCCTCCCGAAGTTGCTTCGCAAATAAGCATATTTACGATGGCAGGTTTACCACCAAGGCACCAAGACACTAAGATTTAAAAAACTGCGTTTTTTTCTTTGCCTCTATAAGTTCCCTAACCTTCACTCTTTTAATAAGGCATTGAAAGTATCCAAGTTATTGCACTTGGTCCATGATAATCGTGGCCAAAATTTCAGCCCAGTCCCTCAATTCTTTGGCTGCATAGTGCAGTCCATCTGCAGCAATGATGCTTGCATCATGCTGAGCTTCCCTTGTGCTTGGGGTGATGTTCACAAAAACAATATTATGCTGTTCAGCTATTGCTTCGCAAGCAGCATTAAAACTGTCAATTTCTTTGGCAATCTGTTCAGCATCCCTGTCTTTTGCAAAAGGCGTAACGCCCCAATCCGGGATGGACAATACAATCACCCTATCCATATTGTTGTTGGCAAAATGCAGGGCTTTCTTTAACAGGAATTCAAAATCGTCCTTGAACTCTTCCAAGCTCAAACCACGGTACTGGTTGTTCACACCAATCAATAGCGTCACAAAATCATAATGCTCATTGAACCTCCTGTGCAGGATATGTTCGGCCAGTTCAGAAGTGGTCCAGCCAGTTTTGGCCACGATTTCGGGCGCATGGAAGTGCAGACCTTTTGAACGCAACAGTTGCACGGTCTGATAGGGGAAACTTTCGTGCAATGCCACGCCTTCACCAATGGTGTAGGAATCGCCGAGGCAGAGAATGGAGTGGATATGTTTGGTCATTGTTCCGTTTATTTTTTAAAATTACTGAACTTTCAATGCAAAGTTATTTCCATTGTCCGGTAAAACTCTTCCCGTACAAGTATACCCCTCAGCTATCGCTCAGGATACACTTGCAACTGCAATTCAATGGATATTCTTCCGCTAGTCCCACAAAAAAGTCCCATGACGTTTAACATCATGGGACTTTCTTTTCTATTCGTTTCTACTAGGCTGTTTTCTTAAACTGTGGTGCCGCAGGTATAATGCGCTCTTTTTTGTTGCCTGATTTTTTCAGGTGCTCTTCAACTGTCTTGGTGATTTTGGTAAACAAAGGCTGGTCCTTTATTTCGCCCCCAACAATTTTCCAGGTCACAGGCATTGGGTATGGCCTTTCTATTCCTTCAATCAGCAAACGGTTACCATTTACCGTGAAATCCAATCCTTTACCGGTTATTTTTACTTGCTCTACCTGAAAAGTGGTGTAGACCAATTCTGCGTTGAGGGTGATGCTCGAAGACCCATTGGAAACATTAAATTGCCATTTCATAAAATATTGGTTTAGGAAAGTAAAACGTATGGCTGCTGGTTATTATTATGCGTACTAACGAATACATTTTAAGGTAATGTCAGGCTTACCCTGCCTTTGCCGGCAGGCAGGGTCACAAAGCTTGGCTGCTGCAAGCAGCAATGGATTACCCAGTATGGCACCAAGATTTTGTTTCAAACTAAAAGTTGTTGCAATGCTTTTGGAAGAATGCCTGTCATAGAAAGAAAAAACAATGATGAAACCGATTATCCTTTTATTGGCAGTAGCAGTGACATTGAATAGCTGCGAGAAATCAGCAGATAGTTTTGATTCAACAACCGTTGACTACCTTGCCTTTGGTACCTCCTACGGTATGTGTACGGGCGATTGTGCCAAACTGTTCTCCATCTCGAACAAGCAGTTGTTTCCAGACAACATGAATTACTATTACAGTGGGCAGATCAGTTTCTCCTCCACGCCCGAGCCCGAAACCAAATACCAATTGGCCAAGGAACTGCTGGAGAACTTCCCAGTGTATCTAATCAATCATGCAGACACCACCTATGGTTGCCCTGATTGTACGGACCAAGGCGCCATTCATCTCCAACTGAAGCAGAACAATGTTGTAAAGACCTGGCATGTGGATACCAATATTTCCAAACAACCGGTTGAAATCAGGAATTACATCGCAAGGTTACACACCATACTCGCACAACTATAAAAAGGTTTGGATGGAATTTGTCGGGAAGACATAGAAAGGTAATCTTTTGCCAACCCAATGTCTTCCCGGCAAAATTTACTACCTATGTATGGCATTGGAAATATAATAAACATTCAGGATGATGTAGATGAGCAGTAGGACCTGTGCTACAACAAAATCGAACCTGTTTGCTTTTTTGATCTTGCCCTGTTTGCCAAGCCTCAGTGCATAAGTAGAAGCCGTAACCACTGCAAAAATGAAGAACAATGTTATGCCGTGCAGGGTATCTACCAAGGTTAACGAAGTGGAATCAGGCAGGGAGGAATCGATGATGTACTTGTTACCGATTACCGCAAACAATGCACCTACGCCGAGCCCAAAACGGGAGTCTATATTGTCTGCATGGATATAGAAGCATACATAAGCAATGAGGAAGGCCACGTACATGCCCACAAACATTTTCCAGAAAAGCTCACCGGCACTCCTATCAATACCAATCTTCACTTTGAAGGAACTGTATTCCACATGTGGCTTGGTAAGGCTATCGTCGCCAAAAGTAGTTTCATACGCTTTTATTCCGGAAGTTACGGTGAAGCTGTCAATGCCCCAGCCACGCAAAGTAAACTTTGGGTCGAAGTGCTTGCCCAGGGTATCCACTTTAAAAATCAGGTCCTTTGAATCGAACTGTGAGTTTTCAATGGAGAGCCGCAGGTTCTGGCGGTCAAAGGGGAAATTATTGATGTGCCAATTATCCTTCATCACTGCCTGTATTTTCATGAGCAGGTAAACCTGTCCACCGGATGTGTCGATGGTGGAAAACGATTTGGTAAAATTCTTTGCCTGCGGAATTTCCAGGTTCTGCACAAAATCAAATGCCTTGTTCTTATAAGTAAGCCATAGCCAGAAACTGATGGCATATTCGTTTTGCTTGAAATCGATGTCATGGATGCTGGTAACGTAGATGCCCGTTTTAACGGTATCTGGATGCTCCTTTTGGGCTGCTGATTTTTCAGTAACCAGTAAGGCTGCACCAAAGCACAACAAAAACAGGAAAGCCTTCTTCATTTGTAGGTGTTTATAGGTGTAAGATAAACTATTGGGCCTAAGCTGAAGCCATATCCATTACAAAAACTTTAGCGAATGGCAGTTGGTAAGTTCTTTATTTTTGTTCCAATACATTTTTATGAAACAGAAACTAATTGTGGGATGCGTTGTTCTTCTATTGGCAGCTTGTAAGGGTCCCGATAAGGATACCAACAAACCCGATGCCAACGAACCCAAACAATTAACCTATACTGTTATCGCTACCTATCCCCACAACCCTGAATCCTACACAGAAGGACTTGAATACAGGGATGGATTTCTATACGAGGGTACGGGCGACACAGAATATTCAGGCAAAAGCAAACTGGCAAAAATAGATTTGAAAACAGGAACGGATGTACAGAAAATAAACCTGGCCAAGGAATATTTTGGTGAAGGTATTACCCTGCTCAATGGAAGGATCTACCAAATGACCTACAAGGAACAGAAATGTTTTATGTACGATACCAAGACTTTTGCTAAGTTAAAAGAGTTCACCTACGAAGGTGAAGGTTGGGGCCTCACCAATGATGGCAAGCAGTTGATCATGAGCAATGGGGGCAGCAATATATTTTACCGCGACCCTGAAACCTTTGCCATTACCAAAACCATTGCGGTGAGCAATAACTATGGACCATTGGCCAGCATCAATGAACTGGAATATGTGGACGGTTTTGTGTATGCCAATCTTTGGACAACCAAAAAAATTGTGAAGATTGATTTAATCACTGGTAAAGTGGTGGCAGAAATTGACCTCTCCGATCTGCTCCAGAAATACCCGCCCGAAAACCAAGTGGATGTACTGAACGGCATTGCCTATGACAGCGTTGGCAAAAGGTTCTTCATCACTGGTAAGTATTATCCCAAAATTTTTGAAGTGAAGCTTAATTAAGTACCAAAAATTT
>JAHEZD010000038.1 GCA_023251255.1 Chitinophagaceae bacterium
AAAGGAATCAAAAAGAAAAAACACCCTTCCATATTCAATCATTCGCCTTAAATAGCTGTCAATAAATTCGTTTGCAAAAATGTCCCCTCTTCTTTTTAAGTTGGATAAGACAAAAGCATATAGATCCTCGCTGGTAGGTGGATTGGAAATTGTCCATACTTTATCGGTGACCCACTCTTTTAAATTTATATAAACTGGTATCTTACCCGTGCTGGGCACTTCTTTCAATAACTCTTTCGCTAATTTTCTAAGAGCTGTGCTTTTTCCGGAACCAGGATCGCCAAGTACTAAAAATGTTGCAGTTTCCCTGTCTGCTTTGATTGCACTTATTAGATCGGTTACTTTCTTTTTTCGCTTGTTATTTGTTATTACTTCAACTTCTGCATCCAATGGTGTATAATAGTAATCATTCCAGTTTGTTTCGATGTCAATATTATTGAGTTCATTATCCAGTATTTTGGAATATTGCTTTAACCTAGACATAAAATCCCTTTCCGGAAAAGTTTTTGTAATATCTGGTCTATTGTCTACCATAACTGTGGTGTCCCGTAAAAAATAACTTATTAAGAGTATTACCAGAAGTATGATAAACAATAGAAATGGTGAGGTGAGCTGTTGGTTTAGGATAAAACCAAAGTATGAGAAATCTTTTTTTAAACTTTCTTTTAGCTCTTTCGGGATATCGGGAATTAATTTGCTCCAATAAAAATAGCTTAGACAAACAGTTAATGAAAGGAACAAAATGAAAGTCTGAATTTTTTTCACATTGTCTGGTGATAGCCAAGCTTTTTTGGTAAAGAATAAAATAAGTGAAAGTGAAACACATATCAAAATGGTAGTCATTGTGTTCTTGAAAAAAAGCAGCAATAAACTTGTAGCTATTAGTAGTAGCACCAAAAGAAGAACCTTAATCTTCTTTGATAGGTGGTGGGTTAATGGATTGAACATTTTTTGCGGGTTTAGATAAAAATACATTTTTTCTTCTAATTGTATTCTTTTGTTTAATGTTTACTATTTCTATAGGAAGATTGCTTGGAATAGGCATTTTGCTTTTATTGAAATCCTCCTCAACTTTAAACGGGATTGCTTACTTCGTCGCAATGACGTTCACATTCAGTGCAATGACGTTTAAAGTTATTTATCTTAGCCGCCTCAATAAAATACCATGCAGCAGCTCATAGAATGTGTGCCTAATTTCAGCGAAGGCAATGACCTGAACATCATCCAACAGATTACCAACGAAATAGAAAGTGTGGAAGGGGTGCGCCTCCTGAATGTGGACCCGGGAAAAGCTACCAATAGAACGGTGGTGACTTTTGTGGGCGAACCTTTGCCTGTAATAGAAGCTGCCTATCGTGCCATTAAAAAGGCGGGCGAACTGATTGATATGAGCAAGCATAAGGGGGAGCATCCACGCATGGGTGCCACGGATGTTTGCCCATTGATTCCCATTGCCAATATTACCATGGAAGAAACGGCCGTGTTTGCCCATGAACTGGCCAAGCTGGTAGGGGAGGAACTGCAGGTTCCCGTGTACCTCTATGAAGCAGCACAGCCCAATAAGGAACGCAGCAATCTATCCGTGATCCGTGCAGGGGAGTATGAAGGGTTTTTCAAGAAAATCAAGGAGCCACAATGGAAGCCCGATTTTGGTCCTGCCGAATTTGATGCCAAACGTGGCGGTACGGTGATTGGCGCCAGGGATTTCCTGGTGGCCTATAATGTGAACCTCAATACCACTTCCACACGCAGGGCCAATGCCATTGCCTTTGATGTGCGTGAAGCGGGAAGGGTAAAAAGGGAAAACGGGAAAGTGGTGAACGATGAAAACGGCAAGCCTGTTTCCGTTCCCGGCAGTTTGAAAGCGGTGAAGGCCATTGGCTGGTTCATTGAGGAATACGGTATTGCACAGATTTCCATCAACCTCACCAACCTGAACATAACACCCATCCATATTGCTTTTGATGAGGTATGCAAAAAAGCGGATGAACGTGGTATCAGGGTTACGGGCAGTGAACTGGTGGGGCTGGTGCCCTTGAAAGCCCTATTGGATGCGGGCAGGTATTTCCTGCTGAAACAGCAGCGCAGTATTGGTGTAAGCGAGAAGGAGCTGATCAAGATTGCCGTGAAATCCTTGGGGCTGGATGAACTGACCCCTTTTAACCCACAGGAGAGGATCATTGAATACATGCTGGCAGATAAGGCAGACAGCAAATTGGTGGGCATGACCCTGACCGGGTTTGCGGATGAAACTGCCAGTGAAAGCCCGGCACCCGGTGGCGGTTCCATTGCTGCCTATATAGGTAGCCTAGGTGCTGCGTTGGCTACCATGGTGGCCAACCTTTCTTCCCACAAAAAAGGTTGGGACGAACGCTGGAAGGAATTCAGTGACCTGGCGGAAAAAGGGGAGCAGTACAAGAATGAACTGCTGAAACTGGTGGATGCGGATACGAGGGCCTTTAACGGGATCATGGATGCCTTTGGCTTGCCGAAGGGCAATGATGCAGAAAAAGCGGTACGCAAACAGGCCATTCAGGATGCTACGAAACAGGCCATAGAAATTCCCTTCAAGGTCATGCAGGCAGCCTATGCCAGTATGGAAGTGGTGAAGGCCATGGCGGAAACGGGCAACCCCAATTCCGTATCGGATGCAGGTGTGGGTGCCTTATGTGTACGCAGTGCCGTAATGGGCGCATTCATGAACGTGCGCATCAATGCGAAGGATTATGAAGATAAAAATTATGTATCCAATATCATTGCCCAGGGGAAGGAGATAGAAAACAAGGCAATTGCTTTGGAGGCTGAAATCCTGAAAACGGTAAATGAGAAGATAGGGCTGTAATGATGGCAATGCCCTGCGCTAGGCCATTATTGGCTTTTTCAGGGCTTTTGCCTGTCCTCCATCAGGTCACAAATATGCACATCCAGTGCGCCGCATATTTTGCGTAGTGTCAATATAGTGGTGTTTGTTTGTCCGGATTCGATCCTGGACATACTGGCCTTCTCAAAATCACAGAGCATGGCCAATTCGTTTTGTGAAATGTTCTTGTCAATTCTTAATTTCTTGATCCTGGCGCCAATTTCCTGTAAAAACTGAGAATCGTTCATCATGTTAAAAGGGTTGGCTACAAATGTCAAGAAGTAAATTGAAACAAGAGTTGTCATATAGAACAATTAAAATAATAAAAAAGTGGGCTGTTTTTTTGGGAATTGCAGCTTCAATGAATAAAAAAAATACATGTTTTGGCGGCCAGTCATGATCAATAAGATGGATGCGATTCACTGATCCGGACGATACTTGACTTTACCAAGGCCATCATAAGCAAATTGCTTTTCTGCCCAGTTGATAAACGGTTGGGCACCCATCACAAAAAAATTATCTTCACGTTTCTTATGTTAGCAGCAACTGTTGGTTTGTACAGGAAGGCATATACGGGCCTGAGCAGGGAAACATGGTTACTGGGCCTTGTTATCCTCATTAACCGTAGCGGTACCATGGTGGTGCCTTTCATGAGCATTTACTGTACCCAGAAACTGCATTATACCATTGGCCAATCGGGTTTTGTGATGAGCATGTTCGGGGCCGGTTCCATTATTGGTGCCATACTCAGTGGCAAGGTGGTGGACAGGATCGGTTTTTATTATGTGCAGTTCTTTACCTTACTTGTTGGTGGGTCTCTGTTTTTTGTGGTGGCCGAACTTACCCATTTCACCAGCCTTTGCGTAGGTGTTTTTTTCCTGAGCCTGGTCAATGAAAGTTTCCGTCCGGCCAACTCCACCGCCATTGCCCATTACAGCAAGGAAGCCAACCGCACCCGTTCCTATTCACTCAACAGGCTGGCCATCAACCTTGGTTTCTCCTTTGGTGCTGCGCTGGGCGGTTTCTTGGCATCCCGTAACTACCAGTTATTGTTCTGGGTGGATGGGGCCACCAATATCTGCGCTGCATTCCTGCTTTGGAAATTGTTGCCCCCTATCAGGTACAAGCAGCAGCAAAGGAGCAGTGAAGCAAGGGGGCAGTCTCCTTTCAAGGACGGTAATTTCCTGTTCTTCCTGTTCATGTTGGTGCTGTTTGCTACCTGTTTCATGCAACTGTATGGTATGCAGCCCGTGTTCCTGAAAACAATATGGCATATCAATGAACAGCAAATTGGTATGCTCATGGCATTGAATGGTTTGATGATCGTGACCATGGAAATGGTGATGATACATAATTTGGAAGGCCGGAAGAACCCGTTGTTCTTCATACGCATTGGCGTACTGCTGATTGGTATGGGCTTTATATGCATGAACCTGCTGCAGGGTGCTTTCCTTTCGGCCGTTGTTTCCATGGTACTGATAACCTTGGGAGAGATGTTTTCCATGCCGTTCATGAACACTTATTGGGTTGGCAGGACAAAGGCCAATAACCGGGGAAGTTATGCTGCGCTCTACACGGCATCCTGGAGCGTGGCGCAGGTGGCTGCTCCAACCATTGGGTCGCAGGTGGTGGAACATGCGGGTTTCCATATACTTTGGTGGGTGGTGGGCATATTGAGCGTGCTTATTATTTGTATGGCTTTTGCCTTGCAGAACAACCATAAGGAGATCGTACTGGTTGAATAGGGATGCCATCGCTCAGAAACACCCCATTTCCTACTTTCCTCAAACATGCTTACTTTCATTTCAAAGTTGTACAACGGTGCGTAAATTTTCCCCTCTGGTCATTTGGTTCGGTATCATGTCATTGATCATGATCACTGGCATTGTTGGTTTCATGCTGATTGAAGGCTACCGTTTTTTGGATGCACTGTACATGACCGTGATTACCATTACTACCATTGGCTACAGCGAAGTGAGGCATATGAGCGATTCTGGACGTGTTTTCAACATATTCCTCATTATTACTTCCTTTTCCGTTTTTACCTATGCCTTGGCAAACCTGACACAGTTTATTGCCAGTGGTGAAATGGCCCTTTACTTTAAAAACAAAAAAATGATGAGTGCACTGGATAACCTCAACAGCCACGTAATTATATGTGGCTTTGGAAGAAATGGTCAGCAAGTTGCCAAAACGCTCCGTGGGCACAAAGTCCCTTTTGTGATCATTGACCAGCGTGACGAACACATGCAGCAGCACCTTGCAGAAGACCCGAACCTGCTTTTTATTAAAGGCGATGCTACAGAGGATACGGTGCTGAGAATGGCTGGCATCAACCGTGCAAGGAGCTTGGTCTGTGCTTTGCCCACTGATGCAGACAATGTGTTCATTGTGCTTTCTGCCCGCTCATTGAACCATGACCTGCATATTATCAGCAGGGCATCTGCAGCTACGTCCATGCCCAAGTTGAAGAAAGCTGGTGCCAACCATGTCATCATGCCGGATAAAATTGGTGGCACGCACATGGCCACATTGGTGAGCAAACCGGATGTGGTGGAGTTTATTGATTACCTGAGCGGTGAGGAAGGGGAGAGCATCAATATTGAAAGTGTGGGCTATGATAAGTTACCACAGGAAGTAAAGGATGCAACGCTCAAGGAAATTATGGAATGGAAGAAGACAGGTGTTAACTGCATTGGCGTAAAAGACAAGGAGGGCAAGTTCCTGATAAACCCCCCAGATGATTTTATTGTTAGGGAGGGAATGAAGATAATTGTGCTCGGTAACAAAAGCCAGATCAACAAGATGACACACAATGTTGGGTAGTTGGTATCGTTTGCGTAAATAAACCATGATGCTTATCATATCTTTTGGATATCATTACCATCAATTTTGCCGGGTCAATTAATAACGAATGTTACGCAAAATGTCAAATACTGATGTCTGGTTGAGCTTGTCGAAACCTGTTTGGAAACCGAAATCGCCTTCGAAGGCCTCAGGCTGACATTGTCCCCACAATCTTTGCGTAACATCAGTTAATAATTGCAAGGTTAAAGATTGGGTTCAATCTTTCTATACCTTCGGCAGCATTACATAACTAACATTAATTTGCTTCCAATCATGAATGAAAAAATAGGAAAGTACAGGTGGACCATCTGCGGCCTGGTTTTCTTTGCAACAACCATCAACTATTTAGACAGGACAGTCATTGCTTTTCTTAGACCTTATATAGCCAAATCATTTCATTGGACCCCAGTTGAGGAAATAGCCAATTATGCAAACCTGGAGATGGCCTTCAAGGTATCCTATGCTTTCGGTTTTTTATTTGCAGGAAGGATTATTGATAAACTGGGAACCAAGATTGGTTATGCTTTGGCAACAGGTTTATGGAGTGTGGCTGCTGTATGCCATGCATTGGCCAAGGGAACATTCGGTTTTGGTATTGCCAGGGTCTTCCTGGGGCTTACAGAAGCAGGTAACTTTCCGGCAGCTATCAAAACAACTGCTGAGTGGTTCCCCAAGAAGGAAAGGGCTTTGGCCACAGGTATCTTCAATTCGGGTTCCAATATTGGCGCCATTGCAGTACCCTTTATTATTCCCCATTTGGCACAGAATTATGGCTGGCAGATATCCTTTATTATAACAGGGGCCATAGGCTTTGTTTGGCTGATACTTTGGTTCATTTTCTATGAAGTGCCTAAAAAGCAGAAAAGGTTGTCTGAATCTGAACTGATCTACATTAATAGCGATAAAGATGAGATTGCGGAAATCAACGAGGTTGCACCAAAACTTACTTGGGCGCAATTGCTTACTTACAAGCAAACATGGGCTTTTGCAATCGGAAAGTTCCTGACCGACCCAATTTGGTGGTTCTATATTTTCTGGTTACCGGATTTCTTGAGAAAAGAGTATAAGCTGGACGAATATGCTTTGATATGGCCATCTGCCATCCCATTGATCATTGCGAGCCTTGGAAGCGTGTTTGGAGGCTGGCTCCCCATGAAATTGATCAATAGATCATGGCCTGTTTTCAAGGCACGGAAGACCAGTATGCTGATTTATGGCATCTTCGTTATACCCATTGTTTTTTCCCAGTACCTAGGTGCGATCAATATGTGGTTTGCTGTTTGCATTATTGGGCTGGCAATGGCTGGCCACCAGGCATGGAGTGCCAATATATTCACAACGGTTTCGGATATGTTCCCTAAAAGCTCCACGGCATCCGTTACGGGCATTGGCGGCCTGTTTGGCGGTGTGGGTGGTTTATTGCTGACATTCTTGATACAGAAGCGGATGTTTGTGCATTACCAAAGCATTGGTAAACTGAATACAGGTTATTTCATTATGTTCCTGATCTGCGGAGGGGCCTATATCCTTGCATGGATCATCATGCACATCCTGGTTCCCAGAATGAAAAGGGTGGGGGCGTAGCTTTATGCGATTAATAATTGGTATTTTGTTGATTACTTAACGTCCCATACCAGTTTGCAATATTTTAAGTAAAACCTGTAGCAATTGTTACAGGTTTTTTAATAGCGTTTTCCAATTATCAATATTTAGATTTGCAACGCTTGCTGCCTGCTTAAACATTTATACGGTCATGAAAAAGAAAGTACTTTGTTTTGGTGAGCTATTGTTAAGGATTTCCCCAGCAGCAAGTGAAGAAGCTGATAAGCATCCCATGCTGCTCTACATGGGCGGTGCGGAGGCCAATGCTGCCACGGCCTTGGCAGGTTGGAACGTTCCTGTAAAATACTGCACGGTATTGCCTGATAACTTTATGAGCAGGCATGTCATTGACTATTTGGAATACAAGGGTATCTATACTTCCTCCATTTTATTATCGGGAAAGCGCATTGGTGTTTATTATTTGGAGCGTGGCGCGGACCTCAAGGGGAGCATGGCCTACGATAGGGAAAACTCATCCTTCTCCGAACTGAAAAGGGGCATGATAGATTGGGACAAGGTGCTGAGGGATGTGGAGTGGTTCAACTTTACGGCCATCAGCCCGGCATTGAATGAAAATGTGGCCGATGTTTGCCTGGAAGCGCTGGAAGCTGCTTCCAGAAAAGGCATTACCATTTCAGTGGACCTGAACTACCGTTCACGTTTATGGAAATATGGCAAGCAACCTATTGAAGTGATGCCAGCATTGGTGCAGTACTGCGACGTGGTGATGGGCAATATCTGGAGTGCCAATACCTTATTGGGAACCAGTATTGACGAGCATATCCACGA
Organism: Chitinophagaceae bacterium; assembly: GCA_023251255.1. Taxonomy (GTDB): domain Bacteria; phylum Bacteroidota; class Bacteroidia; order Chitinophagales; family Chitinophagaceae; genus UBA1930. Next base: position 8,099 of record JAHEZD010000038.1, read on the forward strand.
CAAGAAAAGCAAGGAAGCCTACTTGGCACATGCGAAAGCCACATCGGAGGAAATCATCAGCAAGTTCCCCAAATGCAAAACGGTTGCCAATACCTTCAGGTTTGATGGCGACAGGAACAATATACTTTATTACACCACTTTGTTCACGGATGGCCAATTTTATACCTCCCCGGAATTTACTTGCCAAGGGGTGGTAGATAGAAGCGGTAGCGGTGATTGTTTCATGGCAGGACTGATTTATGGTCTGTACAATCAAAATGCAGCCCAGGAGGTACTGGATTATGCCACGGCTGCAGCCTTCGGTAAACTGCAGGAACTGGGCGATAGTACTGGACAGGATGTTTTGACTGTGAAGAAGATGGGCAAATAGCTCCGATGAATTGAATAGGGACTTAAAAAAGTGACTCATTTTTAAAAGCTGTCAGGTTGAGGCCCTCGAAACCGATTGGGGTCTACTATAAAATTGCCTTCGAGAACCTCAGGCTGACAACTCAACTATTCAAAATGAGTCACTGCCTTAAAAAAATAAGCTATGCATTATATTACTTTATTTATTTTGATTGCCCTGATTGGTGGCAGCATTACGGGCTTTTTGATAGCCAATAAAGTAAAGGACGATTTAATGAGAAAGGGCAACCCCAATTATGCCGGTCTTTCTGTGGTTGCTTTCTTGGTGAGTTTTGTGGTGGTTATTTTTGTGGTGGCCCTATTGTACATCATTTTTATTGGCCTTGGGCGTTAGCCGTTCACCTAGGTACTCCCCGTTTTTGTATACTCCAATGGTTTTGTAATAATCCCATTGCCCAGCATATTGCTATAACGTCTTCAAATATTCTATGACGGCCTTCCTTTCTTTATTGGACAATTTATCCCCGAATGTATGGCCATAATTGCCATAGCCGGGCAATGTGGTATTGTAATATTTCTTGCCATCGGGTGCGGTTTGTGCTTTGTAGTTCCAGCCAACCTGTGCATAGTTGTAGTCCTTATTATCGAAGGTCCTGCTCCAATAGGTAGGGCGCATTTTACTGTTGAGCACTGCTTCCAGAGTTGGTACCGAGCCATTGTGCAGGTAGGGGGCAGTAACCCACACACCATCCAATGGCGGGGCCACATAACCACTGCTTGGCTGCAGGCGGGCAGCAAATTCGCCCTGTGCAAACCAGCTTTTATTGAACCAGTCAATGAATTGTGCATTCTGGTAATTGGCCCTGAACAGCAATGAATCTGTTTGCACGATGTTTTCGGGGACGAGCAAGTTGGGGTAACTTTCATTGGTGCCGTAACTGCCATGGCATTTGCTGCAATTATCGATAAAGATGGTTTCTCCTGCTGCTGCCATTTCCTTATTGATGGGATGGGGATATTTGGGTGGGTTGATGGATTTGATGAAAGCCAGTACATCACCAAAATGCGTGAACACTTCTGCCGCTTCGGCTGTGTCCTTTACGGTAAGTATATTGCTGAGCATAAGGAACCTACCAAAATCACCACGTCCAAATCCATTGTAGAACATGGCATTTTTCTTTTTCAGCATCCACCAGGCAGGCACATCGGTCGGTATGCTTCCTTCGGGGATTTCCAGCAATGGTTCGTCGCTCCAGACCAGTGTTTCCGGATTGCGGTGGGCCACCAATAGGGCAGCTAACCTATCGGCGGCATTTACGCCACGTACCTCTGTTTCCATGCTTGGATAAACAGCTTGGAAAGCGGTCAATAGTGGTTTTACTGCGTTGTAGGATTTTGGCGAAAAGGTCTGCATGGCCTTCACCGCTGTGTTGTTGATGAAATTGTTCTGCTTGCTGATATTGCTGAAGTCCATCATGCTGTTGCCAAGGCCCACATACAAACTATCGTTGAACACCTGTGCATGGCATTGCAGGCAGGTGGGGATCACAATGTCAATCCCATCTGCATTGGTCACCACATTGTAATCATGGCCCACGTTTGCATTCTTGCCCGTACGTTGCAGGTAATTTTTTTTATCCTTCCCGTTCAGCATCAGGAAATAATTGTATGGCACGCCGCTCTTTAAAAAATCACCAGTGGTGAGGTAGTTGTAACCTTTGGCTGAATCGCCTGTTCTCTGTTTACTTGGTGGAATGGGCGTGGGCCTGTCGCTTTCATTGAACAAATGGATAAAGGCTGTTGATACAATCAACAGCAGTATAATGGAAGAAAAAATGGCGGTTTTTTTCATGATGATAATTACAGATTGAAAATACAGAATCGTTGTATACAGCTTCCTTAATTTTTTGAGGGGGCCGAGTATAGAATGTAGAAGTGGTACATAACAAAAAAGCCCACTTTCGTGGACTTCATTTTGTGGGAGTTGACGGGGTCGAACCGCCGACCCTCTGCTTGTAAGGCAGATGCTCTAAACCAACTGAGCTAAACTCCCTTTTTGTAATTCGGAGTGCAAAAATAGGTGCAGAAAAATATTGGCCAAAAAAAACTTCAAAAAAATTGAACTTATTTTTTAGGAGCCCGCCATTCTTTATTTGGTTTATCTGTATTCAAGAGAAGCAACAGGCTGTTTCTACTACAGGAGAAATGTTTTTTGTTTGTGGCAGAGATTCAATATCCAGCCCATTGTTGGCAAACCGTCCATTTGAGTAAATACTATACAGGATTTACAGGCGATGATATGCAGAAGCGTCTGCGGAGGTATAATTCCAACCACAGGGGTTTCACCGGTGGAATAGGCGACTGGATGATTGCCTATACTGAAAGCTACCCAACCAAAACAGTCGCTTATACAAGGGAGCGGCAGGTCAAGGGCTGGAAGAGCAGGAAAAAGATAGAAGGGTTGATGTTGCACTGCAACATCCTCAATGGATACAGCAGGGCCCACACATTGCTGGTACACAGATCAATACTGTTGGTACGGAGGCTTTTCAGCATATTTCAGGCCTGGCTTATTCTCTGTAGTTTCAAGACTCAAAAGGTTCGGAATCCCCATTGGTAATGCTGTAAACTGCCCTTCAATTTGTAGGCCCTCATGGATTTTTAACTTCATTTGACATGATGAATTGTTTTATGACTGGTCAGATATCTGCTTAACCGATTAACTTGCAAACAAATTGCATCCATGGCCAAGCTTTCATTAAAAGATATTGCCCAACATTTCAATATTTCTACAGCTACTGTTTCTTATATACTAAACGGTAAGTCTGTAGAAAAAAGGGTTAGCCTGCAGCTAACTGAAAGTGTAATGGAGTTTGTAAAAAAACATGATTACAAGCCAAACATGCTTGCGAAAGGGTTAAGAACAGGAAAAACAAATGTAATCTGTTTGATGGTAGAAGAAATAGCTGACCATTTTTTCTCTGCAGTGGCTGGCCATATTGAAACATTGGCTTATGAAAAAGGCTATAAAATAATATACTGCAGTACAAAGAACGATGCTGCCCGTGCCAAAGATTTGATAAAAACATTTGAGCAGCAGAATGTGGATGGCTTTATCATTGTACCACCTACAGGTATTGAAGAAGAAATAAGGGGCCTTATTAAATCAAGTACCCCTTTTGTTTTGTTTGACCGTTACTATACAAAAGTGAAAACAAGCTATGTGGGTATGGACAATTATGAAAGCTCTGTAAAAGCGGTGGAGCATTTATTTAGTCAAGGGTATGAGAATATTGCATTTGTTACACTTGATTCAGAACAGACACAAATGCGTGAAAGGCTTGTGGGGTATGAATCGACCATGATGAAGCACCAAAAAACACCTATCGTAAAAAGTGTTCAGTATTCAAAGGCTATGCAGTCCAATATTGTTGATGAAATGGCTCAGTTCATCCAGTCATTTCCGCAATTGGATGCCATTTTCTTTGCTACTAACTACTTGGCCATTCATGGCCTTAAGGCACTGGATAAACTTCACAAGAAAATACCTACAGATATAGGCGTACTGGCATTTGATGACCATGCACTTTTTGAAGTGTACAAACCTACCATTACAGCAGTAACGCAACCCATTCATGAAATGTGCATCCAACTAATGAGTGATTTGTTGGAAAAAATGGTAGATAAATCTACCGAATTGAACAATGTAATCATACCTGCCACTCTTTCTGTAAGGCAATCTTCAGTTAAGCTTCAATGAGAATTTCAAATAATTGATAAATTCGACAAACAGAATTTCATTAATCGATTAAGCAAGTATGTTACTAATTAAGCCTTTTTTGGGAAAATGAGTAAGAATTCTTTGCCGCCAATTGCACATAACCATTTCGCCAAACTTTCGGCCTTAACATTAAATTAATCATTTGGTAACTTGGGCATGGGGCTTTATTGCCACAACTTGCAGTAGCATTGCAACATAATGTAAAACAGTTTATCGAGCTTTTTTGTTAAGCCTATCGGTCTGATAAATCCAGTTTATTTCTTGTAGGAACAAATAATTCACCGAAAAAAATTTTGTGGAATGAAAAATAATACTCAATATTTGCTCAAACGATTAAGCAAAATATTTCTGCCAATAATTTCTTCCATTGGGTTTTTCTGTAACCTAGGAAACTTAAACGATTGCTTTATGAAAAAACGAACAGCTTCTAAAATGCTTTCTTCTTTTTTCTTATGTTGCAAACCTGCTTTGCTGCTGGTTTTTCTCCTTACAAGCTATGCTTCTATTGCCCAGCAAATAACCGTAAAAGGCCTGGTGAAGGACGAAAAAGGAGTCAAGCTACAAGGCATTACAGTCAAGGTAAAAAACACTTCCATAGTAGTACAAACCAATGAAAATGGACAGTTCCAATTGAGCAAAACTGTTGCTATCAATGCTGTGCTGCAGTTTTCGGGTACTGGATTCGTAGCAACGGAAATGGTTGCAAAAGCAGATATGGTTGTTGTTCTACAGGCTTTCGTAAACGAACTGGATTCTGTGGTTGTGGTAAATACAGCCCTCGGCATTAAAAGGGAACAACGTTCTCTAGGTTATGCAGCTACAACCCTTTCCAATGAAGACCTTACCAATTCCTTATCGAAAAACTGGACAGAAGCTTTATCTGGCAAAGTGGCTGGCGTTAACCTTCAACGCACCAATGGTGGCCCAGCAGGTTCCAACAAAATCATCATCCGTGGCGAAAGTTCATTGGCCGGTACCAGTGAGGCATTGATTGTGGTAGACGGTGTTGTTATCAATAGTTCAAGTGGAAAGAATACAGGTAATGGAAATGGAGCTTATCAAGGTTCTGATGCAGCAGTTGATTTTGGTTCAAGCCTTAGTGACATTAACCCAGATGATATTGAAACAGTAACAGTACTCAAAGGCCCTGGTGCCACTGCATTGTATGGTGCAAGGGGTGCAGGTGGTGCTGTTATCATCACTACCAAAAACGGCAAATCAAAACCAAAAGGCATTGGCGTTTCGTTCAGTTCAAACCTTGCCCTGGAAAGCGTTTCGAGGCAACCGGATTACCAGAACGAATATGGCCAGGGCGATGGTGGACAAAATTATTATTCTTATGGAAATACGGTTGATGGCATCAGCACAAAAGGGCCAAGTTCAGCCTGGGGGCCAAAGTTCAATGGCCAGTCCTTTTTCCAGTATGACCCAACAACAAGAACAACAGGCACTGTAAGAACACCTTGGGTGGCTTACCCTAACAACAGGGAAGATTTCTTTGAAACAGGAAAAACACTCACCAACAGCATCAGCATCGAAGGCGGCTCAGGAAAAACCAACTCAAGGTTGAGCTACACTAACCTGCACAACACATGGATTATTCCCAACACTGGTTATGACAGGAACACAGTGGCTTTATCAGTTAACCAAAAAGTGACTGACAAATTCCAGATAACCTCAAAACTTAACTATATCAGCCGTTCCAGCGATAATTTACCAGCTACAGGTTACAACAACCAGACTTTGATGTACTGGATGATGTACCAAGCCCCTAACGTGGATTTGAACTGGTACAAGCCTTATTGGATTCCTGGGCAGGAGGGCATTGCACAGAACCATCCATTCAGCAGCAACTTGGATAATCCTTATTTGATTGCCAATGAGATGCTGAACAAGCAGAACAGGAACACCATTATTGGCAATGTGCAAGCAACCTATCAATTCTCGGATAGGTTGAGCTTGATGGTAAGAACAGCCTTGGATATTTCCTACGAAGCACGTTCACAGCAACGCCCTAAGAACACTGCACGTTACCAGGATGGCATGTACAGGACGCAGAATGTTTTTTCCCAAGAAACTACTAATGACTTCTTGATGAAATATGCACAGAAGATAAACAAGTTCAGCCTCTCGGTTTCTGTGGGTGGCAGTGCCATGAAGAACAGGTACAACAGGGATGAACTAAGGGCTGAAAGGCTATTGTATCCAGGTATTTTCAACTTCTCTAACAGTAAAGATGTGCCAGTTGCCTATCCATACAGGAGCAGTTTTGCAGTGAATGGGCTGTACACATTCATCACTACCTCTTATGACAATTTCCTTTTCATGGATTTCTCTGGAAGGAACGATTGGAGCAGCACTTTGGCCACTGCAAATTCAGTTGCCAACACTTCTTTCTTCTACCCAGCTGTAAATGCAAGTGCAGTGCTTTCACAAAAGTTGAAACTGCCAAAGGCAATTTCTTTCTTGAAGTTGAGGGCATCATGGGCACAGGTTGGTAATGGTGGAACAATACCTTACCTAACTTCCTATACCTATGTAACACAGCCCACTTTCCCTTCAGGGCTTAGTAATCCTAATGCTATTGCCAATGCTAACCTGAAAGCTGAATTAAGTACCAACGTTGAGTTGGGGGCAAACATCCGTTTCCTGCAAAACAGGATATCAGTGGATGTAGCTGTTTACAGAAACAATACAGACAAGCAAATCATCAGCACACCTATTGACCGCTCTACTGGTTATGCTGCTGCTATTCTTAATTCGGGGTTGGTGCAGAATAAAGGCATTGAAATAGAATTAAAGGCTGATGTATTGAAGAGCAAGAAAGGTCTTAATTGGACAATTTCAGGAACTTATTATTCCAACAAAAATGAAGTAAAATCTTTGGCTGATAGTGTTGAAACAATTGTATTGCAAACTGGTCCTGGCAGCAGGGGCTCTGTAGAAGCAAGGGTTGGTGGAAGCATAGCAGACCTTTATGGCATAGGCTTCCAGCGTTCACCAGATGGACAGATTGTTTTCAACAATGGCTACCCAGTTCTGTCACAAACATCCACATACCTCGGCAGGGTTACACCTAACTGGAAAGCAAGTATCAGCAACGAGTTTACCTACAAACAGTTCCGTTTGAGTTTCCTGTTTGACGGGCAATTTGGTGGCAAGGCCTATTCATTAACCAATGGCATTGGCATGGAAAATGGCAAGCTCACCAAAACATTGCCTGGCAGGTACAATGGCATTATTGGAAATGGTGTAAAACAGCTAGCTGATGGTAAATATGTACCTAATGATATAATTGCAGAAAATATCTGGACCTATTACACACAATATGGTAGGGACAATGTGGAGGCCAATGTTTTCAGCACGGATTATATCAAGCTGCGTGAAGCAAGGATTGATTATACGCTGCCTGCAAAGCTTACCCAAAAACTGCACCTACAAAGGGCAAGGATTGGTATCTATGGAAGGGACTTGTTGATTATTTCCAACTGGCCAGCCTACGACCCAGAGTTTGCCACATTGGGTGATGGCACCATTACCTCAGGGTTTGAAATAGGCCAATTGCCAGCAACAAGAACCATTGGTGCAAGCCTCAACATTAATTTTTAAAACAGCCAATATGAAAATCAACAAACGCATAACTAAAAGCATTTTCTTTTTGGCGGTGATGGCAATGCTATCATCCTGTACAAAGAATTTTTCTGAACTCAACCAGAACCCCAACCAAGCTGCTGCAGCAGCCCCTGAAACCTTGTTGGCACCAGCATTGTACGATGTACTAAGCACAAACTTGGTTCGCAGCCACCGTATCAACAATGACCTGATGCAGGTATCTGTTTTCTTGGCAGAAACAAGGGAATTCCATCGCTATGTGGTACGCCCATCAGAGTCTGATGCCATGTGGAATAGCTGGTACCTGGAGCTTACCAATTTCAAGGACATGTACAAGAGTGCCCAAGCCACCAACCAAAAATCCTATATGGGCATTGCATTGATTATGGATGCTTGGGTATCATCCATGATAACAGATATGTTTGGTGATGTGCCTTATTTCCAAGCAAACATGGGCAAGGACGGTTTGCTTACTCCAAAGTTTGACAAGCAAAAAGACATCTACATAGACCTCTATAAAAAATTGGATTCGGCCAACACATACCTTGCTGCAAACATTGCTTTAACTGACCAGCAAAAAAGCCTTGACATTTTGTACCAAGGCGATATTGCCAAGTGGAGAAAGTTTGGCAACTCGTTGTATTTAAGGCTGCTCATGCGTATGGCCGATAAGGCTGAAATGCAGGCTGGAACCAAGATTAATGATATGCTGGTTACCAATAAAGCTAATTATCCAATCTTTACCAGTAATGCTGAATCTGCTATTTTAAAGTACACAGGTGTATCACCATTGTTCTCTCCATTCTACACTTACCGTGCAATGGATTTCCAATCTGCTTCTACAGAATTCTTCGTCAATACATTGAAAAATTTGGGAGACCCAAGGTTAACCATTTGGGCAACGAAATTCAATAACGATTACTTGGGTGTGCCAAGTGGTTATGATGCTTCACAAGTAGTTACTGCAAAATCATTGTTGCCAGATGCCTTGAAGAACAATGCACTCATGGGCAATATCATGAACTATGCTGAGCTGCAGTTCATCGTTGCAGAAGCCATTACCCGTGGCATGGTGAGTTTGGGCACAGCCAAAACTTATTATGATAATGGCATCACTAACGCCATCACCTTATGGGGCTTGACTGTTCCTGCCAATTACTTATCAAGTGCCAATGCTGCATGGAATGATGGTGCATCTTTCAATGACAAGATGGAGAAAATCATGCTGCAAAAATACTTCTCACTATTCTTTACAGACTTCCAGCAATGGACAGAATTCAGGAGAACCAAGCATCCTGTATTGCCTATTGGCACTGGTGTGCAGAATGGTGGAAAGATGCCTTCAAGGTTTGTCTATCCAGTGATTGTGCAATCTGTAAATGGTGCCAACTACAATGCTGCTGTTGCAGGCATGGGTGGCCCAGATGACATCAATACAAAAGTTTGGTGGAACCAATAGACAGCATCCAGAAGAATTCACCACTGATAAAAAATATTCAGATGAAAAGATTTTCCATTTTATTGTTCGCTGCCTTTTGCAGCATAACATTTTTCTCCTGCTTGAAGAAGAATACCGACTTCAATGAAGGAAGCATTCCAAGTCCATTTGTGATAATTGAAGATGTACGTTCATTATACACGACTGCTCCCGTTACATTAAGCGAAGGCAACTTAATGGGTGGAAGCAAGATAACAGGCATCGTGATTTCAGATGCTGCTGCTGGCAATGTTCGTAAAGGCACAGTAGTAATACAGCAAACCAAAAGAGGTTTCACAAGAGGCATCACGTTGGACCTTGGTGCAAGTGCCAACATCACTTATAATGTGGGTGATTCCATCATTGTAGAAGTAGCAGGTGCAACACTAAACAACTATAAAGGGACATTGCAAATAACAGGATTAACAAGTTCAAAAATCAGCGTAGCTGCTACTGGCAAAACAGTTACACCAATAGCAGTTTCCTTGCTTGACTTAACAACAAATTTCAGCACATTGGAAAGTGTACTGGTGCAAGTACCAGGTGCAGATATCAATCCTGCTCCTGTAGCCAATGAAACCTATAGTGGCAACAAAGGATTGAAAGATGCAACAACAAGTACAGGTATTTTACATACAGAAACAACAGCTTCTTTTGCTTCAAATAAGTTACCTATCAATGCATCATTCACGGGCATTGCCACTTACTTCAATGCTACTGCTGATACAAAACAAGGGGCTGTTCAACAAGTATGGATGCGTAACATGACTGATGTACAAAATGCAAGTGGTGCACTGTACTTCACGGAGAATTTTGAAAACGGAAATCCGTTAAAGGCAAACTATGCTGCTGGCACAGTAACCTTCACTTCAGGTGTTTGGATGCTGGACAATGCAGTAATTGCCAATACTGCAAACGATGTCATTGTATCTGGGCAGTATGCTATTCGTGTACAGCAGAACTTAGGTGTATCTGCTTACCTGCAAATGAATTTTGATTTGCCACAGGGTGCCACAAAAGTTTCTGTATGGCATGCATCCTATGGTGCATCTGCTGACCCACCAGCTACATGGCGTATGGAATACTCTACCAATGGTGGTACTACTTGGACACAAACTGGTAGTGATGTTCGTTCAGCGAGCAAGGTAAAATCGCTCATCACTTTTCCTGTAAACATCACTGGACCTGTAAGGTTCAGGATAAACAAGCTTGGACCAGGTTCCAACACAGTGGACCCAACCATTGAAAATGGGCGCTTGGGCTTTGATGATTTCTCCGTTTATAAACAACCATAAATAGTCTTTATGAAACGTATTCTACCATTAGGAAAACTCATGGTATTGGCAATGCTCATGCTATGGGCAAGCAATACCAATGCACAATTGATGTCGTGGCAATTTGGAAACCCAGCATCAGCGGGCAACGAAACTTCATATGCTGCAACTTATGTTGACCCACACATCGCTTCCACTGCTTTAACAAGGGGTGGCGGTTTGTTGGCATCCTCTTTTGTAAGGGCATTCTCTTCTACAGATTTTACACTGAATGGAACCAAGACAGATGCCATTACCAATAGTGATTATTTGCAGGTTGGATTGACGGTTCTTGCAGGTAGCACAGTTTCCATTTATAACATAGATGCTCATTTTCGTAGGAGTTCAACTGCTGCAGTAAGCTCTTACCGTTGGATGTATAGCATCAATGGAGGAAGCTTTGTTGAGATAGGTGCAGCAGATGCTAGCTACACAGGAACAACAGCAGATGGGGATGACCAAACACCTATTATAGTGTCTGGTGTGGCTGCATTGCAGAACCTTGCAGCAGGTACTACTGTTACATTAAGGGCCTATTTCTGGGGGGCCACAACCACTACTAGCACTTTGGCAGTTGGACGTTACGCAGCATCCAATACAAGCCCAAGTTTAGCTATTGGTGGACGTGTTACACCAACAGGTTCCACTTCATTGTTGGGCTGGCAATTTGGTAGCCCAGCTTCTGCCGGTAATGAAGCCACTTATAGTTCAACTTCAAATGCAACAGGCTTGGCTACTTCTATCTTAAGTAGGGGGGCAGGAATACCAGGGGACCCTCTTTATGCTCTTGTACGAGGCTTTACAGCAGGCAACTTTGCACCCTTGAACAGTGTAAAAACTGATGCTGTTAACAATGGCAACTATTACCAATTTACAGTAACACCTTCCTATGGCTATACCACTTCTCTATCAACCATCGATGCAAGAATCAGGAGAACAAGTGCAGCAGCAAACAGCTACCGTTGGAAGTATAGCGTTGATGGTACCAACTTTACTGAAATAGGTGCTGCTGACGCTACCTTCATGAGCACATTTGATGGAACCGACCAACCGCAGATAGACCTTTCTTCCATCACTGCCTTACAGAATATAACATTCGGTACAACTGTTACATTCAGGATATATGCTTGGGGCAATACAACTGCTACAGGAACATTTGCACTTGGTAGGTATAATGTATCTGGTACAACTATCAACAGTTTGGAACTGCAAGGAAGCATGGTTGCATTGCCCTCTGCAGCCACTGATTATTTCCGTTCAAAGCAAACTGGTAACTGGCAATCAACTGGCATATGGGAAAGCTCATCAGATAATGTCAATTGGATGAATTCAACACTTGTTCCAACAAATGCTGCAACTAATATTAGCATAGTGAGTGGGCATACAGTTACAAGCAGTTCAGATATTTCAATTGCCAATACTTCAGTAGCAGGAAGTTTGATTGTTGCCTCCAATACATCCATTGCCATTCCTTCATCAAAAACATTAACCATAACTGGTGCTGTTGTGCTGAAGTCTGATGCTACGGCAACTGCATCCATTGCTGCTTCACAAGGAAGCATTGTAGGTGATATAACTGTTGAACGTTACCTGAACAATAAACGTGCATACCGTTTTATTGCTTCTGCCTTAACTACTTCAACAAGTATTTATGCCAACTGGCAAAATGGTGGGGTGAGCACTGCAAATATTGGTACACATATCACAGGTGATGTGGCTGGCACTAATGGTTTTGATGCAACAGGTTCTGGAGCATCATCATTGTTTGCATTTGATAATGGCACGCAATTATGGAAAGCATTTGGCATTTCACAAACTGCTCCTTATAACAATACTTCATCTACAGTTTTGAAAGCCGGTGAAGCTTACAGGTTGTTTGTTCGTGGTGATAGAAGTATCAACTTGAGCAGCAATACTTCATCTGGACAAACAACTTTGCTAACAAAGGGAAGCCCAGTAATTGGCAACTATACTTTCACTACTGCAAGTAGCCCAGTTGCTTTGAACAATACAGTAAATAACTGGAACCTGATTGGTAACCCATACTTAAGTGAAGTGGACTGGAAGAGTGCTTCCTTAACAAGAGCTGGACTTTCAACAGCATTTTATCTGTGGGATTTGAGCCTTAACACAAGGGGTGCTTATGCTTACTTTGATGCATCAGATAACAGTTTTACTGGTAGTGCCACTCAGTACATTCAATCCGGTCAGGCCATTTTTGTGCAAACGACAGGAGCTGCACCATCATTAGCCTTTACAGAAGCTGCTAAAAGCTCTGGACACAATAATATTACAGTATTCAGGAACCAGAACAGCTTGCAACAATTATCCGTACAACTTTCTTACACTGATGCTGGACAAATCATCATAGCAGACCAGGCCAATGCTGTTTTCAATGAACAGGCAACAAAAGGAAAGGATAAGCTGGACATAGAAAAGTTCACCAACCTCGATGAGAACATTGCATTCAGCATTGAAGGAAACAACTTTATTAAAGATGCTCGTCCAGCCATGCAAGGAACTGATGAATTGCAATTGGCTGTATGGCAATTGAAGAAGAGAAGCTATACACTTGTTGTATCAACAAGTAATGTGGAAGCCAATGAAATGTATGTAGAAGATAACTACCTGCATACTTCCATCCCATTAAACATCAATGCAACTAACAGTATTTTATTTGAAGTAAATGATGATGCAGCAAGCAGTGCAAAGGATAGGTTCAAGATTGTGCTGAAGAAAAACATTATCACTCCACAAGTTGTTGTAAGCAGTTTCAATGCAACCATCATCAACAATGTTTCAAACATAGAATTCAAGTTGCTTGTTTCAACCAAAGAAGCAAGTACTGTGAACATCAAAGTAACCAACTTATTGGGCCAGCAACTACTTGTAAAGACAGTGAACACAAATGGCGGACAGGAAACAGTTTCAATTCCAACCAATACTCTTGGAAATGGTTTGCACATCATTGAGGTAAGCCAAGGAAACGAAAGAATTGTATTAAAAGCCATCAAACAATAATGCTTTATGAAAACAATAAAAACAAGACCCTTCCTATTGCTCCTGTTCATTATTGCTTTGCCACTAATGGTACTTGCCGACCCACCAAGCTTAGGTAATGACGATGTAGATGATACGCCTATTGATGGCGGCTTAAGCCTGCTAATAGCTGCAGGTGTCGGATATGGAATAAAGAAGGTTAAGCACACTAACAAAAAATAGCATATCCCTTTCATCATTTTAAAGTATAGAAAATGAAAAAAATACTATCCATTTTATCTTTGCTTGTTTGGATGTGCAACGCAAATGCACAATTAATGTCATGGCAATTTGGCACACCAGCAACCAATGGAGATGAGGTTTCTGTTGTCCCCACTTATGCCAATCCACATGTTTCTGCAACGCCACTTGTAAGGGGTGCAGGGTTATTGGTCTCCGGTTTCATTAGGGGCTTTTCAGGGATTGATTTTACCTTGAATGGGACAAAGGCAGATGCCATTGCCAATGGCGATTACTACCAAGTTGGTTTTACAGTAGAAGCAGATTACACAGCCTCTGTTTACAACATTGATGCACACTTACGAAGAAGTTCTGCTGCGGCAGCGAATGCTTATAGATGGATGTACAGCCTGGATGGAATCAACTTTGTAGAGATAGGTACAGCAGATGCTGCATTCACCACTACCACTGCTGATGGAGATGACCAAACATCCATTATTGTTTCCAATGTTGCTGCCTTGCAGAATTTGCCAGCTAACACACAAGTAACGCTGAGGCTGTATTTGTGGGGAGCCACCACCATTACCAGTGCCATAAGTTTTGGAAGGTTTGCTGCTGATAACACAACGCCATCCTTATCCATTGGTGGAAGGGTAAGACCTGTAGCTGCTACTTCATTATTAGGCTGGCAATTTGGTAGCCCAGCAGCAGCAGGTAATGAAGTAACATATACTTCTACTTCCAATGCTACAAACATTGTTGCATCTACTTTAAGCAGGGGTGCTGGTATTCCTGCTGTAACAGCAACAGCATTGGCTCGTGGTTTTACTGCAGCTAATTTTTTGCCGCTGAACAGTACAAAAGCGGATGCAGTTGCCAATGGCAACTATTATCAATTTACTGTAGCTGCTGCTACTGGTTTCAGAACATCTTTATCTACTATGGATGCAAGGATTAGAAGAAGTGCTGCTGGTGCAAACGCTTACCGTTGGATGTACAGTTTAAATGGAACAACCTTTACAGAAATTGGCACTGCTGATATTTCTTTTATGAGTGCCTATGATGGTGTTGACCAGCCTCAAATCGATTTGTCTGCCATTGCAGCATTACAGAATGTTCCTGCTACAACCACCGTAACATTCAGGTTGTATGCTTGGGGTGCCACCACTGCTACAGGCACATTTGCCATTGGTCGTTACATCTCAGGTGTAACCAACAATAGCCTTGAAGTACAAGGCAAGGTGGATGCTGTTACACCTTTAACATTGCTTGATTTCAAAGCTGAAAAAACAAGGAACAATATTGCCCTTGCATGGAAAACAATGCAGGAAATAAACGTGGACCATTTCATTATTGAAAGAAGTGAAACAACACAGGATTTCAAACAAGTTGGTTTTATTAATGCAAGCAATATTGCTGGTCAGCATACTTATTCCTTTTCAGACCTACTGAACAATGCTACTGTTTATTACAGGTTGAAAATGGTTGACAAGGATGGCAGTTATTCTTACAGCAAGATTGTGGCTGTTAAGGCTGGAACAATACAAGTAGTGAACGTTTATCCTAACCCAACAAAAGATGTTTGCTTAGTTGAACATCCTTTAGCGGAAGGCAATGCATCTATTTTGATAACTGATGTAAATGGCAGAATAGTGGCAAGACAAGCCATTACAAATGGACAAAGAACAACATACATCAACGTGGCAAATCTTGTTAGGGGAAACTATTCAATAACCTTTATCAATAATGAGGAAAAACACACCATAACATTACAGAAACTATAAACTAGAACAATTTAAACAATACAGAAATGAGAAAATTACTGTTGGCAGCAGCATTAATGCTTGCTGTAGTAGGATCCTTTGCACAAGACTTTACTATTGCTACCTATAACCTGCGTTATGATAATGAAGGTGATAAGGTAAAGAACAATGCATGGAAAGATAGGTGCCCACACATTGTAGAAATCATTCAAAAAAACAACCTTGACTTCTTTGGTGTACAAGAAGGCCTGTTTAATCAATTGGCAGATTTAATGAGGGCCATGCCTGCCTATGAATACACAGGACTTGGAAGGGAAGGCGGAAGGGAAGGCGAACATTCTGCTATCTTTTACAAGAGGGATAAGTTTTCTTTATTGGACGCTGGCAACTTCTGGTTGTCACAAACGCCAGAAAAACTAAGCAAAGGCTGGGATGCCAAATATGAAAGGCTTTGTAGTTGGGCACAGTTGAAAGACAAGTCCACTGGTTTTACTTTTTATATGTTCAATACACATTTTGACCATAAAGGGAAAGTGGCAAGAAAGCTGAGCATTGCATTGATTTTTGAACAGATAGGAAAAATTGCAGGCAATGCACCTGTTATTTTATCAGGTGATTTTAATATGGATCCCATAGATGAGGCCTACGCAGAGTTTGCTAAATTCCCCAAGTTTAGGAGTGCTTATGATATTGCTGAAAGCTTGCAGAATGCTAATCTAGCAAGTGTGAACACCTTCGATTCCATAAAGCATACGCATGAACGTATTGACCATATTTTCTTTTCCCCAGATTTTAAAGTAAGCTCTTACAAAATGGAGCTGGATACGTATGGTGACAATAAGTTCCCATCAGACCATTTCCCCATCATCCTGAACATACAGGTAAAAAAGAATGCTGAAAGTACTGCAACAAAGAACAGTGTTGAAAATACTGCAGCAAAACTCTATCCATCTTTCCCTGAAGATTTTGAAAATGCCCCTGAAAAAACAAAATATGATAGAGCTGGCATCAAGCTAAAAACAGGTGACTGGATTTTGGACAACTGTGTTATACAGAACACAGCTAATGATGTTCCAAGCAGTGGTGCCTATGCTGCAAGGTTCATCAAGGACAATACCAGTTCTGCTTTCTTGCAAATGGATTTTGATTTGCCCAACGGTGCTTCCAAAGTAACCATTGCTTATAGTTCATACGCTGCAAAGGCTGACCCACTTTGCCTTTGGACATTGGAATACTCAACAGACAAAGGAAAGACCTGGCAGCAAACAGGCAATGAAGTGGTAGCTGAAAACAAACGCAGCAAAGCCATTGCCATGTTCAACTTGAACATACAAGGACCAGTAAGGTTCAGAATAAACAAGTTTGGCTTGGGTTCGCAAACCATTGACCCGTCCATTAAAAATGGAAGGTTAAGTATAGATGACTTTGCTGTTTATAAATACTAGATGAAAATTGAATAAACCCCGTCAGCGACTTTTAGCCCTGACGGCGGTTGAAACGAATGCTAAAAAATAATACATCAACCGCTGACGAGGCTTGAAGCCGTCGTCAGGGTTGAACAAGCTTATAAAAACATTTGCCAATCACTTCCATTTATTAACCTAAAACGATTGCTATGAAAAAGAACATGCTCTCCTTGTTCCTGGTTTTCTGCTTGTTTCAAGTAAATGCCCAAGTAATGTCCTGGCAATTTGGAAGCCCTGCCTCTAATGGTGATGAAGCTTCCTATGCTGCCACTTATGCCAACCCACATATTACTGCTGGCTCATTGGTCAGGGGAAATGGATTGGTAGCTTCTGGTTTTGCAAGAGGGTTTTCTTCTGCTGATTTTACATTGAATGGAACCAAGGCAAATGCTGTAAGCAACAACGATTATTATCAAGTATCGTTTACTGTGCAGTCTGGTTATACTGCATCATTGTACAACATAGATGCACACATGCGTAGGAGTTCTACTGCTGCACCTGATTCTTATAGATGGAAGTACAGTTTGAACGGAACAACGTTTACTGAAATTGGTTCATCTGATATAACTTTTAATGGAACAAACACCACAGATGGTGATGACCAAGTGCAGGTAATATTATCTAGCACCAGTGCATTGCAAAATGTGGCTGCTGGCACTACAGTTACCTTGCGTTTGTATTTATGGGGAGCAACTACTACCACAAGTACAGTAGCTATTGGCCGCCAAGCTTCTGGTAGCAATGCTCCTTCATTGGCTATTGGTGGCTTAGTAAAATCCACTGCTTCATCATCAGTGCTAGGCTGGCAATTTGGGAGTCCTGCATCCAATGGTGATGAGGCAACTTATGTTTCTACCAATAATGCTACGGGCATTGCTGCTGCCAGTTTGACAAGAGGAGCAGGTATTCCAGCAAATGCTTCCACAGTATTAAGTCGTGGTTTTGTAGCAGCAGATTTTACAGTGAATGGTACAAAAGCCAATGCTGTTAGCAATGGAGATTATTATCAATTTATAGTGAGGCCGATTTCAGGTTATACTGTTTCATTGTCCACCATTGATGTAAGGATAAGGCATAGTGCAGCAGGTGCCAATGCATACAGGTGGAAGTACAGTTTGGATGGAACAAACTTTACAGAGATAGGTAGTTCAGATATTTCCTTTGTTAGCACTTATGATGGTGTTGACCAACCACAAATTGATTTGTCCTCCATTGCAGTATTGCAGAATGTGCCTTATGGGCAGACGATTACTTTCAGGTTATATGCATGGGGAGCAACAACTACCACAGGCACATTTGCCATTGGTCGCTATATTTCTGGTACAACTATGAACAGTCTTGAGCTGCAGGGAACAATAACATCAAAACCAAGTTTCAATTTGGGTTCCTATAATCTTCGTCACCAAAAAGCAGAAGATGTTCCTAATGATACATGGGCTGCTCGTTATCCAAACATTGCAAACCTTGTAAATAAATATACTATCGACGTTTTTGGCGTGCAAGAACCTTCATTGACAGACCTAAGCGACTTGCTCCCTCTACTACCAAATTATTCATTTATTGGTGTGGGCAGTGAAGGTGGAACGAGCGGATACTATTCTGCTATCGTCTACAATACTGAAAGGTTCACACTTAGCCAGAATGGAACATTCTGGCTATCCACTACACCCAATGTGGTAAGCTTGGGCTGGGATGGTGCTGCAAAAAGGGTTTGCACATGGGGCCTGTTTACTGACAAGGTTACTGGCTTTGTGTTCTATCACTTCAACACACACTTGGACCATCAAGGTGTAGTGGCACGCAAAGAAGGTGCAGCATTGATTTTGAGAAAGGTGGATACTATTGCAGGTACTAACCCTGTTGCTTTTACTGGTGACTTCAATGTGGACCAATTTGATTCAACTTACATCTCTGTAAACAACAGTACCAAGTTCAAGAATGCCTACAATTTATTGTATGGTTCGCAGGATATTTATACAGGTACCTTCAACAGCTTTGATACATCCATCCATACAGTGAATAGGATTGACCATGCATTTCTAACTACACAATTCAAGGCAAATAATTATAAGGTCATCACTGAGAAGTATAACATTTCTCATTATCCATCAGACCATTTTCCAATAGTGGTGAACCTTGAACAAAAGCAAACAGATAATGGTGAACTGTACAGCAGCTTCCCAGAAGACTTTGAGAATGGTACTGCAAAAACTTCCTATACTGCTGGCAATTCAACATTGAAAACAGGTAGTTGGTTGTTTGATAATGCAGTATTGCAGAACACAACAAATGACGACCCATCAAGTGGTGTTTTTGCTGCAAGGATGGCTGGTGCTTTAAGTGTTTCAGCTTACTTGCAAATGAACTTCAATGTAACCAATGGTGCATCAAAAGTTGTTGTTTGGTATAGTTCCTACAAAGCTTCTGCTGATGAACCTTGTCAATGGGAATTGGAATACTCTACCGACAGTGGTTCTACATGGACACAAGTTGGCAGCACTATCACTGCAACGAGCAAGGTAAAACAGCAAGTGGTTTTCTTGATGAACATACAAGGCAATGTACGTTTCAGGATAAACAAATTGGGACTAGGCGCAAGCAATAATGGAAGGCTAAGCATTGATGATATTTCCATCTTCCGTTATGACTCATTGCAGGTGTTGCCAAGGCAATTTATCAGCATCAATGCTGTGCCAGTAATGAACGATGTAAGCGTCAACTGGAACATTTTGCCTGAACCAACAATATCACATTTTGTGTTGTGGAAGTCAACCAATGGAAGGGACTTTGAACCTATTTCACAAATACAGGCAAAGGCAATGCAGGCAACTTACAGCTTTATTGATAATGCAAATGCCACCAACAGTTATTACAAGTTGCAGCAAGTAGGCAAGGATGGCAATGCCTCTTTTTCCAGCCTACTGTTCGTGAATTTCGGCAAGAGGAATGATGGCTTTAAGGTGCAGTCTGCCAGCAGGAACTCAATTACATTGTCCATACAATCCAACAGTGCAGAAAAAGGAAACCTATCCATTTTCAACATAGATGGAAAGCTGATTAGCAAGCAAAACATATCGGTATCAAGTGGTGTAAACCTTTATACAAGCAATGTTCAATTGGCTGCTGGTGTGTACGTTGCTTCATTCAACTCTGGTTCAAAAAGCAACCAGTCAGTACAGTTCATCATCAAATAAAATTTCTAAAAGCAATCAATCAAAAGAGCATGAAAATCTACAGTAGCATCATCGTCCTGCTTTTTACTGTTATAAACGTTAATGCCCAAACAGTAAAGTGGGACAGCACTTATAGGCCACCTAGTTATGACCTGCGTTTGGCACAGTTCAGAATGTTTCCCAACTCAAAGAAGGATATTATTTTCTTGGGCAATAGCATTACTGCTGGTGTTGAATGGCAGGAACTGTTAGGTAATCCTAATGTTCGCAACAGGGGCATTTCTGGTGATATAACTTTTGGTGTTCTTGCACGTTTGAATGAGATAACAGAAGGTCAACCTGCCAAGGTTTTTATCTTAATAGGCATTAATGATTTGGCGAAGGACATTCCTGATTCTGTAACATCTGCTAACCATAAAAGGATTGTGCAGTACATCAAAGCAAACTCACCTTCCACAAAAATTTACCTGCAAACATTGCTTCCTGTAAACAAGGATTTTGCAAAGCATGCAGCCCACTACAACAAGGATGAAAAAATTCTTCGCATCAACGAAAACCTGAAGCAATTGGCTAAGGATGAAAAAGTGGAACTCATAGACCTCTATTCAAGATTCCTGAATGCCAATGGCAAGTTGGTAGATAAATATACCTATGATGGCTTGCACTTAACAGCAGAAGGCTACAAGCATTGGGCTGAAATTTTGAAAGAAGCAAACGCACTGTAACAATAAAAAAACTGAATTACATGTTACAGAAACTGGTTGGCTTTTATCGTCCTGCACCATTTGTTGGTTCTGCTACAAAGCAGGATGAAGAAGCCTATTTCAAACGTTTACGCTGGTCTGTTTTCCTATCTGCCACATTTGGCTATGGACTGTATTATGTATCCAGGTTGAGTTTCAACGTTATCAAGAAGCCATTGATTGATCAGGGTCTTTATACAGAATCACAATTGGGCATCATTGGTTCCTCTTTATTTTTCTCTTATGCTGGAGCAAAGTTCATCAATGGTTTTTTGGCAGACAGGACCAATATCAGAAAGTTCATGGCAACTGGTTTATTGATTTCTGCCTGCATCAATATTTGCTTAGGCTTCAACTTGCCGTTCATTGCCTTTGCAGTTTTATGGGGCTTAAATGGTTGGGCACAAAGCATGGGGGCACCACCATCGGTTATTGCATTAACAAGATGGTTCAACAGTAAGCAAAGAGGTACTTACTATGGTTTTTGGAGTGCCAGCCACAATATTGGTGAAGCACTGACCTACTTAATTATTGCTTTATTGGTTTCTTCCTTTGGCTGGCAAATGGGGTTTTATGGAGCAGGTATAATTGGTTTGTTGGGTGTGCTGATTATTTGGTTTGGGCTGCATGATAGCCCACAAAGTAAGGGCATTACATTAGCTATCAATCCTGTATCAGCCGAAGAAAAAAAAGAAGAAACCACTATTGGCAAACTGCAAAAGCAGGTACTGAAGAACCCGTATGTGTGGCTATTGGCACTGTCCAGTTCATGTATGTACGTTACCCGCTATGCCATTAACAGTTGGGGCATTTTCTTCCTGCAATCAAGTAAAGGATATACCAGTTTGCAGGCAAGTTCCATCGTTTCTGTAAACGCAATTTGCGGCATTGTAGGAACAGTTTTTTCGGGATTGGTTTCGGACAAGTTCTTCAAAGGGAAAAGGAAAACCCCTGCCTTGATTTTTGGAATGCTCAATACTATTGCACTTAGCCTGTTCCTCTTTGCTCCAAAGAGCTATGTATTGGATACACTAAGCATGGTGCTGTTTGGATTGAGCGTTGGTGTACTGGTTTGTTTTTTAGGGGGATTAATGGCAGTTGACATTGTTCATAAAAAAGCAACAGGTGCAGCATTAGGTGTGGTTGGGATAGCCAGTTATATAGGTGCTGGCATTCAGGACATCATTAGTGGCAGCATGATTGAAGGAAGCAAGACAGGAAGTAGTTCAACTAGCTTGTTATATGATTTTTCCAAAGTATCCATGTTCTGGATTGGGGCATCCATTGCATCTTTTGTGCTGGTATTATTAATTAGGGGCAAAAGAATAAAAGAAGCAGTTTAAAAATCTAACGTATGAAAACAAACAAAGTATTAGGGGTTGATATTGGTGGCTCTCATGTTACTGTGGCTGTGGTGGACCTTGTGGAGAAACTGATTGTAGAAGGTTCTGTTTGCAGGCAGCCAGTCAACTCACATGGCACTGCTGATGAGATATTGTCAAGCTGGTGCAATGCTATCAACGAAGCTAGGAGCACCTGTACAGAAACCATCGACCATATTGGCTTTGCCATGCCCGGTCCATTTGATTATGAGCATGGCATCTGCTTGATTAAGGGCTTTGATAAGTATGAAACTCTATATGAAATGGATATAAGGCAAACATTATCTTCCATGCTTGATATTGTTCCAGAAAATATTGTGTTCAGGAATGACGCTGCCTGTTTCTTGGACGGTGAAATTTTAGCAGGTGCAGCACAAGGGCATGAACATGCTATAGGTATCACATTGGGAACAGGGTTGGGCTCTGCTTCAAGCCTGAATGGTGTTACAAGGGATGTAGAACTAAGTGTGCTGCAATATCAAGGAGAAATTATAGAAGAGTTTGTCTCCACAAGGGGATTGATAAGGACCTACAAAGAATTAACAGGCAAGTTTGTAGCCAATGTAAAAACCTTGGCAGCATTGGTTTATGAAGATGAGCAAGCAAGGACTGCCTTCAATACTTTTGGAAACAGGCTTGCTTGGTTCCTTTGCCAATTTGTGCAGCAGGAAAACAAAGTACCTGAAGTATTGGTAATAGGTGGCAACATTGCGTTGTGCTGGAACCTGTTCATGCCAATAACATTGGAACAAATGTCAGCACAAGGAGTTCATATACCCAAAATAGTAAAAGCAGAAAATGGAGAACATGCAGCACTCATTGGTGCGGTAAGTCCATTTGTAAAAATCAACAATAAGCAAAAATCATTGGCACTTTAACTCATCAACCATGACGAACAAACCTGTTTTTGTAGAAAAGAAACTATTGGTCATTTTCATATTGGCTACCTCATTATTCATGTTATGGGGCATTGCCCATTCCATGAGTGATGTGCTGAACAAGCATTTCCAGAATGTACTGCACTTGTCAAAAGCTGAATCAGGCTTGATACAGTTCTCTGTTTTTGGTGCCTATTTTCTCATGAGTATTCCCGTAGGCATGTTCATGAAAAAATTTGGCTATAAGGCTGGCGTGTTACTTGGACTGATTTTGTTTGCCACAGGAACATTTTTATTTATACCTGCAGCAAATGCCACTTCGTTTACTTACTTCAGGATAGCCCTGTTTATTTTAGGTTGCGGCATGGCCACATTGGAAACTGTGGCACATCCTTTTGTGGCTGCATTGGGCAGCCAACTTACGAGTGATAGACGTATAAATTTTGCACAATCCTTCAATGCAGTGGGCACCATGATTGGCCCAGCCATTGGCACTTATTTTTTGTTGAAATCAAGCAACAATACTGGCACTGCAATAGATAGCCTTGACTCTGTAAAATCATTGTATGTAGGGGTGGGGCTGTTCATTTCATTGGTGGCACTGGCTTTTGCATTTGTAAAAGTGCCATCGCTTAATGATCCTCATATTAATCCAGCAGTTGCTGAAAATGATAGTCAGCCTAAAAAATTGGTACAGCAAAAACATTTTGTTTGGGCCGTTGCTGCACAATTTTTCAATGTGGCAGCACAAGCTGGTACATGGAGTTTCTTCATAAATTATGGACATGAAAAAATGGGCTTTACAGATGAAACAGCAGGAAACTACATGGTACTGTTCATGGGCATGATGACGCTAGGACGGTTTGTAGGCACTTATGCCATGCAGTTTATTGCACCCAACAAAATATTGGCTGCATTTGCATTGGGAAGCATTTTATGCTGTCTGCTGGTAGCACAAAGCTTGGGCTGGGCTTCATTCATTGCATTGCTCTTCATCAATTTCTTTTTCAGCATCATGTTCCCAACCATATTCAGTTTGGGCATAAAGAACCTGGGTGCAAAAACACAGCAGGCTTCCTCCTTTATATCCATGGGTGTTGTGGGCGGTGCTGTACTGCCTTTTTTTATGGGCAAAGTGGCAAACCATGATGTGGCCATGGCCTACTATGTGCCAATCATTTGCTATGTGGTGATTTTTATGTTTGGATATAAACTGTACAAAGTAAGAAAGTAGCACTTGAGGAATAACTGCACAGCAATCGCAGAGCAATCGGAGGGGCAATTTCGCCTTGCCTTTCCCTCTTTTAGTTAGCCCTGTTATAGGTAAGTGGTAAGTAAAGGAGTGATTGCTGAAAATCCATGGTATTTCTTCAGGGCATTCAATCGTAACGAACAAGTTATTTTTTTCAAAAAAAATTCGCCGCTTATTCATTCCTAGCTCTTCGTTTGGCATAGTGACGTATAGGTCTGAATCCCCTCCTATGGCTATCGGCCCTGCCTTGTTTCGCTCCTGCCCGAATGGTCAAGCGGGCAAAAATTATACGATGGGGAACTCCACCAATCAAATCTAAACAGCTTCTAAGGCTCTTGAAGGCCATTTCTAATCTTGCCCTGGCAGTTCAATTTTAAAAACTGACCCTTTATTTATGGTGCTTTTTACGGAAATATCTCCTTCAATTGCTTCAAGTTGCGTTTTAACCATAAACAAGCCCAGTCCCTTTCCCTCCGTATGGAAATGGAAGCGTTGGTAAAGACCGAATAATTTCCCCGAATTCAGTCCTAGATTGAAGCCAAGGCCATTGTCGGAGAAAGTCAAAACGATTTTATCTCCTATCCTTGAAGATTTGATATTGATAACAGGGTCAACACCAACCTGTTTATACTTGATGCTATTAGAAATAAGGTTATAGAAAATACTAACCATGTAACTTTTAATGGTGAAATAATTATCTATGGCCGAAAAATCATTATTTATCAAGACCTTTTCTTTGTCAACAAGATGATTGAGGCTTATTTTGACGCTGTTGACAATTTCGGAGAAGGATATCGGTTCTTTTTTTTCACCAAAATCCTTCTTTATACGAATAGTATTGGTTAGATCCATAACCACATCATCAAGTTTATCAGCCGATTCTGTCAACATGGACATTAATTGTTGTTGTTCGCCCCCGTTAATTGGTTCTTGTTTTATTAATGTCATTAATCCCTTGATATTGGCCAAAGGGGCCCTTAAGTTATGTGACACTATATAGGCAAATTGCTCAAGCTCGCTGGTCCGCTGTAGCAGGTCCGCTGTTATTTTATCTTTTTCTATTTCTGCAAGTTTCTTTTCCGTAATATCCTGCATGGCCCCGACCATTTTAAGGGGCTTTTTTTGCTCGTCATAAATAAGATAGGCCCTGTCCAGCACATAAGCAATGGATTTATTAGCTTTATAGAACCTGTATTCTTCCTGCCATGGTTTACTTGCACATGCGGAGATATGTTTTTCTATTCCGTTAATAACCCTTTGTTTATCCAAATCAAAAATCCTGTTGTGGCGGTTCTTTAGTTCTTCCCTTTTCTGGTTGAGCTGGTACCCAAATAATTTTTCATACCCTTCACCCCAAATAAGCACATCACTGGTCAGGTCCCATTCCCAAATAGCGTCATTTGTTGCTTTGGATGCATATTGAAACCTTGTGTTACTCTCCTTCAATTTTAATTCAGCCAATTTGGAATGCGTGATATCGGTGGCAGCAACGCTTTGTCCTATAATGTCCCCGTCGCTATTTGTAATGGGGTTCATACTTACGGAAAGCCACATTGTTTTTCCATTGGCAAAATGGTACTTTGATTCATATTTACAACGTTGTCCCAGTGACAGGGTGGCGTTTATTTTCTCAATCACTTCCTGGCGCTTGCCTTGTATCATTGTGTCCACAAAGTACATGCCTTCATATATATCTTTTTGTGCGGTTGTTTGAGCCAGTGATTGGGCAGCGCCATTAAATGATATAATACATCCTTTACTATCAAGCAACACGTAAGCAACTTCCGTATTTTCAAGTATGGTACGGAGGTTCAATTCTGCCTGCTTCTGGGCCCTTTCAGCATTGATCCTTTCTGTAACGTCATTTGCAAGGGTAAGCCTTGCTTTTTTGCCTCTGTAGACAATCTTACTCGATATGGTTTCTACCAGGATATGGTTCCCGTTTTCCTTTATATGTTCCCATACGCCTTCATTCTGGACCGTTTGGGCATTGGTTTTCCGTTCGCTGTTTAAGAACCTTTCTTTCTCACTATTGGGATGGATGTCAAGAACAGTCATGGATAGGAATTTCTCCCTGCTGTAGCCATAGTGTTTTATTGCAGCATCGTTTACGCTTAGGATTTGGAGTGAGTCATCTTCGCTGATCCATTTAGGCACGGGGCTTAAATTGAAAAGCTCCTTGTATTGGTGTTCGCTTTCCAAAAGCTTTATTTCAGCATTCTTTTTTTGGGTCACGTCAGATGTAACACCATCAATTCTTATTAGTGCCCCAGTTGCATCTAGCGTAGGGTGTATTTTTGTTTCAAGCCAGCGTATCTCGCCATTAGCATGGTAGATCCTGTACAGGCCCACAAAAGGAACTCCAGCAAGCATTGCTGGATAGTTTTTCTTAATAAGTGGCCTATCTTCAGCCAATATTATTTCATACCAAAGATTTGTGTTGGAATAAAAAGCCGAAGGTGGCAGGCCATACACTGTTTTACAAGCCTCAGAAATCTGGATTAGCTTGTGGTCAATAAGGTCAATAGAGAAGAATACTTCCTCTATTTTCTTGAAAAAATCCTTTATTTCATTATTGGCCTTTAACAAACTGGATGCTTCTTCACGCAATTGCTTGTTTAGGTCAATCATTTCTTCGGAACTAAGCTCAATTGAGCGTTCAAGCATTTTCCTGTCCTTTTCCATGTGATCATAGGATTCACTAATTATATGGAAAAGCGGTATTAGCGATGCTGGTAAATGATCGAGGCTTCCAAAGTACTTATTTAGTTGGCGTTCTAGAAACTTATTCATCATCATAGGAAATGGAAATCAGTATTCAGTAAAAGTCGTAATTGTCATGGTTTGATTGTGCAATTCACAAGTGGTAGATGCGCTTGAAGGCGATATTTCACCATAAGAATAGAAGCCGGCCAATCGGGTACCTTTACCATAGATATTGCTGATGGCTTCTATTTCTTCCTCAACATGCTGGCCTAATACCAATTTCCTGCCCACACAGCTTATTAAGATGGCAAGATTTGGCTGAGTGGATGTTCCTTCCAAACTGTTTTGGGCTGCATGAGCGGCCCCTTCAATAAGCCTACCGAGATTAGCTTTCATCATTCTGGCATAGCTCCCCTCAGGCATGTTGCCAGCAAAAGTGAGACTATTGGTAGTTTCGTCAATTGCTAAAATCGTCCTGACAAGCGGCACTTCCATCTGGTTGGTCCGAATAGCAAGCGGAAACAACAAACCGGAACTGGGCAGTTCGCTTGCATATTCACCAAGGTAGCGTTTATAAATGTCCAACACGGGGCGATTGTCCAATTCAAAAAGGACATTATCAAGAGATTTAGTAATTAGCCGTTCTGGGCCAAATGGGTCCCATCCCCCAAAACTTCCACAGGTTATTTTAAGTCGCTGTCCATAAAAACCGATAGCAACAATACTGCCTTCAATTAATGGTAGGCCAATTCCGACTAACGTGGACTTGAATGATGCGCCGTCACCAGCCAGGCCTCCTGTGATAAGGATATTCCTGGGCAGGGCGCTCTGCAAGCCACTCACTAGGTTGCTGCCATTTACTAATTGCCCATCAGAAAGAACCAGTAGATTTACTAAGCCATCAAGCTCAAACAGGGAAGCGATTCTCTTCCCGGCAGCAAAACTGTTCTCCTCATCGTGGATATTGGTTATTGCTGATTTAATTTGGGTATGCTCAAACTGAATGGCTGTTAGGGAAATTGAATCGTCCAGAACAAGAATATCGATAATCTCACCTGCTGTTGAGCTAAAAACAACAGTAGCATTTGGATAGTCATCGCAGATTTCCTTACAAAGGGAACTGTTTTCGAGCAACTGCCTACTTCCAAATGCCAATACCAATTGGCAAGATGCAGCATCTACGCCATCATCGTGAACTAAGGCCCATCCTTCTGATTGGGAATATTTTTTTTGGCTAACTCTCACGCTAAGATTTTGTACAATAACGTAATAGGTCGAGTTTTAGCGTCCGGCATGCATGGTTGAGCCTAATTAGTTTTGGTGCAATTCTAAACAGTGCCTGTTTTTTTTGTAATAGCGCCAAAAGACTATGTAGGCACAGTCCGGATTTTGCATTTAGTGTGGACAAACCTAGAGGTACAGGAACCTGAAAAAGTAGCCATATCTTTCATTATCAATGAAATCTTAGCAGGGTTCCCCAATGGGGATGATGCTACTTAGTTAAGGGTTTGCGTAATTGCCAGCAAAATAAGAAGCACATTACCAAAAAAGGAAGGAAGAATAATAAAAATGTGCCTGGAATTAGTAGAGTGCTTTGTGTGCTATAACGTTTTTGTTATTGCCCCATTTGTACCGATGTGTCCAATAAGCTACTTTCATGGAAAGGATGCCAAGGCCTGCACCTACCAGGACATCCGATAGATAATGCTTGTTGTTTGCCATGCGGAGCAGGCCAACAGAGGATGCTATACCATAGGAGGCATACGGTACCCATTTAAAGCGTTGGCCGTATTCCTCATTCAGGAAGGTTGCTGCTGCAAAAGCCTGTGCAGTATGTCCGGAAGGGAAGGAATTATAGGAAGAACCGTCTGGCCTGAGTACATGCGTGGATGTTTTCATTAGCTGGACAACGCCATTCACCATCAATTCTCCCTTTAAAAGTATAATGGACCTGTTCAGTATATCCGTTTTTGATTTGTAGCCAAGGGCATCGAGCCCATAGGCAATAACGATAGGGGAGAACTGGAGGTAGTTGTCTATCTTGGTATGGAAATTTGCCAGGTTCTCATTCCGTTCCTCCACAATTTCATTTTTCAGGGATTCCGTTGAATTGCTACTTGCTAGGAGCCCGAATATTGATAGGGAAATAGGTGTAACAAGTTGGCGGTTGGTAAACCTGAGGGGATAGCTGTGCTGCAGGCTATCGTGTAGCTGGGCGGTTGAAAGAAGTGGGGAAAGTAGTAAAACCAACAGATGGAACCTGTATTTCTTCATGTATTTTTTTTTGACCTGTATAATTAGCGGTAAATTCTGTAGCAATTCTGAACTGCTACAGGTTTTAAATGCCTATAACTTAGATTTAACAAGCTGCATCTTCTTGTTTCCTTTCCTTCAATACAGGTTAATACAAAACATTAGCAGAAAAGTATTTAGATAATAGGCTCATAAGCACCTATTTATTCCTTGGCTATAACAAGAACCTGAAATGAACCAGGTACCATTTTGGGCCTGCCCTTACCTGTGGATGGTTCCAAATCGGCAGTGGGCAAGTAGAGCTTATGCGTCTGCTGGTCCACTGTCATGGTACGGGCACCTTTTTTTGTGGGGATGTTTGCGGTTACAGTGAACCCGTCCTTTGAATCTTCATGGATAATAGTTAGTGTGCCATCGCCATTGGAAGTATAGATGTTCTGTAATGCGGTATCAAAACCTGCACCATCACAACCATCACCTATGGGCAGTTTGGTTATAATACTGCCATTTTCAGCATCTACCACCACCAATAGTTTACTATCACCGCAGGCAGAGAAGAGCCTGTTGGTCTTTGTATCAATGGCCAGTCCTGTTGGGGCTTCGCCGGGCAGTAATGACCAATGCGCTTGAACGGTCATATTGTTTGTATTGATGACCACAATTTCATTTTTGTCTTCTATGTTCACAAATATCTTCCCTGCACCATTGCTTACTGCAGTTTCGGGCTTGCCACCTACAGCAACCGTTGCCACAACTTTGTCGGTGACGGGGTCTATAAACGTAAGGTCCTTGCTGCGTCCATTGCAGGTAACAATTCTCTTGGAGTAGCTATCATAGAAAATAGCATCTGGGTTCTGGCCAGTGGCTATGCTATCTTTCACAGCTAAGGTTTTCAGGTCAAACATGGTGAGGTTGTTAGACCTGCCATTACTGGTGTAACCCTTGTTCAATGATGGAACAAACTCAATTCCGTGCACACCAATGGTGTTCGGTATGATTCCCAGCGAATCACCTGTGTTTTTGTCCAGTACGTTTACCTGCGTACCATGCGATATGAATATCCTGTTGGTATTGGGCTGTACAGCAATATAGTCCCAGCCGCCGGAGCTGGCTATTTTGAAAGTGCCTACTATTTTAAATGCTGCGGGCACTTTGGCTGCATCGAGTTTCTGTGCAAAGGATGCTGTGCTGCAAAGCGCAACCAAAACAAACCCTATGATGGAGGTTTTAATATTATGTTTCATGGTGCAATTTTTGGAAGCACAATTACCAACCCGATTCTGGAGCAAAACTGAAGGTATGGCGACTATTTCCCCTTAGCCCAGGTCCACCTTATGGCAAGGTTTACGATACGTCCATCAATGGGTGCCCATAATGGCTTGAAAGTGGGATTGGTGATGCTTCCTGTGTACAGTGCTTCATGCTTGCTCTGCCTATAATCCAATAGGTTCTCGCAATTGAGCACCACACTTACAGCATCACCAAATTTCCTTTCTATCAATGCTGCCATGAACATGTAGCCCGGTGTTCTGCTATCACCATCCCTATACTGTGGGCCAGTAAAGGAGCCTTCCAGTCCAAACCGCCATTTTTCTTCCAGTTCATGTACCACCACAAAAGCGAAACGGTTCTTGGGGGTCAACGGCATGAACTGGTTGCTTGGCAGGTAGTCCCTTTCTGCAATGGTAAAAGTGTAACCGCCATAGAGTTCCCAGGCATCCAGCTTCAATTGGATATAGGTATCGAACCCTTTGCTGGAGATATGGCTGCCGGCATTGCTGAACGTGACATTGTTGTTTGCTTGTACGGTAGCAATCACAGGGTCATTGATCTGTGTATAGAAGAAGGCATGGTTGATGAAGAGTGAAGTATGTTCACTGAACTTTTGCTTGAAGTTCACTTCGGCATTGTAACCAATGGACCTTTCTGCTTTTACATTGTCAGTTAAGGGCTGAATGTCCTCAATGCTGTATTCCACGTTTTGCTGGGAGAGCGCATTGGGCGTTTTGTAACCAAGGCCAATACCTAAACGGGTGGCCCATTGTTCGTTGAAGCGGTGGAACAATGCTACCCTTGGCAATACAAAGTCACCATACTGGAAATGGTGGTCGGCCCGCAGTCCCAGCTCCAAAGTAGTGTTCACGGGCAGCTTGCCTGCATACTGTGCAAATGCACCAACCGTATTGTTGTCGAAGTTGGCTAGCGGTATAGGGGCACCAGACAATTTCTTGAAGCGGTCGCCTGTGGCATTGATGCCCATTACCCAACTGTATTTTTCCTTTGGTACAAATAGGGACAGTTCCGTAAAGTAGTTGAACTGGTTGGCCTTGAAGTCGTGTGTATTGGTATTGATAGCCCTATCAAAAGAGCTGATGCTTGCTTTGAGGTCCAGCTTCTTGCCATTGCCTATACTGTTCTCTACTAGGAGATCGCCTGTATTGCGGCTGGTCATGTTTTCCTCGTAAAACAGGTGCAGTGCATCTGCATTGGCCTTGATGACCTGCATATCACCGCCCTTCCTTGTTTCAAAGGTTCCTGTATAGCCAACAGCGATAGTGGTCTTGCTGCTGGGATAGAAGAACAGTTTGGGGTGCACAATGATTGCATCGGATTTGGCTACATCGGAAAAACCATCCTTGTTCACGTCCGCTGCGCCTTGGTGCGTTATGCCACCAAAGAAATTGTAGCCAAAGCTTTTGTTGCGTTTGGCCATGTAGGTATTGATGTTGCTCTCCTTTAATGATGTCTGGTTAAGTGTTACCATGCCTTCCTGTTTGTAGGTAGGTCTTTTGGATATCAGGTTGATAAGGCCGCCTATGGCACCCCCACCATATAGGGTGGAGGCAGAACCCTTAATGAGTTCAATTTGTTTGAGGTCCAATGGTGGTATGGTCAGGATACCAAAGCCGCCACTGAAGCCATCAAACAGGGGCATGCCGTCACGGAGTATCTGCGTGTACCGCCCATCAAGTCCCTGTATACGCACATTGGCATTGCCGGATACAGCAGAGGATTGCTGTATCTGCACACCGCTTACATCGCCCAATATGCTGGCGATGTTGCCCGGCTTGATGGTGTTTTCCTCGTTCATTTCCTCATTGCCCAGCACCTCCACTTTCATGGGTGAATTCTCTATGCGCTGGTTGGTACGTGTGGAAGAAACAACCGTCACTTCTTCCAGGGCCTTTTCTTCGGGCACCAATAGTATTTCATGGAGTACAGTATCAGGAAGCGTTACCGTAATGGTAGTAGCTGCATAGCCAACAAATGAGGCCGTGAAGCTGTGCTTGCCAGCGGCAAGGTTGTGGAAGGTTACCAATCCACTATCGTTTGCATTTAAGCCTTTGCTGCCCTCAAAAATACTTGCACCAGCAATTGCTTGCAGCGTAGCCCTGCTTTTGACCACTGCATTAAAGCTGTGCTGTGCCTCTGCATAAACACAGGTTCCGAACATGAACAGGATAAGTAGGCTTTTCTTCATAACATTCAATGGTTTGTTGCGGCAAAACTGCTGGTGGATTCTGTGGGAAAACTGAAGGGTACGGTTAAAAACGGATGGTAAAAACGTGCTCCTTGCCTGTATAGTGATAGTTCAGGGTGTAACCTGCTCTATTGCAAAGCTGGTGCACGATGGAGAGGCCCAGCCCGTTGCCTTCAGCTTTTGTTTCGGGGTGGCGGTAGAAACGGTTGAATATTTTGGTGCTATCGAGCGCCGGTATGGGTGATGTATTGGCAATGACCAGTTCCTTTTCATTGAGTTCAATATTCAGTGAACCCCCTTCCATGTTGTAGCGTATGGCATTGCCCAGTAAATTGCTGATGAGTATGTCAGCCAATTGCTGATGGAAAACCGTTGTTACGGGTACCGTGTGTACCGTTATGTGCAGGCTTTGTGAAGTGGCCAACCTGCCGAGCTCGCTCAACCGTTGCTTTACCAAAACGTCCCATTGTACATTTTCGTCCAGTTCAAAACGACGGTTCTCTATCTTGGTCAATAGCAGTAAGGACTGGTTCAAACGGGATAGCCTTTTTGCTGCTTCTTCAATGGTGGAGATGGTTGCATGGTGATGCAGTAGTACTGCTTCGTCCTGCATCAAGGATTCCGTATTGGTGGAAATAACGGCCAGGGGCGTTTGCATTTCATGGGCCGCATTGCCCGTAAACTCCTTCAGTACCTGGTAATCCTGCTCCACCCTTGCCACCATACTGTTCATGGTGGAATTGAGCAGGTTGAACTCCTCAATGGTGGTAGCGGGCAGGTGAAGTGGCTGCTGCAATTGATAATTGGCCATGGTATGCATGCTACTATAGAATGGTTGCCACAAACGTTTGAGTACCATCCTATTGATGATATAGCCTGCAAGCAGTATGAATGCCACCATGACTGCTGCAATGAGTACAATGAGTTTCAGCAGGTCCTCCGTTTCTTCTTGTGATTTATTGACGGTTATTTGATAGTGTTTACTTGAAACCGATAGGCCAAAAACAAGTTGCCGCATCAATTCTTTTTTCTGCTCGTTTTTATTGAATGTTTTTGAGGAGGCATAAACTGCCGTGGCAATGGGCTGGGATATTTCCTTTACATAGACCTGTTGGTCGTTCGTGTTCACTATCTCTGGCAGGTTGCCATGCTGTTTGGCGTACTGCGCCATTTCTGCTTGTTCCGTTTCAAGGGATTCATCCAGTTGCTTTACCAGCACATGGTCCATTACAAAATAGAAGGCAATGCACCCGCCCAAGAAGATGAGTATGGATGCGAGTATATTGATGCGGTTGTATTTGGTGAACAGCTTCATGCAATGGAGAATTTGTAGCCTATACCGTATATGCTCTGTATATAATCTTTGGCACCGGCCTGCAATAGTTTCTTGCGGAGGTTCTTTACATGGGTGTAGAGGAAATCGTGGTTGTCTACCATGTCCATGTCATCCCCCCATAGATGCTCTGCAATGGCATTCTTGGAAAGGACCCTGTTTTTGTTGATGATGAAGTACAATAGTAAGTCGTACTCCTTACGGGTGAGCAACAATGCCTTGTTGTTTACGGTAACTGCCTTGCCGGGAACGTCCATCTGTATCTCCTCAAATAAGAGCAGGTTGCTGCCCTGCAGGTTCTTCCTGCGTATGATGGCCGATATGCGGACGGCCAGTTCAGGTAAATGGAAAGGCTTGGTCAGGTAGTCGTCTGCACCCAGTTCAATGCCGGCAACTTTGTCGTCCAGCTCGTTCCTTGCAGATATGATGATGATGCCTTCTGTTTTGTTGTTGGCCTTTATCTGCTGCAACAGTTTCAGGCCATTGCCATCGGGCAGCATGATGTCCAGCACAATGCAGTCGTACTGGTAGCATTCCACTTTTTCAATGGCATCCGCATAAGTGCTCGCGGACTCGCAGAGGTACTGCCTATCAGTAAGGTAATCAACGATGCTTTTGTTGAGTGATGGTTCGTCTTCTATGATCAGTAGTTTCAATACTGGGACTTTTATGCAAATGAAGCCATTAAAACTGAAGATTTGCTGAAGAACGCAGGCCGGCAGCAGACAGTTAATATGGCTTCGCTGTTCCTGTTTTCAAATGAGCCGCTCTTGCTAGCAGCATTCAGCCATGCCTGCAGCAGAAGAATAGCCACTGCGGGGCCTACTGGTTTGGCAGTACTGATAAAGCCATCCAGAAAATGTGTCAATTTTTTTGTGTCAATTTATTTTTGACACAAAAAAATTGACACAAAAATGAAATTGATTTTTCCGTTGGGAAAATAAGAAGCTGTTTGAGTTAATTGTTTCGAATGGACTATGCGTATATTTTTGAGCGAAACGAGGCGAAATTTTGTAGTCATAGTCTAACGCCTAAGGCGAAAAATTCAATCCCGCAAAAATGCGGGACAGCCGAAAAGATGCCATAGGAAATATCAAACAATTAACTCAAACAGCTTCTTAAGGCAGATGGCAACAATGGGTGCACCAGTTGACCTGTTTGTTATGCCATCATAATTTGGCAGCTTTTTATTTGGTTATGGTAAAGCTGTCCAGTTCCTTGCCATTGGTATCCAGTTGGCGTATGGTGACTTTTTTCCCATTTACATCGGCAACCGTTAGGGAGTGGACAGTGGAGATAAAATGACTGGTGAACTTCTGCCAGCTATCTGTATCCTTTTCCTGTTCCGGATTGTACAGTTCCTGGCCTCCTGCACCTGTAATCACATAGATAATGCCCTTAGGGATTGTGTTTGTTTTGCCATCGAATGTTTTGTCCAGTACCCATGTGCCGGGAACAACCCTGCCACGTATGTTTTTGTTCTCCTTGCCGCCAACTAATAAAGTGCCTTTCTTGATGGGTTCAAATGTCATGGGATAACTGCGTTGGTAATTGTGTACATGCCCATTGAATACAATATCCACTTTGTTTTTTTCAAAGATGGGCGACAGCAAGCGCATGTGCTGCTGCTCATAGTGCTCCTTGGAAGAATTGAAACCCGGGTGGTGGAACATCACAAAATGCCAAGTGGCCGTTTTTGAAGTTTCTAGGTCTTTTGTTACCCAATCTGTCAGTTCCTTGTCAGTCCAGTCTACATAAGTGTCTGCATCCAGTACCGTCCAGTGTGCATTGCCGTAGTCAAAGGAAAAATTGGTCATACGTGGATAGGCACCGCCTGCAGCATCGTAAAATGCTTTTTTGTTGGCATCGGAGCCTTTTAATATGGGTACGATGGCACTTCCTTCCTTGCCTGTTGGGCCATTCAGTGGTTGGTCCCAATACATGTAATAAGCCAGTGCATCAGGATTCTTGTCAAGGTCCCGGCTATCTGCATCATGATTGCCCACAGCAGCTACAAATGGTACGGAACGCATAATGGGTGCCCCAGCCATACCCACTTTATCTGCATTGTACACGGGCCAGAATTTCTTGGTATAATCGCTGATCAAGCCATTTTCATAAACGATATCACCGGGTACTGCCACAAAATCGGGTTTCACTAAAAACGCCTGTTCAGCCAGTTTTTTCTGGTCAACTGTTTCTGCACCTATATCGCCCATTACCACAAAACGGTAGGGCTGTTCTACTGATTTGGAAGCCTGTGCTTGGGCCGTGAAAACGTCCTTGCCGTCTTTTAGTATCCTGTAAGTGAACCTGCTGCCAGCTACCAGACCTGTGAAGCTGGCATGGTATACGCGATGGGCTGCAACGCCCATAACGGCAACCTTTGTAAAAGTAGGTTCACCGGATTTTACCCAAGCATCGCTATTGGCATCCTTTCTTTCCACTGCCCATACCGCATCTGTGTCTGCTGCATGCCATAATACCTTAAGCGATTGTGCAGATGGGCTGCTGCCGATTTGCAAATAGGGCTTGGTAACGAAAACATCCTGTGCATTAATGCCTGCTGCAAACAAGAGCAGTATAATGGTTGATTTAATTTTCATGTATAAACAGTTTAATAAACGTATTTGAGTATGCCATGTTTAGAAAGACCCATAAGCTTTTGGCTTACAGGTCTTTGAATATGCAGGTCATTAATGCTGGTTGCCCAAACCATTGTTTTGGTAGGCACCAATATCTTTTCCTGGAGGGGTTATTTCGGTGGCACCGTATTTCAGGCTTACAGGAACATCGGCCCTTGGACTGAACCCGGTGTAACCTGCATTGATGCAGGGGGATGTGGGCTTCAGCGCAAAATTGTAACTGCCAACGACTGATATATCGGCCAATTTCAGCCCAACAGGCATTGGTACGGGACCATTCACGAATTGTGGATTGTTGATGCCAAGTATGGATGCAGGGGCTGTATAGACACTCAAGATTTGGTCCCCAACCTTCCAATTGGCTGGTAAATAAGTAGAAGGTTTTGGGATATCTGTTTCTTGTGGTTGACTAATGGCTGTACTCACGGGATATGAAGGGATAAACTGATTGGCGACAGACAATGAATCTGCATAGTACCAATTATAGCCATAACGCAGGTTGGCGGTATCTGCAATGGGGGTCTGCACCACACGCAGTCCAAACTTGCAGTTTACAATCAGGTTGTTGTAGGCCATGCCACTGGCACCTTCCTCAAAGTTGATGGAACCGCCACGACCAGCAGCAGCCCTTCTGTAACCGCAATTGATGATGGTATTATTGTATATCCTTACGTTGGAGCTTGGATAGCCAGGTAGCACATTGATGTTGGAGAGTTTAGGCCCATTAGTGGCCATACCAATACAAAGGTTATAAGCGAAGTCCCCAATGGTACCTGCTTTTGCGTTCATGGCTTCACCACCCGTATAGCCACATTTTTCAAATGTATTGCGCATTACGTGGATCTTGCCCCCATTGATTCTCCAAGGGTCATCTACGCTGCCGTATACCCAAGAATCTTCGAGCACGAATATGCCGGCGGGGTTTGCAAAGTATAATGGGTATGGGCTGGAACCTCCTGTAAAACTTTTCATGGCCGAACTGATGGTGGCCCCACCAAACTCAACATGTGTCCATTTAATAACCATTAATGGGCAGGTGGTGGCACCAATAATGCCTGTCCATTTTCCTTTTAAGGCAGGATCAGTATTGGGGTCAGATCCCAATTGATCTGTTTTGGTCACACCGGGATAGGTAATCATAATCGGATGCTCCTTTGTGCCAAGGCACAATAATGTTCCCTTGACACCTAAGCCCACGGGGACAGTGGGTGAGCTACCTGTGAAGTTGATGGTAACACCTTCCTGCACAATCAGGGTATCGCCCGTGTTCACAAAAATGTCACCGCAAACGGTATAGGTTTTACCTGCCAGCATGGTGCCTTTAACTGTACCTGTTAAACAGGCGGCATCGCTGATAGGGGAGGCGGGGGCCACTACAGCTTTCCATAGATCTTTATCATCTGCCTGCTTCTTGCAGGAAGAAAGCAGCGCAACCGCTGCTAAAATGCCAAGGAATAATGTATTCTTTTTCATGAGTGTTGGTTAATGAGTTGATTAGAGTTTGTAACGGATCCCAAACAGGTAGGTGGTTTTGTAGTAATCTTTCTGGATGTAGATTTTATTGGCTGCATCTGTTTGCAGTGACAATGGCCTGCCCCCACTAGCGGCCAGGTATTCGTTGTAGGATTTGTGTACGGACAATGCAAAAGGCGTATTGGTGAGGTTGTTGAGCTTGCCATAGAAGGTCAATTTTTTCACAATCCTTTTTTCAAAAGAAATATCCAATTGAGCTGTGGGCGACTGCCAGTAATGCAGTCCATAATAGGGGCTTAAGAAAGAAATCCTTTCGCCGGTGTACACAAAGGCTGTTTGGATATCGAACCCAATTTTGGGGTTCTTGTAAATCAAGGATAGGTTGCCAATATGGTTGGATTGCCCCTGTAAGGGCCTTGTTTCGCCCACTCTTTTGCTTACAATGGGGCCAGCAGCACTTCTATAGGATAGTATCAAACTGTCAGAAACATTGGATTGGGTGAATGTGTAATTGGCAGAGATGCCAAATGCTCCAAAGTACTTTGTTACCACGGCCTCAAAACCATAGTTGGTAGCTGTTCCTATGTTCAGGGGCTGTAGGTAAAGGCTGTTTACGCCGTTAGGCTTTACTGCGGATATTTCAATGGGGTCCTTGATGTTCTTATAGAATACGCCCAACAAAACTTGGTCTGCACCGCCTGGGTACAGTTCGTACCTTAAATCCAAATTGTCTGCAAGGGTATGCTGCAAATTAACTGGGTCGCCTTTTTCTTTGAAGAACTCACCATCTGGACCATCAGGTATCAGCTCTGCGAAACCGGGCCTGGCCAATGCTTTATAATAGGCCAACCGTAGCACCTGCTTTTTATCGAAATTGTATTTGAACTGGAGGCTTGGCAATACATCTGTGTATTTGATGGTGCCTGATTTCGCATCCACATCTGCGGTTAATTGTGTTTCATAATTCTGGTGGGTGTACTCCACCCTTACGCCACCCAGTGCTTCCAATTTGGAAGAAAGTTGCCACTTACCCTGCAGGTAACCTGCTGTAATGTTTTCTGTGAACGTATAATTGTTGCCGGTAATATTGGCTGCGCCCGAACTGGTTGGATTGAAAATGAAGGCAGCTTGATCAATAGTTGTGTACAGTGCATTTAATTGGGGGTCCAGGCTATAGGATACATAATAGTTGTCCCTATTCTTGCTTCTTGCCATTCCGCCAAACTTCAGCTCCAATGACCTGTTCAACAAATGGGTGCTCTTAGTAAGGTTAACATAGGCAGAATAGTCCTGATCGCTGTTGTGTGTCCAGATGCGCGACATTTTCTGCAATTTGTCTGAGGTTAAACTGGTGGGCACAATGGCATACTGGTGGATGAACTGCGACTGGTCTGGAATATGGTTATTGGCAATGGAGTACACCAGGCTCCAATCCAGTTTCAGGGAACTAGTCAACTGGTGGAATCCCTGCAAATTGCTGTTGTAGATAGATTGGTACTGCCATGTACTTCTTTGCCAATTGTCCACTACTGAGTTCAGGGTAACCGTATCATATACAATACGGGTCTGGTAATCATCCAAACGCACGAATGTATTGGTCAAGGAAATCTTGTTGTTTTTGTTTATCTGGTAATCCAGTTTTCCATTGAGGCCCAAACGTTTGCTCTGTACAGAATACTTGCGTAATTGCAGTTCGGAGAAAATAGGAATGTTTTCCACACCCGGTTGGGCATTGGGCAGGAAGAAGTTGGAAGTGGTGCCACGGTAAATGTTCTGGTAGCTTCCAGAAACGATGAAGCCAAATTGCTTGTCCTTACCAAAACGGTTGCCCACAGTCAATCCAAAAGTGGAATTGACCGGCCTCTCCAAATTGGTGTAGTTCAAGTGTGCCGTCGAAAAATCTTTTGGTGCGGCCACATAACTGTTGCCATTGATTTCAGCAGGTGATTGTTTGTTCATGCTGCTTTTATCAAACTTGTTGTATCGTTCATCCAGAAAAGTGGTATTGTAACCCAATGAAGCATTTGCCTGCAACAGTAATTTGCTGGGTGCATCCTTCATCACCAAATTAATCGAGCCACCAATGGCATCCCCTTCCATACTTGGTGTAAGGCTCTTGCTTACTTCCAATCTTTCCAGCAGTTCGCTGGGGAAGAGGTCTAGGGGAATATACCTGCTCTTGTTATCTGGGCTGGGTATTTTGATGCCATTTACCAAGGTATTGATGTACCTTTTTTCCATACCACGGATGATGGGATAGCGGGCTTCGCCGGAACCGCTCTTTTCGATGGTTACGCCGCTTACACGTTGCAATGCATTGGCAACGGTAATGTCTGGTAACAGTTGGATTGTTTTTGCAGATAGTACATTGATAACAGGATCTGCAATCTTTTCCAATCTTCTCGCCCCCTTGTCATCCTTGCCAGCACCACTATTAACGGTTACAGAAGAAAGTTCCACAGCAAGTGGTTGCATCACTATTGCCACCGTTTGCGTACCGCTTGTTACGGTTACTTTGGTGGCTTCATTTTTTTTGTAGCCCTCAAAGGTTACCTTTAACGTATAGGTACCGGCACCTACTTTGTTCAGTGCAAAACTGCCATCCAGTTTTACAAAGGTGTTCAAGGATGTTCCCTCCAGTTTCACGACTGCTCCAACCAATGGTTCGCCTGTAGTGGCATCGGTTACCTTTCCTTTGATGGCCTGCGAAAAGGTAAACGTTGTGACCAGTAAGAGCAGGAGGGAG
The DNA here is from genome assembly GCA_023251255.1 of Chitinophagaceae bacterium. Lineage (GTDB taxonomy): Bacteria > Bacteroidota > Bacteroidia > Chitinophagales > Chitinophagaceae > UBA1930. The sequence continues at coordinate 49,143 of JAHEZD010000038.1, forward strand.
AAAAGCATTTTTTTGAATAGCGTAGCGCTTTGGGTAATCATGTTTCAGTTGTTTTGAAATGCAAAAGCACAACAAAAACATACGCTTTCAATCCTACTTCACATTGTTGTTAATTTGATAAATATTCAATAACAATTAGACAACAATAAAATCAGAATTGCTACAGAATCGATTTGTGAAGGCGTGTGCTGCTTCGTTTGTTAATGATTATTTCATAGTGGAGCAGTGTATTGTTTTGTTAGTATTGCATTCCTTTTCTTGGCTATTTCCTGTTTAACATCCGATTAAATGATACCTTTTTTTAAGCCCATTTCATTTGCTGCTGTACTATCCATCCTTCTCCTTTCAAGCCCGGCCCAAAGTCAAGGAACTGATACGTCCATCATACATTTCATCTTCACTTCAGATGCACATTATGGCATCAAGCGTGCAAGTTTCCAAGGCAGCACGGACGTGGATGCACATACAGTAAATGCAGCCATGATAAAAAAGATGGGAACATTACCCAACCTGCTATTGCCCAATGATGGGGGCATTGGTGCAGGCAAGAAAATAGGGGCGATAGATTACTTGTTGCAAACGGGCGATATAACTAACAGGATGGAACCACCCTGCCAAAGTGCAACAGCTTCTTGGGCACAATTTGAAACGGATTACCTAAAAGGATTGAAGTTGCTGGATAGGAAGGGCAGGCCCATGCAGTTCCTGATTGTTCCGGGCAACCATGATGCCAGCAATGCCATTGGCTTTACCAGGCCCTTGGTGCCGCTAACGGATGCCGCCTGTGTGGTAAACATCTATAACCTGATGATGCACCCA
>JAHEZD010000163.1 GCA_023251255.1 Chitinophagaceae bacterium
GTGACCAAGGTCAACCAATGTATAGGCTTTGTCGCCCAATTTGCTGGCATAGAGGTAAGACTGGCCCCAATCGCCCACACTCATGGAATAGAAGTTGGGTTCAAAAGCTTTGTATTCCACAAACACTTTCCAGTTATCCGGAAGTGCAGCATAAATTTCCTGCAGGCTTTCTAAGGTATTGTTGAATGCCTTCCTGAAGTTCAATTGACCGGGGAAACTTGAACCATCGGCCAACCAGACGGTCAATGACTCCGAGCCAAGTTCAACACCGTGTTTGATTACTTCAATATTATGATCAATGGCCTGTTTACGCACGGCTTTATCAACATGCTGCAACGAACCGAATTTATAGCTATGCTCCTGATTGGCTTGATCCTGGAAAGTGTTGGAGTTCATGGCATCGAAACGGAGACCATGTTGCGCCGCCAATGCCTTGATTGCTTTTGCATCAGTCGGTATGTCCCAAGGAATATGCAAGGAAATGGCCCCACTTGATTGGTTGAGCTTATGCAGCAGGCCAACATCTTCAATCTTCTCCTCCAAGCTACGTGGTTCACCAGCACCTGCAAACCGCCCAAACCTTGTTCCCCCTGTGCCCAGTGCCCACGATGGAATGGCAATTTGAAATTTCTTCAATTTTTCTAACACCGTTTCAGCCTGTTGAATGTCCCCAGTTATAAATTCAAACTTCTTATTATGTTTTGAAAGCAGGTCACTGTTATGAGCTTCGATGGTTGATTTATCTAGTATCATTTTAATGGGATTGTAGATGGGATTATGGGAGATAAAAAACCTCTGTCAAAGGTATGTTTATTGGTGAGTTGTCATCATTACTTAACATGATATCGCTCATGTATGCCCACCATTGCTGCATGATTGGTTGAGATGGTAGTTGATCCAAGCCCAAAGCGTCGTGTATTTTCAAGACACCAAATAAAGCGTTGGTAGTATGGTCCAGGAAAATGGAGTATTCATTGATGCCCGTATCTTTTAAAAGCGCCTGCAGTTCTGGCCAAATTTCATCGTGACGTTTCTTGTATTCCTCTTCAAAGCCCTTGTTCAACTGCATCTTAAAAGCTACCCTTTGCATACTGTTTGTTTTAAAAAAGGGTTGACAACTCTATAATGGCAAGCTATCAACCCTACCCTTCAACATATGAGAAAACCGACTTCAAGTAATGTAAAAAAATGGGCCGACAGATTAGACAATCATCAGCCCTCTTTTGATTGCTTGCTTTATGAAAAATTCTTAACGCACAAATGCTGTGGCCACTCCGCCATCCACATTCAGCACATTGCCCGTTGATTTGTTGAGCAAGCCCCCAACAAAAGCAAAACAGGCATTGGCAATATCATTTGGTAAAATTGTTTCGTTCAACAAAGTTCTTTTGGCATAATAAGCGGGCAGTTCCTCTACCGTAATACCATAAGCTTTTGCACGGCCTTCGGCCCATCCGCCTGCCCATATATTTGAGTCAGCAATGACTGCATCGGGGTTCACCGTGTTCACCCGGATTTTATCACCGCCCAGCTCAGCAGCCAACAAACGGGTAAGGTGTGCTTGTGCAGCTTTTGCAGAGCCGTAGCCAGCATTGTTCGGTCCGGCCATAATACCGTTCTTGGAAACGATGTTTACAATATCCCCCCCGAAACCTTGCTTACGCATGGTTTCAACACCTGCTTTGGAAACAAGGAACTGTCCCTTCACCAGGATATCGTAAAGCTTGTCCCAATCTTCAATGGTGTGGTCAGCTATTGATTTTGAAATACTGATACCCGCATTGTTGATAATGATATCCACGCCACCAAAAGCCAAAGCTGCATCAGCAAAAGCTTTTTCAATGGTTGCATTATCTGTCACGTTCAATAAAGCCGAAGCTGCTGTATCCTTTCCGAATGTTTGCTTGAATTCTTCCATCGCACCATCCAAACGCTCTTGGTTAATGTCGTTCAGCACCACACATGCACCTTCTTCTGCAAACCTTTTCGCTATTGCTTTTCCAATACCGCCAGCACTGCCTGTAATCAATGCCACACGTCCACTCAAGGCTTTGGGTTTTGGCATGCGCTGCAATTTGGCTTCTTCCAATAACCAGTATTCAATATTGAAAGCTTCCTGCCTTGGTAAGGAAGTGTATTCGGAAACAGCTTCTGCTCCCTTCATTACGTTAATGGCATTGATATAGAACTCAGCGGCTACCCTTGCTGTTTGCTTGTCCTTTGCAAAAGTGAACATACCAATACCTGGATACAGGATTACTACAGGGTTCGCATCACGGATAGCCGGGCTATTGGGATGCTTGCAAGTGTTGTAATAATCTGCATACATTTTACGGTAAGCTTCAAATGCAGGGGCCAATACTTCCTTGATGGACGCAACATCGGACAAATCCTGTGCTGCGGTCAATTCCAATACCAATGGGCTGATTTTCGTCCTCAGGAAATGGTCAGGGCAGGATGTACCCAATGGAGCAAGCCGATTTAAATCATTGGAGTTAATGAATTGCAATACCCTGTCATCATCCGTAAAATGGCCAATCATTTTTGTTTGTGAAGAGCAGAACCCACGGAGTATGGGTGCCAAGGATGCAGCTTGTGACAGGCGCTGTTCCTTGGGCAAGGATGCTAATTTTTGCCCACCGAAAATATCACCTTTCTTGCCATAGTTGTCTTCCAGGTATTCAGCGCAGCGTTCCACCACTTCCAATGTATTGATATAGGACTCATAAGCCGTATCGCCCCAAGTAAACAATCCATGCGAGCCCAGCATGATTCCACGGATACCCGGATTCTCATCCAGGCATTGCTTTAACTGGAGACCCAAATCAAAACCGGGTTTCTGCCACTCTACCCAACCAATGGTGCCACTGAACAGTTCCTGCGTAATTTTCTTGCCGTCTTTTGCAGCAGCAATAGCAATGGCTGCATCTGGGTGCAAATGGTCTATATGTTTGAAAGGGAGGAAACCGTGCAAAGGTGTATCGATAGACGGCGCTTTACTTGCCAAATCATAAATGCAATGATTGAACAGCTCCACCATTTCATCTTCATGCGCTATCCCACGGTACACATTCTTCAAACTGCGTAAACGCTCCACATATAAAGCAGCCAATCCACTTTTCTTTAAAGTACCGATATCCCCGCCACTTCCTTTCACCCACATGATTTCTGTTTCTTCTCCTGTCAAAGGGTCTTTGGCCATGGCCTTGCAGGAAGTGTTGCCACCACCATAATTGGTGAGGCGCAAATCCGCCCCCAACAAATTGGAACGGTAGATTAATAATGCTACTTCATCCCCAGCCAATGCCGCTGCTTTTTCCTCGTCCCATAAATAGCTTACATGCTTAAATGCTGCTGCTGTAATTACTGGCATATTAAAATATTTTTTTGTAAATTTTTAATTGAAAAGTGGTGCAAGCTCAGTGTATCTGTCTTAATTGATGGCAAGCGTTGCAAGTGCCACCAAAATTCACTTTTTCCTTTGCTCGTACAATGTCTTTTATTATCAAATTGTGGTTATATTTTATTGTTATGGTTTTAATGAATTGCCATACCCAACAATAAGCACCGATAAAATAATGGTTGCTATGCCAATGGCAATCGTTGCAGATGTCTTTTTGCTTACCCCCTTCCACTCCTTCAATAATATGCCCCACATGTTTGCCACCAATATGATAAACGACATATGCAGTATCCATGAACTGGCACCATTGCCCATTTTGCTTTCGCCCATACCATAAAAGAAGAACTGCAGGAACCACATAGTGCCTCCCAATGCACAAAGCAAATAGTTCTTTGCTAGTGGCGACTGCTTATTGGTATAATCGCCAAATGTCTTATTGCGCGCATTCAATATCATGCACCAGATAAAGTTGGTGGTCAGCCCGCCCCACAAAATCACTACGAAAATTACATTGTTCCTGTACAGGAATTCCCCCTGTCCCGGATGAGCGGCTTTCCAGATATCATTGGCAGTGATGCCCATGCTTGTTCCTGCTTCAATACCAAAACTGAAACAGGCACTTAGCACACCGGAAATAACAGCTACCGTTAAGCCCCTTACCAGTTTGAACTCACCACCAGACGCATCGGTACCGGTGCTCCCCAGTTCCTTGTCCTTGCTACTGCCGGCCTTTCCACAAATAATAATGGCCACTATGCATACCAATAGGCCCACAATTACCAACTGGCCCCAATGGGTGGTGATCAGGTCGTGGAATGTATCCTTGCCTTTTACGGGATTGAACTGGTAATAAATGGATGGGATGATGGCGCCAAACAAGGAGCAGAGGCCAAGTATGATTGAACTACCAAGCGATACGCCCAGGTAACGTACACCCAGGCCATAAGTAAGTCCACCAATGCCCCAAAGAAGGCCCATTACATAAGTGCTGGCTAAAACTGAAGTGGGCGTGTTCTTGATAATATCACCAAAACCGGGGATGGTTAGGTAAGCCGCAATGGGCGGAACAATTAGCCAGGAAAAAAGGCCACCAACAATCCAGAAGCTTTCCCAGCTCCAACCTTTTACCTTCTTGTAAGGCATATAAAAACTACCTGAAGCAAAACCTCCAATGAAATGGAATAGGACTCCTAAAATAATACCCATAGCAATTATAATTTCTTATGGCTTAGCAATTTGCAATCTCGATGCTTCAAAAGTAGGGGGGGCAAAAAGGTTTCCTGTCATGTACTATCATGTAATAGGCCAGCATCCATTTTTAACGGTATACTTGATTAAAATAAAAATCCCCACAAACACTTATTTGCGGGGATTCGCTTCTATTGGAGAGGTCCCTAGCGGATTCGAACCGCTGTAGAAGCTTTTGCAGAGCTTTGCCTAGCCACTCGGCCAAAGGACCTTCTGTTTTAATCGGCTGCAAACATAAGGCAAAACAATTTACGGCCCAATTCATAAAATCATTTAGCTGCAATTTAGTTTGCTTAATTTCACCCCCTTAAACTTGCACGTATGAACAGGATTCCAGAATCAGAATTGATCATCAACGAACGTGGTGCTATTTACCACTTGGATTTGAGGCCGGAAGAACTGGCAGACACCGTTATCACAGTAGGCGATCCGGGCCGTGTGGCCATTGTAAGCAAGCATTTCGACAATATTGATTACAAGGGGTCGCACCGTGAATTTGTGTCCCATACGGGTCATTTAGGAGACAAGCGGATTACCGTTACTTCCACTGGCATTGGACCGGACAATATTGACATTGTGCTGAATGAACTGGACGCCCTGAAAAATATTGATTTTGAAACCAGAACAATTAAGGAAGAACATTCCCCACTGACCATTATTAGGCTGGGAACATCCGGTTCGCTGCAAGGTGACATTCCTGTGGACAGTTTGGTGGCCGGAACGCATGGTTTGGGACTGGACAATTTGCTGAACTACTACCGTTTCGACAATAACAATGAGGAGGAGCAATTGCTGCAGCAGTTTATGGCCCATACCCAACTGAGCGGAAAAATACAGCCTTATATTGCCAGTTGTGGTGCATCCATCATCAAGCATTTTGTGGACGGTTTCCATCAGGGCATTACCGTTACCTGCCCCGGGTTCTACGGGCCACAGGGCCGCGTGCTGAGATTGCCCATTTCCAATCCTACATTGGTTGACAACCTGACCAGCTTTGCCTTTGGCAACCACCGTATCAGTAATTTTGAAATGGAAACCAGTGCCATCTATGGTTTGGGCAAATTATTGGGGCATCATTGCTTAAGCGTAAACGTAATTGTAGCCAACCGTGTACGGAAGGAATTCAGTAAGGACAGTGCAGCAGCAGTGGAGAACTTGATTGAAACCTGCTTGGGGATTATTGAGAAGATTTAAAGAAGCGGAAGTCGCAAGTCGGAATGGCGAGTGGAGAATAGGAAGTGGCTAGTGGGAAATGGAGAATCGTTAGTGATTAACGAAAGATGATTTTGTAACTATAAGAAATACATATGCTACAACTATCCCACAAAAAACTGGACGTTTACCAAATTGCACTGAAACTTGTAAAAGAAGTTTACCAACTCACTAACACCTTTCCGACAGAAGAAAGATATACCTTAGTCTCACAGCTAAGAAGGGCGGCTATTTCAGTATGCAGTAATATTGCAGAAGGCTCTGCTAGGGCTTCCAAATTAGAAAAGAAAAGATTTTATGAAATATCAAGAAGTTCCATTGTTGAGGTAGATACACAAATCGAAATCTCCATGATTATTGACTATTTAACCACTAATCAAATAACCGAGTTGGAACAATATTTAGAATCCACTTTCAGGATGCTGTCCAAAATGATCAGCAACCTTGAAACTGCAACCATCACTAAATAACCCTTTCCGTACTTCATACACCCACTTACCACTAACCACTTACCATTAACC
>JAHEZD010000039.1 GCA_023251255.1 Chitinophagaceae bacterium
CAACTTTTATCAGGAAATTTACAATCAGAAGTTCAATAGCTAACATGCAAAACAAGCCTTGCTTCATTATCCTTTCACCAGGCTTTGCTGCCAACGAAGAAGACAGTACGGTGCTGCCATTTTCTCAAAGTTTTGTGTTGAGTTTCAAGAAAATGTATCCTCATCTTAAATTGATTGTCATTAGTTTCCAGTATCCTCATCGATCACGGAGATACAAGTGGAACGGTGTCGATATTATTGCATTAGGGGGGGCGGATAAAGGAGGAATGCGCCGGAAAATAATTTGGCTAAAAGCATTGTATAACATTTATACAATCAGTAAAGAATATCAAGTAAAGGGTATATTCAGCTTCTGGCTAACTGAATGTGCACTGGTTGGGCAATATGCCTCAAGGATATTTAAGCTGAAGCAGTTTAGTTGGATAATTGGACAGGATGCAAAGCCTGCCAATAAAGTTTTAAAGTGGTTGAAATTAAATAGAACAACCATTGTTTCAATGTCACCCAATTTGATTGATCAATTGAATAGGACCTATTCCGTTAAAGATATTCTAGTAATTCCATCAGGAATCAATCAGGATTATTTTGATGCTATTCCTGCCAACGGTAGCAGTTATGATATTTTAGGAGTGGGTTCGTTAATTGAGCTAAAAAATTATACGCTGTTTATTGAACTGATTGCTGCATTAAGGGAATTGTATCCTGCTATCAAAACTGCCATCATAGGGGATGGGCCACAGAAGAGTGCATTGCAACAACTGATCTGTGATGGGGGGTTGGAGGACAATATAGAACTAATGGGGCCCCTTAAACATGAAGTAGTTATTGGTTATATGAAGGCTGCCTCTATTTTCTTGCACCCATCTTCTTACGAAGGTCAAGCAACCGTTTTTGTGGAAGCTCTCTATTGTGGAATGAATGTGATATGTTTTAATGTAGGACGTTTGCATTCCGATGAAAACATGTTTGTTTGCAATACGAACAATGAAATGCTGGATATCCTGAAACATTTGCTGACCAACAATAAATCGGCAAGAAAGCAAATTTTGATTAGGTCAATGGATGATACAGTTAAAGAAGTAATGGCATTGTATGGAATCTTATGAGTGGCGGTGGATTGCTTTTTGATAGTGCATTATGGCAGTTGAAGCAATGGCATCAAACGATAGATGGGTCTCAAAAAAATCAGTGCAAGCTTTTGATTCAATTTGAATATCCTTTTTCATAGCTGTTATGGATGCTTCCATAAACGATTGACTGTTTCCGGTTTGCCATAAAGCACCCAGTCTTGCATTGTCTGTCATCATGGTAAAGCTTGGAATGTTTGTAACTATTGGGATACAGCCACAGGCCAATGCTTCGCTTAGTGCATAGCCACTGCCTTCATGGTGGCTACCCAGTATAAAATAATCAGCACTGTTATAATAGGCTTGCAGTTCATTATGCGGGATGTTTCCAAGCAAATGGACAGATTTACTTAGCGTCATGGAACTATCTATTTTATGTTTGACAGCCTTCAACAAATTATCGTCACCATATACCATATAAAGCGAAATTGTTGGATACTTCTTAGCCAGCATTTCAAAACCCGTCAGCACAGTTAGGGGGTCTTTATTATTATCCAATCTTCCGACCCAAAGAAAAATTGGATTGCCTTTTAATTGGATTATTTCCCCTGCCGCGCTTTTTTTGCAACTTACAAAATTATTGGAGCCCTCCATCACAGGCATGATTTTGCTTAACTGTTTTTTCTCGAACCATTCTTTTCCTTGTTGCATGGTAGTGAAAAAAAATCCATCAGCAGCAGAATTCATCATACCATATAGATAGCCTTTTATTCCCTTTGGAGGATTGCCCCCATGATGTTGAAGAATAAGGATTGTTTTTGGGGATAGCAACAATTTCAGTAGCAAAACCTGCACCGGGAACATGAACCCATGTATATGGACCACATCAACGTGCAAGTTTTTAATCTTGTTCAAAAACTTAATTGGAATATGCCAAGGCCTTAATCTCCCTCCAAAAAAATCCTTTATAAAATGGTGCTGTACAGTATTTCTTTTAAAGGAACTTTCCTTGCTGAACCTTTTTAGAACGACTATTTCAACACCTTGTTTCTGTAAAGCTTCTACCCAGCCCGTAATGGTATAGTGCTGCTGTAACAGATGTTCTTCCGTTGTAATACCTTCATCATAAGAAAACGAAATATCTGCTACTTTCATGAGCTTAAGTTATAGAGCTTTGCTGCAAACCAGGGAATATGTGCCATGCTTTTTTCATTGCTTCCTTTGTACTGATGTATAATTTGTGTAATGAACAATGTATGCGAACCGTAAACTTTCACATCCCTTACTTCCAATTCCTTTACCTCAATGAAAAAACTTGGCACTGCATAACCAAATTTTTCTGAAATAACAGTTGAAAAGCCAAGTTCAGCCAGATTGACCTTCCCATCTTTATGATGGGTACCCAATTTATAAGCCTGCCCACGTTCCTCATACGGTATATGGCTAATGCAGACCTTCTTGGTTTCCTTTATTTTATGGATTGATGGACTGGTATTCCTTAAACCCAATAGAAACAGGTTGTCAGAAATATGCCCAATATTATCCATTGGAAACAGGTCATAGTAGCCTTCATGGAAAACACTAACCAGAACAACTGGTTTGGGAATCAAATAAAAAGTATAGAGTTTATACAATTCAAATGGTGGCAAAACTGTATTGTAGGCAATGAAACTGGTTTTGTTTTGCAACCATAAATAGAAATATCCCCAAGTAAGCTTTAAGGGGCTTATTAAACTGGTTTTGAAGTCAATGATTTTAAAAATGCAGAAAATTTGGTTATTAAGGTTTACCTCTTCTATTAATTCAAGCGACAGCATCCCCACTTTTTTCTTCAAATGGTAAATTTCAAGCAGGGGCATTGATCCTTTAATGACTTCCATTTTTGAAACAGCTACAGCAATGGTAATGGGTACCAATGCCACCAATGTGTTTCTATTGGTAATAACAATTTTTTCCCCATTGGCATTAAAAAAAACGATTGGCCGGTCACTGTTCAGCGGAACCGCAACCGCAACAGTGTTCTTTTTCCTATAAATAAATTTTGATAGGGCAATTTTTAAAGGCTTGAACATAAATGCGTTAATAAGCAGTAAAGTTTATCTGGTAATTGGCAATGTACATATTGATAAACATTTTTTTACACAAGCTTACACAATAATTGATTAATGACGCAGCATTTCCTGAAATCCACTTATCTTACCCCTGTAATCTGAAAATGCATGCTGCAAACTAACGCTTATGCCCATATAGTATCGCAACCTGTTTTTAGCGAAAATGCTAAGCACGTCCTATGTACGCTTATTTATTTTGATATTTTCAGCTACCCCCTTACAGCGCAGGAGATATTTGAGCGTTGCACGTTGAACAATTTCAACCAAGTAGGAGAAGGGCTGGAAGAACTTCTTGCAAACGGGACCGTTTTTTTTATCAAGGATTTTTTCTGTTTGCACAACAATGAATCACTTATTGAGAAAAGGCTCGCTGGCAATAATGCTGCAGACAAATCATTGGAAATAGCCAAACGTATCACCAACATTATCAAACGTTTTCCTTATGTAAAAGGAGTAATGCTTTCTGGTTCCATTTCCAAGAACTATATGGATAAGGATAGCGATATTGATTATTTCATTATCACATCAACCAATAGGTTATGGGTAAGCCGCTTATTTTTTGTACTGTTCCAAAAAATGGTGTTTTTTAACCGTAGCAAGTATTTATGCTATAACTATATGGTTGATGAAGAACATATGGCAATTGGTGATAAAAGCTTTTATACGGCCATTGAAGCATCTACTTTGATTCCAGTATATAATTTTGAAGCATACAACGGATTCTGTAAAAGCAACTTATGGATACAGGCTTATTACCCCAACTATCCAATGGCGGAAGATGCTTTATTGGACAATAAGCAAAGCTTAACGCAGCGGGTATTGGAGAAACTGTTCAATAATGATTTTGGCGATTGGCTAGATCAATGGCTAATGAAGAAAATTGAAGCCAAATGGCGACGGCGGTATTCGCCGAACATGTTTGCAGGAACAAAAAACCTGCACCTGAAAAGGCACACAGCAAAAGCCCATACGGATGGCCATTACAATAGGATCATGGACATGTACGATAAGAAGAAAAAGGAGTATGAGCAGCTTTACAATGTTCAACTAGAAATCAAAACACATTTAATAACATCCATAAAACTTAATGCCTAAGCGAATACTTTTTACACCTTCCTATTTTTATCGGTTTGATGAAAAACAATGGCGGAACAAGCAGCCTTATCCGCCTTATGGCACTTTGCTGGCTGCATCGTACCTGCGTAGTACAGGATTTGATGTACAGCTATTTGATAGCAACCTAAAGCAGTCACCTAAGGAAATTAATGCGGTATTGGAAGCATTCAGACCAGATTATGTAGTAGTGTTTGATGATAGTTTTAATTACCTCAGCAAGATGTGCTTGACCATTATGAGGGATGCCTGTTTCGATTTGATACATTACAGCAAGGCCTTTGGCTGTAAGGTATTAGTGAACAGTTCAGATGCTACGGACCATTCAAAACTGTATTTGGACAATGGGGCAGATATAGTTATAAAAGGTGAGGGCGAACTGACCCTGCATGAATTATTGACAACCGATTGTTCCTCCTTGGAAAAATGTTTAGGCATTGCTTATTTGAAGGATACCAATTTGGTGACCAATGGCAAGCGTAACGTATTGACTGAATTGGATATTCTTCCGCAGCCGGCATGGGACCTGATTGATATAAATGCCTACAAACAAATTTGGTTGCAGGCTCATGGTAAATTCTCCTTGAACATTGCTACCACAAGAGGCTGTCCCTTTAAGTGCAATTGGTGTGCTAAGCCTATTTATGGCAACCGTTACAATTCACGGTCACCGCAATCTATTGTTAATGAATTGAAGCTATTAATGAATGGCTTTGGTGCAACCCATTTTTGGGTATGTGATGATATTTTTGGCTTGAAACCTGGATGGGTAGAAGAGTTTAGCCAATTGCTGCAAAAAGAAAACCTGCATCCAAAATTCAAGATACAATGCAGGGCCGATTTGTTGCTGAAAGAAAATACCATTCAGCACTTAGTGAATGCAGGATTGGATGAAGTGTGGATGGGTGCAGAAAGTGGCTCACAGCAGGTATTGGATGCCATGGACAAGGGAACAAAAGTGGAACAGATTTTTGAAGCAACGAGATTGCTTAAAAGGTATGGCATTAAAGTCTGTTTCTTCCTGCAATATGGATACTTGGGAGAAACAAAAAACGATATAGACAAAACCTTGAGCATGGTAAAGGAACTGATGCCTTATGATATTGGCATTTCTGTTTCCTATCCATTGCCAGGCACTGGTTTTTACGAAAAAGTGAAAGCTCAATTGCAGGAAAAACAGAACTGGACAGATTCAGATGATTTGGCCATGATGTACCAAGCTACTTATTCGCAGCAATTTTACAGGCACTTGCATAGACATACCCATAAGGTTTTCAGGAAACAGAAAAGCGTGCTCAATATGAAAAAGGTTTTCAGGAAACCAACCACTGTTAATGTACAGCAAATGAAATCCATTGCAAAATGGCCCTATCATTGGCTGTCGGAGATTTTAAGTGAACAAAAGTTAAAATCATTGGAATAAATGGAAACAGCCTTTGATAGTGTAGCAGAAGGATATGATAATGGCTTTACCAATTCCGTAGTTGGAAAAGCTCAACGTGATCTTGTGTGGAATTATCTGGAGAAGATTTTAAGGAACCAGCCGGACGCAAAGGTGCTGGAACTGAATTGTGGTACAGGTGAGGATGCAAGATGGATGGCAGAAAAAGGTGCTACTGTCTTGGCCACAGATGTTTCAAGTCGGATGGTCCAAATAAGTAAGCTTAAAATGGACAGCAGTGAACTGCAGCAAAAAGTGGTCTGCAGGCAAATGGATGTAAACAATATTGACGCTGTAATTGGGATGGATAAATTTGATATCATCTTTTCCAATTTTGGGGGACTGAACTGTATTGAACCTGAACAATTTGACAATCTGCTGCAATATCAATTGCCTTCATTGCTGAATAAAAACGGCAAGATGATTTTTGTGGTGATGCCAACTTTTTGTTTATGGGAAAGCTTCTACCATACGCTCCTCCTGAAAAGGAAAAATATTTTCAGGAGGTTTTCAAATAAACCATTAGAGGCATCAATTGGTAGCGGTGAAACAATACAGACTTGGTACTATTCACCCAATTGGATAAAAAAGCATTTGCCCGGTAATATCGAATTGCAATCAGTGAAGCCAATTGGTTTTTTTGTGCCACCATCTTATTTGAACCATTTCTTTTCAAGGCGGGCCGGCTTTTTCAATATTCTTCAGCGCATGGAAAAGAAGGTATCGAACCTTCAATTACTGGCTTCTGCATCCGACCATTATTTAATTCACTTGCAAAAAACGGAAGGATGATTGTATTGACCCATGGATATTTTTTGCAGGACGACGAAAAGGAAAAGGCTATCATGAAGCCCTATCCTCCATTGGGCATTTTGTACCTCTCTGCTTATATGGAAGAGAAAATGATTGAGCATGACGTATTTGATACAACTTTTTCTTCAAGGGAAAAGTTCAATGATTACCTTTTGGAAAAGAAGCCATCCATCTTGGCTGTTTACATCAACTTGATGACGAAGGTAAATGTGGTGAAGACCATTCAATTTGTCCGTTCAGAACCAAGTTTGCAGCATACCAAAATTATCCTTGGCGGACCGGATGTTCGTTACAACAAAGAAAACCTCCTGCACCGTGGAGCAGACTTCTTGGTAATAGGAGAAGGGGAAGAAACATTTTATGAACTGGTGACTGCTTTGTACACCGACCAATCGTATCAGGCCATTGCTGGTATTTCGTTTAGGATGGCAGATGGAACAATCATCATCAATCCGGAAAGGGGTTTACGAAAGAACCTGGATGAGCTTCCCTTCCCTAACAGGAAAAAAATTGACCTTGACACATACTTGCAAACATGGAAAAAGCATCATGGGTTCAGTTCAGTAACTGTTAGTACCATGCGTGGATGCCCCTATAGTTGCCATTGGTGCAGTAGGGGTGTTTATGGAAAAAGTTACAGAAGACGTTCACCACAAAGTGTGGTAGATGAAATGAAGCTCATTCAGCAAACATACAACCCTGACAATATTTGGTTTGTGGACGATGTATTTACCGTAAGCCATAAATGGTTGGAAGAATTTACTTTATTGGTTGAACAGCAGAACTTGAGATTGAATTATGAATGCATTACCCGTGCCGATAGGTTGAACGAGGAGGTAATTCAATTACTGAAGCGCTCAGGTTGTTTCCGTGTATGGATTGGTGCAGAAAGTGGCAGCCAGAAAATTATTGATTTAATGGATAGGAGGGTAGATGTGAAGATTGTTCAGCAAATGATTAATGCTGCACAGAAAGCAGGTATCCAAGCGGGTACATTCATTATGCTTGGCTATCCAACAGAAACTGAAACAGACATCAAGCAGACATTGCGGCACCTGAAAAATTCCAATCCCGAATGGTTTACGATTACCATCACTTATCCTATTCGGGGTACGGAACTCTTTGAAGAAGTGGAAGCAGTGAGCAATGCACATGAAATTAATTGGGCGGAGAATACGGACCGTGACATTGATTTTAAAAGGACGTACAACAAGCAATACTACCATTATGCTGTGCAGTGGATAATCAATGAAATGGCATTTTACCAACGCAAGGATAAGAACCTCGGAATCATTGGTTCTTCAAAAACAAAATTGAAAGCAATAAGAGCGAGACTGGGCATGATGATGGAAAAAAGAAAAACAGCAATGGCATAACAATGAAGCAATGGCGCAAGAAAATATTCAAGAAGGTGAGTTACGCATTGTTATTGCCAATTAGTAAATGGTATGCAGGTAGTGAAAGAAAAGCAATGATTGAAGGCATATCTTTAACGGTTAAAGCAGGTGTTTTCCATCCAGCATTGTTCTTCAGTACAAAATATTTGCTTGGATGGTTGAAGGTGCAGCCGTTAGCAGGTCTTGTTGTAATTGAGCTGGGAGCTGGTGCCGGTTTGCTGTCAATTTATGCCGCAAAGCAAGGTGCTACTGTTATATCATCCGATATTAGCGAGAATGCTTGTAACAATGTAAAGGAAAATTGTAGGAGGAACAATGTAACGGTAGAAGTTCTTCAATCGGATCTGTTCACGGATATTCCCTGGCAGCAATTTGATTTGATGTTGCTCAATCCTCCTTACTATCCAAGGAATCCCGTTAGTGAAAGTGAGTATGCTTGGTTTTGTGGGGAAGATTTTGATTACTTCCAAAAATTATTCTTTCAGATGGGGAGGTTTATGAAAAGTACCAGCAAAGCCATCATGGTATTAAGCGAGGATTGCAATATCGAAGTCATCCAATCATTGGCCCTGCAAAATAATTTCAAGTGGCGTTTGATGGAACAGAAGAAAATATGGTTCGAGGAAAATTATTTATTTGAAATCACATTTTAAAAGCAGAATGTCAGGTTGAACCTGTCGGAACCTGTTTTCAAACGGATCCTATTAAAGAGTTATCAATTCAGCATGAACAACAAGGTTATCATATTCAATCCACGAAGCGCAAAAGCAAAACATCGCTTGCCCACCACCATTTTGCAGGTAGGTGCTGCTATACATGGTAAGTGGGACTATGTTTTTGTGGACGGGAATATGGAAAATGACCCTTGGGCAATAATTGAAAAATACCTGCTTACAGGCGAGTTCAAATATTTTGGTTCAACTGTTATGCCCGGCCCACAATTGAGGCAAGCGATACCTTTTACCAAGAAAGTCAAGGAGAAATTTCCCAGCGTTATCACTATTTGGGGCGGATATTTTGCTACGAATCAACATAAAGTGGCGCTGCAGTCTGGTTATGTTGATTATGTAATCAATGGTATTGGTGATATTGCTTTTCCAGCTTTGTTGGATGCGTTGGACAATAATAAACCCACCATTCCCATTATCAACAATTTGATTTTTAAAGAGGGTGATGCCATTGTTAAAACAGCCAAGACAACTTTGGTTGACCTGGATGAACTGCCCAAGCTTCCTTACGATTACCTCAATACATTTTATCCATTAAAAAAATACTTGGGAAGGACCTATTTGGGAAAGCACACTGCCAGTTACAATTCAAGTATGGGCTGTCCATTTACCTGTTCCTTCTGTGCAGTGGTGCCAATTTTTGAAGCAAGGTGGAAAGGTAGGAATGCCCAGAATGTTTATAGTGATGTGAAGCATTTGATAGATAAATATGGTGCAGACTCCTTTGAATTTTTTGACAATAATTTCTTTGTTTCGGAAAAAAGGACAGTGGAGTTCTCCAAGTTGATCATGAATGAGAACATTGTTTGGTGGGGCGAAGGAAGGATTGACACCATTGATAAATATTCCGACGAATCGTTGGCCATCATGCGTAAAAGTGGTTGCAAGATGATTTTCTTCGGTGCAGAAAGCGGTAATGACTCCATCTTGAAACAGGTAGATAAGGGCGGCACCCAAACTGCTGCACAGATGCTGCGGTTTGCTGAGCGGATGAAACGTTTTGATATTATCCCTGAATATTCCTTTGTGCTTGGCTTTCCTGCCGAGACAGAAAAGCAGGTAATGGCACAAATTGATTTCGACATTGATTTTATCAAGCAGATTAAGAAGGCAAATCCCCAAACTGAAATCATCATTTATGTGTACAGTCCTGTCCCAACAGAAGGTTCTGAAATGTACGAACAGGTAAAAGCAACAGGTTTCCGTTTTCCTGAAACATTGGACGATTGGCTAAATGAGGAATGGACAAATTTTGATTTAAGGAAAAACCCGTTAACGCCTTGGCTCACTGCTGAAATGATCGATAAGATCCAGAATTTTGAAGTGGTGTTGAATGCACGTTATCCAACCAACTCTGATATCAAGTTAAGCAGTTTCCAAAGGAAAACCATAGCCAATATTGCCAAGCTTCGGTACAACAATAATCTGTTCAAAGCGCCTTATGAACTGAAGTTCCTGCAAAGGTTTTGGCTCAAGTATAGGCAGCCTGAAATTGATGGGGCGGAAGTGGTGTATGAGTAATCGCCTTCGACAGGCTTGGGCTCACATTGTTTGTCATACTGTTTGTCGAAGTATAGACAAGCTAACGTCATCATGCCATCCTTTGCCTTGGCATCAACAATTCCTTCAACTTTTTCTCAACAGGAAATTTGTACAGCTTGTTTTCAACCCTCCATTTGGCCACTTGCTGAACTAGGTATTTTGCAGGCGTGGATTTATTATAGGCTAGTTGCTGATAGAACTTGAAACCTTCAATTTCCCTTATCTTTTTGTCGCTTATCCAATCACTTTTTTGTGTGTCCACAAAATCAAAGTCGCTCCATTCTTCCAGCGTTGCTGGGAAGCGGTAATTTTCTGCAAGTAGTTTGTCAGCAATCTTGTTGCCAGGGTAAGGCTTGTAATAAAAGATGCCCATGTTGAACGTACTGCTCATCTTTCTTAGTTCCTTCACCATGCGTAAGGTTTCGGAAATACTTTCTTCGGTTTCTCCAGGAAAGCCAACAATGATACTGAAGTTGATGGCAATGCCATATCGGATGCATTTTTCAGCAGTTTCATAAATATGATGGAGCTTGATGTCCTTCTGTATCCAGTCAAGCATTTCTTGAGTACCAGCTTCCATGCCAATCATCACACGTTCAAGACCGGATTTTTTGCAGAGTTCCCATACACTGTCATCCAATCTCACGCCTTGATCGGCACGCATGGTGCCGAACCAGCTAATGGGTAATTGCCGTTTAATAAACTCTTCTGCTACGCCTTTTACACGTTTGGCATTGGTAAAGAAAGTTTCATCCTGCAAGTGAACGTGGTTGAATTTGTATTTGTTCCAAAGGATTTCAATTTCATAGCCCATACGTTCCGGATCATAACCATACCATCCCCGTTTGTACATGGTGGGGTCTGCACAGAATGCACACCTGAACCTGCATCCTTGAGAGGAAATATAATCCAGTTGTTTTCTGCCACTCAGTTTCATATAGCCTTCTACATCTATCAGGTCATAATTGAAAGCAGGAAAATTGTTCAGGTCCTGCATATGGCGTTCCTCATTCATTACCACAATGCCATTTTCTTTGTAAGCAATGCCTTGTAAACCCTTTAGCGATTCTTTGTTGATGAACCTTTCCAGTAGTTCCGCAAAGCTTACTTCACCCTGGCCCTTTACCACCACATCCACACTGGTTTCTTCCAATGTTTGATGGGGAAATAACGAAGGGTGCCATCCGCCCCAAACAATCGGTACCAATGGAAATTGCTTTTTTACTGCCCTTGAAATTTTCAGGGCATCCTTTATTGGCCCACCTGTTAAAACAGTTGTAGCAAAACATAAAGTACCCTGTTCAAGTGCTGCACTTATTTTAAGCATTGGTTCTTTTTCCAAGCGGCCATCAATGATGATCACATTGTACTTGGTTGCATCTAGGTAACTGCCAATAGCAATCAGTGCCAGTGGCATGGTATAGAAAACTGCGTAAGGATTGTAAAGTACAACTGTATGCTTCATTGTTTCATTAGTGGTTGCTGGAAGCCGTTCTTTTTATTTTGTTGAAAACCCTTGTAACAAAGGTTTCTGCTATAAGTGTTTGCTTACGCAATATACCAATTGGTGGCAAGTGATAGCCAAAAGGTCCAGTCAATTTATAGAGGCTTGCAGACAAAAGTTCAAGATCTTTTTGGGTTAGTTTGTCTTCTTGCCTATGTTCTTTGGCATTCATTATTTTTCCAAGCGTGCCTTTTTGTTTGAAAGAACTGTTCGAATCTGCCAACTGCCCAACAACTGTTGGTGTTAATAAGCAAGGTAAATAGGCTATTTCAAGGAATGCGGCTATTTGCAATGTCACTGAGTCTGGATCTTTACAAAGGTCTTCATAGCGTATAACCAAATGTTGCTTATTTCTTTTAATCACTTCTTTGTTTGCGACAGTAAAAGAGATTTTTAAATTCTTTATTAAACCCTGTGAACTAATACTCGATATAGGTTCATAAGGTTTTAATGATCTAAGTACATCAATTGGATTGCGTATTACATGAATGACTTTGGCTTTGGGGAAATCATTCCATAACCTTTTTAGGTACTGTTCGTTTCTAGGAGTTTTTTCTGCCCAATAAATTTGTTTCACATCGCTGTTCATTTTGTTTTGTACTGTCGCAAAAGCCAACTGCAAAACAAGGAATGGCCATTGCTTATTTTTCTCGCTAAGCTTTGCTTCAACAATATCCCACCAAGTAATGAAAGCCCTTGTAAAATCTATATATGGCGAATGTGTCAAACTGCTTTTTCCCAACAACCAATAAGGCTGCACATGCATGGACATAACCAAACGCCAGAGCCATTCCCTACACAGGAATTCTGCTCTTCCCTCTATTGGTAAAGCCAATATTTGCTTCTCTTGATTGGTAATATATGTTCCCTCAGATGGAAGCACTGAAAGCTGCGGATGTGCATCCAGCAGGTTCCTCAGCAATGTTGTGCCGCTTCTTTCGGAGCCACAAACAAATATTGCACGTTCAGTAAACTGCAGGGCGTTTTCAATTTGTTCTTCGGTAAAGGATAATTTGCCTGATTGCCTTGCTGTTTCCCAAATGGTACCTGACCATTTACTGCCTGCTTCAATTAATGATTTAGACGTTGGGCCCTGCTGTTGCCTAAAGGGCAGCAGGTTATCGAACGCCCTCTCCAGTTCCAATATCCTTGCAAGCATCAGTCTATTTATTTAAAGCCTGTAAGATAGATAAAGTTTGTTTTTATTGCTAACGAACAGTTGACCAAAAAAGCTTCTCCCGACCATCTCGGAGATGACCGAAGACATGCTTGTATTATATCGTTATTCAAAAATTGTTTCTTCAAGACATAATTTTCATCCACGTAACTCGTGGTTGAAACTTTACCTACATTTAGAGCATGAACAGAAAGGATTTCCTCAAGCAAACATCCTTGGCAGCAGCAAGCGTCATGCTTTCAAAATATGCAGTTGCAGGGGCAGAAACTCCATTCCCAATAGTTCGGGTTGCAGAAGCAAAACGTAAGTTCAGAAGTGCGGCCGTGGAGCGCGTTATTGCAGAAGTCAAAAATAAGATTGGCAATAAGGAAATTGCTTGGATGTTTGAAAACTGTTTCCCCAATACACTGGATACAACGGTTGATTTTGAAATGATGGACGGCAGGCCGGATACCTATGTAATTACTGGCGATATTGATGCCATGTGGCTGCGGGATTCATCGGCACAGGTTTGGCCATACCTACCCCTGTGCAAGGAAGACAAGGAACTGCAGCAGTTGATTAAAGGTGTCATCAACCGTCAGGTCAAATGTATTTTATTGGACCCTTATGCCAATGCTTTTTACAAGGACCCAACAAAGGTCAGCGAATGGAAAAATGACCTGACTGAAATGAAGCCGGGTATCCATGAGCGGAAATGGGAGATTGACAGCCTTTGTTATCCCATACGTTTAAGTTATGGTTACTGGAAAGAAACAGGAGACTGGACAGTCTTCAGTGATCAATGGATAAAAGCAGTGCAGCTCATCCTGCAAACGTTCAAGGAACAGCAAAGACTGGAAACGAAGGGGCCATACCATTTTCAACGGACAACAGCATGGGCTACAGATGGTGTGCCATTAGGTGGATACGGCTATCCAGTAAAACCCAATGGGTTAATCTGTTCCATGTTCAGGCCAAGCGATGATGCCACTGTTTTTCCTTATTTGGTGCCAAGTAATTTATTTGCAGCTCAAAGCCTTTTACAGTTGGACGATATATTCAGGTATGTCAAGCATGATATAAAGACCGGGAATGAGATAATGAAACTATACGATAAAATAGCTGCTAGAATCAAGGATACCTGCATCATTAAACATCCAAATTTTGGGGAGCTACTGGCTTATGAGGTAAATGGTTTTGGTAGCCACCATTTCATGGATGACGCCAATGTTCCCTCTTTGCTTTCCTTGCCTTATCTCAACTGCCTGAAGCCCGAAAAGGAAATTTACGTCAATACTAAAAAGTTCGTTCTTTCGGAAAACAATCCGTTCTTTTTTAAAGGCAAGGCTGCTGAGGGTATTGGCGGCCCACATTGTGGCATGGACATGATCTGGCCAATGGGCATCATCATGCGTGGGCTTACCAGTACTGATGACAAGGAAATAAAACTATGTTTGGACATGCTGCAAAAAACACATGCTGGCACAGGCTTTATGCATGAAAGTTTCCATAAGGATGATCCCACTAATTATACACGTAAATGGTTTGCATGGGCCAATACTTTGTTTGGGGAATTCGTTTGGAAAACCTTCAGGGAAAAGCCGCATTTACTGAACTAGCTAATGACAATTGGGTTGTTAAGGGAAATCAATTATGGATATAATTACACAGCTACTATTATTATGCGTGTTTGTTGCATTACTGATCATGTTATCTTATATGAAGACCGGGAAGAAGAAAAAGGTCATTTTCTTTGGTGATTCAATTACTGATCAAGGCACTTCGAGAGGTGGGTACATTGGTCAAATAGAAGCTATTGTGAAAAGCGATGTGGCCAATGTGGATTATCAATTGGTGGGTGCCGGCATTGGTGGGAATACGGTGACCGATTTGCGCTTTCGCTTGGACCGGGACGTGTTGAGCAAGGAACCCTATATTACAGTTGTTTATATTGGCATAAACGATGTTTGGCATAACCCAAATGCCGGGGATGAAAAATATATAGCAAGTTTTGAAGAGAGCTACCGGCATATTATTCGTGAGTTGTTAAGGCATGGCAGCAGGATTATTTTATGTACGCCCACAGTAATTGGCGAGCAAATAAGCGGATATAATGGACAGGATAGGGACCTGGACCTATATGCTGCCATTGTTCGCAAACTCTCGCTCGAATACAGTTTGCGTTTGGTTGATTTAAGAAAGGCATTTATGGATTATTATGCAGAAGCCAATCACGAAAATCTATCTTCTGGTATTCTGACTACCGATGGTGTCCATTTAAACAATCAAGGGAATACAGTAGTAGCCGATGCCATCTGGACTGTGTTAAAGCAAATACAATAACAGGCAGCGCTCAGGTTGATTGTTGGCCCTATCTTGTCATAGTGAGGACCCTCATAGGAGCCATTTAACATTTTCTATACATTATTGATTTCTCCAGCCACTTATTCACACAGTGCCGCTGTATGTAAGTACCCCCTTTTTAATTGCGGCTATGTTTATCAACGCATTGAAAAACCTGCCTTTTGCACCTATAATTGATTAAGGATGCCAATTATTGCAGTCATCACAAAACATGCATTGGAAACCGTGCATTGAAAATGCGACAAATAAAATGAGACAATTTAAATTGTCTCAAAAAAATTGTCTCAAAAATTGGACAAAAAAAATGAGACAATTTAAAATGTCACAAAAAAAATGTCTCATTTTTTTGGCAGTGGAAAAAATGCATATTAAATAAACGGGTGCTTTAGGTAATTCAATTAGTAGAAGGCATTACCCCACAACCAATTTTTTTAGCAGGACTGAAATTTCGCCTGCCTTGTCCATCACCATCAAATGCTCGCCTCCTTCAATGGTGTGATCGGGTTTTACATAACGGTAGGGTAGCAGCTTATCGGCTGTGCCGTGTATATGGGTAATATTGGTAGGTGCGGTTTTGTTTTGCCAATGCAAAATGGCTCCAATGGCCCATTTGGTGAATACAGGGTCACTATCCTGTATCAATTGCTGCCTTATTTTTCTTTGCTCCGTTCCTTTTACACCAAGGAACCAACTGAAGGTCTGGTTGAACTTCTTATTGAAACTGCCCGAGGTCCATTTGTAAACAGGGAGGATTTTGCCAAGTTTCAATAAAGTTGGAAACTCTGTGGGCAGTTTATTACTGGAAATGATGATGCCCCTGATGTTGGGATTTGCTTTGGCCATTTCGGTGGTGAGCATCCCCCCAAATGATAAACCGACAATTACTGGGTCCTTTTCGGGAATTTGTTGGTACATCCTTAAGGCATATTGTTCTAAAGTCTCTTTTGGTAAAGCATCTAGCCAATCAATGAAAATGGGGTTGCAAAAAGAGAGGTCCAAAAAACTGAAAGCCCTCCTGTCTGCACCCAGCCCTGAAATGAAGTAAACATTTTGCATAAACAAAAAAGCACCGCTTATTGCAGTGCTTTATATCATATAGCCTGAATGAGGTAATAATTTTTTTTGCCCTTCTGTGCCAGCAGGTACTTCCCATGAAGGAGCAAACTGCTGTTAACTGGCATGAGCAGGTTATCAACTTTGTTCCTGTTGATACTTACACCGCCTCCCTGCACCATTTTCCTTGCTTCGCCCTTACTGGAAAAGATATTGGTTTCTGCAAGAAAGGAAACCACGTCAATGCCTGCATCCAGTTTATCCCTTTCAAAATCTATTTTGAGTACACCATCCATGTTTTCCAGATCTTCCACGCTTAAGCTTTCTGCTGGGGCATTTGTATTGGCAAATAATTTTTCCGTTGTTTCAACAGCCTTGTTGTATTCATCCTCACCATGAACAAAAATGGTCACCTCTTTGGCCAATGTTTTCTGCAAAGTTCTCGATGCAGGATTCAAGCTATGTTCTGCAATTAGGCCATCAATGGATTCCTTGTTCAAAAAAGTAAAAATAGGAACCCATTTTTCCGCATCCGCATCACTGGCATTCAGCCAGAATTGGTAAAACTGGTAAGGAGTCGTCCTATTTGTATCCAACCAAACATTCCCACTTTCTGTTTTGCCAAACTTCCCACCATCTGCCTTGGTAATCAATGGGCAGGTAAACACAAAAGCTTCACCCGCACACTTCCTTCTAATTAGTTCAGTACCTGTGGTCATGTTGCCCCATTGGTCGCTTCCCCCAAATTGCAGCTTGCAGTTGAGGTTATTGTACAACCAATAAAAGTCATAACCCTGCATCAATTGGTAAGCAAATTCCGTATAGCTGATGCCCGTATCACCTTCAATTCTTTTCTTCACGCTGTCCTTTGCCATCATGTAGTTCACCGTGATATGCTTCCCCGTATCCCTCAAAAAATCAATAAATGAAATGGTTTTGAACCAATCGTAGTTATTGGTCATCAGGGCTGCATTGGGTTTGCTGGCATCAAAATCAAGGAACTGCTCCAATTGGCGCTTTATCCCAGCTATGTTTTTGTTCAGTGTCTCTTCGTCCAGCAGGTTCCTTTCGGCACTTTTTCCACTTGGATCACCCACCATTCCTGTGGCCCCACCCACCAATGCTACAGGTTTGTGGCCGGCTTTCTGCATGTGTACCAATAAAATAATGGGTACAAGGCTTCCAATATGCAGGCTATCGGCGGTTGGGTCAAAACCAACATAACCAGTGGTCATTTCTTTTAGCAATTGTTCTTCGGTGCCCGGCATAATGTCTGCAATCATGCCCCTCCAACGTAATTCTTCAATTAAATTCATCTGTTTTTTACTATTTGGGCAAAAATAACGTAACTGGAAACAGTTTTTTATGGCAATAAGCGCCAGGGAATAATTTATGGGGAACAATTTCGTTTAGCAGTCGATAGTTTTAATGGTGCCGGCAGCATTAAAATTTGGTTACTAGGCAACTAAAAACAGTGCAAAGAGGTCTGATAGTTATTGTTTTATAACTATTTTTGGCCACCCTCGCCGCAAAGAGCACCTACAATTTTACCTATCAACTATGAAGCGACTGATTCTTCTACTTATTATTACATTTTCCTTATTGTCTGGCATTGCGGCACAGTCCTTCAGGAATGAATGGATTGATTACGGTAAAACCTACCAAAAATTCCAGTTGCATTTCGGATTTGACAATATGGGTTATCCTATCAGGAAGGGATTGGTCAGGATCTACCAGCCTGCACTTGCTTCAGCAGGATTTAGCTCAACGCCAGCAGAAGATTTCCAGTTATGGAAAGATGGTTCTGAAGTGGCGGTTTACACTTCAATCCCTACTGGTATATTTTCAGCATCCGATTATATTGAATTCTGGGGAGAAATAAACAACGGGAAGCTGGACAATGACCTTTACCGCGACCCTAATTTCCAGTTGAGCGATATATGGAGCCTGCAAACAGATACCGCTTCTTATTTTCTCACAATTAACAGCGGCCAACCAAATAGGAGGCTTGCGGATGTTTCCAATAATGTTTCGGGAAACAGTCTGCCACCAACGGAGTATTTCATGGCTTCTGAAGCTTTTACGCACAGGGATGGAATTAACCTGGGCTTTGCGGCACAGTCTGCGCAGCCGCTATATTCTTCTTCCTATGACAGGGGAGAAGGGTACATGAGTATTCCCATTGGTCCCATAGGAAGCAGTTGTGGACTTGAGTCATTGCAACTTACTTTTAACGACCTCAAGCCATATTTGAGCGGGCCATCCATGGTATTGAGAATAAATGCCACCGGTAATGCACCCAATGCCAGGACTGTTCTTGTAAAGATGAATGGTGACATGGTTAGCAATTTCCAGATGGATTATTCCTATGACGCCAAGATTGAGGAATTCGGGATTCCAGTAAGCAAAATAAGCTCAGGGACTGCTGCTTTTGAATTCATCAATGAAAGCCAGGTAGACTGCGACGAGTTTAAATTGGCAAAGACCGAATTGATTTATCCAAGGACCCTGGATGGCAACAATGCACAGCGTTTGGAACTGCAACTTCCAATATCTTATACCGGCTATTACCTGAAGTTCTACAATTTTAATCATGGGGGCAGTCCCCCGGTTCTTTATGACCTTACAAACAACAAAAGGTACGTTGGGGACCTCTCCATGACAGATACTATACAGTTTGTTACAGAAGCCAATTTCACGGCTTCGTCTTTTGTTTTGGTGAGCAATGATAACGGTTATGCAAAATCCATCAGCACATTCCAGCAGCGGAACTTTATAGACTATAGTAATGTTGCCAATCAGGGCGATTACCTCATTGTTTCCAACCCAATTATTTATGGGAATGCCCCGAATGATTACGTGGAGCAGTACAGGCAGTACAGGTCATCCGCAAATGGGGGAGGCTTCAATGCCAAAATAATTGACATCAATCAACTTACCGACCAGTTTGCTTATGGGGTAAAAAAACACCCTTTATCAATCAGGAACTTCCTGCGGTATGCAAGGAGTAGTTTTGCTGCTCAGCCAAGGTTTGTATTCCTAATTGGCAAAGCGGTTACCTACAATGAATCCAGGAACCATGAAGGTTCGGCTATAATAGACTTGTTGAACCTGGTACCTACATGGGGCACTCCTGCTTCTGACAACCTGTTAAGTGCCGATAATAACCTCAATGCCACCCCCATAACGCCAATTGGGAGGTTGAATGCTGTAACAGCTAATGAAGTAGGGGATTACTTATTGAAAGTAAAGCAATATGATTCCGTTCAAAGAACGCCAAGTGTTTCCATTGCAGACAAGGCTTGGATGAAGAATGTACTGCAGGTAGCAGGCGCTAATGACCATACAATTGGCAATCAATTGAATGGCTTCATGAACAGGTACAAAGCAATTGTTGAGGACAGTATTTTTGGTGGCAGGGCCAAGAATTACGATAAGATAGACGACCCTTCTGGTTATTCCGCATCCTTAAGGGATTTCAAGAACAAATATGAAACTGGCGCATCTATTGTTACCTATTTTGGTCACTCATCTTCTTCCAACCTCGATTTCAGTTTGGATAATCCGGATGCTTACAGCAACCAGTACCGCTATCCATTGTTTATTGTAAATGGTTGTGATGCAGGTAACTTTTTCACCTACGACCCGCAACGTTTCAATTTCAAATCAACCATCTCAGAAAAGTTCATTTTTGAACCTGAACGTGGTGCAATTGGCTACATGGCTTCAACAGGTTTTGGTGTAATCAATTATTTGGATTCTTTCACAAGGAAATTTTATAGGAACCTGTCTAGGGAGCAATACAACCAGCCATTTGGTGAAATAGTCAAGCAGAGCATTACCGATGTGCTTGCATCCACAGGGTCGGCAGATTATTTTGCCAGGATACATGCAGAGCAGTTTACTTTTCATGGCGACCCTGCCATTAAAATAAATGGCTTTGACAAACCGGATTATGCAATCGAACCACCGGAAATAATAGCAAGCCCCTCTTATATTTCTGTAGCAGATGATTCTTTTTATGTAAAGGCACGTGTTTATAATATAGGCAGGAAATCGGCAGATTCGCTTCCTTTCAAGCTGACCCGTCAATATCCCGATGGCAGCTCCGCAGTAGCCTACACCAAAAGGATGGCACCTATAACCTCAGTTGATTCGGTGATTATTTCATTGCCCATTATTGCCAATAGGGACAAAGGCACAAGTATATTAACCGTGACCCTGGATGATGGCAACACATTGGATGAAATTACCAAGGCCAATAACAGTGCAAGTATCAATGTAACCATCAACGACGATGAAATTAGGCCTGTTTATCCTTACAAATACGCAATAGTAAACAACCCAACATTCAAGCTGGCAGCTTCTACTGCCAATCCATTGGCAGTAAGTAAAACCTATGTTGTTGAAGTGGATACTTCGGCACTGTTCAATTCTCCCATCAAGTACACACAAAGCAAAACATCAATTGGGGGCATAATTGAATTTGATAATGGCATTGTACCACAGGACAATACAACATATTACTGGCGTGTGGCACCACAGGGCAGTGGACAGCATTGGAACACATCATCATTCTCTTACAGGAATATTGTAAATGTTGGTTTTGAGCAGCGGCATTTTTACCAGCATACAGAGAGCCAGTTGTCAAGACTGATGCTGGATACGGCTACAAGGGCCTATCAATACCCGGATAAAATAAACAACCTGTTTGTGCTTCATTCCATTTATCCAACAAGCGGTACCGAGGACCAGCAGTTCAGCATACAAGTAAATGGTTCCGGTATTATTGCCAGTGCCTGTTTGGGGGAGTCTGTTATCATCAATGTGTTTGATACATTAACTTTTAAACCTTGGGAAAACACCACCAATCCCTTTAACGCAGAACCTACTTGCGATGTAACAAGGAAATATAATTTTGAGTACTGGTATTACAACTATGACGATTATGGCAAGGGACGTAAGTCTGCCAATCAATTTCTCGAATCGATACCCAATGGAATGTTTGTAGCTGTAAGGTTAGTCTATGACCAGGATCCGGTATGGGCCAGTGAATGGGCAAATGATAGTTTAATTACTGGTAATCAAAGTACACTTTACCACTTCCTAAAAAATCAGGGGTTACCAATAGATTCTTTCAATAGGCCTAGAACATTCGGCTTTATTTTCAAGAAAAATGATTCAACACATTTTGCCCCGCGTTACCAATTTACCCAAGGCGTTTACGATCGTGTGGTCATGAGCGTGGACTGCAACACAAAGGATACATTAGGCTATGTTACCTCGCCGAAATTTGGTCCAGCGAAGACTTGGAAAAAGGTGAAGTGGAATGGCAATGCCAGCACGAACGATGTGGCAACGGTTGACGTACTGGGTATAAACAGTACCGGTGCCGAAACCAAATTGTACACACTTACCGCAGCGCAGCAAGATGTTGATATCAGTGCGGTGAACCCATTGCAATACCCCTACATCAAGTTGAAGCTAACGAATCAGGATTCCATTACAGCCAAGCCCTATCAATTAAGTAATTGGTCTGTTGAATATGATGCAGTGCCCGAAGGTGCCATTGCACCAAATCTGTATTTCAATATGCCCGATACAGTAGGAACAGCATTTGGCGATTCATTGAAAGTAGGTATCGCATTCAAGAATGTGAGCAAGGTGGATTTTGATAGCCTTAGTGCAAGGCTCATTATTTATAATGAACAAGGTGTGAGGGATACGTTCAACCTCCCTAAAATGAGGCCATTGGCTGTTGGCGACACAATAAATATCAATGCAGCCATTAACATAGCATCCAGGTACCAGGGCAAGTACAATGTTTATTTGGTGGTAAATCCTGACAACGCCCAATTGGAACAGTATGCATTCAATAACTACCTCTTCAAGTATGTATATTTCAAAACAGGATATGTGGATGCCAACCATTATTATTCATCCGCTGCTGGGGATTTACAGGTAAACAGTAGCTGGGGAGTTAATGCAGATGGAAGTGGCGGGCGGCCATTGAACTTTGCAGGTGCAAATAAGGTATTTGAACTGGCCAACAGGGGTAGCCTCTATACTTTGCCTTCCAATTTGTCAATTGAAGGTTCTGTTATTATTCCATCGGCCGCAGTACTGGATATTGGCGGCAACATCTTTTCCATTGGTTCAAACATGACCAATTACGGAACAGTGATCGGTAATGGTTCAATTGTATTGAATGGCAGTTCCAATCAATTGATCAGTGGAACAGGTGCCATCAACAATTTGGAACTGAACGACGTTGCAGGTGCAACTATTGCTCCTGCAGCAATAAACAAATTGACTATTACAGGAACTTTGAAGCCAACAGCAGGCTTGTTGAAAACCAATGGTAACCTTGTGCTGTTCAGTGACATGAACCTTACAGCAAGGGTTGCTCCTGGCAGTTCTGGTGGGAACTATATTCTTGGTAGCGCACAGGTACAACGGTATATCCCCGGTGGGTACAGGAAATACCGGTTCATAGGGCATCCTTTTGTGGAGCAGCTCAATCTTAGTGAACTTACCGATGATATTGATATTACGGGCAGCATTACGGGCAGCAATGCAAACAGCTTTACCCCTACAGGGTCCAACAATCCATCTGCTTTTACTTTCAATGAGGCCAATGATAATGGTGTGCTGTACGGTAATGGAAACAATGCAGGGTGGGATGCCTTCATAAGTGGGAATACTGCTTCCTCAATTAATCCCGGTCAAGGAATTAGGGTATTGATAAGGGGCAGTAAAGGGCAGCCGGGTTCGCTAACTGGAAATAATTATACCCCTGCACCTGTTACCATAAAAATAAATGGGTCATTACAGCAGGGCGATTTCAACCAGACATTGGCATTTAGTTCATTGAGTAATGGCTGGAACCTGATTGCAAACCCATACCCATCCAATATTGACTGGGAAACCGTTACTAAATCAGATGTTGATGTGGCGCTTTATACTTACCGGCCTTCATTTAATGGGGGAGTATATGCTTCTTATGTAAACGGGTCATCTACCAATGGTGGCAGCAATATCATTGAAAGCTGTAGTGGTTTTTTTGTGAGGGCAACTGATGTAACGGCACATTTGGGCTTCCATGAAACGGACAAGGTTGGAGCCGAACCGCTCAACACCATGTTCCGGAACTATACGATTATCAATAACAGGTTATTGCTGCAATTGAAATCGGACAGTACACAGGTAACCGATGACGTGGTTATTAGGTTTGGTAGTGATAATGCCACCGACCAATTTGATGCTAAACTGGATGCCTATAACTTGGCAAATTCGATTAATGACCTGTATGTACTGGATGCCGAACAGAAAAGGTATTCCATTTTTCATGGCAGCGAACTCAAAGCGCCTTCACTGGAAAAAAGGGAAATTAATTTGGGGCTTATGCTCACTTCAACTGGAAAATATTCCCTCACCGCAAAAACATTGAATGCTTTTGTAGGTGGCAATAAAGTTTACCTGAAAGACAAGGAGCAAAATATATTGACCGAAATTGCCGATTCAACAGTGTACAGTTTTAATGTTAATAATCTTGCAACTGCACAAAACCGTTTCAGTATTGTGTTCAATGCAAAAGAAAAACCTGTAACCGTTGCAGCAGTACCTTTTGGTATTAAGGTTTCGCCTAACCCTGCAAGGGATAACTTGCAGGTTGGTTTTGCGGGTGCTGATGAAACTGCTGCAACTACTATCAGGATTACAAGCAGCAATGGTGTTGTAATGAAGACCATTAATGCAGGTCGTGTGCCAAGTGGTAAGCATGATGTGGACATAAGTTCATGGGCAAGTGGTTTGTACATTGTTGAAGTGGCCAATGGGGCCAACAAGCAGACCTTATCCATAACAAAGCAGGGCAATTAGATGCTGTTTGAATTTATTGGGGAAACCAGTGAATTGAATTTAAACA
The DNA here is from genome assembly GCA_023251255.1 of Chitinophagaceae bacterium. Classification (GTDB taxonomy): domain Bacteria; phylum Bacteroidota; class Bacteroidia; order Chitinophagales; family Chitinophagaceae; genus UBA1930. The sequence goes on from JAHEZD010000039.1 coordinate 24,220, forward strand.
GCATCATGAGTCACTACTGCTTCTTGGAAATAATTTGTTAGTGCAGCGTTTCATGTACATTTGAGGGTCATTGTTATTATTATATCCCATTCGTAAACTATACTGCTATATTGTTGGAACTCTACATAAAGCAATCTTTTAATGAAGCTATTTATCAAGGGGCTGGTTACTGTATCAATAATGGCATCATGTGCAAATGTGCATGCACAATTCCGTAAGTATTCCAATGAATTTTTAAACATCGGTGCCGGCGCCAGGGGCTTGGGCATGGGTGGTGCCACGGTAGCAAGTGTTACTGATGCCACTGCTGCTTATTGGAACCCGGCAGCATTGGTCCATGTTACGGACCATCCAAGTTTGTGCGTTATGCATGCAGAATATTTTGCGGGCATTGGAAAGTATGACTATGCCTCGCTTGCCATACCCACTAAAAATGGCAATAGGACCTTGGGAATAAGCTTTATGCGTTTTGCAGTGGATGATATCCCCAACACTTTGTACCTAGTTGAACCGGATGGTTCCATCAACTACAACAATATCACCACTTTCTCCTCAGCCGATTACGCCGTACTGTTGTCTTACGCACAAGTGTTCAAGAAGACGGACAATATGCAGATAAACTTTGGTGGCAATGCCAAGGTCATTTACCGGAGTGTGGGAACATTTGCGAAAGCCTGGGGATTTGGCCTGGATGCCGCTTTGCAGATGCGGAAAGACAATTGGCGTTTTGGCCTGGTGGCAAGGGATGTTACTACCACTTTCAATGCTTGGTCATTCACCTTCAGTGAAAAGGAAAAAGAAATACTCTACCTCACAAAAAATGATATTCCCGTAAAAAGCACGGAGCTAACAGCACCGAGGCTGATAGCAGCGGCTGGGTACAATTTTGTGTTCAATAAGAAGTTCAGCTTGCTTGCAGAAGCCGATTTGCATTTTACGTTTGATGGGAAACGGAATACCGTAATCAGCACCAATGCTATAAGCATAGACCCCAATATTGGTGTGGAAGCAAACATCAACAACAGCGTTTTTCTCAGGGCCGGTATCTCCAATTTCCAGAAGGCACTGGAAGATGGCGACACTACCAACCAGAAGAAAGTATGGATTTACCAACCAAGTTTGGGGGCAGGTTTCAAGTTTGGCAATGTGGGCATTGACTATGCCTTTACCAATTTGGCCAATCAGGCAAACCCATTGTACACGCATGTTTTTTCTTTGCGGATTGATTTGGTGAAAAAGGAAACGAAATAAGTTGAGCCTAGAATGTACTTCTACATAAATAATATTGAATGAGAAAGCTGATAACTATACTGCTTGTGTTTTTTTCAACATTTGCCCTGGCACAGCAGTACAATAATGAATGGATAGACTATAACAAAACCTACTACAAGTTTAAAGTGGGTGCCACTGGTTTGTACCGTATTGGGCAATCTGTTTTACCTGCTGATATCAATGCCACGCCAGTACAGAATTTCCAGTTATGGCGTAATGGCAAGCAAGTGCCTTTATATACAAGTGTGGCTACTGGGGCCTTGCCATCTAATGGTTTTATTGAATTTTGGGGGGAGAAGAATGATGGTATCCCTGATAAGGTAATGTACAGGAACCCATCCTTCCAATTGAACGATAAGCTGAGCCTACAAACAGATACTGCCTCTTTTTTCCTTACAATAAATCCTAACCCAACCCTTGCAAACCCCAATCTCCGCTACGAAGATGCACTGAATGATGGGGTGCAGGGAGCATTGCCACTGGAAACATCTTTCACGTACACCAAACATTTGGATTTTAAGGAACAGATAAACAGGGGCTATGGTGAGGATGTAACGGAAAGGGTAACCTCCTCCTCCTATGATACTGGTGAAGGCTGGGGCACAAGGGATATCTACCAATCGTCGCCCTATACCTTTTCAATGGCCAGTTTATATCCGGCATCTTCTGGTACGGCATCCCTTTCAGTGGCAGTGGATGGCGTATCCTATAGAAGTAGGAACGTTACATTTAAAATGAATGGAATAGCCTATGTGGACCAACAATTACTGAATACACAGGATATTCAAGTGTTCAATAATACAGGCTCCATTTCAGCATCTGCTGTATCAAGTGGTACCAATAATTTCAGTATAGAAGTGGTACCCATTTCCTCAAATGGTGATGCTGCCACAAACCGGATCAGTGCTGCCTACGTGGAACTCGTATACCCAAGATTGTACAACTTTGCAGGGCTTTCTAATTTTGTTTTCTCACTGCCAGCCACTGCGCAGGGCAATTATATTGAAATACCAGTAGCCAATTTCTCGGGCAGTTCACCAGTGTTGTTTGATGCCACCAATTTAAAGAGATATGTAGCTGTTTTGTCCGGTGCTGTTTACAGGTTCAAATTGCAGGCATCACCTGTTGACAGGAACCTGATCCTGGTCAACGACAATGTGTCGAATGCCATAGCAGTCAGTACATTGACCCAAAGGGTTTTTACCAACTATAACCTGGCAGCTAACCAGGCCACTTATTTGATTGTTTCCCATAAAATATTGTTTGGTGACGGTATCAGTACATCCAATCCTGTTGTTCAATATAAACAGTATAGGCAATCATCAATTGGCGGAAGCTTCAATACCAAAATTTACGATATAGATGAGCTGGTAGACCAGTTTGGCTTTGGCATAAAAAAGCATCCACTAAGCATCAAGAATTTTGTGCGCTTTGCCAAGCAGTATTTTGTTGTTAGTCCAACACATATGTTCCTGATAGGGAAAGGAACGACCTATGAAGACTACTGTTACCATGAAAGCTCAGCTTATATAGAACAATTGGATCTGGTGCCAACATGGGGCTGGCCCGCATCTGATGTCTTGATGGTTTCACCGGGCATTGACCCATCACCCTCTGTTAGCATCGGTAGGTTGTCAGCCGTTAGCCAGCAGGAAGTAGCCATTTATTTGGATAAGATAAAGTCCTATGACCTGCAAAAAGTAAATGCTGCGCAGGATATAGCAGGTAAGTTATGGATGAAGCAGGTGGTGCATGTAGCAGGCAGTAATGATGCAAGTATCGAAGGGTTATTGATTTATTATTTAAACGGGTATAAAGCCATTATCCAGCAGCCCCTTTTTGGTGGCCATGTAGCAGATTTCAATACACAGGCCACAGGAGGCCCAGCAACACCCGCTGTAACGGATTATTTGAAATCCCTGTTTCAAAACGGGATTGCACTGCTCACTTATTTTGGGCACTCCGCTGCGACGCAGTTGGACTACCAAATGGACAATCCCAATGACTATAACAATCCCGATAAATATCCATTGTTCTTATTGAATGGGTGCAATGCAGGTAACTTTTTTGACTATGATATCACAAGGCTTTCATCCATAACCTCCTTTTCGGAGAAATTTGTACTCGCACAGCAACGGGGCGCCATTGGTGTAATAGCCAGTTCGCATTTTGGGTTGACAAGCCTGCTCGATGCCTATACAACTGGCTTTTACAAATCAGTAAGTGGTACGGACGGTTATAACAACTATGTAGGAAAGAACATGCAGGATGCAATTGTAGCATTAAGCAACTATTCACCATTTACCCAGCTTACCACGCGTATGCATGCAGAACAGTTCATGTTGCATGGCGATCCGGCTTTAAAAGTATATGCTAGCACTCAGCCAGATTTTACTGTGGAGCCACAAACGGTAAGTATCAGCCCTTCAGTTATTACGGTGGCCGATACCAAGTTCATATTGAATGCCAATTTCTATAATATTGGTAAAGCCCCAAGCAGTGCAAACGACTCCCTCTCCATATTGGTGAAATGGAAACATGGTGATGGCTCTGTTGATACCGTGGTTAGGAAGAAGATAAAACCATTGCTTTACCTTGATTCCTTGGTACAGGACCTGCTCATTGTACCAACAAGGGATGGTGGCAACAATACCATTACGGTTACTGTTGACTATCTCAATGAGTTCCCCAATGAGTTAAGCGAAACCAATAATACGGTCAGTAAGGATTTTGTCATTTTCACGGACAATGCTAGGCCCGTTTACCCCTACAATTTTTCCATCATTAACAAAAGCAGTTCCAAACTATATGCTTCCACGGCCAATCCAGTACCATTGCTGGTAGCAAGGACCTATGAAATGCAGATGGACACGACCGAGCTGTTCAGCTCGCCCTTCAAAATAACAAAAACAGTATCAAGTTTCGGCGGCTTATTGGAGTTTGATCCCGCTGTCACTTATAAGGACTCCACAGTTTATTATTGGAGGGTGGCACCTGTGCCAACAAGTGGTCCTTATATATGGAGCACAACAAGTTTTGTTTATTTGAATGGAACGGAGACAGGCTTCAACCAATCGCACCTGTATCAACATTTTAAAAGTGATATCAGCAGGATTAAATTGGACAGTACTTCACGCGAATGGGATTACAAGAAAACGACCCATAATGTAACCATAGAACAAGCAATCTATCCATTTAGCAATGAAGACTCGCATTTTTCAATAAAAGTGGATGGCTTTTTAGCTGCACAATCTGCTTGCTTGGGCCACTCCTTGATATTTTCTGTTTTTGATCCCGTTAGTTTGAAGCCTTGGTACAATCAGCAGCCTCAACCAGGTGTAATTCAATCTGGTACCCAAGGCAATTATATGGGAAGTGCCAGCAGTACATGTTTGCCCAATAGGGCCTGGAATTTTGAATTTTCCTATCTGAATGCTACGGAAAGGAACAAAATGGCCGCATTTATGGATGCAGTACCAAATGGTTACATAATTGCTGCAAGGTTAAATTTGGACCAGGATGCCAATGGCCTGTTTTCAAATGAACCATTGGTGGATACTTGGAAAACCGATGGTGCCAATTCTGTTTACAGCAAGTTGAAAGCAGCCGGTTTCGCTGATATCGATTCGTTTAACCGGCCTAGGACCTGGGCATTCATGTATAAGAAAGGGGTAGCGTCATTCGTGCCAAAATGGGCCTTCAGCCATGATACCACAGATGCCGCCATATTGAACTCAGTGGTCGAAACGACCGATACCCTAGGCTACATTACTTCTCCCGCATTTGGTCCTGCCGCTGCATGGAAGCAATTGAAATGGAGGGGCGCTTCCTTGGAAACGGCTGCTGGTGATTTGCCAACTGTTGATGTGATAGGAGTGAACAATGCAGGAATCGAAACAACATTGTATACCAATTTGAACCTTGCCCAACAAGATTTCAATATTAGCAGCATCAATGCATCCAGCTATCCTTATGTAAAACTAAAAATGACCAATCTGGATAGGGTAAACCTCACACCTTATCAGTTACGTTACTGGAGATTGATTGCTGATATGGTACCAGAAGGAGCATTGGCCCCCAGTATCAAATACAGTTTCAAGGATACATTGGAAGCTGGTGAGAAACTGAATTTTTCCATTGCCTTCAAGAATGTTGGCGATGTGGCTTTCAGCAAGGACAGCATTGCGGTTAAGCTACAGGTGGTAGATAAAAGCAATGTAACCAGGACCATTCTGGTTCCGAGGATCAAGAAGCCTGCAGTAGCCGATACCACAAGCTTTAACGTAAGCATCGATACCAAGGATTTTACAGGGGCCAATACCATGTCGGTTGATATCAACCCTAACAATGACCAACCGGAACAGTACCATTTCAATAACTTCCTCTTCAAGAATTTTTATGTGAACGCAGACAAAACAAACCCTTTGGTAGACGTTACCTTTGATGGTACGCATATCCTGAATGGGGACATCGTTTCTGCAAAACCTGCTATCCGCATCAAGTTGAAGGACGAATCGAAATACCTTGCATTGAACGATACCGCAGGTGTTACTGTTCAGCTCCGGTATCCAGATAATAGTATCAGGCGTTATAAATATGGAACGGATACCTTGCGTTTCACCCCTGCAACATTAAGTGGGGGGGATAATTCAGCCACGGTTGATTTCACCCCAACACTTGATGGTGAGGGCGATGAATATGAACTGATTGTTAAGGGCAAGGACATTAGCGAGAACAGCACAGGTACGCAGGATTACCGGGTTACCTTCAATGTTTACAACAAGCCCGCCATATCAGAAGTGTTCAATTATCCGAACCCGTTCACAACCTCAACGGCATTTGTATTTACACTCACCGGTAGCCAGTTGCCCAGCAACATAAGGATACAGATATTAACGGTAACCGGCAAAGTGGTGAAGGAAATCAACCAGAATGAGCTTGGCCCAATCCGTATTGGTAGGAACATTACAGAGTACAAGTGGGACGGTACGGATATGTACGGGGCAAAACTGGGCAATGGTGTTTACCTTTACCGTGTCATCACCAATTTGAATGGGAACAGTTTGGACAAGTTTACCATTAAGGACAGGGATGGCAATAAAGTGGATATTGATAAATACTTCAAAGCGGGCTATGGCAAAATGTATTTAATGCGATAATCCCCATACGGAATTTGATGTTGGATGCCACGCTGTGAAAAGCATGGCATCCATTTTTTATGGTATAATTGAAATAAGTTTGCAGCATGAACCTAAAAGGAACAGGGGTTGGCACCAGGGCCATCAACTTTGTTATAGACAATATATTTGTTTTTGCAATTGCCTATATAGGATTTAAAGTGTACAAATGGTATGTATACTATTACCACATCGCCTACTTTAATTTTGGTTGGTTCTTTGCTGCAAGCATTGTTGTTTACTACACTGTATTGGAAAGTATTTTTGCACGCACACCGGGTAAATGGTTCAGTCACAGCAAAGTGGTCAATCAACAAGGCTTCAGGCCAAGCTTTGTAGCTATACTCATCAGGAGCTTGGTAAGGCTTACCGTAATTGATATGTTTTTCATTCCGTTCTTGGATAAGACCCTACACGATTTCGTAAGTAAAACGGAAGTTGTACAGGCTTGATATACAGCTTTTTAAAAAAACGAGTGCAACCAGTGCAATAGTTGCCAATAAGGTGGACTAAGTTTGAGTTATTGTCAGGTTGAGCCTGTCGAAACCAATTAGAATTACGATACAAAATCGCCTTCGACAGGCTCAGGCTGACACTTACTTTTCAAACTGAGTCACTACTACCAATAAAAACAATTGTTTTTCTGGAACAATTTATTACTTTCACCCTGCTTTATCTAACGGTTTATCCATGCTTGCTCCATTTATGTATGATTGCTACAGAAGCGGTCAATAGGTACACAACTAAATGAAGCCATATGAATCCTTTTTATTCAAATGCAATTGCATTGCATCTTTCCAACAGTTATACTGTTGTCTCCAACCATTGTACACAGTACGGATCAGGTTTATCAAACAACCTAGCTGGTCAATCATCGCGTCATTTCTTTGTCCCGGAGCTATTTAACAAGCATTGAATAAGTACCCTTGTTGCCATTGGCTCCCCCATTGAGCATATCGCATCTCAAATACCCTTTTAAATACCCATATCAACGATTGCTTTATGCAAGAAATAGTCACGATAGTATTGTTGGTTGTACCCGGTAATACAAGGCAGTTGGCAAATGGTTCAATAGCAAACAAAAATGCAAAGCCAATATTGATTGAATGGCCCAAACAATAATCTCCATTATATAAAACGCGCTCCTCAAAATTTCTTAAACGATTGCCTTATGAAAAAATTAATTACGCTTATAGTTGTTCTCTGCGCTTTTTATGCAGTGTCTGCAACTACCTATTATTCAAAAAATAACAGTAACCCTGCAACTGCTGCTAACTGGGCACCTACTCGGGGCGGCACTGGAACGGCACCATCAAATTTTACCACTAGTGGTGATGTTTTTGTTATTCAAAGCCCTAATAATATGGCCACTACTGGTACATGGACATTGGGCGCAAGTGTTACACTCCAAATTGAAAATGGTGCCACCTTAACTGCAAACAATGCTGTTACCATAAATGCGGCGGGTACTTTCCAGATTGATAACGGCGGCACTTATGTTCATAACAATAGCACTACGACGGCTGTTTTCAATGGTACCTGTACGTTTGGTGCATCCAGCCAGTTTACAGTAACGGCCAGCGCTAGTACCTTAATCGCAGCATCAAAATCCATCGATTTTGGTAACCTCACAATCAATACTGCCTCGGGCGATATTACTTGCAATGGTAGCGTGCATTCGGTGCAGGGTAACCTGCTGGTTCAGGCGACAGGTACAGGTTCGTTCAGGTTAGGGGCAGCCAGTTTCCCTATTGCTACCACCATCAGTGGAAACCTCACTGTTCAGGCGGGCATCTTTACTTTTAATACATCTTCGGGTGGAACCCCCACTGTCACCGTTAACGGGAATGTGATTCTTAGTGGGGGTGTTTTAAATGCTTGCGGATCTTCAGGCACCAGCATTTTCAATATTACGGGAGATATGACTTTGAGCGGAGGATCTTTTAATGGAAGCAGCAATAGCAGTGGTATATCCACTACAACAATTGGTGGTAATCTAGCAATTAGCAGTGGCACCTTTGGTATGAACAGCAGTACCGCAAGCAATACAGTTGCCAATATAACGGGCAATGTAACCATTTCTGGAACGGGTATTATGGGCAACTCAACTGGTGGCGGTGGTGGTTATACCATCAACATCACTGGTAACCTAAACATTCAAACTGGTGGCAGTGTGGTACTTACAGGAACTGCTAATAGTACCAGGGTAATGAATATTTGGTTAGGTGGTAACTTTAATATGACTGGCGGAACCTTTGATTGTTCTTCGGTACTTAGTTCGACCACACCTTTTTTCAGGTTTGCAGGTGGTCAGCCAACTGCCACATTCACGCAAAGTGGGGGTACATTTACCACCTTCTATTCAACCAATAGCAATAGGGGCTTTGACTGGTCAATAGCAACAGGAAAAACAGTCACTTTCAACAATGCATTCACCTTGCCAACAGGAAGGTCCTTTAAGGACAGCGGCACATTGGTAACCACGGTTCCCATTACCAATAACGGAACCTTTACCATCGGCGGTGCTGCAGTTACGGGCACATTCCAATTGAATGATGGCGGCTCTGTTACGGGCACTGCACTAACTTATGCGGCATTGGGCAGGTTAAGTTACAATGGCACTTCAGCAGCACAAACAACAACCGATTTGGAGCTTCCAACAACTGCTGCACCCAATGATATCATCATCAACAACAGCAATGGGGTCACGCTCCATGCATCAAAAGCAATAGCGGGTGCCCTCACCATGACCGCAGGCAAATTGGCCCTAGGGGCCAATACCCTAACCGTCGGTTCGGCCACGGGCAGTGCATCAAGTTATGTGAATGCCAGCAGTGCGGGCAAATTGAAGCAGGGTGTTGGCGGCAGTGCGGTACTGTACCCTATTGGTACATCATCAACCTATAATCCCGTTACGCTCACCAATGCAGGAACATTGGATAATTACAGTGTTGGCGTTATAAGCGGCGCTCCTGCCAACTTAACTGATGCAACCCAGCAGGTGCAGGATACATGGACCATTGCAGAAGATGTGAACGGAGCGAGCAACTTGACCGTTCAAACACAATGGTCATTGACCGATGAAGGTCCCTCCTTCAATAGGAACAGCAATTTAAAAGTAGGCAGGTACACAGGTGCCGGAACAAGCTGGGAAAAGTATGCAGCGGTGCTAGCTGGCGCTAATCCCTATACAGCAACCGCTTCGGGCTTTACCGCTATTGGTACGGCTGGTGTGGCATTTTCCACAGGTAACTTTTTTGTGAATACTGCTGATGTGGCACTCTCCTCACCTGCACAGGTTGCAGCGGGGAACATAGGGCAGGGTACCACCAACAATGTCATATACAGTTTCCAGGTTGCAGCCAGCACTGCTGATGCAACATTGAACGCCGTTGCATTTACAACAGTAGGCACCTACACGGCCACTGACATAGTGAACTATAAACTATGGTACAGTGCCACAAACATATTCGGTGCCGCGGTGCAGGTGGGTTCAGCTATCACCACATCCCTAGGGGCGGGCGCACATACTTTCAATAGTATGATAGCTGTTGTGCCCAACGGCAGCACTGGCTATTTCTTCATTACGGCAGACATCGCATTTACAGCCACTACAGGCAACATCAATATAGCGGCCATCGCACCAAGCGATTTGACATTTGAAGCCGCAAATGTTACGGGCAGCACTACGGTAGGTGGGGCCCAAACCATTGTAGCCACCACGGTTATGCTTGCATCTGCTAACCCAGCGGTGGCGGCATCCACCATTAGCAGGACCATCAATAAGAACCCCATTTATAAATTTACCTTGACACCCGCTACTGCAGGAGCACTGTTGAACCAAGTTGATTTTACTACAGGCGGCACTTATGCAGCCGCAGATCTGAGCAGGTTCCAGCTCTGGTACAAGGCATCGGATGATTTATCAACTGCTGTACAGATTGGCACCGATATAAATACCTCCTTGGGTACGGGTACACATTCATTTACGGGATTGTCACAGAGCATCAATTTGGGCGCAACAGGCTTTTTCTGGATTACAACCGATGTGCCCGTAAGCGCAACATTGCTCAATACAGTGAATGTGTCAGCTTTAACAATGGCAGACATTACCCTGGCATCCGGTAGCAAAACAGGAACAGCCTTTGCAGGGGGCGACCAAACAATAACCGCCGCATCCGATGCAACAAAATATTTCAGGTCCAAAGCAACAGGTAACTGGAGCGACTATACCACTTGGGAATCATCGGATGATAACATTTCCTGGTTCAATGCCACGCTTTCACCAACAAGTGCAGCCACTGCTATTACGGTACTGTCTGGACATACAGTTACGGTAACAGCAGGCGTTACGATTGATGACCTAACGGTGAATGCTGGAGGTCAGGTAACTGTGAACAGCAGCGTTACCCTTATAATAGCCAATGGTGCTGCTGACCCTGATGTAACCATCAACGGCAAACTGGTAAGCGCTGGTACCATTACCACCACAGGTACATTGACCATCGGTGCAACAGGCGAATACCAACATGCCCAAAATGGCGGCACCATCCCAACTGCCACATGGGCCACAGGCTCAACGGCAAACATCACTGGTCTGACCACCACATCGCCAGGTGGCCGTGGGCAGGTGTTCAGCAATTTCATTTTTGATTGCAGTGGCCTGACTGCCCAAATTGTTTGGGGCTCAAGCCTGCCAACTGGCCCTACAGGAGCTGGAACCTTCCAGGTCACCAATACCATGACCGTAAAACGGACCGGCTCAAGTACACTGCAACTGCATTCATCAGGAGGTCAGGAAAGAATAACGGTTGGGAATTATGTGCAGAATGGCGGTAGCGTTTATTTAATAAATGGCTACGGCGGAACATCGGGTGGTGCAGACAGGATCTTTACTGTGAACGGCACTTTCACCATAGACAATTCCGTTGCTGCCAGCCCATTATTTTCTATCTCAAACGGAACAGCAGCTTCGGTTAAGCCGTTTACGTTGAATGTGGGAGGTGATATGACCATTGGTACAGGTGCAACAGTTCAGGCTGATATTACCAACATTCCCAGTAGCAGTCTCATATTCAATGGTACAGGAACGCAGGTACTCACCGTGAATGGCATATTGGGCGATGAGGTCATTACTGTGAACAAAGCATCTGGTACAGTGAACCTAGCTAGCGATATCTCCGTTACCAATGCCCTTAACATGACGGCTGGCCAATTGGCATTGGGCAGTTTCAATGTAACATTGGTATCCACAGCAACCAGAACAGCAAGTATCCCCGCTACAGCACTAGCTACGCCATTCACTTATACAAGTGGCAGGTTCATTGTGCAGCGTTACATAGCAGGGGGTGCATCCAGCGGTACGCCCGGTAGGCGGGCCTTCCGTTTCCTGGGCCATCCTTTCAATAATTACTTGGATCTCACGCAGCTTACCAATCAAATAGATATTACCGGTACAGGAGCCACCACCGCACCCACCGCAGCAAACTTTACACAGTCTGGTACCAATGCACCATCCGCATTCTGGTTCAATCCCTTGTTGGCAGACAATGCCACCAATGATGCTGGCTGGCAGCCCTTCACCAATGCACTGCCTGTGAGTGGAAGCGATGCCAACGCTTGGAAACTTGCCCAGGGTATAAGGGTACTGGTAAGGGGAGCAAAAGGGGAGGGCCTTACAGGCGGCACTTACACCGCAAGCAATGTTACCCTTAGCATGGCTGGCCAGGTCAATGTGGCCACCACTCCCATTGGCGTAACATTGGCCACCAACGCTGTGCCCGGAGCAGGCTGGAACCTAGTAGCCAACCCATTGCCATCAACCATAGAAATACAGGCAAAGCTTAAAGCATTGCGTACAGCCGCAATAGGTGGGGCCAATAGCAACCTCGGCGCCGTGGCCTATGTATGGAACCCCAACAAGGCAGCCACAGTAAGGGGTGGTTACGATGCCATTGACCTAACAGCGGCAACCAGCTATTACCTGCCCATGAGCAGTGTGGTGCTGGTACAAACAACCACCGATGGTAATACGGCACTCACATTCTCCGAGTCCGATAAAAGCACCAGTGCAGCAGCTTCACTGTTCAGGACAACAGGCATCAACAATGCCATCGTACTGCAGTTGATGGATGCAGGCAATAACCAACTGGATGAAACATTCATCCGTTTCAACAATGGTGCCGCCACAAAGTTTGAGTCCAGCGATGGAGGCAAATTGTTGAATGACTATGCCCTGTACAGCGTAACAAACGATAACGTAAAAACCTACATCAACAGCCAGCCCGAACCATCCAATGACACCAAAATTCGATTGGGGATCTATAGCGGTGCAGCAAAGGATTTCACGATCAAAGCAACTGAACTTAACCTGCCCATTGGCATGGATGTTTACCTGAAGGACAACTTCACCAACAAGCTGGAACTGGTAACCGGAACAAATTATACCTATACGTTCAGCACCACTTCCAATGCTGCAAGCAGTGGTGCAGGTAGGTTTGAACTCCTGTTCTCCAAATCAGTGGTACCAATGCCATTGCCAACAGGTTTCTCCATTAAGTTGAGCCCCAATCCAGCTACCGATAAGCTGCTTGTTACATTCAGCAATGAAGAGCAGGCAGGTACCATACTTACCATCACCAATGCAGAAGGTAAGCTGGTAAAAACAATCAATGCAGGCAATGTACTAACAGGCCAGCTAAGTATTGATGTAAAGGGGCTTGCCAAAGGCACTTACTATGTTACATTGAACAATGGCAAGCAAAAGAAAACAGAGAAATTGCAGGTGCAGTAAACAGCTTCTTGAAATGCCCAACCATATTATGGTTGGGCATTTAATACCAAAGAGTGAAACATACATTCAGAAAATAAAATATAAAAAATGAAAATTAGGATATCAACTATTGCAATGGCCTTCCTGCTGATTGCTTTTTTCCTGCCAACCCTGCTACATGCCCAGGTGCCGGGCTTTACTGACGATGTTACGGATGACGTGCCCATTGATGGGGGACTGTCCTTATTGGTAGCCGCAGGTGTAGGTTATGGGGCTAAGAAATTAAGGTCAAGAAAAAAGGGGTAGTGACCCAGTTTGAAAAGTAAGTGTCAGCCTGGCCCCCGAATAGTCGGGATTTTCAACTTGTCGAAGGCGATTTTGTATCGCCAATAAAGATACTTTGGAAGCCACATCCGATAATTATCCGATACGGCAGTTACGGGAATATGAAGCAAAGCCACCTGCTTTTGAGCAGTAAATGATTCGATAGCCAATAATTGTCCATTTACCTAAAAATCATTGTTTTATAACCTTTTGTTCCTACCTTGGGGTTAGTCTGGATTTGATTGGTGGAATTCCCCATCGTATAATTTTTGCCCGCCTGACCATTCGGGCAGGAGTGGAACAAGGTGGAGTAGATGGCTATCGGCTTGCAGCCAAAAAAATTGTAGGGGAAAGCAGCGAATTGAATTTGGGCAGCTTCTTAACGTCTTCAAAAACTTGCTTTATGAAAATGCTTTTCCTCGTTGGATGCGTAATAGTTGCCGTTGTTTATATATATGAACGTACTTACAATTCCATCATAGGGATACGGTAAAGGAACAACGGTTTCCTCCCCACGCACCCGTTGGAAATGATACAACGAAAGCGTCTCCGGTAACTATCGGATGCGGACGGGAACGGTTTTCTCATCATCCTAACAGATTGGATGAAAAAGGTTGCATAGTAAGCAGCAAAGCAATCTTCATTATAAAAGTTCACTTCAAGGTTCCCGACCCAATCAGGCCCCACCGACATTTGTTCGGTTACCATTGCAGTATGCCTGCGGGGCATTATATCCACAACAAGGAATTAACAAAAAAACATCGGGCTGCATAGCGCCAGTAGGATAGGCTGGAACAGTAATTGCATAAGTTGTCCATTAAACCTATTGTAAGCAGTACCATCATACCAGCACAAAATCGCATACCATGAAAAAAGGAATAATCATCGCAGCATTCACCGCAATACTGGCTGTTGTTTCAGCAAGGAGTGAGGCACAGGTCATTGTAAAAGTAAGGCCAACAGTGGTAGTGAGGGCAAGGCCAGCAGCCCCATCCAGTGCACATATATGGATAGAACCTGAATATGTGTACCGAAACGGTAACTATGTAATGGTAGACGGCTATTGGACCCCAGCAAGACCGGGCTTCAGGCATGTACCAGGCCATTGGCAACGCAGGCGAGGCGGCTATGTTTGGATACCCGGACATTGGAGAAGGTAAGGCCAAATTTTTTGTAGTGAATCGTTAAAATTAAGGCTCCGTCCAGTTATGGATGGGGCTTTTTAATGGTGGAAATCACCGCCTTGATCTTCCCATTGTTCGTTTTGGGCAAATCGTCCACTTCTTCAATGATCACTTCCACATCACCCAATTGGCTATGCACCCTGGCAATGATCATTTTCCGCTCCTCCGCTGCAAGCTTATCATCAGGCACTATTTTAAGGGTGATGGTTTCTAGGGAATTTTGTACCACCTGCGCCATCTTCACCGTCTTCAGTCCCACGAAAATGCCATGGAAGCGTACCATTTCCCTGCCATCCCTCCCATACACCACATCCTCTATACGGCCCACAATTTCCTGCACCACGGGCATCTGCCTGCCGCAATTGCATGGCTTATCGCTCAATACAATCTGGTCACCAATCCTGTAACGTATCAATGGCTGGTCATGGTTTAAAAAGCCCGTGCAGTAAACAGTACCTATTTCGCCAGCGGCCACGGGTTGCAGTGCATCGTCCAGCACTTCAATGATACCGCAATCCGGACTGATGTGCAGGCTGCCATGTTCACATTCAGAAATCAGCCCGCAGTATTCCATCCCGCTCCAGCTATCAAACACTTTGCATTGGTAAACCTCGCCCATCACCTTCCGCATGTCAGCAGTCAGTTTCTCGCTTGAGGTAAGCACGGCCTTCAATGGTGGTGGCACCAGCCCCGCCTGCTGGAACATCCTCGCCAGTATATAGTTGCTCATGGCATACCCCGTCATGTAATCAATCCGGTATTTGCTGAAAGCCTCAAAATAGTCCCCGATGTTTGCAGGACTGATATGGTAGGCAGAAAAGTACACCTGCTTCTCAAAGTAATTGTAGCGGTAGAAAGGCGCCCTGCCCTCCCCATCTGTCACCACCCTGCGCCCACCGATCATGCCACGGCTATTGTTCCTGCCCACGCCTGCCCAGTTCTTGATCCTGGCCTCGCTAAGGGCAAAATAGCGCTGGTGCATATCGTCCGAATAGCAGATCTGTACGGGCGTGCCCGTACTGCCACTGGAACTGTGGAAGCTGCCGTTCTTTTCCCTTGTATGCGCCATTAGGGTGGTAGTGCCAAATTTCCGCACATCCTCCTTTGACGTGATGGGCAACCGGTCCAGTTTGCTGGGGTCTATATTTTCCAGCATGGCCTCGGTAAGTCCCGCCTCCTGGAATTTTTGCTGGTAGTAGGGTACTTGCTTAAAAGCATGGAGCAGTATTTTTTTCAATTGCATGGCTTCATAATCCGCCCATTCCTGCTGCGTAAAAGCCTCCCTTTCCTTGGCGGCATGGTATTCCCTTTCAAAAATGCCACCATAGCGCTTCTTCTTCCAGCCGTACCCATAGGCCGACACCATAATGTTCTGGAACCAGACAGGGCTTAGGTCATAAATTTTATTGTAGATAGCCAAAGCAGGAAATTTAGGTATGAAAATACGGTACAAATAAAATGAATTGCTGATTAAATACTACAATGGAAACAAGCAAAGGGAAACAGGCAATGAAATACTCGCACACGAATTAACCTGTCAACCAATTTTTGCCAGATAACTGGATTATTCAAGGCCAGGGTTGCCTATAAGAAATTGCTTGAGGGCTTTAGGTGAGAGAATGAACGTTCATTACTAAAGTATTGCAAGGTTGTTCGCAATGCAGTAAATAGAAATTGGTATTTTATTAAATAGAAATAGCTGCCCTAGTTTGGAATAAGCCCCTGCTTAGCACAATTCAAAAGAGAATGTTCAACAACCGAGCTATGTAATATTCAAAAACTCCCTCGGATTATACCTAGCTATCCTATCCAGTTCCCCTTCACTTAATGCTGCCTGCAAATAGGCCAGCATTTCCTTTTCACTTTTGTGGTTGCGCACCACATAAAAATCCGTACCAAACAGCACCCGCTTTTGCAGCACAGGATGCTGCAATGTCTGCTTCAATAAGGGGAAAATAACAGGGCTGTGTACAATATAACTGATATCCGCATAGAGATTGGGGTATTGCAGCATCATGCTGCGGATAATGCTGTACCAGTCCACATGCTTCCATACCTGCTCCAGCACAAACATGGAATCCTGGATAGGCCCCGGTTTGGTAAAGGCAAGCCCCTGCCCGGGTTTCCGCAATAGTTGGCTGGTTAGGTCATCTCTATCGTTCTCAAAGAACTTTTGCCATTCATCATCCCCGCCAAAATGCCCAAAGCAGAGTTTAAGTTTGGATAGGTCGTGCAGCAGTTTGGTATCATCGTTTGTGTAGCCAAACAGTTCCTGTATAGCCTTGCCCTCTTTGCTTACCACAATCCGCAACAGCGGTTCCTCCACCAAACATAGGTAGTTCAATGGGTGCGTAAAATTGTTGATGAAATCCCTGTTTTTCAGCTCCGGCAGCAGCAGTGGCCTGCAAGTGCTGTTACCATCCGCTTGTTGGAACACGGGATGGTGGCCCCATTCCTTTTTCTTCGTGCCCCTATAAAAAATGGTGCCACGGATGGCATGGGTCATAATGGGCAGTTGGTGGTCGGCAGCATATTTCCATAAGGGCAATAAGGCCCCGTCAAAAGGGTAATAGCCCAATGCAGGATAGATCTTGAAGCCACTGAAGTTTTCCTTCTCCAGGTAGTCCTTGATAAAACAATCCTTTAATTCCACTGTTCCTGGATTGCCCATCTTCCAATCAAAGAATACCTGTGTGCCCACCAGCTTCCTCCTTGGGTCAATAAAGATGAAAGGGTAGGCACAGTCCTTGTATTTTTTGTTCCTTTTGATAACGGCCAGTTCCCGCATCTGCACAGCATAGTCCCCTTCATTGGGCACAGTGCCTGCATCCATGAAAGCCATGTCCATGGGCAGCAGTACAAAGCCCGAGCCTATAGGGTACTGGTCCTTTAGTTTAATGAATATCCTGCCCTGTTGCCGGTAGTAAGCAAAACGCCCGATATTGAGATAACGGGCCATGAACTGTACCGTTTTTTCATTGGGCAATAAACTAAGGAACCCCCACATTTTCTTGAGCAGGAACCAGAGCAGTTTCCTTCCCCATGCAATAAAGAAAATGGTAAACAGTACCACCCCCAGCTTCAATAAAAAGCTATGCGGTAAAAAAAGCAGGCGCCTGTTATTTAACCAAATAACCGCTTTGGCAATGGCATCCCTAGTTTGTGGATTGGGCTTGATGAAAAGATGGGTAAGCCAATTGAACACATACACCACCGCATGGTAGGAAATCACCAAATTGATCAGTGCATTGATGAACGACAGGGGGGAGTGCCTCAGGATAAAGGAACGGTAAGTATAAAAAGTTTCCTGTAGCCGCTTGTACCATAGCTGGTGCTTCCATTGGTTGGGGCTGACTGGGCTGAGGTACCACCACCTGCAAAGCTTCAAGATGAACGGGATGGTCAGCCATTTGTACAAGGGGTAGGGCAGGAATGTTTTGGCTAGGTAGGGCGGAAGGTTGGCACCCACAAAAACATGCGTATGGCAGTTGATGATGGGCGGTTGGGTGCTGTTGGATAGGCTCATAAGCTAGGTTGATGGCATTAAGGTAGTACTTAGTTCCCAAAAAAGAAAGCAATCAGCAGTTATTGTTGAATGGACCAATCTGTTAAGTAGGCAGGTTTTACCTGCCTTAACCATAGGTTCAATATTGATTGGCCTCCAATAAATGGAACAGGTTCCCCGGTAAAGAAGTAAATAGCGGATCATTACCGTCTTGGCTTCGTCACTGAAACACCATATTGCTGGGGGACCGTCAAAAATTTGCCAAAAAAAGGGATGTCACCTAAAATTTTTTTTTGCAACCTGTCACCTAACCCAAGGTCACCAAAAATTTGTCACCAAAAAAAATGTGACTAAAAAATGTGACAAAAATGATGTGCATCCCCAACATGGAACCTCCAACAATTTTCTCCTCCATCAATCCATCCCCGATAGGTAACCTCCCGCGTCCTCCTCCATCAATCACCAATTAACCAGTTAACCAATTAACTAATTAACCCCCTTCCAAACAGCATGTTTCCGTATAATTACGGCCCCCTTTAAGTGCTACCACGCATACAAATAAGTACTGCCACGTATAGGCCATAAGTGGTGCCACTTACCCGGCATAAGTAGTACTACTGAATTTTTGGTAACCCCTTTTAAAACCCAATATTAGCTACTATTTTACATCCGCAACCGGTAATATAGAAAGGATTATTGTAATGCTTTAAACAGCAGCCGAACCTTCCATTGGCCCAGTTGCAGTTAACCAAAACTAAACACTTAACAAACTAGGACAATGCTGAATGATGAACGCTTTTATGGGCACACTGCCTTGATAGACGAAGAGCACGGCGTTGAAACAAAGGAAGGCCCCAACCCCGCAATTTTTGACCCGCAGTTGTTCCGTGAACATGCAGAAGCCATCCTCCCCACACTGGAATCCCATTTGGCCGATCATTCCATCAGGGGGCTCAAGCTGGTGGAACCCGCTATACTGTTGAGCCTTGCCAAGGACCTCATGACAAAGGAACAAGGGGCCGTGGTTCCTTTCGACAGGGAAAAGTTCAAGGCCATCATCGATTTATATATAAAGACAGGCATACAGGTACATTCACCCGGCTTCATGGGAAGGCAGTTTTCCGGTGTGGTACCATTGGCAGGTGTGGTGGATATGGTCAGTTCAATTGTCAACCAGCCTTCCTCCTTTTATGAGGCAGGCCAGTTGCCCAATGTGGCCGAGCGCATCATGGCCAACGAGTTCAACCAGTTTATCGGTTACCAGCCCGACCGTTTTACCATGATTACCACATCGGGCGGTTCGCTGGCCAATTTAACGGCCCTGCTAGCTGCCCGCAACGATAAGTTCCCAACCGTATGGAACGAGGGCCTTTGGGCATTCGAAGGGCAGCTCCGGCCCGCCATCGCCATAAGCGAGGAAGCCCATTACAGTGTCAGCAGGGCTGCAGGCATATTGGGCATAGGGGAGAACCAATTGGTGCGCCTGCCCATTAACCAGGCAGGGCAGATAGATATAACCAAAGTGCCACAAGCATTGGAAGCTGCCGAACAACGTGGCCTCAAGGTATTCTGCATGGTTGCTTCTGCAGGTACCACTTCCATGGGTGCTTTCGATGATATAGACCAACTGGCAGATATTGCTGGCACCAAGGATATTTGGCTGCACATAGATGGGGCCCATGGCGGCAGCCTACTGGTATCCGATGAACTGCGGCACAAGCTCAAGGGCATCCAGAAGGCAGATTCCCTTACTTGGGATGCCCATAAAATGCTCTTTGTACCATCGCCCTGTTCGCTGCTCTTCTACAGGAACAAGGAAAAAAGCTATGCGGCATTCAAGCAGGTGGCCAGTTATGTATTTGAGAAGGAACCGAATATCTATACCGAATTCGATAGTGCCGAAAAGAATTTCGAATGCACCAAAAGGCCCATGATCATGAACCTCTGGGTACTATGGGCACTGCATGGAAGGGCCCTGTTTTCCAATAAGGTGGACCACCTTTGCAAGTTGGCCAGGCATGCCTGCCGCATACTGGAAAAGGAGCCGGATTTCCAGGTACTGCACCAACCGGAGTCCAACATACTCTGCTTCAGGTACCTACCGAAGGAACTGGACAATTACAGTATTGCCGATTTCCAAGTGGAGATCAGGAACAGGGTATGCAAGCACGGCCAGTTCTTCATTTCAAAAGTGGACATCCATGGTGAAAGTGCATTGAGGGTAGTGTTCATGAACCACGAAATAAAAATGTCGCATTTCCGCATGCTGCTGCAGGCAGTGGTGAAATCCGGACAGCAGGTCATCAATGAATATCAACAGCATCCAAAACAATAAAACAAACGATTCAATCAAGCAATGGCACAAGGAAAATTGACCACTAAAGCTATAGAGAAACTGGTAAACGGATGGATACCCGAAACCGAAATGAAACCGGGTTCCATTGAGGCAGTACTGGAACTGCCCGCATTTGTGGACAAGCTAAACGCATGTAGTAAGCATTTCAATACCAACTATGCCGAAGTGGACCTGAAAGTGCAGGACGCACTGGTGATGAGGCGACTGGAGCAATTGACCAATATCTGCCTGCTGAACCCCCTGTGGAAGGAACTCATAGAAAAATCGGGGCTGGAAGCAGCACCCAGGAACTGGGAAGAATGGCAGCAACTGCCCGTGTCAGATAAGGCTTCCCTCAATGCCTTCTTTTCAGGTAATAGACCCGGCATGGTGGTACCGCTGAACCGTGGCGGCTTTGAAATAGTGGCCAGCGGCGGCACCAGCAGTGGTATGCCTTCCGAAACCGTGTATGCCATCAAGGAACTGCATACCACTTACAGGATAGCGGGCGACTTCATGGGCAGGTACATGCTGGACAGGTACCTAGCTGGGGATGCCCCCAAATGGATGGCCACCACATTGGCAGATTACCAGATGTGGAGCAGCGGCACCATGGTAGGTGGTGTGCTCCAGAATATACCCGGTGTTAACTATATCGGTGCTGGGCCAGTAATGAAAGATGTGTACCAGCACATGATGGGCTACGAAGGACCAAAAGCCATCATGGGCATTTCGCAGGGCATTGCCATCTTGAAGGACCTAGGCATAGGCATGGCAGAAGAAGCAAGGAACAGTTTCCGCGTGGGCATGTACGGCAGTGGTGTATTGTCGCAGCGCAAGCGGGCAGAATTGCTGGAAGTATATCCCAATCTCGTGTTCCTCAGCTACTTTGCTGCCACACAGGCTGAAACCATTGGCCTGCAACTGGACCACGCTTTACCCTACCTGGCAACCATTCCGGGCCTGCACCTCATAGAGATTGTGGACAGTGAAGGCAAGTGGGTGGCCGAAGGTGAAGAAGGCGAACTGGTGGTAACCAGGCTGCATGCAAATGAAGCCCCCGTGCTGCGGTTCAAACTGGGCGACAGGATGGTACGCCGTCCCCTATTGGACGGCCCGGGACTGAAGACACAGCAAATGGAATTTTCTGGCAGGAGCGGGGACGTACTGCATATCTGCGATTCCCAATACCCGCTCAAGCTGGTATATGCTTCCCTGCAAGCAGAACTGAAAAAGGCTGGTATCATCGATTTGGAAGCAACAGCACACGAAATACAGTTCGTTAACCTCAGGCAGTCAAGGATACTCACCCTGCTGGCAGCAGTGGACGATCCCTTCTATACGGATACCAGAATGAGGGGCATATTTGGGCCTGAAGGGGGCAGTTTCCTCTTTGCACAGGCCCTCATGTCTTCCCTGTCCATATTCAACAGCGGGGAAGCCAATCCCGTATCATTGGAGAAAACAGGCTATAGGTTCGACATCAGGTTCGTGAACAAGCTGTCGAAAGAGGTCCACAGAACAGAAGTGGGGAAAGTGCCATTATTGAGGGATGTTTTTTAAAGGGACCCGGAACTGACTATTATATAAAGCATCGATAACAGTGTACAAATGAAAAAGATAAACATCAACATAGCAGTGGATACGGTAGAGGCACTTTCCAAGGAAACCTTGGTGAACCATATTTACGTGATGGACGACAGCACCTTCAACAGCAAGGGGCAGGGCACCGGTCACTTGGAAACCACCTGCCAGCCCGGGCAGGTGATCCATTGGGTAGCCACGGCCATTGACCTGCAGACACCCGTATGCATCAGGAACATCTCCTTTCTGGCCCCGCACACTGGTGAGGAAAAGCCCAGCCACCCAAGCCCGGCCACCTGTACCATGAGCGAACTGGACCTCCTTACCTGGAGTGGCACGGTGCCCTATTACATGGAACCCGGCGTGCATTACAGGTACAGGTTGGAACTGCAGATAGGGAACGGCAAATTGAGCGTGATGTATGTGGATACCCTTTCCCTGATATATGAATATTAAACAGTCAACAATGACCATATACCCAATGGCAGCGGTGCCGGGGGACAATGGTCAAACCATAAAACCGAAAAAATGAGCCAGGAAATAACAATCATTGTAATGGTAGATGTGGAAGCCGCTTTAAAGGACAACAAGCTGGACGGTAATATCTACTTGATTGATAACCTCAGGACCGATGGTTCGGAAGGGGTAGGCACGGACCACCTGACCACTGTAATCAATGGCAGCTACTGGAGCGATGGTTCGCAGGCCACCGAAGTCATTACCAATTGGCTCACGGGAGCACTGGGTTCCTTGCCACCAACACTTCCCAGGAACTTCCATGTGGAGCGTACCAAGAGCATCAACGAAGGGTTGCTGCAAACAATCAAGAACCTGCCGGCCCGCAAGACAACAGCCGCGGCCAAAGCAAATGCACCTGCATTGTTGTCGGACGTGGTCAATAAGCTTACCAAGACCACTTTTATCAAGGACCCGGAAGGCAACACAAGGGATTTTGGCATCAAGCCACTTACTGTTACTGGTGACCATTTTGAGAAGGGCAAGGACGATCCCTCCGAACAAAGTTACCTGGCGCCTGTGATTACAGACATTACCGGGGAAGCAGTAGACAAAAATGTGTTCTTCACCTGCCAACTGGGTACACCCGTGTATATCAAGGATGGTTGGTACTGGTGTGCCACTGCAGACACCAGTAAAGTGGGCGAGTACAGTTATACGATGCACATCACCCTGTACAAATTAGTGAACAATGTGTACGAACCCGTGAAAATGACGCATGATGCCAAAATAAAAGTGAGCACCGCTCCACAAAGGAACGGTTTCACAGGAGCAGGTATGGGCATCATCCCATTGCCGCAAGCGTAGCAGCATTCAATCGATAACAAAGGACAATCAATAACAACATGGCAAATAGAACAATCACCATCATCTCTGTTATAGACGTGGTAAGTGCCTTGGCAGAAGGTACCCTCGACAAGAACATCTACCTGCTGGACAACAACAAGGCCCATGGCAGCACGGATGAGGGTACCAGTGAGCTCAAGACAAAGGTCAGGCCCGGTGACGTGCTCGTCTGGACGGTGAGCCCCATTGAACCCGAAGTGTACGTGGGCATCACCGAAATTACCATGGACAAAGAGTTCTGTGAGCCGGAGAAGCAGTACTATGAAGGAACCGATGTAGCCTATTGGGTGGGGCAAGTGAAGAAGGAAGTGGACAATCTCCAGTACCACGCAAAGTACAAAGTGGGTACCCGGAAGGATGAGTTCCCATGGCATTTAACGTTGATAGGAAGCTAATTAATTGAACAAATTATAATACCCGATATGGCAACAGCAGCTACAAAAAAGGAAGGGAGCTGGGATTCCAGTTCCGTGCAATTAAATATCGTCACGTTTGTTGATGTGCAGAAAGCGGTGGCCAAAGGTTCTACTGAAGGCTGTGCTTACATAATGGACAATAGTCCCAACAGCAGGAACCAGGGCACACCACACCTGCAAACCGTATGCAAGCAGGGGCAGGTACTCAACTGGATCATTTATGCCATGGATATGGACAGGAAGCCCGATGGTACCTGGCCACCATCTGTACGCATCAACAATATTGTTTTCCTGGACAGCGAGGGCAATGATGTGTCCATGATCAGGGTCATGGACGAAATGAAGATATTGGGTGGTCCCGACAAGATACGCTCCAAGTCTACCCCCGTTTATTACTATTGGGCAGGCATCGTGGAAGGTAGCCTGCCTGTGGGTACTTACAAGTACAGGTTTGTACTGGAGTTTGATCCCATCAGCCCTTCCACCCAAAAAACCTATCTCAACTTAGATGGCCAATCACTCGAAGTGCGCAACACCGTTGTGTTTTCCTGATAGCCAACAATCGTTTTCTTACAGCAATCTTTAATGGGTTCGTGCTTTCCGTCCTGGTATTCTTACCGGGACTTGTTTTTTATTGTGGTCATGTAGCTAATTGTCATGTGGCAATAACGTTTGGACCAATCCGGTTCGTGAACCCCTACCAAGCAAAATGCCCCACTTTTCAGCAGGGCATTCTTAGTTTTTCAGGAGGGTTTCTATATTTTTCTTTACCTTATGAGTATGATCTTGAACTCGACGCGCCTGTTTGCCTGGCGCCCGTCGGGGTTGTCGCTGCCGTTGATGGTATCGGGCTTCACGGGGCAGCATTCGCCCTTGCCCGTTGCCTTGAGCCTTGCTGCTGCCACGCCCCTGCTGATGAGGTAGTCGCGGCATGCACCGGCCCGCTGCTGGCTGAGGTGGAGGTTGTATTCCACGGTTCCCTGTGCATCGGTGTACCCAATGATTTCCAGTCCGAGGCCCTTCTCACGTTTCAGTATGCCCGCGAGTGTATCGAGCACCGCAGCGGTTTCCTTCCTCAAACTGTACTTCGCAAAGTCGAAGAGCGCCACCTGTTCCCCCGGTCCCGGTGTGACGGTAACGGGCACGGCAGTGTCCATTGGCACCACCTTCTCCACGGGCACCAGGCACACCACGGTGTTCACCAAAGTGTCCGCAGCATCACCTGCTGGCCCGGAAAAGGCCAGGGAGCCATTGCTGTATTCCCCTTTGGATGCATCCAGTTGCATGGCCCCGAAGGCCTTCACCTCGAAGAAGTACCTACCGCCCGCATCGGTGTTCTGCGTTGCCACCGCCCTGCTGCCGGCAGTGACCCTTACGGTGGCACCTTCCA
>JAHEZD010000040.1 GCA_023251255.1 Chitinophagaceae bacterium
GGCCATGGTTATGGAACTGCGGGCTATGCCCAGGTAATCTGCCAACAGTTTCTGGCTGATGCCAAGCCTGCCATGCAGGCTGTCCTTATCTTTTTTCATCCCATTTTTTGACATCAATTTATTGATAATTTGAACTGTGACCAAAATTTTGTGAACATTTAAAAGTTCACAAAATTTTGGTCACAGTCGTAAAAACCTGTTTTCGTTGATCTATTTTGATGGATGCTGTTTATGTTTTGCCAGCCTTACTAGGGGGACAGAAGAAGGCGGGGCCGCCTCATGGTGAAGCGATTATTTAAAATGAATCAGATGGGTTTGCAAATTAACTCCTTTTCAAAGATTGGGCAAAATGCTTTCCCTATGGTAATGACTCAGTTTGAAAAGTGTCAGCTTGCCGAAGGCGATTTTGTACCGTAATTCCAATTCGGTTTCGACAACACTTCGACAAGCTCAGTATGACATTGCTCGATCCCGATGAAGAATCGGGGCAGGCTCTGACTATAATTCAAACTGGGTCGCCAGCTCCGTATGCTTGGACAAAGTTTCCAAGCGGCTTGAACAAAACCTCCAAGCGGCTTGGAGAACTTGACCGCCAAATTTGGAGAAAAAAGCGGGTTGAAAGGAAAGTGTACTGGAAACTGCGTAAACCGCGCAATTGAACTGCGTAGGATTACTGATTTTTTGAAAATAAGCGTGAAAAACGGTGGTTTGGTGGGAACTTCTTTCTACTTTGTTGCCAAGTACCCTTAAAAACTGCCATGGAAAAGATATCTATATCCATTACCCTCTTTTTGACCAGCCACTTGGCTAGGGCACAGCCTCCTTCCTGCACAAGGAACAGACCAATTCAATATATTATTTTGACAAAGCAATTAAATGGTGAATAATAATTGATAGGAATTTGAAGATATTGATTTGCAATAACGGTAAAGTAGATTGTCCTAATAACAACTTATGTACCTGTAGGCATTTATAAAAGGATTAAAGCCAACTCACTGATTTATCCATACTATATTCTACTAAAAATTACAGTTACTAGCGTTAATCTTTTATGTCGGCTGAAATTTTATCTGAACACTCTAAAATTTTATGAGCATGAATTCAACAATCATTGCAGCCTTAATTGGTTTGGGAGGTGTAATAATTACAGCGTTTTTTACTCCTGGATCTGTTTTATTGGACATACTAAGACCATCTCCTAAGTTGCATAACATTAAAGGGGCGTGGTTATCTTTCTGGGGGCCAGATCAAAGTTCGAAAAACAAATATTCCGAAGACATAATTATAACTAGCCAAAAAGGTCTAGAGATAAAAGGTTCTGCTATTCAACATAATTCTCCAGGAAAAAAATGGGAGATGAGAGGTCGCTATGATGGACAATTTTTACAGATGTATTATTATCCTTCAAAAGAATCTAAAAATGTTGATTTTTTAGATTATGGTTGCTATTTCTTAAAAAGGATGGCAGATGGAAGTTTTGAAGGTTATTCTACAGGATTTGGTCTTGATGAAGGTGGATTATCAGAAAGCACTACTATAGATTATCATTCTTTAAAGAGAAAATAATGAATCAATATAACTCCCCTAAATTACCTCAATGGTTTGATCCTCGTTTAGAAGTAAGAAATTCAAAAATATCAGGAAAAGGAATTTTTGCTTCCAAGTTTATAAAAAAAGATGAGATTCTTATGATTTGGGGTGGACATATCTTCACGATACAAGAGATAAAAGAAGGGAAGGCCAAGGCTAACAGCATCTCAGGATATAAGGAAGGATTATTTCTTGGGCAACCTATTGATGCTGAAGATACAATTGATCAATTTTTAAATCATTCATGTGACCCAAATGTTTGGATGCGTGATGAACTTAGGGTCGTAGCAAGAAGAAATATTAATATAAATGAAGAAATAACGGCAGACTACGCATTTTGGGAGCTAGAATCTAGCTGGAAATTAAAAGACCTATGTAATTGTGGATCTATTTTCTGTAGAAAATTTATAACAGGAAATGACTGGAAAATTTTCGATTTACAAATCAAATATGCTAACCATTTTTTACCATGCCTAAATGACCGAATTAAAGAACTTCAGGCAACATGAGTATTTGTGAAGGCTTGGCAGACGAAAGGTCAATCGACTGTATCGCTATTGGGCTTTTGTTTCGGCTGAACTGTTAATAAATTCTAGCTCTGCAGCAAGGCCTATTCGATGACGGTCAGTCTATGGACAAACATATAAACATAAAGACAACATGGGACTATTTGACTTTTTAAAGAAAAAGGAATTTGAGCAAATCAATCAATTGCAAGGAGAACTTGAAAGATATAAAGCTATATCCGACATTGAGTTTGAAGTAGCGAGCCAAAAAAAGCATTTAGAGCAATTGGTAAGTGCAAAAAATACAGAACTTAAAAATGCTGAAGAAAGCATTTCTACTTTAAATGCTAACTATCAAACCTCTTTAGAAATATATACCAAGCTCCGCAAAGAGGTTAGCATTTTCGAATCCAAACTGGATCTGATAGAATTTGGTATTTATGAACCTGTGTATGATTTTGAGAAGTCAGATGATTATAGGGATGAACAGAACAGAATTATTGAACAGGAGAAATCAATGATTAGCGGAGATACGGCTGCTATTTGCAATACGAAGTGGACAGTTGGCGATAGTGAGGCAAGAGGAAAAACGGTTGTAAATAGATACAAGAAACTAATGTTAAGGGCATTTAACGGGGAATGTGATGTTCTAATTGCGAAAGTCAAATGGAATAACATCAATCAAATGAAGGAGCGCATGCGGAAGCTCTTTGATGCCATTAATAAATTGGGAGAAGGGTTCAATGTGTATTTGAATGAGCAATATCTTGACCTGAAACGAAAGGAATTGATTCTAGAATACGAGTACCAAGCAAAAAAGCAGCAAGAAAAGGAGGAAATGCGGGCAATTCAGGAGGAACTGAGAGAGGAGGAGAAAGCAAGGAGGGAATTTGAACAGGCACAGAAAGAAGCTGAAAAGGAAGAATCCAATTATCAGAAGGCCCTTGATAAAGCAAGGAGGGAAATTGAATTGGCAACGGGAGAAAAGCAAGACAAACTACAATCCCAAATTGAACAATTGGAACTGGAACTCAAAGAAGCCAAAGAGAAAAAAGAACGGGCATTGTCCATGGCCCAGCAAACTAAACGGGGTCATGTTTATATCATTTCCAATATTGGGTCATTTGGGGAGAATGTATATAAAATAGGTATGACCAGACGATTGGAACCTACAGACCGGGTTAAGGAATTAGGGGATGCTTCGGTGCCGTTCCAGTTTGATATCCACGCTATGATTTATTCAGATGAAGCAAGAACACTTGAGTATGAACTGCACAAAGCTTTTACCAATAAAAAGGTAAACATGCTGAATTACCGAAAAGAATTTTTCAATGTAACGTTGGATGAGATAGAACAAAAAATTAAGGAGATTGGACTTGATGCAGAATTTTCAAGATTGCCAGAAGCAATGGAGTACAGGGAAACTTTGGCCATTTTAGACAAATTAAACACGCAGGTAGTGCCCAAAACGGTTGAGGAGATTATTGCGGAAGAATTTCCAAGTACATTAAAAGATTATAAAAATGAAACAGTCGCATCGGATTTGGAGTTGATGGAAATCGAATAAGTGAATGGGTTGCGTGGGTTAAACTTTATCTGGCATTTGGACAATAATATTGAAATAGAAAATTATTAATACTTTAATTAAGAAAGATACTTACCTGTCGGCGGTCGACACAAAAGTATAAATGCTAACTTGTAGATTTGTACATGCTATATATTAAAGGGCAATATCTGTAGTACACCCTATTTTATGACACAATCCAATAGTTTAAAATGAATAAAATAGAAAAAGTAAAAATCGAAGATTTCTGGGGTGATAAAACTGTTACTCTAAAGTTAAAGGATGATGTTAATTTCCTTATCGGTGTTAATGGTTCTGGCAAGACAACAATTATAAATCTAATTGCAGCCACTTTGAAAGCTGACTTTTCTACACTTGACAGATTTCAGTTTAAAAAAATAAACATTAGTTTGAAACCTCTAATAGTTGATTCTAAAGCAAAGAAGACAGCTTTTATAGAAGTTGAAAAAACTGACAAGACAAGTTCACCATATCCAAATATAATTTTTAAGATTAAGAGATATAATGATACTGAAGCAAAAAAATATTTGTTGGATGAATTAGAAGAAGAACATATGTTCAGGTATTCAAATGATTTTCTTCTTCAAAGAAGAATTGTAGGCGGTCCAAAATTTGAACGAGATGTGAATGTAGCATTACAAGAATTAATAAATGTCAGTTGGCTTTCTATTCATAGAGCAACCACAAGTTCAAGACGTAGGGAGGAAAGGAGTTTTGAATCTACTATAGACCAAAAAATTGAAGAATTACAGATCGAACTGGTTAAATACTTTTCACAATTGAATAGGCGGTATGCTATCGAAACTGAAAAGTTTCAAAAGTACATTTTTGAATCACTTATAGATAAAATTGAAGAAGATGCGTTTGCAGTAAACAAGAAAATTGATGCAGAAAAAGAAAAAAATTCTTTGAAGCAAATATTTGTTCATTTTCAATTAAATGAACGAAGCGTTAATACAAAACTTGACAACTACTTTGATTCATACAATAAATCTTTAGTTAAACTTACACAAACGCAAAGGCTTGACATGACTGATCTTGCATATCTCTTAGGAACTAGAAAAATTCATTCTGTAGTTCAGGAATGGAGTAAAGTGATTGATAAACAAAAAAGCATAAATAAGTCAAGAGAAACTTTCTTGCTAGTAATCAACAATCTGCTTCAAAGGAAACACTTGTTCATAAATGAGAAAAATGAATTGACAGTTAAAACACAAAGCGGAAAAATATTTCCATTGACAAATTTATCATCTGGAGAAAAGCAACTACTCATTATTCTCGGACAGAGTTTACTTCAAGAAGAAAATGTTCATATCTACATAGCTGATGAACCTGAATTGTCTCTTCATGTCGAGTGGCAAGAGAAATTAGTAAGTAGCCTAAAAAGTGTTAACCCAAACTCGCAAATTATTTTTGCCACGCATTCGCCAGATATAGTTGGAGAATTTAATGACTCTGTCATAAAAGTAGAGGAGGCAATAAAATGAGTCAATTTAAACGAAGCACACAAGGAATTAATAACCAACATCTTTTTTACAATGTTGACTTAGTTGTATTTGTAGAAGGAGGAAACAAAAGCTATACTAAGACAGAAGTATACTCGGGCTCTTATCATAGAGAGACAGAAGATATTATATTTTGGAAAAATTTATTTAAGATTTTCATTAGCACAAAAAAAGTAAAGTTTAAATCTGTTGGGTCTAAAACAACTATAAAAGAAATTGCATTAGACATTGTAAATGGGAGACTGCAAACGGTGATGGTTGCAATGGACAACGAATTTGATGAGATATTAAAACAAAGAATCGACCATCCAAACGTATTTTATACATATGGTTACAGTTGGGAAAATGATGTTTGGAATAGTAAAGTAATTAAAAGTATAATTGCAGAATTGTCGGCAATTGAAATCGAAGACGACGAAATTGAGAAGAATTTTAATACTTTCTTAAAAAGTTTGAAAGTGGCAGTCTATGCTGATGGATATTTATTTAAACGAGCATCTTCATTTTTTCCGAGAAAATCTGGTTTCTTATTCTGTGTTGACTGTGCTTCACCTGATTTGCCAACAATTAAAGAATCTGAGATAACAAATAGAATTATCGAAAAAGGACTTAACAAAAAAGCGCTCTATTCGTTCGGCAGTAGATACTCGATTAATACATTGAAATTTTGTTTCGGCCATCTGCTTGCAGACTATTGCTGCCAATTAATCTTTAGTTATTTAAGAAACAACCATAATTTAACTGGCTTAAGAAAAGACATTATTTATAGAATGAGTATAAACAAATCGTTTCAATTGACATTTAATCCAAGCCCTATTTATGATTACTATGAAGCACAGTTCAACAAAAGCAATGTATAACAGAAGATTTTATGCAATTTTGGCTTGACCAAAAGGGCGATAATCGGTGCACCTCTTAGTTTCATGTCCGTTCTAGGTGGACGGTCGGTCAATTCCCAACTCTATAAAGCCTAAAACATTAGATGCAAGATTTGATGGGTCCTGCTAACTTGAAACCAAAATTGGCAAATGAGAACTAAACAACTTTGCGATTTCGAAACAAAAGTATCCGAGATAAATAATCATTTGTCTCATACAGTTTTTGTTTTCAAACAATTTGCTATTGATAATGATAAAGTGACTGCAGAACTGCCTGAAGAGTTTACAACTAAAGTTTATGCAAAAAACGAATTTGCAAAACAATTCAATGTTAAGTTAAAAGACATCGCAGAGCAAGCTGATAAATCCTTTGATTACATTCTTGACACTTTATTTGTTTTTACAAATACTCAATTTGAAGTTTATTTGAAGGAAGTTTACCTTTTCGCAAAAAATAATTCGCAACTAAATCTTGCAGAGCCTCCAGAAACAAAAGTTTATGAAACTATTATAGAAAGAATTGGAATTGACTTAGAAACCGATATTGACAATTTGCGAGTGAGTACATACGACTACTTCAGGTTTAGACGAAATGCTATAATGCATCGCGACAAAAGTAAACGAGTACAAGGTGCATTGGAAGATTTGATCAAGGGAAGAAATCCGGACAAAATATTTAAAGCAAAACAGTTGAATGGAACTGAACTCAATCAGAATTGGAAACGATACACAAGAGCACTCGATGATAAAAGTGCAAAAGGATATACTATTAGGACTTTTGACTTCGCAAATAGAGATATTTCTAAATTTACACTAACTGAGTTGTTTGATGTGTTTAATTTTTTCAGATTATACGCCTCAACCATTGATAAAATCATTCTCCAAAAAATTGAGAAAAAATATTTACTTGAGCATTTAATAAAACAGCATAAAATAAATTACGGTACGGAAAAAGATGATAACCTTAAAAAATTCTCAATTCGGTTTCAACGAACAAATAAATTAGAATTAAATTTGGAGATAACAAGCGAAGAAATAGAAAAAATATATGATAATGGCATATAGCTTAATGGTAGAGCACTCCCTTGGTATTGATGTAAAGCATCAAAATCAAGGAGACGGTTGTCGGTTCAAATCCGATTATGCCATCTAAGAAATGGCTGCGGTGCCCCAATAGGCCCGCACCCCATATTCCCCACCCCCTAACTTCGTTCCCCAATTAATTCGTTTCTGTTATCTTCAATCCAAATTCCCGTTTGTGAAATATTGTATTGCAGCGTTCCTTTCCTTGTTCATACTATCCATGGCCCGTGCCCAGCCTGCTTATTGGCAGCAGCAGGTAAATTACAAAATTGAGGTTTCCCTGAACGATAAGGACCATAGCTTGGATGCCTACGAAAGGATCCATTACACCAATAACTCACCCGATACACTGCGTTTCATCTGGTTCCACCTCTGGCCGAATGCCTATAAGAATGACCGCATGGCTTTTACTGACCAGACCCTGGGCAAT
The DNA here is from genome assembly GCA_023251255.1 of Chitinophagaceae bacterium. GTDB lineage: Bacteria > Bacteroidota > Bacteroidia > Chitinophagales > Chitinophagaceae > UBA1930. The sequence goes on from JAHEZD010000040.1 coordinate 7,578, forward strand.
GGCAGCACGGCTTTCTATTTTTCCGCAGACTCCAGCAAGGGTTATATCAACCAACTGGATTTCAAGGTAGATGATGCCATAGCCGCAACAGAAGAGCATCCCAAATATGGCGATATCATCAAACTGATCCTGCCCAAACCATTGCCCCCGCATCAAAGCATCCATATAGCCACGCCCTTCCATGTGCAGTTGCCCTATAATTTCTCCCGTGGTGGGCATATTGGACAGTCCTACCAAGTGACCCAATGGTACCCCAAGCCAGCGGTGTACGATAGCAGGGGCTGGCATGAAATGCCCTACTTGGACCAGGGGGAGTTTTACAGTGAGTTTGGCAGTTTTGACGTGAAAGTGACCCTGCCGGAGAACTATCTGGTAGCGGCCAGTGGGCAACTGCAAGACAAGACGGAACTGGACCAACTAAAGGCCCTGGGCAGGATGGACCCCAAGCAGCAGGCCAATTACAAAGCTTATGAAACCTTGGTTAAACAGAAAATAGTGAAGCTGCCCCTTGGCGCCAAGAAACCAAAACCCGTAGCCAAGCAAGCAGCCGTGGCGGTGCCGCTAAAAACATGGCACTACCAACTGGACAACTGCCATGATTTTGCCTGGTTTGCAGCCAAGGACTTCATTGTACAGTACGATACGGTAGCACTCGCCAGCAAAGTGGTGGACCTGTTTTCCTTTTACCAGCCTACCCATGCACTGCGCTGGAAACCCAGCCTGATCTATGCCAAGGACGGCCTGAAAAAATATTCCCAATGGATTGGCGACTATCCCTATGCCGTTGCCACCGTGGTGAGCGGTGCCAGCAACGAGAACAGCGGCGGCATGGAATACCCCACCATTACGCTGATTACCACGCAGTCCGGTGGCAAGGAACTGGATGGCACTATTGTACATGAAGTTGGACACAATTGGTTCTATGGTGCCCTGGGCAGCAATGAGCGAGACCATGCCTGGATGGACGAAGCCATCAATACCTATTACCAAAAAAGGTATGAGGCTGGGAAATATCCATCCCCCTTGGTGGGCAAGGGCGGTTTTATCTCCAATAGGCTGCCCGATGATGCGGAGATGCTGGTGGCCAACAGCTTTGCGGGCGTCCACAAGGACCAGCCGATAGATACGGCTTCGGCTGCTTTCTCCAGACTGAACTATGGATTGATGGTCTATGCCAAGGGCAGCGAATGGATGAAGCTATTGGCCAAGGACCTCAGTACAGCCATATTTGACAGGGCCATGCAGCACTATTACCAGCAGTGGCAGTTCAAGCATCCCTATCCCGATGATTTCAAAAAGAGCATCGAGCAATCAACTGGTGCATCCATCCAGCCAAGGTTCAGTCAATTGACCTCAACAGGCCCATTGGAAAAGCCTATGGAGCAGAAGCAGACCAAGCTGGTGGGGTTTTTCTCCCTCAAGGAAACCAACAAGTACAATTATATATCTGTGGCACCCGCCATTGGCATCAATTTCTATGACAAGTTGATGCTGGGGGTGCTGGTACACAATTACCAGTTACCCCTGAAGCGCTTCCAGTTTTTTGCAGCGCCCATGTATGCCACTGGCAGCAAGCAGTTGAACTATGCAGCAAGGGTATCCTACAGCACGTACAAGAAATATTCCTGGTTGGAAGTATCGGCCAGTGCTGCCCGCTATTCCATGGATGATTTCAAGCCGGACAATGCAGACAGGATCCATCAAAGCGTTAGCAAGATTGTTCCCTCCATCAAGTACACGGTCTACAATAAGGATGCACGTTCCACCCACCGCTGGGTGTTCCAATTGCGGAGCTTTTTGTTGAGGGAAGATGCCCTGAACTTTACCACGGTTGCTGGTCCTTCGGGGCCTGTGGACCTGGTAAGCAAATCGCCTGTTGGTTCAACCGTGACCCAGTTGAAGATCAGTTCCAGTGATAATAGGGTGCTGTATCCCTACGACCTGAACCTGACGATTGACCAGGGCAAGAACTTTGTACGTGCAGGGTTTACGGGGAACTACTTCTTCAATTATGGCAATGCCAAGGGTGGTATTGATGCCAGGTTGTTTGCAGGTAAGTTCTTCTATACTTCAGACAAGACCTTCCTCACTGATTATGAAACGGACCGTTACCATTTGAACATGAGCGGCGCCAAGGGATACGAGGATTATACCTATAGTGGCTACTTCATAGGCAGGAACGAATTTGAGGGATGGATGAGCCAGCAGATCATGCAGCGTGACGGCTTCTTCAAGGTGAGGACCGATTTGCTGGGCAGCAAAGTGGGCAAAACGGATGACTGGTTAATGGCCATGAACTTCAGTGGCAATATCCCTGAAAAGCTGAACCCTTTGAATGTACTGCCCATCAAGGTCCCCATCAAGTTCTTTGTGGACATTGGTACCTATGCGGATGCCTGGAAGGACAATGCGGCCACGGCTAGGTTCCTGTATGATGCGGGATTGCAGTTGCCCCTGTTTGGTTCCCTCGTCAATATCTATGTGCCCATACTGTACAGTAAAGTGTACAGGGATTACTTCAAATCTACCTTGGGAGAGAAGCGGTTCCTGAAGACCATCTCCTTTACGATTGATATCCAGAAATTCCAGTTGAACAAGATCAGTAGGGACATTCCCTTATAGCATGGACAATATAACCATCATACCATCCAGCAAGATCAACAGGGTTAAATGGGATGCCTGCGTGGCCAATAGCAGCAACGGGCTCATCTATGCCAGCAGCGTTTACCTGGATGCCATGGCGGAGCAATGGTACGGATTGGTGATGGACGACTATGCCACTATTTTCCCCCTGCCCATCAAGAAGAAGCTGGGTTTCAAGTATTGCTACATGCCCCCCTTTATGCAGCAGTTGGGCTTTATTGGCCAGCAGGATTTTGACGCAGTTAAAGTGGTTACGTATATTACCCAATGGGTGAAGTACGGCTCCCCTTATTTGAATTTTGGCAACCAGGCATTTGCGGAGCAGCAGGATTGTCCAAGCCTCAGCAATTATGTGGTTGACCTTGGCAGGAGCTATGCGGATATCAGGAAAAGCTATAGGAAATCCATTGATTACAGTTTGTCCAAGGCGGCCAAGCTTGGGCTGGATTATGTAGCAGATGGACATGTGGAAGCGGCCATACACCTGTACAAGGGGTACAACGAACCTAACATGCAGCATGTGACGGATAATGATTACGGGGCCTTGCAGGAACTGCTTGACCATTTGCAGCAGCAGGGCCAGGTCATGATCAGGAAAGTGCTGGGTAGTGACCATGCATTACTGAGCATCGTGTTGCTATTGAAGGACAACAAGCGTTACTATAACCTGATCAATTATACCTCCGAAGAGGGGAGGAAGATGGAAGCCAATTATTTCCTGTATGACCATGTGCTGAGGGAGCTGTCCAATCAGCCCATGCTCTTCGATTTTGAGGGGAGCGACCTGCCGGGTGTGCAATCCTTCTACACAAAATTCGGTGCCGTGAACCAGCCTTTCTTCCATTGGCATTTCAACCATTTGCCCCTGCCGATGAAGTTGTTGAAGAAGTGATCCTACATTTCTACGGATGCTGGAAACCATTTGCAAGCAAATGCTTTTTGTTTTACCACCAAGACTCAAAGGCACTAAGTTCTAAAAAAGCTTCGCTTTTTCTTTGTGTCCTTTGTGCCTTTGTGGTTTAAATCCTATTATTGGTGGTTATTTGCGAAGCAAACATTAAAGGTAATAACAGGAGAAATTACTACAGTTCCTCCAATATTTTCTCTGCCATGAGCAGGTCAACTGGCCGGGTGATTTTGATATTATTGTAATCGCCCTCGCATAAATAGATCTCCTGTCCAAAGGCTTCCACCACGGTGGCTTCATCCGTAAAAGCATCGTTATGGCCCTGTGCAAAAGCAGGAATGATGATCGCACTGGTAAATGTTTGTGGGGTCTGGATGATACGTACCTTGGTCCTGTCGGCCACCACACTTTTTTCCCCATCGGCAATCCTTATACTATCTGTGGCCGCCACCGCAGGAACAGCGGAGCCCTTTGCCAATGCCTGCTCGTAGCAACGTTTGATCAGGTCCCTGCTTACCATGCAACGTACACCATCGTGTACAAATACAATGGAGCCGTCTTCTACCAGCTTCAACCCGTTCTGAACGGAGTGGAACCTAGTGCTTCCGCCCTTGGTAATCACCACCCTTTCCTTCTCCTCAAAACTGGCCACGATTTCCTCTCCACGTTCAATATGCTCTTCAGGCAGTACCAGCACCACTTTCATGTCACTATAGGATTGCAGGAACGTATTCAGGGAATACCAGAGTACGGGCTTGCCCTTCAAGAGCAGGAACTGTTTTGGAATAAATGCACCCATCCTCAACCCATTGCCACCAGCTACGATTACCGCTACTTTTTTCATTGATCAAGATTTATCTTTAAACCAGTACTGTCAATATTGAAGATGATGTAAGGATGGCTTCGCCATTTACTTATCTTTCAATGCTAGCAATTATGTTTGCGCAGCAAACAAAACCATTGGAGTTTTTACCACCAAGGCACGAAGGCACTAAGTTTAAAAAAAACTTCGTTTTTTTCCTTCGTGTCTTTGTGCCTTGGTGGTAAGCATAAAAAATCATTTGCTTGCAAATGGTTCTTTACTATCTTAAACTAACCCGATGGCTATCGGTGTCAATGGCAGCCTGCCCGTTCAGGCGGGCTGTCATGAAGCAGCTTTCAAAAATGAACAGCACAGACGTTAAAATTAATAGAAAAAGTTTCATCGACACAAAACTATTGTTGCCCGATAAATGCCCGTTGCCGGAGCAGCAAACAAACAGAAGGGTACATCTTGCAACAGGGACTTATCCTTACACCTGAATGAAGCATTTCTTCCGAATCATTTTTTGTTTGTGCCCGTTGGCTTGCTTTTCCGAGCAGGCAATGGCAAAACATATCAAGGGCGGCTATATCCAGTACGAATACCAGGGTGCAGGTACCAGTGCCAATACATCTGTCTATAAGATAACCGTGATTGTTTACAGGAGCTGTACCGAAAACGGGCCCATGCCGGGTTCCTTGGGCATTTATGATGCGGTGACCAATGCTGTTGCAATGACCATTAGCAATACATCCGGTTCCTACCTGCTCAGTGCCACCATTACCAAAACAACGTTTGATGCCTGCCTGAACAATCCGCCTTCCATTTGCTACCAGCTTTATAAGTACACGACCACGGTTACACTTGCTGACAATGCAAATGGTTACTTGATTGCTGCGCAGGATGCCAACCGGTCTGCCGATATTATCAACATTGTCAGTTCGGCCGGTACGGGCATCACTTTTTTGGCCTCCATACCCGGCACCATCAATGGAACGGATTACCATGTGAACTCCAGTCCCAACTTCATCTTCAAGGATACCGCCATCATTTGCTACAATTCCTCCTTCCAGTACCAGTTCGAAGCAACGGATGCGGATGCCGATTCATTGTCCTATTCATTTGGCGATGGATTGAACGGCACTTCGGCACTTAGTGCCCCACCTTATACTTCATTGACCTATAATAGTGGTTATAGTGGTACTGCTCCGCTGGGCACCAGTGTGTCCATTGACCCATTTTCCGGATTGATTTCAGGTGTGGCCCCTGCAACCATTGGGGAATATGTATTGGCCGTGTATGTGAAGGAATGGCGGAACGGGGTGATGATCAATAGCACCAAAAAGGAACTGCAGATCAATGTGACCAATTGTAGCATTACCAATGCAAGCCTCAAAGCCAGTTATATTAATTGCAACAATTTCAGTTTCAGTTTCCAGAATGAATCCACTTCATCGAATATTGTGGCCTATCATTGGGACTTTGGGGTAACAACGGTCCTATCGGATACATCCAACCTTCCAACGCCTACCTATAACTATCCAGATACGGGCAGTTTTGTGCTGAAGCTGGTGGTTACCAGTACCGGGGGATGCAAGGACTCTACCACTTCCATCGTAAAAGTGTACCCGGGTTTCCGGTTGGGTTTTACCGTGCAGGGAAGCTGCTACCAAACGCCCTTTGTGTTTACGGATACGTCCTATATCAAATATGGAACAGTGGACTACCGCCTATGGGATTTTGGCGACAATACGGTTAGCACAGACACTTCCTCATTGGCCACCTATGGCTATGTATATCCTGCGGCAGGCAATTATACAGCAAGCTTGCACCTGACCAGTACCAAGGGCTGCGATACCACCATTACCCAAATTGTGACGGTGAAGGACAAGCCCTACTTGCACCTGCCCTTTACGGATACACTGATATGCAGTGTGGATACCTTGCCGTTGATAGCACAGGTAAACAGCGGCACCAGTGTTTTTTGGACACCCAATTACAATATCAGTAACCAGTACATAGCAACACCTTATGTGTTTCCCCATGATACCACCACCTACCAGGTGGTGGCGCAGGAAAGTGGCTGCAAGGACAGTGCTACCATTAAGGTGAACGTGCTGCAGTTCATTACGGTGGAACTTGGCAACGACCTTGCGCTATGCAAAACAGACAGCGTACTGCTGCAACCAGTGAGCTATGCGCTCAGTTATGTTTGGACACCTACCACGGCTTTGAGCAATGCCCATACCAAGTATCCCAAGGCTGCTCCGGCCACTACCACGCAATATTTCCTTACCAGTAATTTGGGCAAGTGCCAGGCAAAGGATTCCATTACCATTTTTGTGGCACCCTATCCCCAATCAAATGCAGGAAAGGATACGGCCATTTGCATTGGCGGAAAGGCCCAGTTGCATGGCAGCATCAACGCCACCTATTTCTCCTGGAAGCCCATCACCAATATGCTGTATGCAAATACATTGGACCCAGTGGTAGCACCTTCAAAAACCACTACTTACATCCTTACAGTTACCGATACCAGCTACTGCAAGAAAGCGGTGAATGATAGCGTGGACGTTAACGTGATTGTGCCATGGCCCATTAACCTAGGCAATGATACCACCGTGGTGGTGAACCAGCCACTGCAACTGAATGCAGCCACGGCTGGAAACAATTATACCTATACTTGGCAGCCCGCCACTTATTTAAGCAGCACCGCTATACAGGACCCCATAGCCCTGTTCCCTGCAAGTGCGCCCGACTATATGACCTATTATGTAACGGCCATTACACCCGATGGCTGTGTGGTCAATGACAACCTGACCGTGAAGGTTTTCAAGACGGCCCCTGATATATTGGTGCCCAGCGGGTTTACCCCCAATGGTGATGGTAAGAATGATATACTGAAACCCATATTGCTGGGCATTGCCAAACTCAATTATTTCAATATCTACAACCGTTATGGACAAATGATCTACAGCACTTCCGAACCGGGCAAGGGCTGGGACGGAACCATTGGCGGTGTGCCCCAAACAGCTGGGGATACCTTTGTTTTCATGGCACAGGGCATTGACTATTTCGGCAATGTAATCTTCAGGAAGGGCACTACTGTTTTGATAAGGTAGTGGCTTATTTGAACTGTTGTTGGGTTGAGTAACCAATGTTTACTTCGCAAACAAACATATTGACCCTGCCTGCCGGCAAAGGCAGGGATGATAATTTAACCACAAAGACACTAAGGCACTAAGTTTAAAAAGCTCTGCTTTTTCCATTGTGTCTTGGTGCCATTAATTCGGCTTACCTACTTATTTCCCCTGCCTGCCGGTAGGCAAGTTTCCGGTGAAGATGCAAATGGCGAAGCCATCAACTATTCAAAAAGGGTCATTACTTCTGCTAAAATAATTTTCATGGCAAAGGTTTCAACAGTAGTTTTGCGTCACAGGATTATGTTGAAGCAGCTAACAGCGATGATTATTTTGGTGGCCCTCATGGCACAGACCTTTAACAGGGCTGCTGTTGTTGCAAGCTATTATACCAATACTGCTGCCTACGCCAAGAACTGCGTCAATAAAACAAGGCCACAGCTTCATTGCAATGGTAAATGCCAGATGATGAAGCAACTGAAGGAGGAGGAAAAGAAGGAACAGCAGAACAATGAACGTAAGCCGTCACTGGACGAGGTACTTTCCTCCAAATCATTTTTTGCAACTGTCCATGATTTCCAATCAACCATTGATAGAGTGTTCTTCCACCGCAATGTTGGCTATCCGGTTGATCGGCCTACCCATTTCTTCCATCCCCCAGGCGCATAAACATCCATCTTCATTCATCCTTTTTTTGTTGGGCAACCTGCAGCAGATCCATTGAACTGCGGTAGCAAGTTTATCCTGCGCGTAACTGAAGGATACCCTTGTACAGTATACTATTACTGGGCAGGCCCAACTGTAAAAAACTATCCATCAATAAAACATTTTGGCTATCGGATGAAAGAAAGTATGTCAGGTTGAGCTTAGTCGAAACCTTTTATCGAATTAAGATTTCGTTCATCATACTTCGACAGGTTGAAAATCCCGACTATTCGGGGCTCTGTATGACAGCGGTAAATGCTCATTACTTTCCTTCATACGATAGCCAAGTAAAACATTTATATGCCCCAGCATTTCAACAATGATGCTGAGCATTTGGCTGTCCTTAAAAGGGCCCGATTGGTTACGTCATACTGAGTAAATCAATGTTTGCTTCGCAAACAAACACATTGACCCTGCCTGCCGGCAAAGACAGGGATGACACCCGATAGCCATCGGGTTAACCACAAAGGCTCAAAGACACAAAGGAAAAAAAACGAAGTTTTTTTTCCTTTGTGTCTTCGTGCCCCCGCCTGAACGGACGGGCAGGTTTGCGGTAAAATAAAAAGCATTTGTTTGCAAATGGTTTTCAATATATCATTCTAACCCGATGTTTATGCGAGTGTCATTGGCAGCTTAGTCGAAGTGTAATGAATTGCTTCTTGATGTTTCGACATGCTTGCCGGCAGACTCAACCTCGAATGGTCGGAGCAGGCTCTGGCATACTTTCCTTCATACGATAATCAATTATTACTAATTAAACAAAAACTATCATGAAAAAAATATTCCTCTCCCTGGTTTTAATCATAAGTATTCAAACAGCCTTTGCCTGTGATATCTGCGGTTGCAGTTCGGGCAGCTATTTCATTGGCCCGTTTCCACAGTTCCATAAACATTTTGTTGGCATCAGGTACAGTTTCAGGAAGTTCAGCAGCACCATGGCCTCTGATGAAGCACAGTTCAGTAAGGATTTCTACCAGACCACGGAACTGATGGCTGGCTGGAACATGGGTAGGAAATGGCAGTTGCTTGCTTTTCTTCCTTACAATATCAATAAGCAGAACAGTGATGACGGCACCAAAATAAATACCGGTTTGGGCGATGCCACATTGATCATCAACTACAGCCTCCTGAACAAAACAATTGGTAGCACATCGCACCAGTTATGGATGGGAGGGGGCATCAAATTGCCAACAGGGAAGTTCAGTGCAGACCCGGATGAAATAGTGACAACGGCCAACAACCAAGCAGGAACCGGTAGCTATGACTTTTTATTGAATGCCATGTATGCAGTTAAATGGAACAACTGGGGAATCAATACCAGTGCCACTTACAAGATCAATGGCAGCAAGGATGATTACCAATTGGGCAATAGGTTCAGTGCAAGTGCTTTTGCTTACCGCTCCATCCCAAGTCATGGAAAAGCAACATTCAACCCCAATGTGGGCCTGTTATATGACCATTTGAATGCCAACCAGCTCAACCATGAAAAAGTGGAGGATACAGGTGGCCATACATTATCGGCAGCAGCGGGGCTGGAGGTCAACTTCAACAGGATTGCAGTGGGCTTCAATGCACAATTGCCTTTGCAAGAGAACCTGTCCAATAACCAAACAAGCACCACCATTAGGGGTATGGCCCATTTGTCACTGATGCTTTAAATGTTCCTGTTCATAGGGGAGTGGCTGATAAGGCCACTCCCTTGCTTTTGTAAGACTGGTTCAATAATGACTGGAATGAATTCGTTGGCCGAGCTGGTTTTTCTTCGCATTGAAGTTTAAAATAGAATAATGCGTCAATTGGTACAATAGTTTCATTGCCCCGATCCCTGCCCGTTCCCCGTCCCCGTCCGAACTGGCACGGGCGGGCGTATCGGCACGGGCGGACGTTCAGGCGGGCTTTAGGTCGGGGTCATGAAAAGAACTCACTACCTGGGCTTTACCCCAAAACGCAAAGCTTGGGCTAAAGCCAATACCGTCCAGCCAATATCATAATACCTTGGCTGAAGCCGAAGGGCAATGATGTGGGTACCTACTTAATATGATATGGGAAAAATTAACTCCGCTAATAGGTTGGAATGATTATTTATTGCTTTATTGGGTTTCAATTAGCTACAATGGATACGCATCACAGGTTGGGAGCAATGCCTAATACGACCGCTAACAATATTACCGGGTGTTTTTTCGTTAATGCAAAAACTATTTCCAGACTTGTCAATCTCTAGCTATCATTGCTAAACAATCCTACCCAAAGGTTATGAAATATACTTCCTGTAAAATTTGCGGCGGCCCCATCCATGAAGAAAACAAGACCAATGAACTGGTAAAGTGCTCCTCCTGTAAACTTACTTTTTACGAAAGCGATTTTACGGATATTGATATTGCAGCTTATTATAAAAGTGTTTACGAAACGGAGTACACGAACTTCAACAATGCCGAAAAGAACCTGAATAAGGGGGAGGATGTTAGGATTGGGTACAATAAGGGCCAGGTGATGAAACAGGTGCTGAAACATCATCCCAAGAAGATTGGGGAAATTGGGGCAGGCATTGGTTTGATTGCCAACTTCTTGCGGAACAAACAGGTTGATTATTCGGGCTTTGAGCCTGTGGCACATATTGCGGAAAGTGGTGCCCAAAGGGGACTGAACATTACGCAGGCAGATTTTACGGTGCTTGCGCAATATCCATCCGTATTTGATACCTTATTGGCATTTGAAGTAATAGAGCATCTGGATAACCTTGCTGATTGCATCAAGCTTATCCATGCGGCCTTGAAGCCCGGCGGCAGGTTCGGCTTCACGGTTCCCAACTATGACAAACGTTTGAACTATGCAGAAAGGGGTGACAAGATTTACCAAAGTGGCCCGCCACTGCATGTTAATTTCTTTACCAAGGAATCCATTGAAAAGATGGCGGACCTGTTCAATTTCAAAGTGGACTACCTAACCGTACGTGCATTTCCGGAATCACAAAAAACAAAGAAGAAACTATTGCGGTTGTTTACCAGGGTGTTCCTGGGCAACTTCCATGGTTCAACCATTTTCTGTGTATTGAGGAAGGATTAAAGGACCTCAAGAGGAATTTATTCGGCCAGTTTCTTTTTGCTAACCAGTTCAGTAAAGCTTTTGGCTGCATTGGTAAAGTCTGATGGTACCAATATGACCGTGGTGGTGTTATTGTCGATACCAATTTCAGAAAGCATTTGCATCCTCCTTAGTTCAAGTGCAATGGGGCTGCCTTCCATTTCCTTTGCTCCCTGCGTTAATTTGATGGAAGCTTCCAGTTCGGCTTCTGCCTTTACGATCCTTGCCCTTTTTTCCCTGATGGCTTCGGCTTCCCTTGCCATGGCCCTTTGCATGGCTTCAGGAATTTCCACATCCTTCATTTCCACCATTTCAATTTTTATGCCCCAGGGTTCGGTAGTTGCATCCACAATTTTTTGCAATGTCCCGTTTATCTGCTCCCTTTCCCTCAGCACTTCATCAAGGGTATGCTGTCCAATAATATTCCGCAGGGCCGTTACGGAAAACTGGTAAACAGCTTTATTGTAATCGGCCACTTGTATGATGGCATTTTCAGGGTTGATGATCTTGAACCAAAGCACTGCATTTACTTTAATGGTCACGCTGTCCTTGGTAATGGTTTCCTGCTGTTCAAGGTCCACCGTTTTTGTTCGGATATCCACTTTCTGTTGCCTTTCAAAAAGGGGGATGATCCAATAAATGCCGGGGCCCCTTATTCCTTGGAACCGGCCAAGCCTGAAAATGATGGAGCGTTGGTATTCCTGTGCTATGCGGATTCCTGATAGGAGAATGGCGATGATGATGGCAATGGCGGGTAACATAATAATTGTTGATTAAAGTGAGGTCAATTTTAAGAGACTGTCTAAAATCATTTCAATGAGTAATATGTGTCGCTTTTCGGCTGCAACTGCGTTGGATTTTTCGTCGTAGGCACCCGGCTACGCCTGCAAAATCCGCCTTGTTTCGCTCGAAAATCGTCTACATATTAATCCATCAAATAATTTTAGACAGTCTCTAAGGAAGCATAAAAGTACAGGGTTACCGCAACTAAGCAGGTTCAATTTTGCTTTTGGGTTCAAGCATATACCGGGAATCCAATGTGGAACTGGTGCATATTTCCACTATTTCGATATAATTGGGCAACGGCCCTAGAAACGCTGCCAGTTTGCCTTAAACCTGAACAAAATGGGGAATTCCTCCATCTGAACTTTCGAGCCATTTTATTTACTTTGCCAAACTAAATAACTGATAGTTACGCAAAGTTTCAAATACCGATGTCAGGTTGAGCTCGTCGAAACCTATTTGAAAACCAGATTGCCTTCGAGTAGTTCGGCAAGCTCACTATGACAAGGCTGGTATTATTCCCAGAATCTTTGCGTAAAATCAGTAAATAATCTTCATTTTCAATAAATTCATTAGCTATGATTAAGATGCAGGCCATAGGTCATTTGGGCAAGGATGCAGTGGTAAACAATGTGAACGGGAAGTCAGTAATCAATTTTACGGTGGCCCATACGGAAAAATTCAAGGACCCTCAAGGCAACCCAAAAGACAAGACCATTTGGATTGATTGTGCCTACTGGACAGATAGGACCGCCGTGGCCCCTTACCTGAAAAAAGGTACGCAAGTGTATGTGGAAGGTAACCCTGATATCAGGACCTACACCACGCAGGATGGTAAGAATGGCGCAACGTTGAGCTTACGGGTTTTGGGTGTGCAATTGTTGGGCGGTAAAAATGAGGGTGGCAATAGTGGTGGCAATTACCAGGCACCGCAACAGCAGTCCTACAACCAGCCCCCACAGCAGAATTACCAGCAACAGCCCCAGCAGAATTACCAACAGCCCTCTTACCAGGCCGCTCCGGTTTCGGCCAATGAGCTGACAGAGCCGCTGGATGATTTACCATTTTAAAACCAAGAAGCTTTATATCCACAACGGTTGAATTACTTTATAGTTCAACCGTTTTTTATTGCTATACTTTTAGGCCCGAAGCCCGATGTCATTAAGTTAAGAAGTAGGATGTCAGGTTGAGTAAACCATATTTGCTTCGCAAACAAACACATTGAACCGGCCTGCCGGCAAAGGCACGAATGACAGATTGAAAAGGATACCAATCATGCTTCGACGCAGAAACCTTCGAAGAATGATGTCAGCCTGAGCCTGTCGAAGGCAGTAACCAGAAGAAATTTCATCTGTCATTGGCAGCTTGGCGAAACCGATATGTTAGACCATGATTTCCTAAATTGCCTTCGACAAGCCTGTCTGTTGGCAAAGGCAGGCTCAGGCTGACAATCCTTAACTTAATGACATTGCCCCAAGCCATATTTTGTATGATCGATTTCACCACCGCTGTTACTGATAAGGATTTAATGGGCATTATGGAGCTGCAGAAAAGCAACCTGCCCGTTCACCTTACACAGGAGGAGATGCAGCGTGAAGGTTTTGTGACAGTGGTACACCGTTTTGATGACCTGAAGCAGATGAACGATATAGAGCAACACGTGATCGCAAAGGATAACGGTACTGTTGTTGCTTATTTGCTGGCCATGACATCCAAGTCAAAATATGCAATCCCCATTCTTGTACCGATGTTCAACCTATTTGATGAAGTGGATTATAAAGGTAAGAAGGTTTCCGGCTACCATTACATTGTTGTTGGCCAGGTTTGCGTCAGCAAAGCATATAGGGGGCAAGGCATTTTGGACAAATGCTATGAAGCCTATAAAAGCAAGTTCGGTAAGGATTATGATTTTGCCATTACCGAAATTGCTACCAGCAACCAGCGCTCCATTCATGCACATAAAAGGATTGGCTTTGAAGAAATTTATCGTTATGTTGCTCCTGATAAAGTGGAATGGAGCATCGTGGTTTGGGATTGGAAAACAATAAATAACTGATGTTACGCAAAATGTCAAATACTGATGTCAGAGCCTGTCCCGATAATTTCATCGGGATTGAGCAATGTCATACTGAGCTTGCCGAAGTGTTGTCGAAACCTGTTTGGAAACCAGATTGCCTTCGAGGGCCTCAGGCTGGCATCATTCACACAATCTTTGCATAACATCACTAAATAAGCTTTCATGAAGAAACTATTGCTTGCATCAACCTTACTAATATCCCTGCATGCTTATTCGCAAAGGCTTATTGAACTGGTGAACCCATTTATAGGAACAGGTGGCCATGGGCATACCTATCCGGGTGCAACATTGCCATTTGGCATGGTACAGTTAAGTCCTGATAACGGTACACAGGGGTGGGACTGGTGCAGTGGCTATAACTATAGCGACAGCATGGTGCAGGGCTTTAGCCATACGCACCTAAGCGGTACAGGGATTGGTGACCTATGTGATATCTCTGTTTTACCAATGGTTGATAAGGAAGCATCTGCAGAAAGAATAAGGAGCAAGTATTCCCATAAGCAGGAAGCCGCAAGCCCCGGTTATTATGCCGTACAACTGAAGGATTTTGATATATGGGCAGAACTGACCTCTTCCATCCGCTGTGGCTTCCACCGCTATACATTTCCTGAAAGCAAACTGGCCTCCATCCGTTTGGACCTGGGCTTTGCCATCAATTGGGATGCGGCAACAGCCTGTTCCTTTACCAAACTAAATGACACCACTTTTGTGGGTTACCGCTTTTCCACGGGTTGGGCAAAGGACGAGAAAATATTTTACGCCATCCGGTTGAGCAAACCGGTCAAGAATATCGTGTTGTTTGCCGATCAGCACCAAGTGGACAGTGTGGATGCAAGGGCAAAGGACCTAAAGGCATGTCTTCAATTTGCAACCAGAAAAGGGGAGAAGGTACTGATGAAAGTGGGCCTTAGCAGTGCGGATGTGGAAGGGGCCCTGGAAAGCCTCAATGAAATTGTTGGATGGGATTTTGACAAGGCAAAAATTGATGCGGAGAATATATGGGAACGTGAGCTGCGCAAACTGCAGATCAGGAGCGATGATATGGACCTGAAGCAAACCTTCTATACAGCCTTGTACCATACCTATTTGGCACCCAACCGTTTCAGCGACAGGTTTGGCAATTACAAAGGCACCAAGGGCACCATTGTTAATGGCAAGTCCATTTATACTGTTCAATCTTTATGGGACACGTTCAGGGCAGCCAACCCTCTGCTTACCTTAACGCAAACGGAGCTGGTTCCCTCCATCATCAATTCCTACCTGGCTTTTTATGACCAAACGGGCCTGCTGCCTGTATGGGACCTGCAGTTCAATGAAACCAATACCATGACGGGCTACCATGCCATTCCCATCATTACGGATGCCATACTGAAAGGTATTACGGGTTTCGATTACAACAAGGCTTATGATGCCATGAAGGCAAGCGCCTCGCAGAATATCCGTGCCACTGATCTGTACCGCCAATACAATTTTGTTCCGCAGGACAAAGCAGGCAGCAGTGTTACCATCACTTTGGAATATGCTTATGATGATTGGTGCATAGCCCAAGCTGCCAAGCGTTTGGGAAGAACAGGTGATTACCGCGAGTTCATGAAGCGTGGCCTGAACTGGCGGAACCTATTTGATAAGAAAACTGGTTTCATAAGGCCAAAGAACTCAAACAATAAATTTGTTGAACCCTTTGACCCTTATCTTTCTGAGCATGATGAAAGAAAGGCCGCCTATACAGAAGGCAATGCATGGCAGCATAGCTGGTTTGTGCCACATGATATATATGGACTGATCAATTACCATGGTGGCCCTGCCCGTTTTGCGAAGAAGCTGGATTCCTTGTTTGTAACCAGTTCCATTGTCAAAGGGGACAATAAATCACCAGACATCAGTGGACTGATTGGCCAGTATGCACATGGCAATGAGCCAAGCCACCATATTGCTTACCTCTACAATTATGTTGGCATGCCCGAGAAAACAGCCGACCATGTAAAGGAAATATGCACCACTTTGTACAGTGACAAGCCAGATGGGCTTTGTGGCAATGAGGATTGTGGTCAAATGAGTGCATGGTATGTGTTCAGCGTATTGGGCTTCTATCCGGTGAACCCGGCAAGCGGTGAATACGTATTGAGTGTGCCCATGGCGCAGGAGAGCGCATTGCAACTGCCCAACGGCCTATTGTTCCGTGTAATAGTCAAAGAAGCCAGCGACAAGAACAAATACATTAAATCGGCCACCTTAAATGGTGAACCTTACAACAAATCATACATCAAGCACTTTGATATGATGAAAGGGGGCATCCTCGAAATAACATTGGGCGAAATACCGGGCAAGGATTTCGGTAAAGCAGTGGATGATTTGCCGGGAAGAAGTGTCCGCTAACCCTGACGGCGGCTCCAGCCCCGTCAGCGGTTGTTCAGTAGTTGCCTTTTATAGTAAGAACCGCCGCCGAGGTTAAAACCGTCGGCGGGGTTAAACTTCCTTAGATGGAAACCTTAACGGCGGCTCCAGCCTCGTCAGCGGTTGTTCAGTAGTTGCCTCTTATAGTAAGAACCGCCGCCGAGGTTAAAACCGCCGGCGGTGTAAAACTTCCTTCGATGGAAACCCTAACGGTGGCTCCAATCCCCGTCAGCGGTTGTTCAGTAGTTGTCTCTTGTATTAAGAACCGCCGCCGAGGTTAAGACCGTCGGCGGGGTAAAACTTCCTTCGATGGAAACCCTAACGGTGGCTCCAATCCCCGTCAGCAGTTGTTCAGTAGTTGTCTCTTGTATTAAGAACCGCCGCCGAGGTTAAGACCGTCGGCGGGGTTAAACTTCCTTAGATGGAAACCCTAACGGTGGCTCCAATCCCCGTCAGCGGTTGTCAAGAAGAATGGCCCGGTCTCCCAACCCCTACGGCCCCGATCCCAAGGTATTCTAATGCCCAATGACATTACATTTGCAACATGCCAGAACAACTATTTTCCTACGAGCATCTGTACAAGTTTACCCATTCAGTTTTCAAAAGCATAGGCTGCAGTGACGAGCATGCTGCTACGGCCACAAAAACCCTGCTCAGCGCAGATTTAAGGGGCATTGATAGCCATGGTGTGGCACGGTTAAGTGGTTATGTGCGCCTGTGGGAAGCCAAAAGGATCAATGCAACACCGAACATGCAAATAGTGCATGAAACACCTTCCACGGCAACAATAGATGGTGATGCCGGTCTAGGATTGGTGGTGGCCCCATACGCCATGCAGATAGCGATTGACAAAGCAAAGCTAGCTGGTACCGGTTGGGTAGCGGTAAGCAACAGCAACCATTTTGGCATAGCTGGCTACCATGCCATGATGGCCCTGCAACATGATATGATCGGCATGGCCATGACGAATGCGAGTGCATTGGTGGCCCCCACTTTTTCCATTGAGAAGATGCTGGGTACCAACCCCATAGCTGTGGCCATTCCTGCCAATGAGCAACCTGCTTTTGTGGCGGACTTTGCCACCACTACTGCAGCTAATGGAAAGTTGGAAATTTTACAGCGTAAGAATGCGGATACGCCCACTGGTTGGGTGCAGGACAAGGATGGCAACCCCACACACGATGCACATGCCTTGAAGACGGGCGGGGCCTTGCTTCCCCTTGGTAGCGACAGGGAGCATGGGAGCCATAAAGGCTATGCATTGGGAAGCATCGTGGATATTTTTTCTGCTGTGTTGAGCGGTGCAAGCTATGGCCCTTGGGCGCCTCCTTTCCCTGCTTACATAGCCATGCCGGAGAACATGCCGGGCAAGGGTCTTGGACATTTCTTCGGGGCCATGCGGGTGGATGCTTTCCGCCCTGCTGATGAATTCAAGGGGCATATGGACAATTGGATAGCCCGTTTCAGGAATGCCAAGCCAGCCGATGGACATGACAAGGTGCTGATTCCCGGCGACCCCGAACGTGAAATGAATGCCATAAGATTGAAAGAAGGAATTCCTTTGCTGGAAAGTGTTGCGGATGATTTGAAGAATACAGGCAGCAAATTTGGTGTTGACTTGTAACAAAATAAGTTGTCAATCCCTTTTAAACTTATCTCTCTTTATCATTTTTACCCGGCTTTCCATGAAAATGGGGAGCCTTTTTTATGGGGTGGCATTCAATAAGTTGACATAAATAAATAATTGGCAATGGTTATTATAACAAACAGCTTCTAAGTAGCTGTTGATTTAAAAGGGATTGATTCCCATGTACTCGGATAGATATTATGCTAGAGTCAGCATTAGTTGCTTGCGTTTGTAAACTGCTCACTGTTATTTCCATTGCTCATCAAGCTGGCTGTCTTTAAGAAACTTTTTGTAATCCTGAATGTGCAGCATGTCATAAATAGCTTTCTTTTTATCCTTTGCCCGGTCATAATAGGCCTTGCAAATGCTATAGCCAACCCAATAGCCTAGATCGGCAGGTTTGTCGGCAGTTTCCTGTTCACTGTTGGCAATCCAGTTATGCGCCCTATTAAGGAACATTTCCTTTTTGAAATCGTTCCATATCTGTTTTTCCTTACCCTTGGCATACACTTTCAAACGTTCGTTGGTGGTCTTGCCGGAAATAAGTTCACCAATGAAATCTGCCATACCTTCAAGTATGGCCCCTTTGAGTAAGGTAGTATCTGATGCCATTCCAGTCTGTTCAAAATGTACAAGTTCATGCGCTACTGTATAAGGAAGACCAGCCAGATTGGTAAGGTTCCGCTTGTTCCAGATGCCAAGTTCAGTAGTATCAACAGTGGGTGAATAGCAACGCATATCTATGCCTATGATAATGCCGTTGCTGGAAACCGTACCGGCAGAATTGAACTTACCCATTACAAAGAAAATATCAGGGAAAATGGCTTCTGGATATATCTTTTTGAGGTTCACAAAACTGTTTTGGTACAGCTGTTTAAAACTGGCCGCTTTAAGCGAATTGCCCCTGATGCTCCTGTAGAATTTTGAATAGAGTTGATGTATATAGACAAAGTTTTCAACTGTGCTTATTTTATTGAGGAAGTAATCCTGCAGTGCCAATGTGCCTTTACTGATATACTGTTCCTTATAGATCTTAACTGCCTTCGCAGTATCCTTCTGCACCAGGTCATAAGCTTGCCAAAAGTGCCGCACATCTGTATCCACTACCCTTGATTTCAAGGGGTCAGTACTATAAGTCGGCTTGATGGAACCGATAAGCTTGCTCCAATGCTGGCTTTTCTTCATGAATGCGAAAGAATCCTGTGCAATCAGATTGGGAATATCATTGAAGCCATATTTAGTGATGGCCATTTCCAGGCACCTGAAACTATTGGAGCTGTCCTTGCCATAAGCAAAAGCAATGGCAGCATACGAATAATCAGCACCCTTGGAAATCCTGTATTCAGCAGCAGCAGCTTTTTCCCAAGTGGATGCTGCCTTGACAAAATCCTGCTTCCTGAAAAAACTGTTGCCAAGCTCCAGAAGACTGTCTTCTGCTGTTTGAGAAAAGCATGCTGTGGCAAATGAAACAGATACAATAAAAAAGAATACTTTCTTGAGTAGTGTTTTTACCTGTAGTTGCATGGAATGATAGAATGGGACAGTTAGTAATAGTTTTTGTGGTAGATAAATATAAGCAACTAAATATACTGGTGGTTAGCAGGCAACAAGAAGTTTCAGATTTTTTATGTTTAATAGTCTGTATAAAAATAAACGTAAAAATTACACTTATTCCAAAAACTCCTGTACATTAGCCTCCGTTTTAACGATTAGCTGATACACCATGACCCCAAAGACTTATGTTATAGGAGTGGATTACGGAACGGATTCTGTACGCTCCATTATTGCAGATGCTGCAAACGGCAATGAAATTGCCTCCTCCATTTTTTATTATCCCCGTTGGAAAAAGCAATTGTACTGCAACGCAGCAGCCAACCAGTTCCGCCAGCATCCACTGGATTATGTGGAGGGATTGGAGTTCACCATCAAGGATTGCTTGCAGAAAGCCGGCCCTGAAGTAGCCGTCCATATAAAAGGGATTGCTGTGGACACAACAGGTTCGTCGCCTGTGGCCGTAGATGCACATGGTCAGCCACTGGCCCTATTGCCTGCATTTGCAGAGAATCCCAACGCCATGTTCGTGCTGTGGAAAGACCATACCAGCGTGCAGGAAGCTGCTGAAATAAATGAACATGCCAAGCAATTTGACATTAACTATTTGCAGTTTGTGGGTGGCATCTACAGTAGCGAATGGTTCTGGGCAAAACTCCTGCATGTGCTCCGTGAAGATGAACAGGTAAGGAGTTCCATTCATAGCTGGGTGGAACATTGTGACTGGATACCCTTCCTGTTAACTGGCGGCAATGATGTTGCCAAAATAAAACGCGGCGTTTGCAGTGCAGGACATAAAGGTTTATGGAATGCAAGTTTTGGTGGCTATCCGCCCAATGCTTTTTTTGCTTCCTTGGATAAGGTACTGGATGGTTTCACCTCCAAACTTCCTGCGGAAACATTTACTTCTTCACAAAGTGCAGGGAACCTCTCCACTGAATGGGCAGCACGTTTGGGACTATCAACTGAAGTTGTTGTTGCCATTGGCGCTTTCGATGCCCACATGGGTGCGGTGGGCGGGCAGATTGAACCTTACTATTTAAGCAAGGTGATGGGCACTTCCACCTGTGATATGCTGGTTGCACCCATTGATGAAGTGGGGGATACATTGGTGAAGGGTATTTGTGGACAGGTAGATGGTTCTGTTATTCCCAACATGATAGGCATGGAAGCTGGGCAATCAGCTTTTGGCGATGCTTATGCCTGGTTGAAAAACTTATTGGCCTGGCCATTGCATTTATTGGAAGATGAAAATTTGAAACAACAGGTTAGTGATAAAATTATTGCGGAACTCTCCAAACAAGCTGCACAATTGCCCCTGAACGAAAAAGATGAACTGGCAGTAGACTGGTTGAACGGAAGGAGAACACCTGATGCCAATCAATTGCTCAAAGGTGCATTTACTGGATTGAATTTGGGCACCGATGCCCCGCGTATGTTCAAGTCACTGGTGGAGGCAACCTGTTTTGGTGCAAAAGCTATCGTGGAAAGGTTTGTGGAACAGGGCATTTCCGTAAAAGGCTTGATAGGTTTGGGCGGTGTTGCAAAGAAATCGCCTTACATTATGCAGGTAATGGCAGATGTGATGGGTATGCCCATCCGCATCCATAAGAGCGAACAGACCTGTGCCGCTGGTGCTGCCATGTTTGCTGCCACTGCTGCCGGATTGTATGTAAAGGTGGAAGATGCCATGAATGCCATGGGGCAGGGGTTTGATGCGGAATACCATCCCAATGCAAGCAATGTGGAACTGTACAGGAAGCGTTACGAACAGTATAAAAAATTGGGCGCGTTTATAGAGAAGGGACTTTAAATGTTGAAGATGTCGGTCTGAGCCTGTCGAAGACGGTAGAAAACTTTATTTTAAATTTTGAATGATAAATGTTGAATTAAAACTCCCGTCATTTAAAATTTAAAGCACAAAATTCAAAATAACAATTATGTACCAACACATAAAACAAGAAGCTTACGAAGCCAATATGCAGTTGCCCAAGCTTGGTCTGGTACTGTTCACTTTTGGCAATGTTAGCGCAGTGGACAGGGAGCTTGGCGTGTTTGCCATCAAGCCAAGCGGGGTGCCTTATGAAAAATTGAAAGTGGACGATATCGTGATTGTTGACTTTGATGGCAATACGGTGGAGGGCAAGTTGCGTCCATCATCGGATACCAAAACACATGCTGTTCTCTACAAGCATTGGGAAAGTATTGGCGGCATTGTGCATACGCATTCCACTTATGGAACGGCTTGGGCACAGAGCCAACGTGATATCCCCATCTTCGGCACCACCCATGCCGATTACAACACGGTTGACATTCCTTGTGCCCCCCCTATGAGTGATGAAATGATTAAGGGCAACTATGAATATGAAACTGGTTTCCAGATCATGAACTGCTTCAAGGAGCGTGGACTGAACTACAAAGAAGTGGAAATGGTATTGGTGGGCAACCATGCACCATTTACTTGGGGCAAGAATGCGGACAAAGCTGTCCATAATAGTGCAGTATTGGAAACCATTGCACAGATGGCCTACTTAACGGAAAAAATCAATCCCCATGCGCCAAGGCTGAAAGACGCATTGATCAAGAAACATTTTGAAAGGAAGCATGGACCGGATAGCTATTATGGGCAGTAGGGTATAGCTCATGGTTCATAGGTCGTAGTTAAAACGTTACCACCATGAACCATCACCCATGAACCATCAACTAATTAAATGAAGAAATTTCTTTTCACCATATTGTCCCTATATAGCCTTGCTTCCACCGCACAGCAGAAAGACTATACCATACAGGCAGTGGATTTTACGATGGTGAAACTGTCCGATAAATTCTGGTTGCCAAGAATTGAAACGAACAGGACCGTTACCATCCCTGCATCCTTTGCACGTTGCGAAAGCACAGGACGTGTAAAGAATTTTGTAATGGCCGCCAAGAAAGAAGGCAAGTTCTGCACCACTTACCCATTTGATGATACGGACATTTACAAAACCATAGAAGGTGCATCCTACTCATTGGCAACCTATCCTGATAAAAAATTGGAAGCCTATATTGATTCGCTGGTAACCATTGTTGGCAATGCACAGGAACCCGATGGTTACTTGTATACCGCAAGAACAATTGACCCGCTGCATCCACATAAATGGGCGGGTTTGCAACGTTGGGAAAAAGAAAGGGAACTGAGCCACGAATTGTATAATGCAGGTCATTTGTATGAAGCTGCCTCAGCCCATTATTTGGCCACGAAGAAGAGAAATCTGCTCAACATTGCCTTGAGGAATGCAGACCTTGTTTGCAGCGTGTTTGGCCCTGGGAAAATGAGTGTTGCACCGGGCCACGAAATTGTTGAAATGGGGCTGGTGAAACTTTTCCGCATTACTGGCAAGCAGGAATACCTGCATACGGCTGCTTTTTTTATAGCAGCAAGGGGGCAGTACAAAGGTTATGATGCCAAGAGCAGGGATGCTTGGAAAAACGGCAGTTACTGGCAGGACCAGAAACCAGTTGTTGAACAGGATGAAGCAGTTGGCCACGCGGTGAGGGCCGGCTATTTATATGCTGCAGTGGCCGATGTGGCCGCTTTAACAGGCAATGACTCCCTACTCAAAGCAATAGATAGGATCTGGCAGAACACCGTGGAGAAAAAGACCTATGTGCAAGGTGGCATCGGTGCAATTGGTAGCGGCGAACGTTTTGGCGAGAACTATGAACTGCCCAATGCCACTGCTTACAATGAAACCTGTGCAGCCATTGCCAATGTTTTCTGGAACCAACGCATGTTCCTGTTACATGGTGATAGCAAGTACATTGATATTTTGGAGAAAACCTTATACAATGGTTTGATTTCAGGTATTGGCCTGGATGGCAAATCATTTTTTTATACCAATGCCATGCAGGTGAAACAATTGGGGCATGTGCATGGTGGTGCTAACGGATTTACCAATGGTGAAGTGGAAGCCTCACGTTCGGGTTGGTTCGAATGCAGTTGCTGCCCAACCAATTTAGTGCGGTTGATCCCTTCCATTCCCGGTTATGTATATGCTGTTAAGGGAACCACAGTTTATGCCAACCTCTTCATCAACAGTACTGCTACCCTTAAGGTGGACAATACCAATATCGAATTGGTACAGCAGAACAACTATCCCTGGGACGGAAGCCTGAAATTCACTGTTAATCCAGCAGCCCCCGCACAATTTAATTTGGCCATCCGCATTCCGGGTTGGGCAATGAACAGGGCCATGCCCACTGATCTGTACAGCTTTGAAGATGAAGTAAAGGATAAGCCCATTCTTACCATTAATGGTAAAACGGTTGATTATACAGTGGAGAAAGGCTATGCTGTTATTCCCAAAAAATGGCAGAAGAATGATGTGCTGGAATTTTCATTGCCCATGCCAGTAAGAAGGGTTGTTGCCAATGAAAAAGCAAAGGACGATATTGGGAAAGTTGCCCTGCAGCGCGGCCCATTGATGTACTGTGCCGAGTGGGTTGACAATAACAATAACGTAAGTGGCTATTTCATTCCAAGGAAAGTAAATTTTACAACCGAATACAAACATGATCTACTGAACGGGGTAACTGTACTGAAGGCAAGCGTTCCAAAAATAATGTTGATGAATGAGGAGGAAATGGAGCAAGTGAATTCATCATTTACGGCAATCCCTTACTACGCTTGGGCAAACAGGGGCAAGGGAGAAATGATGATCTGGTTTCCAGAAAAGCTAACCGCAATAGATTTGATCAGTCAATAAAAAACGAATAACAATAACCAAGAACAACAATAACCAACATGAAAGATTTAAGAACGCTCGAAGTCTGGTTTGTAACAGGCAGCCAGGACCTATATGGAGAAGAAACATTGAAACAAGTAGCAGTGCATTCACAAGCCATCGCTGCTTATTTAAATGAACGTGAGCAGATGCCCGTGAACGTTATCTGGAAACCAACAGTAAAATCACCGGAAGAAATCTTTGCGGTTTGCCAGGATGCAAACATTGCTAAGAACTGCATTGGCATCGTTGCTTGGATGCATACTTTTTCCCCGGCAAAAATGTGGATTGGCGGGTTGAAGATTTTGCAGAAACCATTGCTCCATTTCCATACACAGTTCAACCGTGACATTCCTTGGAACGATATTGACATGGACTTCATGAACCTCAACCAATCAGCACATGGTGACAGGGAATTCGGTTTCATCATGAGCCGTATGCGTTTGAACAGGAAAGTGGTGGTAGGCCATTGGCAGGATGAGGAAACATTGTCCAAAGTGGACACCTGGATCCGTGCAGCAGCAGGTTGGCATGATTGGCAAGGGGCAAAATTTGTGCGTTTTGGCGACAATATGCGTTATGTGGCAGTAACCGATGGCGATAAAGTGGAAGCCGAAATGCGTTTTGGTTACTCAGTCAATACCTATGGCATTGGTGACCTTGTTAAAGTGATCAATGAGATCTCGGATGCCCAAGTAGATGCCTTGGTACAGGAATATGCAGACAGTTATACATTGATGCCCTCCCTATTGAAAGGTGGTGAACAGCATGCATCATTGCGTGATGCGGCCAAGATAGAACTGGGCATGCAAACATTTTTGGAAGCAGGCAATTACAAAGGGTATACGGATACATTTGAGGACCTGCATGGCATGAAACAATTGCCGGGAATTGCTTCGCAACGTTTAATGGCAAAGGGTTATGGCTTTGGTGGCGAAGGGGACTGGAAAACTGCTGCCCTTGTACGTGCCATGAAAGTAATGGGTAGCGGATTGAAGGGCGGCAATTCTTTTATGGAAGATTATACTTACCATTTCAATCCGGATAACCGCTTGGTACTTGGTTCCCACATGCTGGAAATCTGTGAAAGTATTGCCGATGCAAAGCCTTCTTGCGAGATCCATCCTTTGGGCATTGGTGGCAAGGCAGACCCCGTTCGTCTGGTATTCAACTCTGCACCGGGCCCTGCATTGAATGCATCCATTGTTGATATGGGCAACCGTTTCCGTTTGCTGGTCAACGAAGTATTGGCAGTTGCTCCACTGCATAACCTTCCGAAACTTCCTGTGGCAAGGGTGTTATGGAAACCATATCCCAATATGCATACTGGTTGTGCAGCGTGGATCTATGCAGGGGGTGCGCACCATACAGGCTATTCCCAAAATCTCACAGCAGAGCATATGGAAGATTTTGCAAGTATGGCCGGCATAGAGTTCACTTTAATAGGAAAGGAAACCTCCCTCTATCAATTCAAAAATGAATTGAAGTGGAGCGATGTGTACTATCAATTGAACAAATCGTAAAGTATTCCCTAGAAGGTGCAGGATTATCTGCACCTTCTAGGGAACTATTGGCCCGATATGCTTCGACAATAAACAACAGAACAGGCAACAACAAACTCCAAACAGTCTCCAATCAATTGTTTTTCCATGCCGCCAGCCATCACTGCATATAAGAACCATGACAGGCACCTGCTCGCCGTGGACTGTATCATTTTTGGCTTTGATGGAAAGGAGCTAAAAGCATTGCTTATTAAAAGAGCATTGGAACCAGCAGTAGGTCAATGGTCATTAATGGGCGGCTTTGTTCAGCAAAATGAGAGTGTGGATGCTGCTGCAACAAGGATATTGAACCAGTTAACAGGACTGCAGGATATTTACATGGAGCAGTTGCACTGCTTTGGTAATGTGGAAAGGGATGCTGCTGCAAGGGTTGTATCCATTGCGTACTTTGCCCTGATAAAAATTGATGATTACAACGAGGCATTGATGAACGAGCACCATGCCAAATGGTTTTCGCTGAACAAAATCCCCGCATTGGTTTTTGACCATCGGCAAATGATCAAATTGTCTAGGGAAAGATTGCAGGAAAAAGTAACCAGCCATCCAATAGGTTTTGAATTGTTGCCATATAAATTTACGTTGCAGCAATTGCAGGCATTATATGAAGCAGTTTACAATACAAGGTTCGACAAGAGGAACTTTACCAAAAAGATCCTTGCACTGGACCTGCTCCATAAACTGGATGAAAAAGAAAAGGAATCATCCCGTAAAGGGGCATTCCTCTTTGTCTTCGATAAAAAGAAGTATGAACAACTGAATAAGGAAGGGCTTAAATTTTTATAGCCCTGCGGAGTCTCCAGACTTAACAGGGAAAGGACTTTATTTCAATAAACAAAACAAACCATTATGAAACAACGATTGATGATTGCCATGGCCATTGCCATAACCATTGCGGGTTGCAAGGGAACAAAAACCGAAACCAGGACCGGCATCACAAAAGCTGCTTTTGGTACAGTTGACGGTAAGGATGTATCCCTTTATACACTTACCAATAGCAAGGGCAACCAAGTTAAGATTACCACCTATGGGGGCATAGTTACTTCATGGACCTTCCCTGATAAGGCCGGAAAAAAAGAGAGCATCCTTGTAGGCTTTGATAGCCTTAACCAGTACCTGCAGAAGCCCCCTTACTTCGGTGCATTGATTGGTAGGTATGGTAACCGTATAGCTAATGGCAAATTCAAGATTGATACCGCAACTTACACATTGGCAACCAACGATGGCAAGAACCATTTACATGGTGGCAACAAAGGTTTCGATAAAGTGGTGTGGGATGCAGCCACTGTAAATGATACCACGCCAACTTTATTGTTGAGCTATAGTAGCAAGGATGGCGAAGAGGGTTATCCGGGAAACCTGAAAGTGAACGTTCGCTATACATTGACCAATGAGGATGAACTGGAAATAGCATACAATGCCGAAACCGACAAGCCAACCTATGTAAACCTTACGCAGCATAATTACTATAACTTAAGTGGCGATGTAAACAATACCATCCTCAATGAGAACCTGTTTATTGATGCAGATCATTTCACGCCAGTTGACAGTACATTGATCCCTACAGGCGAAATCAAATCAGTAAAGGGCTTGCCCTTTGATTTTACCAAAGCCGAAAAAATAGGAGCAAGAATAGATTCAGTAAAAGGCGGTTACGACCATAATTGGGTACTGAACAAAAAAGATACATCCTTAACAATGGTTGCTACTTTATCCGATGCAACCAGCGGAAGGAAGATGGATGTTTATACAACAGAACCGGGCCTGCAGTTCTATACAGGCAATTTCCTCGACGGTAAGTTTATCAACCATGATGGCAAATCTATTAAGCAGCATACTGCCTTATGTTTGGAAACACAACATTTTCCCAACTCCCCCAACCAACCAAATTTCCCAACAACCTTGTTGAAGCCGGGGCAAAAATACCATACTGTTACGAAGTATAAATTATCTATCCAGTAATGGCCAGGTTACCTGTTTTTAGAAGCCGCTGTGAAGCGGCTTTTTTTATGCGCAATAATTTCCATGTCTATCAAGTATGGATAACCGTTGCCACAGTAAAATAGTACATCATTATAGTTAAACGTGGCATTTGCCCCCCTTCATCCATGTTCTACTTTCGATTAGTTTCTCAAAAGGTTATTTATTGCTTATTTAGAATGCTTGACTGTATGATACTAAGCTACTTATGGTAGGAATTACCTTCATGCAATTCTCCTCTTTTCACGTAAGCAAAACTTGGCTGTTTAATTTTTTTTATGTTGGTAAAACAATACTTCGAAGATTTTGAGCTGGATACTGTACGCTATACAAAGGGCAGGACAGTTACCGAAACTGATATTGTTGTTCATGCTGGTCAAAGCGGCGACTTTTTCCCCCATCATATGGATGAAGAATGGTGCAAGACACAGCCGTTCAAAAAGCGGATTGCACATGGCACACTGATCTTTACCATTGGCATTGGACTTACTGCTGAGGTGGTGAATGAAGCCGCCATGACTTATGGATATGAGAGATTGCGTTTTATAAAGCCCGTTTTTATTGGTGATACCATCAAGACCACCGTTACCATAAAAGATAAAAGGGACCATAAGAAACCTGGCTTTGGCTTGGTAACGGAACTGGTGGAAGTGCATAACCAGCACAAGGAACTGGTAATGGTTTGCGAACATATTTTACTGGCCAACAAAAAGGAACTGAATGGGTGAGATTGTACTACATGGAATTACTTGGAACCATAGCCGTGGCATAACGCCATTACTAGCTGCATCGCAACGTTTCCATGAATTGAATCCACATATAGAAATCAAGTGGACCAAGAGGACTTTACAGGAATTTGCCGATTTTCCCATAGAAAGATTGACAGAAAATTACGACCTATTAATCATTGACCATCCTTGGGTGGGCTGTGCCGCTGCAACGGAATGTGTGCTGCCTTTGGAACAATATTTATCACAGGATTATTTAGATGACCAATTACAGAACAGTGTTGGTTATTCCCATTCAAGTTATAACTACAACCACCATCAATGGGCATTGGCCATAGATGCTGCTGCACCTTTTGCCAGTTACAGGAAGGATTTATTGGAAGCAAACGGAATGGCCGTTCCCGGAACCTGGGAAGAAGTGCTTGCAATCGCAAAATTGGGCAAAGTAGCGGTGCCTGCAATCCCCATTGATTTGTTGATGAACTTCTATACTTTCTGCATAGCTGCAGGGCAGGCGCCCTTTGCAGATGAAAAGGAAGTAATTGATGAGGCAACGGGCATTGAAGCTTTACGGATCATGAACAGTTTGTACAGTTTGGTTGATAGGAGCATGTTTTCCAAAAACCCTATTGCAGTTGCAGAAGCAATGGCAGCAGCTAATGATTATTGGTATTGTCCATTTTCATATGGTTACAGCAATTATTCACGGGTTGGATATGCAAAAAACCTGTTGCATTATGCTGATGTGGTTAGCATGAACAACCAGCAACTGCAGACCACTATCGGAGGAACTGGACTGTCGGTGTCAGCATTTAGCCAACATAAGCAAGAAGCTATTGCTTTTGCAGAAATGACCTGTTCAGCTTCCTGCCAATCTACTTTGTATGTGGAGAATGGTGGGCAGCCGGGACACTTGGCTGCTTGGAAAAACGAGCTGGCCAATATAATGACCAATAACTTTTTCAGTAATAATTTGCCTGCAATGGAAAGAGGCTACGTTCGCCCACGGTACAATGGATACCTCTATTTCCAGGACCATGCAGGAGCGTTTATCCATGATTTTTTGAGCGGTAAAAGCAAGGATGCCAAACAGGTGCTAAAAGAAGTCAATAGGATTTATAAGTATAGCGTGGAAAAAAATCAATCATCCATTTCAGTATGAACAATTTACCATTGAACGGTTTAGTTGTGCTGGAATTCAGCCAATATCTATCCGGACCATCGGCAGGGCTGAGGTTGGCCGATCTAGGTGCCAGGGTCATTAAAATAGAGCGCCCCAAAGGAGGTGATGCAGGGAGGAGATTGGCCATAAAAAATTTATGGTTGGGCGATGATTCATTATTGTTCCATACCATCAACCGGAACAAGGAAAGTTTTACGGCCGATTTGAAAAATGCAGAAGACGTAGCTATTGTAAAGGAACTTATCTCCAAGGCAGATGTTGCCATACACAATTTCCGTCCCGGTATCATGGAAAAAATCGGGTTGGGTTATGACGTTGTTCAGCAGATAAATCCCCGTATAGTGTATGGTGAAATAAGTGGTTACGGGAAAACCGGACCATGGAAGAACAAGCCTGGGCAGGACCTGCTATTGCAGGCAGTTGCGGGCCTAACCTATACAACAGGCAATGAAGGGGACGCTCCTGTGCCCTTTGGTTTGTCCATTGCAGATACCTTATGCGGCGCACAGTTGGTACAGGGTGTTTTAGCTGCATTGATCAGGAGGCAGAAGACAAATAAAGGAGCATTGATCGAAATCAGTTTAATGGAATCCCTGCTCGATTTCCAGTTTGAATTATTGACCACCTATTTCAACAGCAATCAGGATGTAAAAAGAAGCGGCATCAGTAACGGCAACCCTCTACTTGGGGCCCCTTACGGTATCTATGAAACGGCCAATGGCTATATTGCCATTGCAATGATGGACATTCACACACTGGCAGGAGTAATAGAGTGCGATGAATTATTCAATTATACCAAGGAGCATGCGTTTATCAATCGTGACGATATCAAGTCAATATTGACAGATTATTTGAAGCAGTTCAATACGGACCATTGGCTAATTAAATTGCAGGCACATGATTTATGGGCAATGGAAGTGCTGGATTGGAACATGATGCTGGAAAGTGAAGCTTATAAAGTGCTGCAAATGGAACAAGTGCTAAAGCTTGATAGCGGAAAATCCGTAACAACCACCCGCTGCCCCATCAGGATTAATGGGCAGAAACTGGTTTCGTCAAAAGCAGCACCATCACTGGGCCAGCACAATAAAGAGGTATACGCAGATTTTATAAACTGATGCCAGACAGGGCCTTACTGTTAGCAGGGATGGCCCATGAATGACGTAAAACAGGATTCTCAGGAAAGAAATTATTAGTAAACAAATCACATGAAGTTATTGCAGGACATAGTGGTTATTGATTTCAGCCAGTTTTTATCTGGCCCCTCAGCGGCACTGCGTTTGGCAGACATGGGGGCCCAAGTGATAAAGATTGAGAAACCTGGAACGGGTGATATCTGTCGCCATCTCTATGTGTCTGATGTGATGATAGAAGGTGAGTCAACCATTTTTCACGCCATCAACCGGAACAAAAAAAGTTATGCTGCCGATTTGAAGAATGAAGAGGATATAGAGAAGATAAAAATTTTGTTGAAGAAGGCAGATGTGGTGCTGCACAATTTCCGCCCCGGTGTAATGCAGCGTCTAGGTCTGGATTATGAAACGGTAAAAGCAATCAATCCGCAAATTATTTATGCGGAAGTAAGTGGCTATGGCAATGAAGGTCCCTGGAAGGATTTACCTGGTCAGGACCTGCTGCTCCAAGCGGCATCAGGTGTTACATGGTTAAGCAATAGCAGCAATAAGAACCCCACACCAATGGGGGTGGCAGTGGTGGACATTTTAGCCGGAACACATATTGCGCAAGGTATCCTGGCCTGTTTATATAAAAGGGGGATAACTGGGGAAGGGGCACTGGTACAAGTGAGCATGTTTGAAAGTATCTTGGACTTCCAATTTGAAGTGCTGACCTGTTATTATAACGATGGGAAGCAGCTCCCGGTGCGCAGTGCGGTCAATGGTGCCAATGCTTATATTGCTGCTCCTTATGGTATCTATAAAACGGAGGACGGTTACTTGGCACTGGCAATGGGCGATATTGTAAAACTTGCCCAATTGTTGAGTTGCAAGGAACTGGAACAATACAGTGACAGTGCAGAATGGTTCGATAAACGTGATGAAATAAAAGCTGTTCTGGTAGACCTGCTAATAACCAATACAACCAGTCATTGGTTATCCATTTTGGAACCGGCAGATATTTGGTGTGCAAGGGTTTTGGGCTATAAGGAACTGATGAACGAGGAAGCCTATCAAGCATTGAATATGGAAATTGTGGTGAAAACGAGCAATGGGCTCTCCATCACTACAACCAGGTGCCCGATAAGGGTTGACGGAAAAACTTTCTCATCGGATAAAGGTGCACCAATGTTGGGTGAACACAATGAGGAGATTGATGAACAGTTTGGTTTGAAGAAGGAAGTGGCGATGGCCCATAGTTCATAGGCCATCGCAATATGCGGGCTGATGGAGGGGCCGGACATCACTGCTATCTATGAACCATGACCTATTTCTAATTAACTACAAAGAAATTTGCGATTGCGATGCCCAATAAGATAATTGATACACATATCCACATCTGGAATTTTGACAAAGCAGCATATGCTTGGTTGGATGGCAATACTTCCATACTGAACCGTACCTATCATATTGAAGAAATAGAAACAGAAAGGCTTGCCGTTGGCGTGTCAGAAGGGGTGCTTGTACAGGCTTCAAATACTTTTGAGGATACTGATTGGATGCTGGAAAAAGCCTCAGCAACCGATTGGTTGAAAGGCGTGGTAGGTTGGTTGCCACTAATGGACCCCGATGCAACGAATAAGGCATTGACAGGTAAATATCTTGCCAATAATTATTACAAAGGTGTCAGGCATTTAATCCACGATGAACCCAATGCAGACTGGTTATTGCAGCCAACTGTACTGGAGAGCTTGCAGCTATTGGCAGACAATAACCTCACTTACGATGTGGTAGGCGTATTGCCCCAGCATATAGAAACAGTGTTGAAGGTTGCAGCAAAAATCCCTTCCTTGAAAATGGTGTTCGATCATTTGAATCAGCCGCCCATCAAATCAAAGGAGCAATTTGGCGTTTGGGGAACACTCATGAAAGAGGCAGCCCAGC
Source organism: Chitinophagaceae bacterium (assembly GCA_023251255.1). Classification (GTDB taxonomy): domain Bacteria; phylum Bacteroidota; class Bacteroidia; order Chitinophagales; family Chitinophagaceae; genus UBA1930. The sequence continues at coordinate 40,560 of JAHEZD010000040.1, forward strand.
ATACCAATTTCCATGCAAAGGTCTCCGGGTTGGGAACGGCCACTGGAAATTTGGATGGATGGAGTGAAGATGACCTGGTTCCCTACATCGCATTTATCATGGAGAATTTTGGGGAGGACAGGTGCTTTTGTGGTGGCGACTGGCCAGTAAGTTTATTGGCTGGCAGCTATACCAAAACATGGACAGTTTATAAAAATGCGATAGAACAATTAACTGGTCCATCGGCACAGGAGAAGATATTCTATACTAACGCCAAACAATTCTATCAACTGTAATAAAACGAAGTTTTTCACTTTGCGCCCGTGCCCTGCTTTTACTGGCAGGCATGCTTTGTGGTAAGACCCAATGGTAACAAACAATGAGTTTATTCAACGGCATATTTTTTCACAGTGTTGGTGCGGCCGGGGCCTCACTTTGCTACACCCCACAGAAGAAAGTAAAAGGCTGGGCATGGCAAACTTATTGGTTGGCACAAGCTGCTATTTGTTGGCTCATCCTGCCACTGTTCATTGCTTGGGTTACCATTCCTGAATTGTTCAGGGTCTTGCACGAATCACCATCAAGTGCCATGTGGCACTCATTCCTATATGGCATGGCATATGGCATTGGCGGTACTGCATTTGGTATGGCCATACGTTATGTTGGTTACTCCTTAACCTATGCCATTGCAGTTGGCATTTCCTGTGTGGTGGGAACTCTATTGCCACCTATCATGAATGGCACGTTGGCTGAGACATTAAAGGGCAATGGATCCGGCTATATTGTTTCAGGAATTGTGATGGGAGCTTTGGGGATTGCTATTTGTGGCATTGCTGGGCGGAACAAGGAGAAGGACATCGAGAAAAGGCAACAGCAGGGCAATGTTGTTTTTTCCCTTTCCAAAGGATTGCCCCTATGTATTTTGGCTGGGGTGCTCTCCGCTTTATATGGCTTTGCCATTGCAGAAGGGGCTCCGATTGCTACAGTGGCTGAACAATATGGAGCAGGCAATTTCAAGATAAATGTGGTGTATATCTTTTCCAATACAGGAGCCTTTGTCACCACGTTCTTCTATTGCTTGTACCTGCATATTAAAGAGAAAACCTTTGGTGAATATACTGCATCAACCAAGGTATTGGGAACCAACTTTATCATGGCGATGATTACCGGTGTGCTCTGGTATTTCCAGTTTTTCTTTTATGGCCTGGGCCATGTGAACCTTGGGAAATATCAATTTTCAAGCTGGGCGATCCATATGGTCATGTTGGTATTCTTTAGTGCACTAGCCGGATTGCTCATGAAAGAATGGAAAATGTGCAGTAACAAAACATTGCAGTTGCTGGCATTGGCACTGGCCATTTTAATAGCTTCGGTTTTAGTGTTAACTTATGGCAATTATCTGGGTGGATTGAAGGTCTAGGCACAAATTTCACGGATAATTTTAGTGCTATACAAAAAACGGAACTTTAATTTTTATGGCCCATGCCTTTGTGGTAAGGTTGCCTTTCAGTTATCAACTTGAAGTGTTGATACAATATCAAGAACATCATGCAGCAGGATACCTATTATAAGCCTCAAAAAAATATTTCCATCTGCATCATTGGTGCGGGTGGCATTATCAATGATGCACATCTGCCAGCCTACCAAATTGCTGGCTACCATGTAGCAGGCATCTACGATATCAACCAGGAAAAAGCAACTGCACTGGCCGAAAAGTTCAACATCGGAAACGTGTACAGCAGTTTGGATGAAATGATTGCTGGCAGTAATGGACCCACCATTTATGATATTGCCTTACCAGCAACGGCCATCATGGATGTGCTCAAGCAACTGCCCAACAAATCCGTCGTCCTCATCCAGAAGCCCATGGGCAATAACCTGGAAGAAGCCAGGGAAATACTGGAGCTGACCAGGTCCAAACAAATGATTGCAGCAGTCAATTTCCAGTTGCGTTATGCACCGTTTATTGAAGCAGCAAGAGGTATCATAGCAGCAGGGAGCCTTGGTGAACTATGCGATATGGAAGTGTATGTAAATGTGAACACGCCCTGGAACCTCTGGACCTTCATGCATGGCATGCCACGTATTGAAATACTCTACCATAGCATCCATTACGTGGATTTGATCCGTTCCTTCTTGGGCAATCCAACGGGCGTGTACGCTAGAACGGTCAAGCATCCCTGCATGAACGAACTGGCCTCGGTGCGCACCAGCATCATCATGGACTATGGTGAAATGGTCCGTGCCAATATCCTTACCAACCATTGCCACCAGTTTGGTCACCATAACCAGCATTCCTACATCAAGTTTGAGGGTACCAAGGGCGCTATCAAAATAAACATGGGTGTGCTCATTGATTATCCACGCGGTGTGCCGGATATGTTTGAATATATCATCATGGAAGAGGGCAAGCAACCGGAATGGAAGGAACTGGATGTAAGGGGTGGTTGGTTCCCCCATGCATTTATTGGCAGCATGGCACAGGTGATGATGGCGGTTGATGGCACCATTGCCAAACCGGACAATAGTGTGGAGGATTGCATTTACACGATGGCCTGTGTGGAAGCGGCCTATCAAAGCAATGATAGCGGGGGCATTAAACTTCAAGAAATAATCCACTGATAAGATGATCCAATTAACAACATGGTATAGCCATTTAAGAAAGGCAGCAACCGTTTTCTTGTTTGCTTTCTTTTTGCAGAAAGTAACTGCCCAGGTAATTGCTTTCCCCGGTGCCGAAGGCTTTGGGAAATTCGCCTCCGGTGGCCGTGGCGGTAAAGTAGCGGCTGTTACCAATTTGAACGATAGTGGTGAAGGCAGTTTCAGGTGGGCGTTGGAACAGTATCCTAACCAGCCATTGACCGTTATCTTCAACGTGTCAGGCATCATAGAACTGCAATCAAAAATCCAGATCAAAAGGTCCAATCTTACCATCGCAGGACAAACAGCCCCCGGTGATGGTATCTGCCTGACCAACTTTTCTTTTATCTTGAATGGAGCATCCCAAAAAGGCAATCATGGCAATATCATTATCCGTTTTATCCGTTCACGTCCCGGTGGTACGTTGAAGTCGGGCCTGTATGGGTACGACATGGAAAACTGCCACGATGTAATTGTGGACCATTGCAGTTTCAGTTGGGCCAATGAAGAGTGTGCAGCCATGTACGATACCAAGAACACCACCGTACAGTGGTGCATTGTTAGCGAAGGCCTGTACGAAGCAGGCCATGCAAAAGGCCACCGTTCCTATGGTGGCGTTTGGGGCGGGCAGTACGCAACGTATCACCATAATCTATTGGCCCATCTGAACAGCAGGGCCGTAAGGTTTGATGGTGCCAGGGCCCACGATACCATGGCCATCATAGACTACCGAAACAATGTGGTCTACAACTGGGGCAATCCCAATGCCTGTTATGGTGGTGAAGTGAATATCCCCGGTGGCGTATCACAGGTGAACATGGTGAACAATTATTACAAGCCCGGGCCAGCAAGTCCCAGTGAACTGAAATTCGTTCACGCCTTATATGAAAAGGAAAAAGCCAAGGGCACTGGGCAATGGTTTGTGGATGGCAATATCATGGAAGGTGACAAATCATTGACCAAGAAAAATGAGAAAGGTGTTGACCTGGCCGAAGAAGGTTATCCTAAGAATGCCATTGCAACGAATGCTTTCCCGATAACTGCTCCATTGCCCAATCAGCCTGCGCAGGATGCATACAACCAAGTACTGAAATACGCAGGCGCCATATTGCCCACAAGGGATGCTGTAGATGCAAGGGTAATCAACGAGACCAAAACAGGCACTGCAACAGGTAAGGGCGTATTTGGTAAGCCAGGCATCATTGATTTGCCCATTGCTGTTGGTGGATTAGGGACTTATAAAACTGCCCCAGCTCCTTTGGATACCGATGGGGATGGGCTACCTGATGCATGGGAACTCCAAAACAAATTGAACCCAAAAGACGCAAGCGATGGAAATAAGTTGGACAAGGAGGGCTATACCATGCTTGAGAGATATTTGAATGAATTGGCGGCTGTGGGTAGGCAGTAGTGAGAAGGCAATAGAAGGGAATAGCAGTAGTTGTTAGCTGGAATCGCTAGTCGGAAGTCGCCAATCGGTAGTTCGTGTCAATCCGCATTTTCGTTCCATCGGAACGTCTTGTGGGTAGAATTGTTTAAATGGTATTTCGCTCCGCAAAAAATGTTTTATGGATATAATGATAATCATAAAGGCGTTTTCAAACCAGCGGAATTTTTATGATGAAATGATAATTATAAAACGTTGTTCGTTCCATCGGAACGTCTTGTGGGTAGTAGAATCGTTTAAATGGTATTTCGCTCCGCAAAAAATGTTTTATGGATATAATGATAATCATAAAGGCGTTTTCAAACCAGCGGAATTTTTATAATGAAATGATAATTGTAAAACGTTGTTCGTTCCATCGGAACGTCTTGTGGGTAGAAGAATCGTTTAATTATGTTTTTCGTTCCGTAGGAACGTTTTATGCTAACCGCAAATTTGTTTGAACCATCCATGAATAATGTGTCCAAAATATTGATTGTCTTCATCGCAACATTTGCATTGAATGTGGATGGAGCTATTGCACAGAAGAAAGAGACCATTCTTATCTATGTGTCACCAAAAATATTTGAGCTTCCAAGAGTTAAATATGGAATAGGGAAACTGTCTGATGCTTTAATCAGAAATGGATACAAGAGAAATCTGGTTTTTGAAGAACCCACAAAAAAAGCACAAACTGTTATTGGGATTGTAGAACATTTGTATGAAGAATGCATTTCCTGTAAAAAAATATCCAAAGAAGGGTTTATTATTTCATCCTTTACAGGCTACAACAAGAATATAGGGATAACCGTTTTTGCAAATGATGCTTCGGGCTTTTTATACGGCTGTATGGCTCTAGCTGATAGCATAAATCTTCTTGGTAAAGTTCCTAAGACTATCAATACTGCCGATTCCCCCGAAATGCTCATGCGCGGCACCTGCATCGGTATGCAGAAACCCTATTACCTGCCTGGTAGAACAGTCTACGAATATCCCTACACACCGGAAACCTTCCCTTGGTTCTACGATAAGCAAATGTGGGTGCAGTACCTGGATTCGCTGCTGGCAAACAGGATGAACTCCCTGTACCTATGGAACGGCCATCCCTTTGCTTCCTTGGTCAAGCTAAAGGACTACCCCTACGCCGTAGAAGTAAGCGAGGAAACATTCAAGAAAAATGAGGAGATATACAGGTTCATTGCAGAAGAAGCAGACAAACGTGGAATTTGGGTAATCCAAATGTTTTACAACATTATCGTTTCCAAACCTTTTGCAGAATACCATCATATCAAAACGCAGGACAGGAACCGTCCCATCATTCCATTGATTGCAGATTATACCAGGAAATCCATAGCAGCGTTCGTGGAGAAATACCCCAACGTGGGCCTCATGGTGTGCTTGGGTGAAGCCATGGAAGGCACGGGCAATGATGATATAGAATGGTTTACCAAGACCATCATCCCCGGCATGAAGGATGGCCTAAAAGCATTGGGCAAAACAGAGGAGCCGCCCATTGTGTTGCGTGCGCATGATGCAGATGCGCCCGCCGTGATCAGGGCAAGCAAGGGGCTGTACAGTAATTTGTACACAGAAGCGAAGTTCAATGGAGAAGCACTCACCACTTATGAACCTCGCGGCAGTTGGGCAGAACTGCACAGGACATTGGCCCATTTGGGTTCCGTACAAATTGAGAACGTACACATACTTGCCAACTTGGAACCCTTCCGTTATGGGGCCACGGACTTCATCCAGAAATCAGTGAAGGCCATGCACAATATCATGGAAGCAAAGGGACTGCACCTCTACCCACAAGCATCCTATTGGGACTTCCCCTATACGGCCGATAGTGTGAAAGCCTCGCCTTATGATTCTGCCGCACGGGACGGGCGCCTATTGCAGATAGAGCGTGACTGGATATGGTACAAAGCATGGAACCGCTATGCTTGGAAGGCCAACCGTGACAGCATGGATGAAGTGAACTATTGGAGCAATTTATTGGCCACTAGGTATGGCTGCAGCAACCAACAAGGAACCGATATTCTCGAAGCCTATAACCAGTCAGGGGAGATAGCCCCTAAATTGCTGAGGCGTTTCGGCATCACCGATGGTAACCGTCAAACCCTGACCCTCGGCATGCTGATGACGCAGTTGATCAATCCCTACCGTTACGGCCTGTTTGATTTGCTGTATGATGCGGAGAGCCCTGTGGGCGAGAAACTGATTGAATATGCAGAGAAGGAGTGGAAGCAGGAACCGCATATAGGTGAAACACCTGTGCAGATTATCCATGAAGTAAGGGCACATGCCAAGCAAGCAGTAGCTGCCATCAATAAGGTACGGCCCACCAGCAATACCGAAGAGTTTGAACGGCTCAAAAACGATATGCTTTGTTATGAAGCATTGGCCAACCATTATGCCTCCAAAGCAGAAGCAGCATTGTTGATACTCCGTTATAAATATTCCAATGAAGTGAAGGATCTGGAGAAGGCCCTGCCTTATTTGGAACGGAGCATTGCCAGCTACAAGCAGTTGGTGGAGCTGACCAAGGGAACTTACCGCTATGCCAATAGTATGCAGACCCAGCAAAGGAAGATCCCCATCCGTGGTGTGGACGGTACTTTTAAAACTTGGGCAGAGGTATTGGTGCCCTTTGAAAATGAACTGGCCCACTTCAGGCACAAGATTGATTCGTTGAAAAACAATCCCGCAAAGCAGGGCAATGAATTCACGGTGTTGAAAAATGAATACGTCGTCCTGCAAAGCACCAAGGCCAACCGTTTCGTCATTGACACCAATTCCCTTCCGTTCAATGACACCAGCCTTTCCATAACGGCTTATGCCAAGGAACTGAGAAACCTGCAGGGGATAAAGCTTTCCTTTCAGCAGCAAATACTGAATGGTACCTCCATCACATTCTCCAATTCAAATCCAGTAAAAGTATTGGTGGGCTTCTTCAATAAAAAAGAGAAACAATATTTGAAACCGCCAGAATTGGAAACGGATGCCAGTGCCAATGATTACGGTCAGTCAGAAACAAAAATTGCCAATGGGTTAATTATAAAGGGCCTGCCAGCTATCAACATTCATACCTACGCTTTCAAAACAGGTACGAATACGTTGACCCTTGCCAAGGGGGCCTGTGTACTACTTGGTTTTGTGAATGATAAGGATACCATGCCTTTATATGATGCTGGTTTGTTGGAGAAAGGTATGAAAAAAGAGGTTGACTGGTTATTTGAATAGGGCCCCGTCAGCGGTTTTTAACCCTGACGGCGGTTGCTACGGTATTCTACGAGTTTCCGTTATCGCTTTCCAGCATCTCCTGTAGTTCTTTGATTTCCATTTGCAGCAGCCGGATAGTAGACTGTGTTTGCCGCTGTGCCGATGGGCCGCAGTCCACAATTTTTTCGGTGGCCTCATATTCTCGCATTTTGAACCAGTTGATGTCCTTTTTGGCAACTGCATCGTCAGTGGTGATGGTAGGTAGCATGGTGTTAACCAAATGAATTGCACTGCAACACCGGGCATAGGTTATTTGCTGGCTTTCGAATTGTTTCTGGGTCCTGGTCAACTTGTTTTGGCATTTAACCAATCGTCTGTAAGCCAAGGCTGCCAAAGAGTCTTTGGCTTTGGCTTCTGCCTCTATAATTTGGTCCGGGATAGTAGTAGGCTCGGCAAATAGGGGAACTTCCAGTCTTATTTGTTTTAAGCCAGCTTCTGGCGGAAGGCTCCTAATCAATAGTTCCCACCGGGCAACAGTAGTGCGGGTAGTATCTAGGTATAATGCTAATTCCTCCTGTGTTATGTCGAAAACCTCGCGTAAGGATTGCATGGTATAAATGGTAAAAGGATTTCTACTTGGAAAGTAGAAAAAATCAGGACTGGAACAAAATCCTTGGAACATTTTAACATGTTCCAAACAAAATGTTCCAAGTAGTATGGAACAAAAAAGGTGGAACATTGTGGAATGTTCCAAGAAAATTGTTCCACTATGGGTTATAAGCAATGCACAAGAAAAGCGAAGCTTTTAACTTAGTGACCTTTGTGCCTTTGTGGTCAACCTGTCATCCCCACCTGTGTCGGCAGGCAGGTTCAATATGCGGAATTGCGAAGCAAACATTTGTTACCCAGTCTAACACTCATTTATAAGAAGCATACAAAATATGATGTACTAGCAGATGACAATAAGAATTGCAGATTCAGAATTTACACAAAAATAAAATGATGAAAAAAAGTTCAATCGTATTAATGGTATTGCTGGCAGCAGCGGCCACCCATGCCCAGGATTATTATAACGTCATAAAGTATGGCGCCAAGAACGATAGCAGCGCACTGACCACCAAAGCCATTGCCAAAGCCATTGATGCAGCCAGTAAAACGGGTGGCGGTACCGTATATTTCCCTGCGGGCAAATATTTGACCGGCCCCATCCATCTCAAGAGCAATATCACCATTTTAATAGATGCGGGGGCAGAACTGCATTTCAGTGACAACTTC
>JAHEZD010000113.1 GCA_023251255.1 Chitinophagaceae bacterium
TGTACTTCCTGTTACGCCATTAGCACCTGTTGCTCCAGTGGCCCCAGTTGAACCTGTTGGGCCTGCTACACCTTGTATTCCTTGAAGACCTGTTGGTCCTGTACTTCCCGTTACACCATCCGCACCTGTTGCTCCAGTAGCACCTGTTACCCCATTAGCACCGGTTGGCCCAGTTGCTCCTGTACTTCCTGTTACGCCAGCAGTACCTGCCACAGCAAAGCTCCAAGAAGCTAAAGTTCCACTACCACTTACCGCATCAACATTTACTGTTAATGAATTAGCGGCATAGGCTGTAATTGTACCATCCATATATACATTGGCAGCATTAGCTGCCCTTATCCTTCCCCCTACTATATATGCTAAACCAGCCTGCGTGGTAAATACTTTTAAACCTGTACCGATCAGCAAGGACGAAGTGGATGTTCCGCCATAGCCTATGCCTGTTGCACCCACAGCACCAGTTGTACCAGTTGCTCCAACCGTACCTGTTGCACCCGTAGCCCCAGTTGGTCCACTGATTACCACTCCCGGTGCCAATTTGCTTAATGTTATGGAACCATCAAGAATCTTGCTTGTTCCTATCGCATTATTGGCAATGGTTGGTGATGGGTAAGTACCAGTTAAGTCGCCACCTGCGTTTCCGGTGGGGGCGGCATTTAATGCGTAGGCCACACTTTGTAGGCCTGTCAATCCCACTACAGTGTAATTTGCCCCTCCACTGGGGTCCACTTCAAGCTTGATGAACTTCTGACCAGTGGCCCAGTTAACGCCCCCCACTGTCCCAAAGACATTGGTGGCCCCAGGACTACCGATTACGATACTGAAAAGGCCCACATAGTTAGTAGTAATGCTCCTTGTTTCCTGATAGGCTATCTGACCGGCGTTTGCACTGTCCACAATGGTTAAACGAACCGTGATTTTCTTTAGGGAAATCGGTTCGCCCGTTGCCGTTCTGGCAATACCTTGGTAGTTCAGTTTCTGTGGTACCTGTGCATTGGCCATCATACAAATTGCCATCACAAAGGATACTAGTACAATTTTTCTCATAACTAGGGATTGATTAAAGTTTTATTACTGGGAACGAACCTGTTTTTAGTGGATAGTTTGAATTACCAACATCACTTCTCAAGATGACCCTGAACGTATAAACACCAGCAGGGTACCGGGAAAGGTCCCATTCTATGGTGGAACTGCCGTTAACTTGCATTATTTCCTGTGTACCCAAAACAGCCCCATCCCTAGTTAGTAAGTGGATGGTTATTTTGTACTGGTTTCCATCGGTGAGCAGCCTGAAATTGATATGTACCTTATTGGGCGTGGGGTTTGGGGAGATATTGATTTCCTGCTTTGCCCAAGTGGAAATGGGGTACATTAAAATAATCTGGTTCTTGTCGTAAGGCTGGAGGATGCCGCATGTAGCGTTCCATGAAGTACCGAAGCTTGGGTTGGGGAAAGGATTGGCAACAAAGTGGGTCTGTATGCATTCGGCTTCGCCAATGCTCCAATCCATAACGAAATTTGTGGCGACCGTGGCTGAACCACCTCCTGTATTTGAAACTGCATTTACCTGTGCTCTGGATTGACAACAACCTATAAACAGGATCACCAATAATATCTTGTACATTGGTGTACATGCTGTAGCGAACAGCATTTTGCAGTTAGTGGTCATAAGGTCGGGTTGATTAAACGTATATATTAAAAACATCCAAACATATTCCTATTAACCAGAAATAAAAATTAATTGGAAGGATATTGCTTGGAAGAACGGGGAAGTTGTCCGAATTGTTATGGCCTACAATGCTTTTTTATTCTGTTTCTACCTAATTATTTTTATTTGGCCGATTGGAGCTGCCTTGCACCTATTATAATTGTCCGATTGGAGCATTTGCATGAATTTGGTCTTTCTTTGCTAGTTTACGATAAGCCTGCAACAGCAATGCTAAGCTATGGGTCGTTCCGAAACTCAACAGAGCAGTATCCCATTATTTGTACTTATCATGGGCATCCTACCACAAACTAGGGTTACTAAAATAAGGGTTCCTTAGCATTTATCCGGGATTATAAAAATGCCACATAAAACGTGGCATCCACAATGCACATGCTGGTAGGACCATATTATCCATAAGGTCCAATTCAAATGACGTAGCAGTACTTTGGCGCTAATTCCCTACCATGAAGACCGCATTGCAGAACAGTAGCTTGCCGTTTTCCCAGAACAGCCTGAACAGGGGGTCTTCGGCAAAGAACACAAATGAGCCGCTGCCCATTTCGGCAACGCCCAGTACGGTACCGTCCTTCAATTTGCTTTTTACCTTGAAGCCGCTGAAACCGGTTACATAGTTCTCCTTCTTCAGTACACCCACATTCCAGCCTTCTTTCATGAACTCGTAAATATTGGCATCCTGTTTCAGGGTATAATAATAGTTGCCATAACCAAAGGCCAATGGGTGGGTATTGTCCAGCTCCACTTTGTAGATGGCACCGGGAATGCTGTTGGGCAGGTAGTCCTTTTCCTTGTCGCCATATTTTTTGAGGTTGGCGTAATCGTCTGTGGTTTTGTCCTTGTCCTTATCGTCCACTTTTTCTTCCTTCAATTTAAAGCCGTATTCTGCCCCAGCCATTTGCGATACGGCGCCTTCCAGTGCAATCACCTTTCCACCGTTCTTGATAAAGCCTTTGAGCTTATCGGTTAGCGGTTTGTCGCTTAGTGATTTGTAGTAACCATCGGCTATGATCAGGGTATTGTAGTTCTTCAAACTGGTCTTCGATAGGTCGCTTGCATTGATCAATGCAATTGGATAGTTCAATTGCTGTTCAAAAAAGTTCCATACTTCACCTGCGGCGGTGGAGGAGGCACCATCACCCGTTAACAGGGCCACTTTGGGTGTAGCAATCATCTTCACATCGGCACTGCCAAAGTCGGCACCCTTGTCCATGAAACCCGTTTCCACAAACTCAGGATGCACATTGAACTTATAGGCGGCTTCATTGATGCTGGTGTTGATAAGGGCTATATTGTTGTTGGTCTTGATGACAATCAAAGTACCCCTTTCAAAGGTCCTGTTCTTGTAGGTAAAAGGCTTTTCTGCATAGCGTACCTTAATGCCCTTGCTCAATAAGTAGGCCAGCACTTTGGCGCTGTTGACCGAGGTATAGGGTACCAGGTACCCATAGGCAGAAATATAATTGGCTTTCACATCATCTTCCGAGGCCGTGGAAGGTACTTGCAACTGTACGTCTTTCTTTTCCTTCAACGCATAGGCTTCCACGCCAAAGGAATAGGGTATGCTCCAAGCAGTAATATCGTAAGTGGCAGAATCTACCAGTTTGTTCTTCGGTTCCAGCAGCACCTGCACCAAGGCGCCCTTGGGCTGGTAGGCCGATACGGCTATGCTGAACTTGCCCATCTTCACGTCCTCTTCTTTCAGGCTTTGGTAGCTGAAGCCTTTCATGGAAGTGCCGGTTATTTTTCCGTATTCAATGGCATTGGCATCCAGCAGGTTCTTCACTGCAATGAGCTTGTTTTCATCTTCCGATGTGAGTATGTATGTTTTGTACTCGCCAGATTTCCCTGCTTTGCCATCATCGAAGAACTTCTTGAATTCCGTCACCACTTTCTGTGCGTTCTTGGAGGTGGTTTCAATGGTAGACATACTGGTAGTGTAGTGGTGCAGTGCCCTGTCTGTCAAGGTCAGTGTGTCCCCATCTGATTTGATTACCCCCAAACCGCCACGGCTATGACCACCCTGTTCATAGGTCATGCCAATGGAACCGTTGTACAAGGGGTAGGTATCGCCATAGGAAGGATAGAACAGGTCAAACTGCTGGCGGGTAAAATAGAGCCAGCCCTTTGCATCAAAGTACTTGGCATTGTTCTTCCCAATCTGTGTCTGGAAATCCCTTTGCCATGCGGTGATCACTTCGTGGAAGGGTTCTGCTGCAGGGGCAAAATAATAGGGGTTATCATAGTACTGTTCATGGAAGTCCACATGCACCTGTGGCATCCATTCATTGTATTTCTTGAGGCGCTGCTGTGTTTCTACCTGTGTTTGCCAGGCCCAGTCACGGTTCAGGTCAAAATTGTAATGGTTGCTGCGCCCGCCCGGCCAAGGTTCATTGTGCTCCCTTGTTTGCGGGTCCGGATTGAAGTTCTTGCCCACCATTTGGTTGTACCAGTTCACGTACCTGTCACGGCCATCGGGATTGAGGCAGGGATCCATGATTACCACTGTGTTTTTCAACCATTGTTTTGTTTGGGTATTGCTGGGGTCCACCAAGGCAAAGAGGGTGAGCATGGCGGCTTCGCTGGAAGAGGGTTCATTGCCATGCACATTGTAGCTTAACCAAACAATGGCTGGGGCACCTGCTGCCTGAGGCATGGCTTTGTCCTTGCTTAGACCGGCCAACCGCAGGTTATTTGCCTTGATGGCATCGAGCTGCTGGATGTTTTCGGGTGTGGAAATATAGGTGAGCAGTAGGGGCCTGCCTTCATTGGTTTCGCCATATTGTTCAAGCTTGGCCATGTCCGGCCTTGATTGGGCCACGGCTTTGAAGTAATCGACTATCTTGTAATGGGGCGTGAACCGGGTGCCTACTTTGTATCCGAGAAACTGTTCGGGGCTTTGGAGGGCCTGTGCAAATAGGGTCAGGGAGCCAAGAACAGCCACAAGTACAAGCAATAGTTTCCGCATATTTTTTGATTGAGCGGTGAAAGTAGGGAAAGAAGGATTTCAGGCCAAAAAGGGGGTGGAAGAAGGGAGTTGGAGGTTGGATACTGGATGCTAGATGTTGGATACTGGATGCTAGATGTTGGATGTTGGAGGGAATGGCTTGATATGGGGCTAATGTACTGCTGACATGGTTTTGACAGCCTAACGCACCCTTGGACCCCCCTTCACGGTCAGTACCAGCAAAGAGAAAGGAGCAGTCCAATAATTGGGCTGCTCCTTTCTAAAACATCCTTGGAAGCTGGATTGCTTGCCTCCTTGCATTAGCGGTTTACGGTTCCTTTACTTCCACTTCTACCCCATCATTCCAATGTTTGTACTCCGGTGTGTAATATAGATAGGTATTGCTGGCCTTGGCCTTATAGGTACCTGGTATTTCCGCTTTTAAGTCGAGGTTTATCTTCTTTGTTTCGCCTACTGCGAAACCCATCCAGTAAAGTACCAGGTAGTTATCGAAGATTTCATAGTAGGCCACTTGGTTCCTTTCCATGATTTCCTTCAACTGCCATGGCTGTGTGGAAAGGCCGGCAGGGATGCCAATTTTTGCTATGGCCATTGGTTGCAGGATGGCCTTATCATTCCTTACTTCAATTTCCATCCTTACGGTTTCACCCACTTTGGTCCGGTTGGCAAGGAGCTTAGTGGATAGCTTCAATTCAGCCTTGCTGCTATTGGGTGGTGTAAATGTGTTGTAGGATACCTGCAACTGGTAAGGGATGGCCTGTTTGGGATTGCTATAGTTGATGGCGAAGGTATTTTCACCATCGCTCAATGTGGATGCTACAGTATTGCCCAGCTCTGCTTTCTTATCATTTACCAGGAAGTTAACGGTGGCTTCTTCCTCTGTTATCTTGCCCACCAGTTTTGAATAGGTTACCACAGCATCCAATGCCAATACAGTGGCCTGTGTGGAACCATAACCATAGTAGGATTTCTCATTCAGGATCTTTGAAATGGTTGCTGCCATTACCTCTACCTTGGGTGATTTCTCCTTTGCCAGTGCCATGCTGTACAGGGCCAATGCTTCTACCCGCAAGGATGCATCCCTTGAGTTCACCACACTTGTTTCAGAAGCCAAATTTGTTTTGCTGTAGCTATCATTCAGCAAGTCCATCAGCTTGGCAAAATCTCCTTCGTTATGCATATTGCTGGCGGCCAATGCCATCATGGCCATTTGGTAACCATCCTTGCTGGCGATGGCCTGCTTTACGGCCGTTGCATATTCCAGTTGTATTTCCTTGCCCACACCGGCCTGCGTTAAGGCATACACGATATAGATATTGGCAATCTTGTTGGGTACGGATGCGAACCTGTCATAACCGCCAGGCGCAATCTTGAAAGTACCATCACCATTCCTCCGCTTCATGAGGAATTGCTTGGTACGCTCCAGCATACTTTTATCCACTTGGATGAACTCCTGCATATCCGTAAACTCCAGCAGGCCATAGGCGGTGAGGGCCTCATGTGCAGGTGAATGGCCAAACCATTCAAAGCCATCTTCCTTGGTTTCAAAACCAATCAACCTTTTGTAGCCAGCTTCAATATAGCCCAATGCTTTTTTCTCTATTGCTGGATTGGACTTGTTGGACTCACGCAGGTACTTGAGCACAAAGATGTTGGGATAAGTAGAGGAAGATGTTTGCTCAAAGCAACCATAGGGCTCCTGCAGCATGGACTCAATACCATCCAATAAACGGCCTTCCACATTCTTGAACAGCTTCAGTTCCGATTGCAAGCTGCCGGGTATCATTTTATTGATATTGAAATGGTGCTTGGTAGATGTATTGCCCGAATAGGTTTCAATAATGGGGAACCCTTTACCTGTAGCTTCTATGGGCAGGGCCAATGTTTCCGTACTGAACTGCCCACTGATGGAAAAACGCATGGTGCCCTTCATGGCAGCCAATGCTTCCACAGGTACCAGCAACTGTTTTGCCTTGCCCGCTTCCAAGGTTACCTGCTTATCGTATTTACCCAATTGAACCTTTGCTATTGAATCCACTTCAATAAAGATCTCCATGGCTGTTCCTGTATTGTTCTTGATATTGAGCGGGACCAATGCCTTATCGCCAACAGTTAAGTAAGGGGGGATCTTGGCATCCACAGTGATGGCATTCTGCACGGCATAAGTAGCTTCTGCCCTTCCCAATTTACCATTGAAGGCAATACCTTCTGCAATGGCCCTGAACGTAGTGGTAGCATCGGAGTTCCAGAACTCGATTTTCGCAGTGCCTGTTCTGTCTGTTTGCACCACTGGGTTCCAATAAATGGTTTCCCTGAAATCACTTCTTTCTTCTGTTTCCAATGATTGGTACATGGGTGCATAGAACCTTCTGGCAATGGCATAGGTTGGTGCATTGGAATAAACAGGCAGGGAAGAGAAAAAGCTTTTCTTGGAAAGATTGATGTTTATCCTTTCGTTCCTCAACTTCCTTGATTGGATGGCAATTACACCATTAGCTCCCCTGGCTCCATAGATAGCTGTGGCAGATGCATCCTTGAGCACATCAATGGATTCTATATCGTTGGGGTTCAGGTTGTTGATGGAGAACCTGTCCATGGGAATGCCATTCAACACAAATAAGGGTTCATTGTTACCAGTAAGGGAAGCAGCCCCACGTATCCTGATATTGGCAATATCACCTGGGTTACCACCTTGCATTACCTGTACACCTGCCAACCTGCCCTGCAGTGCCTGGCCAACATTGCCCAAGGGCAGGTTCTCTATTTCCTTTGCATTTACCTTTGCAACGGAGCCTACCATATCCGCCCTTCTTTGAACACCAAAACCTGTTACCACCACATCTTCCAACTGTGCCTCCTTACCAAAAGCAGCAAAGTCCCTGTCAAAACGCATATCTTTCCCCTGCTTCTGCAGTTCCTGCTTAAGGGGCTGCACAAATGGTTTAATGGCTGCAAAATCCTTATCGTTCTCCATATTTATTTTCTTGAGCATCTTGGCCTTGATGGGATTGTAACCAATGCCGTTCTGCTCCACCTTAATCACCACCTCTTCTTTGTCTTTCTCTGCCTTCGCCAGGATATAATAACTATTTCTAGGTGCCAGATTGGGGAAGCAGAAAACACCATCCTCGTCCGTCTTCATTTTAATGGCTTTGCTATTGGCGTAATAGCTCACTAAAAAGACGGTGGCCCTTACTGGCTCATTGAACTTGTTCACAATGGTGCCGCTTAGTACGGAACCCAAATCCGGTGTGTATTTAAGCTTGTTGTTTTCCTGCACATATTCTATGAACTGGAAGTAGCGGTAGCCATTGGTAAGCATGAGCAGGTCCAGTGCAGGGATGGCTTTCGCCTCTTCTTTCTTGAAATAGAATTGTGGCTCTTCAATCTTTCCCTTCAGTTCGGAACTGAGCAGGAGCCAGGAAAGGATATGGTCCTGCTTATCATCGGCATAGCTCCATAATTTATCATCCACTACTGCCATGGAAAAATTGGAGGCAATGGGCTGGCCCTTATCATCCAATGTTTTCAATGTCATGGTCACCCTTTCACGGGGCTGGTATTTTTCCTTATCGGTGGTAATCTTTACTTGCAGCACCTTATCACTGTTGAGGAATACCAACCGTTCGGCCAAGGGCATGGCACCTGCTGTGTACAAAGTGAACTGTGCTATGCCTGCTGGGAACTTATTGGCATCTACCCTAATCAACTGCTCCCCTTTCTTGAGGGAGATATCCTTTGAAAAGAAGCCCACATTCTTTGTTTGGCCAATCAACTTGAGTTCCATGTCAGTGGTTGATTTCAAGGTAACCAGTACTTCATTCTTTTCCTGCTGAAGGTTCATCACCACGCCATTTGGCAGGGCCATGGGCAAAGCATATTCCGCAGCAATATTGGTAGGTGAAGTAATTTTCACTTTATAGAACAATCCATGTTGTGGTGTAAAGGCAAAGCTGCCCATACCGAAATGGTAGCTTTCAAACGAGGCAACTGTATTGCCCTTATTATCCATCACATCCGCTTTTATATCTGCAGCCTTGCCATTTTCGTTCAATGCCTTGAAGGCGATATTGGTGGACAGGCCTTCTACCAGTGTTCCCCCTTCTGGCATGAACTGCAGATCAATTTTGTTGAGCACAATGGGGATGCTTCTTGAAATGGCTTCTGTATAGGCATCATGGTTGATGGTGATATTGAGCAGGCCATCATTGGTTGTTAATTCCTTTGGCAAGGAAAAAGTTACCTGTGCCTTTCCTTGGTAATTGGTCTTGAAGGTACTGGTGCCTATCACTTTCCCTCCTATGGATACGGTGTAGTTGGCCTGTTTGTCCTTGATGGGCTGATTGTCCAGGCTGCGCATGGAAAAATCGGCCATCACTTCATCACCTGCCCCATAACCTTTCTTGGGGAAATCCAGTTTCATCAGTACCCTTGGTGCCATCACTTTCTGCACGGTAATTTCCTTGATGAAAAAGGTGCTGTCCTTTTCATTCTGCATCCATGTGGTATAAGCTTTTAGTTTATAGATTCCGCCAACAGTGCCCTCCGGAAAATCATAGGACCCTTCTGTGTAGCCATTCTCGGCCTTGTAACTCAACTTCTGGATAACATTACCAGATGGGTTCAATACTTCCACATTCACCGATGCACTTACGGTAGAAGGCGTTTGGTCCTTTGCATTCACGAGGTACAATTTGAAGAACAGTTGCTCGCCCGGTTTAAAGAAAACATGGTTGGTATGGATATAGATCTTTTCCTTGGCTGATACATAATCAGTGGGCTGTGCAAACGATGTGTGGCTGATGATGGTGCATACCAGTAGCAGTATGCTGAACAAAAATGTCTTTTGCATATACTTAAAATTGAATGGTGAGGTTAATGCCTATGTTTTTGGTAGATGGCAAGTTGAAGTAATCGAGCCCTGAGGTATTGGGCTGGTCAAACAGTAATTGATTGGGGTCTGTCCCTTTATAAGCAGTCCATAGAACAATGTTGTTGATGTAGGTGCCAAGCGTTATTTTCTGGATGTACTTTTTGAACTCCCATTTATACGTTAAAGAAAGCAACCGCAGCCTGATGCAGTCTGCTTTCTCCATGTATTCTTCTGCTACACCCGTTGGACCATACCTTGTCCAACGGTTCTGCTGCACTGGTAAACTGGCATCGTAAAAATTGACAGGGACCGTATTGTGCTGGCCATTCTGCATGGCTCCGTCAAACACATAATTGGTGGTGTTCCTCCAATCAGCAGATGATTGTGAGCGGCCATAATAATCAAGTGCCGCCTGTGTACCGTTCCACCTATCGCCACCTTTGCTCCATTCCCAATCAAGGCTCATCGTTAGCTTCTTCCAACTGAACCCATTGCTCATCTTTACCACAAAATCAGGTATGGGATTACCGAGAACCGTTGCTTGATTGTTCACCAATGGAAAGCCATCTGCTCCGATCAGTATCCTGTTGTCTGCATTGCGCAAGAAGCTATTGCCCACAATCACACCCAATGGTTGGCCTTTTACAATGGCTTTGTACACATTGCTGAAACCAGCCATGGGCGTGTTATTGAAACCATCTTCCACTGCTGTTACCTTGTTGTGATAAGCAAAGAAAGAGAGGCTATTGCTATTGGATATTTTCCTTGTTTGGTAACTGTTCTTGCTGCTATAAGTGAGTTGCAGCTCCACTCCCCGTGTTTGATGGGATGCTATATTCTGAAGCATCAGTTTTCCATTATTGTACAAAGGAAAAACATCATGCTTTGTTTGTTTGGCAAAGAATTCACCAGTTAAAGTAAGCCTGTACCCGTAACTGATTTCAAGGCCCAGTTTGAATTCATCCTGATGGATGGGCTGCAGGTTATCATAGCTATCCACTTCAGTTAACGGGAAGTACTGCATGGATTGCTGGGCAGTATATTGCAGCAGGTTCACCTGTGCCAATGAGTTGCTGATAGCTGGTTCTGCTTTGGAAACATTATAAGTTGAATACAGTTTGCAGCTTAACTTACTGATATCAAAAATATCATTCTGCCGGAAATAGGCACTTAAAGATGGGAGCAATAAAGCTGGGGCATTGGAGGTGTTGGATAAATACAATTTATTGCCAATACCGGCACCGGTATTTGTGCTGCCTTCCTGGTAATTTGCTTGGTAACTGAAGCCGATATCATGTGCTGAACGTTGGTAGTTATAATGCAGCCCTTCTGTGTAGTCAATCGTTGTTCTTGCTGTATTGTAAATGTAATTGGCAGCAAAAGTGGACTTGAAATGATAGCTCCCAAAACTGAAGGACGTATTGGCTTTCAGGAAATAGCCCCTATCATGCTTGTTCCTTTCTGTGGATATGCCATTGATAAAATAAGCAGTACCAGCTTTGTACATTTCATTGCCTTGCTGCAATACATCTTCAATTGATTGGTCCAGCTTGAACAGGAGCTTGCCCCGTTTCTTTTCAAAGGAAAGCCCCGCAATATTCTGTGATTGATGGAACGCATTGCCATTGTCCATCAACAGGAAATAAGGGTTATCTGCAAGGTTACTATAGCTTCTTTGATTGTTACCAACCCTATTGCCCTGCGCATTCTCAAAGCTGATGGGGGTTAGGCTTGCCTGTTGGTAAACCCTGTTCAGGAACCCGTTCCTGTTTGAATTGGAGAACCTGTCACCGAAATAACTATAAGAAGCCGAAACATTCAACCAGCCTATGCTTGAGCCAATGGACAAGGCCATATTCTGGTTGGTATTCCTGTTGTATTGGATAAAGGTATTTTCCTTCTTCTCCCCCAACTTCATGGAGAAGTTCCAACTTCTTTTGGGCGAAAGGACCAGGTTTGCCTGAACGGTCAAGGATTGAGCAAAGGATGCTGCGGTCCTGAAAACACTATTGTTATAAGCTCCTGCCTTAATACCATTGCCAGTGCCCGTTGCTACCAACTTGCCATTTACATCATAAGCATAGGGGCTACCATCAAACTCCAATGATTGAATGGTTGGGCCATAACTGAACAGTTCATTTGTTTCCGGTCCACGGTAAACAATGGCCCCATTCTGTGAACTGCCCTGTGCGTAAGTGGATTGCAATGCAGGCAAACGGTTCACTGTTCTTATTTCTATGGATGAATTATAGGTTCCACCAATGGACAGGCGTTTTGCATAGGCTGGCACCAGTTTCAGTTTACCATTGACCACTTTCGCTTGTTGAATGGGAGAATAGCTATTGTAACTGCCTTTCATCTGCAGTGTTTCAGTTGCTGCATCAATAAGGGCATCTATGGATGCTAGTTTTTTATCCTTGTTATCATATTTGATTGGGTCCAGGTAATCATTGCTGGTAATAGGATTGATGGCTGTTGGCACTGGTAGGTTCTGCTTCGCCAAGTCAGCATAGAGCATACCTTTCTCAATAGTGATGTCCTTGATTCCATTATTGGATTGTATCCTGACAATATCCCCTACTTTGGCCTGTAGCTGGAAAAAGCCCTGCTTATCTGTATAGGTCCTTTTCATAGTGGTACTGTTCTGCACCAGTACATTGATTTGGGGAGTGCCGTCAGTGTTCCGCAGGTAATCTTCATAATAACCTTTCATTGGTTGTGCATGTACCAAACAGGGAAGCAATAGGCAAAGCAGTAGTCGTTTCATGGTGCTCATTTTTATAATGGGGAATGGGCTTTCGAAACCATAGGAATTACCAAACACTTAAAGCAGCTAAAGCACTACAATCAATGTTGTTTTGTGCATAAGCTACTGTTCTATTGTTTTGTTAAAACGTACAGTTTAAAGCTTGATGCGGAGCTTGAAACAATTACACAAATACGGGGAAAATATTTTTAAGTGCTGGGGCTAAGCAATTGGAAGGGGCTATCTGTATGCAAACCATTGCCTTCGAGAGGGCCTCAGGCTGACATTGTTCCCACAATCTTTGCGTAATAACCAGTTAGTAAGTTATTACCATAAAAAGCCCCTACCACTTATTAAAGCAGTAGGGGCCTATACTGTATTATTGAGATGATTTACTTTTTCCTGTTGTTCCTCAATTTCTTGGCACCATAACCCACACCAGCGGCTACCAATAGCGATAGACCGCCATCAAGGGGCACATCATCCACATCATCGCCGAAACCGGGTTGTGCATGGAGGATGCTTGGCAAGAAAATGATTGCCAATAGTACTAGGACCTGTATGGTTGATATTTTTAGTTTCATGTTGAAGAAGTTAATTCGTTAACTGGTTAATTGGTTTATTAGTTAATTGGTTTGGGAGACCAGCAGTAACCAGTCTCCCAAACCCCTACACTTATTCGATTATCAACTTTTCAGTTTTCCTGTCTGCACCATTGCCCAGGGTTACAAAATAATTGCCCTTGGCAACACCTTTGAGGTTGATGCTTATTTGGCCACTTTGTACATTGCCCGCATCAACGGTCTTGACTGTTTTGCCTTCTGCATTGGTGATGACGATGCTTGTATTGGCTTGCGCAACATTGGTAAACGTTACCTTAACAAGGTCGGTTGCAGGATTGGGGCTTAGCTTAACACTGAAGCTTGAAACCAATGGAACCAGTACAGGAGCCTGTTTCATTACCAGTTCAAAGCGGTTTTCCCCTTGGGTAGAAGCATTGCCTGCTACTACCTCAAAACTGTATTCCGTTGAGGAAGTAAGAAGCGTCATTTTGTTCAGGAACTTGTCATTCAAGTAAACCTCTATCCCTGCTTCCAATCCATAGTTGGCAACCTTTACTTTGTAAGTACTTGGAATGGTGGTGGTGAAACCAAGTGGTATGATTGAACCATCAACCATTGGTCTTGCATCCAGACTTAATTTTTTATTGTCTCCGCTTAGCGTGTACATGTTAACATCCTGATTAACCAATTTCTCCCCATCTTTTGCATCCATAGTGGCTTTTGCATCCTTGTCCAAGTTCACAAACAAGTTGTCTGCATAGTAGTTGTTGTACTGAACTTCAAGCGCAAGCAATTTGCTTGTGCCATTTGTCCTGAAAAGATTGGCAGTAGCCGAAGCAGTTTTATTGGCTTCTGTGAATGCAAGTGTGGTTCCTGATGTTGGCTGCACAATGAATGCACCGTTCATGGCAAGGCTATACGGTATACCATCTACCACTTTAACTACATAGGCACCCCTTGTTACTGCATTGGCATCCCATACCCAGTACAGTGGGCCAATATTGGGTACTGCTGCATTCATAACAGTTCCAATATCCACAGGCGATGGGTAAGGATTGCTTACAAAATGGTATGCTCCTGCTGTGGGAACTGATATATTGGCCGCTCCCGTGTTCAAAGTACCCGTTGCATCTAGCGTCACGGCCAAAGGTGTTGGATTTCCTCCAGTTAAAGCCGTTGGTTGTGTCCTATCCCCCCTCACCAATACCCGTATACCCCTGTACTGTGTCCAGCTATTATCCGCAGTGGAAGTGAATGCGGTCCATGCTCCTGGTGAAGTGGCTGTATTATCGAACCAGAAAGCCGAAGGATTACTGGTTGAAGTAACATCAAAACCGGCACCGGCACCGGTGATATAAATATTGTCTATTAAAGACCCCATATTTAATGTGGTACTAAATGGATGGCCGAGGAAACGGAATGCGCGGCGGCCGCCTGGGATGTAGGTCTCTGTAGTTACTGCACCTGTAATGGCGCCAGAAGCAACAGAAGCCACTCTTGCTGTGCCACTTAGGCTACTTTTTAATGTTAACCTTCCCGCACTTGCCAAAACACCTGAGGTGATGTTGACCGTACCCGTTACATTTAATTTGCCTAAACCACTTAGCGTAGCTCCCGTACTATTATTTAATGTGAGGTTACCCACATTAATGGAAGATGTAGCGGCAGTTAATGCAATTGCTTGTGCACTTGAACCCGGAAAGCTAAGCGCATCTGCGTTCAGTTTGCCATCAGTAATTGTTATGGCACTTGAAACTGTAGGCGTTAATCCACTAGCAAAAGTTACACCTGCTACACTAGTATTATTTTCTGTTAAAGAAGTAAAGTTTGCAGTTGGCGAAGCAGTCAAATTACGGAAAACACCAGAGCCACTAATGGTTTGAGCAGAGGTATTAGCTACGCTAACGTTTCCACTTGTTCCAGCAAATGTTACATTTACGGTAGAAGTAATTGTACCGTTATTAACGATATTCCCACTAAAAACAGGAGAGGTACTGGATGAATTCAAACGTATTTCAGAATTTGCATCAACAGTGAGCGTACCTCCAACAAATGTACTCCACGCACCTAGCGATGCCCATCTATTTGTTCCACTTCCACCACTAATACGAAGATTGCCCAAATTGAGCTTTCCTGTACCAGTGTACTGTTCCAGTATAAAACCACTTGTATTTAATGAGGGATCCGTACTTACACCATCTCCCAAGCGTAACGTATGGCCTGTGCCCCATGCCATAGCAGTAGAACTAACATTATTATCCAAAGCTTTTCCTGAAGCATTAAAATTAGGATCAACTATAGTAATATTTCCTCCCGTAACAGTGCCTGAAGCAGAAGCTATTGAAAGCATTGCTGTTCCAGCAGCCACACTTGTTCCAATAACACCACTATTTCCATCTATTACTATATCCCCACCACTTTGATTAAAGGTAGATCCTGATGCATAGGATGCGTTACCATTAATATTAAAAGTGCCACTTGACACTGTAAGTGTACCATTATTTGTAAATGTTCTGTTATTGCCACCAATACCCACATTAACAGTTCCACCATTAATCGTAAAGACACCCGTTGTAGCAGAATTTGTAAGGCCTGTTGTAGAGGCTCCAGTAATATTAGTAACACCTCCAGATGCTGTAAAATTACCTGTATTGGTACAGGTGGTGGTGACGTTAAGCGTACCTGAGGAAACAGTTATATTTCCTCCTGCAGCATTGGTTAGTGTAGTAGTGGTGGTTAATGTACCGCTACTTACATTCACTATTCCATTATTGGTTAGTGTGGTGGTGGTGTTTAATGTACCACCATTTACATTCACAGTTCCATTATTGGTCAGTGCGGCCGCTGTAGTTAATGTGCTGCCGCTAACAGTTAAAATGCCCCCATTGTTTATGGTTACGTTGTTCCCATTGGCAGGTGCAGCATTAACAGTTACAGTATGCCCATTTGCAATAGCTACCCCTGCTGTAGAAGTTGGAGCGCTGCCCACATCCCAAGTACTGCCAGCGTCCCAAGCACCAGAAGTTATGGAGGTATAAAAGCTACTTAAATCCGCTGAAGGGCCACCTATATAAAATGTGTTTGCTAGCATTGCCAAAGTCATTGCAGTCCTGTTAACCTGCGGGTCAGTAGCGCTATTTGTGCCATTAGAAGATGTTCCAACAGCATCTGTAGCCCTAATCATTCTCAGGTTGGTAAAGGTACCCACTGTAGCCAACCCTGTCCCCTGCATTCTTGCACTAATTGTTCCAGTTAAAACACAACCTGATTGGGAGATTGCCCAG
>JAHEZD010000002.1 GCA_023251255.1 Chitinophagaceae bacterium
GGGCCATATGATCATGAACTTTTCCGCCAATCTGCTGAACCTGGACAATGCGGCCACCCCATTTGGCATCAAGGCCATGGAAAGCCTGCAGGAAATCAATCCTGATAAGGCAAAGGCGTCCAATGCACAGATCATGTTCCTGTGCCTGCATGCATCGGGACTGACGTTGGTACCTGTAACGGTAATTGCGGCAAGGGCATCCGTTAAGGCGGGCAGCCCCACGGATATTTTCATCCCCTGCATGATTGCCACTTTTGCGGCCACCATTGCAGCTATGCTGATTGTTTCCTTCAAGCAGAAGATCAGGATATTCCAGCCCGTGATCATTGCCTGGATCGGTGGTGCATCGGTGCTGATTGCTTTGTTGGTGATGTACCTTACCTCATTGAAGGGCGATGCCATGCAAACGTTCTCCGGCCTGCTGAGCAATGGCCTGATTTTGCTGATCTTTATATTGATCGTACTGGGGGGGCTGTACAAGAAGATAGATATTTTTGATGCGTTTGTTCAGGGTGCAAAAGGTGGGTTCGAAACCAGCATCAAGATCATCCCCTACGTGGTGGGCATACTGGTGGCCATTAGCATGCTGCGTACCAGCGGCAGTTTTGAGGTGCTGCTGAACGGCCTGCGCCATTTGTTTGGGGCCATCGGCTTTGATACGAGGTTTGTGGACGGACTGCCAACGGCACTGATGAAGCCATTGAGCGGGAGCGGTGCCCGGGGCATGATGTTCGATACCATGCGCACTTATGGACCGGATTCCTTTGCTGGAAGGCTGGCCTGCATTTTACAGGGTTCATCGGATACCACTTTCTATGTGGTGGCAGTTTACTTTGGGGCAGTGGGCATCAAGAATACCCGCTATTCCATCGGTACCATGCTGTTGGCGGACCTGGTGGGCATTATTACGGCGATATTGCTGTGCTATATGTTTTTCGGTAAGGTAGCTTGATGATTGTTTTTTACTGACTATCGCATGAAGGAAAGCATGTCAGGTTGAGCCTGTCGAAACCGCTTTTAAGAAAGATTCCAGTCGCCAATACTTCGACTAAGCTCAGTATGACATCAAGAATTCCAAGTACTTTCCTTTATACGATAGTCAGACATTTTTAATACGATTGACCATGCCCATATTTCAACTCACGGGACTTTCAGGTGCAGGCAAAACTACCTTGGCCACACAGGTAGTGGAACTGCTGCGAGCTAAGGGCATGGCTGCTGAAATGATTGATGGCGATGTGTACCGCAAAACCATCTGCAAGGACCTGGGTTTCACCAAGGAGGACCGCTTGGAAAATATCCGCAGGCTTGGTACAGTGGCAGGTGCGTTGAGCAAGGAAGGGAAAATTGTGCTGATTGCTGCCATCAGCCCGTTTCAGGAGGCCAGGTGGGAACTGGAGAGAAATTACCAAGCAAGAACAGTGTTCCTCCATTGCAGCCTCGAAGTGCTGCGGCAGCGTGACACGAAGGGCCTGTACAGGAAAGCTGCACTGCCCGAGGGACATCCGGACAAGGTGCAACTGCTGACGGGGGTGAGCGATGTGTACGAAGCACCCATAAACCCCCATTTGATGATTGATACAGGAAAGGAGCCTTTGACTTTATCCGTGGCAAAGCTATTGGACTTTATTATTGGGGAGGTGCCGTAACGTTCGGTTTTAGGTAATGACTCATTTTGAAATATTGTCAGAGCCTGTCCCGATTTTCATCGGGATTGAGCTCCGAATAGTCGGGATTTTCAACTTGTCGAAACCGACTTAGAATACGATGCAAAGTCGCCTTCGACAAGCTCAGGCTGACAGCCGATTATTTAAAATGGGTCACTACTCAGTTTTACTTATAAGCCTGCAGCAATTCCTTCAGTTCCTGCACACCTTCACCTGCACCCTTTTCAATCACGGTCAAATTATGGATGGACGATGTATAGGGAATCTTCTTGTCTATGATGAACTTAGGCACAGCAGCAGGGGCATAGTTCAGCAGGCCAGCAGCGGGGTACACTTGCAGGGAGGTGCCCACTACCACAAAAATATCTGCCATGGCAGCCACCTGCGCAGCTATTTCTATCATGGGGACAGCTTCTTCAAACCACACGATGTTGGGCCGCAACTGGTGGCCCTGTTCATCCACATCGCCCACATGGATGTCACCGGTTATTTCATAAATAGTTTCCTCGTTCTGTACGCTCCGCATTTCAAAAATCTGGCCGTGCAGGTGCATGATATTGCTGCTCCCGCCACGCTCGTGCAGGTCATCGATATTCTGCGTGATGATGGTTACATCAAAATCCCTTTCCAGCTCGGCCAGACCAATGTGTGCGGCATTTGGCCGGGCGGCTGCCACATCCTTCCTGCGCATGTTGTAGAAGTCCAGTACCATGGTAGGGTTGGCTGCGAAGCCCCGGGGTGTGGCCACTTCGTACACGTTATGGCCTTCCCATAAACCATCGGTATCACGGAAAGTTTTAAGTCCACTTTCTGCGCTAATGCCTGCACCTGTGAGTACAACGAGTTTCTTCTTTGTCATGAAATAAAGATACTACACGGCGGTATCCTGTTTAATAGGTTGCTTGCTTTTATTCCATCTTTTTATGACCATCCAGCTAATTGCTGCCAGAAGGATCAGTGGCCATAGATTGGTTAGGAAGATAGCCAAATTGGCGATGGTACTTCCGCCGGATTTGAAAGCTTCCTTTAGTTTCGACAGGAAACCGGGTTCTTCCTCAACAGGCTTTGCACCACTGGTGTACTGTAAATATTTCAGGTGGATAGTGCTGTATGCTGCTTGGTGAACAAGGTACTGCACCCTTCCCCCGGCAGCTTCCACTTCTTCTGTAATGCTGTTGATCTCATTCTGCACTTCAAGAATGTCTTTCATGTTCTTGGCCTGCTTCAGCAGCTCCATGTACTGCTGCCTTACCTGCTTCTTTGTTTCGATCCTGCCCTTGGTATCAATGACTTCACCAGTGACATCTTCTGTGGTAATTTTCTTTTCCAGCAGTTTGATGCCATCGCTGGAAAAGCTGTTCATCAGGTCTTCAAACCTGTCCACAGGAACCTTAATGGTGATGCTGTTCTGCGTGGCATCATTGGTTTGTGTTTGCTCTTCCTTGGAAATATAGGCACCATACGCTTTGAGGTTCTGGTGGATGTTTTTGTTGTAGGCATTGAAATCCTTCAGTTCAAGGCTTACGGTGGCAATCTTGATGATCTTCTTGTCCCAATCGGGATTGGCCTTGGGCTCTTTTGATGGGGTATTGACACTTGGTTGTTGCTGGGCTTTTACTATGGAATCAAGATTTTCTTTCTGCTCTTCTTGCTTTTCCTCTACTTTGTCAAGTCCGGTTTTGATATCGGTTGCTGTTAGATCAGCAACTATTGCTTGGTGGGTTTTATTATGTTGGTTGCATGCGCCTAGTACCATGGCTAGGAAAGCCACGCAAAGAATCCTTTTCATAAAAGTTGAGTTTAAATTGAGATGTATTTGCACAGGAATTCCATAAGATTGGTTTCCTGCATTTGGTTTTCGTTCTACATACTTCAAATTGAGAATTCGTAACCCTCGAGCGCAGAGTCCTGCAGCGCTGCAAGGCTAGGCATAGAGACACTGCGTAGAAATAAGATGAAATTCCTTGTGGTGATTGCCTTCGACAAGCTCAGGCTGACAGCATTCTCCATAAGCTTTCGCTTCGCAGCATAATAATACAATCAAATGTTCATGTTATTTGTTTTCCCTATCTAATGCAGCAGCCGTTTGAACCAGTTGCACAAACTCGGAGCGGTAGCCTTCAGTATCCTCTCCCTTGGATTGTTTGGCCAGTTCCATTACCTGCTTATAGGTGGATGATTGCTTGTAGGCAGAACCCCTTAGCAGCAAACCGAACTCGGCAACAGCAGCGGAAAAGCGGAAGTTATTGGAACTGCTTTCTATAGCTGCTGATATGGCAACGGGATGCACGATCAACTTGCTATCTTCTTCCTTGGGAAGTTTGTACCGCAGTTTAATGTTCATCATTTCGGTTCCCGATGCTGTGCGCACAGTAGTTGGATTTTGGTATTTCAACTTGTCCACCGGTTGGTCAAATTCGTTCTTCACGCCAAGAGGTATGATTTCGTACAGGGCGGTTACTGTATGCCCTTCGCCCAGTTCACCCGCATCCTTCTGGTCATTGTTGAAATCCCCAGCAGCCAGTAGCCTGTTTTCATAACCAATTAACCGGTAGGCCTGCACATAAGTGGGATTGAATTCTATTTGCAGCTTCACATCCTTGGCAATGGTGAACAGGGTGCTGCCAAATTCATTGATCAATACTTTTCGGGCCTCGCTCATATTGTCTATATAGGCATGGTTGCCATTGCCCTTGTCTGCCAACTGCTGCATTTTATTGTCCTTGTAATTGCCCATGCCATAGCCAAGCACAGTTAGGTAAATGCCCGTGGCCCTTTGCTTTTCAATTAAACTAACCAATTCGTCGTCGCCCGATACGCCCACATTGAAATCCCCATCGGTACAGAGTATCACCCTGTTGTTGCCTTTGGACTTGAAGTTATCCAGTGCTGTTTTGTAGGCCAGTAGTATACCTTGACCACCTGCGGTGGAGCCGCCAGCACTCAGCGCATCTATGGCTTCCTTGATTTTTGTTTTGTTGCTTCCGTTGGTGGACGGCAGTACCAGGCCCGCATTGCCTGCATACACCACAATGGCCACACGGTCCTCGTCCCTCAATTGTTCGGTGAGCATTTTGAGCGATGATTTCACTAGGGGAAGCTTGTTGGGCTCCTCCATGGAGCCTGATACATCTATCAGGAACACGAGGTTGCTGGCTGGCAGCGTCTCCTTTGGAATGCGCTTGCCCTGTAGGCCAATATGTACCAACTGGTGGCTCTTGTTCCAGGGGCAGGACCCCAGTTCCGTGTTCACACTGAAGGGTTCATTATTGGTTGGTTGCGGGTAGCTATAATCAAAATAGTTGATCATCTCCTCAATCCGCACTGCATCTTTTGGTGGCAGTTGCCCGCCCTGTATGAACCTCCGCACATTGCTGTAGGCTGCTTCGTCCACATCAATGGAAAAAGTGGAGAGCGCTTGCTTAATGGGGGAGATGAAACTGTTCTCCACGATCTTGCCATATTCCTCTGTATTGCTTTCTTGAAGGGACATGCTGTCCTTTGAAATGGATTGGCGATCTATTGCTGTGCTGAGTGCAGCCATTTCGCTGGTTGATTGGTTGCTGCAGGACACAAGGAGGTTAGTGATGGTGCATGCCACCATCAACCGTATTGTCTTTTTCATAAACAAAAGTTGATTGAAATGTTTGGGAAGGATGGTTGGGGAGGAAGCAATCGTTAGAGTGGGGGAGCAGTGCTATTGTTTTTTCAAAACAATCAGCATGCTATCTTTTGCAAGGAATGAAACGGTACTATCGTTTTTGAAGTTAAGCTGGTAGGGCTTGAAGGCGGTGTCTTCTTGTATGAAGATTTCCTTATCTTTTTGGTAGTACTTTTTGATGGCCGCATTTTTTGTTGGCAGTTCAGTGAAAGTGCTGTCGGCATTGAATTGTATGGCAATGGAATCCTTGTTATTCTTGGCCAGCGCATACAGAAAATAAGCTAGGGAACTGCTGTCCTTTCCTATTGGGTACAAAGAATCCACTTTCCATTTGCCAATAATGCTTGGCGTGGTATTATTGTTTTTGTTACTGAACCATTTACAGGAAGTGCATGTGATGATGAGTGCTGCAAGTGTGCATGCAGCAAGGGTTGTTTTTTTCATTTTGCAGAAATTTAATTTGTGAGGAATTAAAGTTTGCAGGCCTGCATGCATTGATACTGCAAGTGCATGAAAAGTAACCTTTGCTTTTTCGTTAATGATAATATAAAAGCAAAAAAATATCAATACCTGAAAACAATACTTGCATTGGGAAAACAAATTCCTTAGGAAGAAAAGATAGTGAAAAAAGAGTGGGGCTTTTAATTGCGCCTCTTTTTTAATAGGCAATCCCGTTCTTAAAGGGCTTCTTACTTTTTTGTCATTGCCACAAAAAAGTAAGGCAAAAAAAGGCTAGGACAACCCGAATGGCTCCGCCCGTTTGTCCGCCAGCACTGCCCTAAGTGTAGCCCGCCGTGTTTTGTTGCTTGGAGGTTGAATTTTTCGGGTTGCTTGTGTGCATGTATGAATGGGGTTTATCTTCCAGCACTGCACCCATTCCTTTTGATCCCGTGTCCCTACGGACGGGACAAATTCCGATTGCATCGAAACCGGAATGGCTGAGGTGCTTAGAAAATTCGTTCGTAAATGATGAAAAGGCAGCACTACTTATAGTGAGGAGCCGAATTTTGATACCGCTTTAAATGCTTAGCAGGGCTTTTTAGTATTATCGGCAATGGTTTATTATATAAATGCACAAAGGCTTTCAAGGAAGCCGGCCTCTTTTGCATTAGTGACACTATAAACTTTATCAACTTATTTACCTCACAACTTTATCTATGCTATCAGCTATTCACCTACAACTTTGTTCCGCTCATTTCCATGATGATTTTCCATTCATCTTCTTTTACGGTACCTACAGATAGCCTTCCCAGTCTTACTAGGTCCATATTGGCCAGGCGTGGATTGGCTTTCATTTCGGCAAGGCCCACTGGCTTCTTCAATTTTTTGAAGGGCTTCAGGTCCACCACTACCCATGCATCTTCATCGGTGGTAGGGTCCTGGTAGGCTTCCTTCACCACTTTGGCCATGCCCACAATTTCCAGCCCCTCATTGCTGTGGTACCATAACACCAGGTCGCCTTTCTTCATGCCCCTGAGGTTGTTGCGTGCAGCGTAATTGCGCACACCGTCCCAGAATGTTTGACCATCCTTTTCAAACTGTTCCCAACTGTATTTGAATGGTTCACTTTTTACAAGCCAGTAGTTCATAAGTGATTATTTTGAATGTTGTATTTTAAATGTTGAATGTAAGAAGTTGAGAGATTATTTGAATGTTGTGTATTTGTTTTAAATGGCGAAGCATATTAAATGTGGTTGCAAACTTCATTCAATATGCAGCATTTATCATTCAAAATAATAGCATCACCATCCACTTGCCAGAACTTCTGCCAGGTGCAATGTCTTGATAGGGTTATGCTGGTGGCGTGCGCAGCCATCAATGTGCATGAGGCAGCTCATGTCGGTACTGATGAGGTACTCTGCACCTGTGGCGCTGGCATTGGTTATTTTCTGGTCGCCCATGGCAATGCTGATGGGTTCAAACTTCACGGCGAAAGTGCCGCCAAACCCGCAGCAGGTTTCCACGTCGTTCATCTCCACCAGTTCCAGTCCCCTTACTTTGCTCAGTAGTTTCCTCGGCTCCTCTTTGATATGGCATTCACGCAGTCCGGCGCAGCTATCATGGTAGGTGGCCTTGCCTTCCAGTGTAGCACCAATATCATCTATGTTCAGCACTTTTACCAGGAACTCGCTGAATTCGAAGGTCCTTTCGGACAGGTTTTTTACTTCCTTGGCCATGGAGGAGTTCTCAAACAGTTTGCCGTAGTAGTTCCTTACAAAGCCCACGCAGCTTGCGCTGGGTGCCACCACATAATCGTTTCCACTGAAGTCGTCAATGAATTTCTTGCAAACATCTTTTGCCTCGCCCCAGAAGCCTGCATTGAAGGCGGGCTGGCCGCAGCAGGTCTGGTTGGCATTGTACCGCACGGTGCAGCCCACTTTCTCCAGTACTTTCACCATGCTGAAAGCCACATCGGGATAAAGCTGGTCAATGAAACAGGGTATGAAAATCTGTACGTTCATTTTGTAATTTACGTTAAGTGTTTCAGGTGAGCCATTAGGAAGTTCCTTGATAGGATATTACTAATGGGCATCTTCCTTAAATGGCCTTCGACAAACTCAGGCTGACAGCATTCGCCTTGAATTGCTTCTTCGTAGAAATGGCATCATTCTCTTCAGCTTGTTGCTTTTCTACAGCTTGGCTGGCCGAATGCAGCAATGCAACTGCCTGGAATGTGAACGCAGGATGTTCGTTGGTATCCGCAAATTATTTATTGGTGATTCTATTTATTGTTATTGCAGCTTCCTGTTCAGTACTATCATTTTAATAGCGGTGATAGCAGCTTCCTCGCCCTTGTGCCCGTGCTTGCCACCAATGCGTTCCATGGCCTGCTGTTCATCGTTCACTGTTAGCACACCAAATATAACAGGCACATCCAGCATGAGGTTCAATTGCAGTACACCGTCCGTTACCAGTTTGCACACATAGTCAAAGTGTGGCGTATCGCCCTGTATCACGGTTCCCAAGGTAATATAGGCATCGGGCATTTGTTTGCTGTAGGCATAGTGCTGCTTTACGGCAAAGGGAATCTCCACTGCGCCGGGCACAGTAATGCTGCTGGTCCTGATGCCTGCTTCCTTGAAAATTTTCTTGGCGCCCGCTTCCAGTTTGTTCACGATGGCTGCGTTCCATTCTGTCTTCACAATAACTACAAAGGCATCCTTTGGTTGAGGGATGCCTTTGTGCAAAGTTGTATTTCCTTTTGTGGCCATAACTTAGTTGATGCTGAAATCATTTTTTTCGTTGGGACTTAACTGGTAAATATATTTATCAGCTTCGAAACCCTTTTGTGTATTGGGATATTTGGCCTTGATTTCCCTGTAGATTTCCAAGGCTTCCTTGTTCTTGTTCATGGTTTGCAATAGTCCAGCAGCCAATGAAAGGTTTTCAGCAGAGTTGTCTGCATCATCCGTAAATGTGTTGCCCGCTTTTTTGTAGGCATCAACTGCTTCCTCTTTTTTGCCAGCTTCTGCGTAGGCATGTCCCAATGTAGTATAGGCTGCCATTTGCACGGGCTTCGAATCGGTGGAGAAATCTTTCAGGTACTTGATGGCATTGGTAAAGTCCTTCAATTTCAAATAGCTCACACCTGCATAGTAATGCGCCAGATTGGCCGCTTTGGTGCCATCATAGTTCTTGATGATGTACAGGGCACCTTTATTAGCGCCATCACCGTTCAGCACCAGGTTGGATGAATCCGCGCCGAAGAATTGCTGCACACCGTAAATGGCTTCGGCAGCTTTCAGTTCCTTGGGTTCCTTGATGAATTTGTTGTAAGCATACACGCCACCCACAATGATCACCACTGCAAAAAGGGCAATCAAAATGCTGCGCTGGTTCTTCTGCCAGAACCCCTGTGCCTGCATCAGCATATCTTTTTCTACTACTACTTGTTCGCTCATTATGTATTGTTTAATGTTTGGGTTTCAAAGCTTGAAATTGCGTGCTTCAAACTTTATGATGGATTTGCAATCGTTCGTTATCAATCAACTATAAATGGATAGTTGGCATCTATGTACACATCTTTCAGTACTTCGCTGTCATCGGGCCAAGGGCTTTCTTCTGCAAATTTAACGCTCTCTTCTACCACGGCACCAATCCTTGCATCAATGGCATCCAATTCTTCCTGGGTGGCAAAGCTGTTTTCAAGAATGGTCCTGGTTACTTTGATAATGGGGTCCTGGCCCTTGTATTCTTCCACTTCGTCCTTGCTGCGGTATTTCTGCGGGTCACTGATGGAGTGCCCCTTGTAGCGGTAGGTCTTCATTTCCAGTAAAGTTGGTCCACCGCCTTCCCTTGCGCGTTTCACGGCACGGGCCACACCTTCATGCACGGCTTCGGCACTCATGCCATCAATCATGTCTGCTGGCATTTCATAACCGTCGGCCAGTTTATAGATGTCCACTACGTTACTGGTACGCTCCACGGAAGTACCCATGGCGTAGTTGTTGTTCTCGCAAATAAAGATCACGGGCAGTTTCCACAGCATGGCCAGGTTGAACGATTCATGCAGCATGCCCTGCCTTGCGGCGCCATCGCCAAAATAGCAAAGCACCACATTATCGGTTCCCTTGTACTGCTCGGCAAAGGCCAAACCTGTACCGGTGCCTATTTGTGCGCCCACGATACCGTGACCGCCAAAAAAATAGTTTTTTACATCAAAAAAGTGCATGCTGCCACCTTTTCCCTTGGCACAGCCCGTGGCCTTGCCATAAAGTTCGGCCATACAGGCATTGGCAGAAGTGCCTTTGGAAAGGGCCAGCCCATGGTCGCGGTAAGCGGTAATGAATGGATCTTCGTGCCTGGTAGCGGTCATGCAACCGGCGGCGATTGCTTCCTGACCAATATAGGCGTGGAAAAATCCACGGATTTTACCGGCCATTTTGTACATTTCTTCAGCCTTGAGTTCAAACTGGCGAATGAGCTGCATCAATTCGTACCAGTACATGTAAGTTTCCTTGGAAAATTTGGTTGCCACTTGCTCAAAATTTTGAGTGGCAAATATAGGGGTAAGTACCAAAACATCATTGATTTCTGATTTAGGATTGCTGATTTGGTGGAGGAAGGTTGACTGGTTAATTCGCTAACTGGTGATTTATGGAGGAGGAAGTTTATCCCGATGTTTTATTGGGGAGGTTGATTAATGATTGGCGGGGACAGGGAGGATTGGGGTGGTGAGTAGCGGGGAAGATGAAATTTTTGATTGCTGGTTTGCGGAACAGAATAGGGCCCTGTGCAGTAAACCGATGGCAATGGTGCTGTATATGTGGATAATGTGACCCACTTTTGGGCCTTTGCCGCATGCGCCAACCACTATATATGTTTCGGTACGGAGATTGACTGCTGGTACTTATGGATAGAGCTGCCCCAAACATAGGCAATAATGAAAAGTGCATACTCATCGTGGATGAGGATAGGGATGACTGGGATACGTTCCGGGAAATATTTGGCATCATCCGCCCATCGCTCCTGCTGAAGTTTATACCCAATGGGAAGGATGCACTGCATTACCTGGTAACGGCCAAGGGCTATCCTGCCCTTATTATTAGCGATATCCATATACCCTGCATGAACGGGTTCGAGTTCAGGCGTGCACTGCTGAACAATCAGCGGCTGCGCAATGCGGCCATTCCGTTTGTGTTCCTTACGCTGGCTTCAAGTATGATCAACAAAGTGGTATCACGGCAATTGCAGGTGACTGGTGTTTTTGAAAAAGCCAGTTCGTTCAGCAGGTTCAGGATGGTACTGGAAGGAATACTTGCCAGTTCGGGCATGTAGGCAGGCAAAGAGGTAGATGTTGGAAGTTAGTGGATAGGGGGGAGGAAGATTTATTGGTTAACTGGTTAATTGGTGGAGGAGAATCGCGGGGGAGGAAAGTGAATGGGTAACCGGTACCAGATAGAGGTGAGGATAGTATGGTATACTGGTAAAGACTGGGTGATGTATGGGCAAAGCTAGGTTGAAATATAGGGGGTAGCAGGGTAAGGTACGGGTGAGGGTCAGTATAACATCAGTATAAGGTCAGTATAGTGTCAGTATAATATCAGTACAATCTCCCTCCATTTTTTGTTTTACGGAGGGCTGGGTTGTGAAGCGGCGCAGGTTGAAGCAATTTAAGCTTTTGACCAGATTTGGCAAAATGGGGCTCCATTGGTGGGCTGCCAACTGCAACTGATTGGTGTGACATGGTCGCCCCAAAATGGCCAGCGTAAATAATGTCCCCCAAAAATGTTACATGAAAATTTGTTACGTTTTAAAACGTAACAAATTTTCATGTAACATTTTTAACGGCCATCATGCTTGGGCAGAATTTGAGGGGAAACAGCAGGCCTTTTACTGAAGGTTGTTCTGTACGGGATGCTATGAAGACTGGGTTGGTACCCCAACTGTTGAAATTGAGATAGTCAGAAAAATACTAATTTCCCCGCATGGAAATTACCGTTCGTATGGCCGTTAGGGAAGATGCCGCACTGGTAGCGGAATTGAGCAGGCAAACATTTTATGAAACCTACCATTTGCAGAACACGCAGGAAAATATGGAGCTGTTCCTGACCAATGTGTTCACTACAGCGGGTTTGATGGCGGAAGTGGGGGCGGAGGGCAATACTTTTTTTATTGCTTTTCATGGTAGTGAGGCGTTGGGCTATGTGCGTTTAAGGGAAAGCACAACACCTGTGGAACTGGGGAATATGGCTGCCATTGAAATTCCACGAATTTATGTGCTGCAATCGGCCATTGGCAAGGGGGTGGGCAAACAATTGATGCTGCGGGCCATAGTATTTGCCCAAGAAAAAAACAAGCAGGTGATATGGTTGGGCGTTTGGGATAGGAACCAACGGGCCATTGATTTCTATACAAAATTTGGATTTGAGCGGTTTGGTGAGGATGAATTTATATTGGGTAGTGACGTACAAACGGATTGGCTGATGAAGCGGCCCCTATGATTTACTGATGCCTACCCTGTGGTGCAGGAACTTGTTGACGTTGATTTCATTCAGCATAAAATCTGCAATATCACCAGCGGCCACTTCGCCTTTGTTGGGGGTTGGTGGATAATCTGCATTCACTATATAATGATCGGTCCTATCTGCATCCAGAATATTGGGTGAGCAGACAAAGGTCCAGTCAAGGTCCGAGCCTTTTAAGTAGAGGTAGGCCATCAAATGTTCCAGGCCAACGGGTTTATAAGCTGGACTGTAACTAGGTGCATCAATCAGGTAAGTGCCATCGGCAGCACTTAGCACACCCAGTCCCCCCAAGGCTACAATCCTTTTTACGCCAGCTTTGTGCATTTGGGCAATGATGTTCTTGATGCCAAGGCTCCTGGTTTTATCACTTCCATCAAAAGCACCGCCCAAGGTGGAAATAATAGCCTCGCTTCCGGTAACTGCCTCCAGCACATCCTGCTCATCAAATACATGACCCTTGATGGCTTCGAATTTTTCGGTACGCAGGTCCTTGTCTATCAAGTTGTCCACGTTGCGCCCAAAGGCCCTTACGGTATGTCCATTGGCCAATGCTTGCAGCACTGCACGTTTGCCCACCTGACCGGTGGCGCCAAAGATGGTGATTGTCATAAGTAAGTTTTTTTAAAGGTACAGAGAAGTAGTGAATGGTGAATGGTGAGTGGTGAATAGTGAATGGTGAATGGTGAGTGGTGAATAGTGAATGGTGAATAGTGAGTGGTGAGTAGGGAATGGTGAATGGTGAGTGGTGAATAGTGAATGGTGAATAGTGAGTGGTGAGTAGGGAGTGAGAGGGGAGTGAGGTAGCGAGTAGAAAGGCAGGGTGACGGAAAGTAGCGAGGGTTATAGGAATTATTTCGAGGGAATGGTTCCTTGGCCTGCCTATAGGGAGACAAGTATAACGAATGGTATATTGCTCCATTAGCAATTAATAGGATGGGGAGACTTTACTGATTGAACTATAGGCAATTTCAGGACAGGGATACCTGTTCCGCAATTTCGTGCATATCGATACCGTTATGGCTTTCATCGTAGATGCACTGTCCATTTTTGATGACCAGCACTTGTGGGCTTTCGTGCTGAACCTGGAAGTCTTCTGCAATTTTTTGGGAAATGTTCCTATTGGCTATTAAATCGAGCAGGTGGAAATCCGCATCGGGGAAATCGGGCTCCCTATTCAGCCTGTTCAAGCTCATGGAACTGATGCTGCACCTGGTGCTGTGCTTGAATATAACTTGGGGCTTTATGCTGGATTCCATTTTGATCTGTTCCAGTTGCTCTGCTGTAGTAAGTGTATGCCAATTCATGTCTTCTTCTGGAATAACGTAACTAACTATCAAAAAATAGGGTTGTACTAACCCCTGAAATAGCGCGGGTTGGTGGTTGGACAACCTTTTCCAG
This sequence comes from Chitinophagaceae bacterium, assembly GCA_023251255.1. Lineage (GTDB taxonomy): Bacteria > Bacteroidota > Bacteroidia > Chitinophagales > Chitinophagaceae > UBA1930. The sequence continues at coordinate 13,695 of JAHEZD010000002.1, forward strand.
CTCCATTCCGCGTGGCGGCGCACGACGATAACAGCGTGGAAATGATTGAAATGAACAGTACAGCAACAAGTAGCTTTTTCATAGAAAATATTTGTTTAGTTATAACGCTTTACTTTGCGATTTAGTACGAAGATATGTTTTTACGTCAAAATGTTGTCTTAAAAACGGTCTTCCTCATTGTCAGCAACAAGAATTGCTCCAATATTAAACCATTCAAAGAGATTGTTTTTAGATGAAAGTCCATTTTATTTCCATAGGCGGCAGTGTGATGCACCAATTGGCCATTGCACTGAAAAGGAAGGGGTATTTGGTTACGGGAACCGATGATGAAATTTTTGAGCCGGCCAAAACAAACCTGGCCAATGAGGGGCTGCTGCCACAACAGATTGGCTGGCAGCCGGACCTGATAACTGCGGATATTGATGCGGTTATTTTGGGGATGCACGCCAAAGCAGATAACCCGGAAATTGAAAAGGCGAGGGAACTTGGCCTGCAGATTTATTCCTTTCCCGAATACATTTATAAGGAGAGCCTGCACAAGAAGCGGATTGTGGTGGGTGGCAGTCATGGCAAAACCACCACTACCAGTATGATCATGCATGTGCTGAGAAACCTGCAGCAGGATTTTGATTATTTGGTGGGGGCCAGGTTGGAAGGTTTTGACCAGAGCGTGAACATTACGGATGCGCCGGTGATTGTTTGTGAGGGGGATGAGTACCCGGCAAGTGTCATTGAGAAGCGGCCGAAATTCCATTTCCTTTTTCCGCATGTGGCCATACTCACCGGCATTGCCTGGGACCATATTAATGTGTTCCCCACTTTTGATTTCTATTTGGAGCAGTTTGTAATTTTTATTCATAAAATTGAGCAGAACGGTTTGTTGATCTACAACGAATCGGACCATGTGCTGAAGGAACTGGTGGAAAACAATTGGAGGGAGGATATCCGCTACCAACCCTATTCTGTTCCCGAACATTCCATAGATGAGGGGAAAACAACGGTGACCATTGACCATGCTAGGAGCGGACTGAAAGTATTTGGCAACCACAATTTGATGAACCTGAATGCTGCATACTATGCTTGCAAGGAACTGGGCATTACCGCTGCTGACTTTGTAAAAGCCATTGCCAATTTTACGGGTGCTGCCAAACGTTTGGAACTGATGGGCAGTAATGCCAGCACCAATGTATACCGTGATTTTGCTCACGCACCCAGCAAGGTAAAAGCTACCATAGAAGCGGTGAAGCAGCAGTACCCCGACCGAAAGTTGGTTGCTGTGCTGGAACTGCACACTTTCAGCAGTTTGAACGAGGATTTTATGGGTGAATACAAGGGGGCCATGAACAAAGCGGATGCCGCCATTGTATTCTACTCCACACATGCGCTGGAACTGAAAAGGATGCCCCACTTGCCCAAGGAAAAAGTGCTGCAAGGGTTTGCCAAGGAAGGGCTACTCGTAATGAACGATAAGGCGGAACTTTGGCAGTGGCTGCAGGAACAGGATTTCGGTAACAGTAATTTGGTGCTGATGAGCAGCGGCAATTATGATGGTTTGGACATGGTAGGCTTTGCGAAGGCGATTACGGAAAAGGCATAATTGATGGATAAAGAACTTAAAGTACAGGGGATGCATGCAACCGCAGCCAAATCTGTGTTACATTCGCCCACAATATAAATACCCCTCTAATGAACTTGCAACTTACTAGACCTATTGCTTTTATTGACCTTGAAACAACAGGCATCAATATTTCCACGGACAAAATTGTTGAAATAGCCATCGTGAAAATTTCACCTGATGGCAGCAAACTGGTGAAGCGCAAGTTGATCAACCCGCAGATGCCCATTCCTGCAGGTTCAAGTGAAGTACATGGCATTACGGATGAAATGGTTAAGGATGCCCCCACTTTTAAACAGGCGGCCAACGAAATCAAACAGTTCATAGACAATTGTGACCTGGGCGGGTACAACAGCAACCGTTTTGACGTGCCCATGTTGATTGAGGAGTTTTTGAGGGCGGGTATTGAATTCAGTACAGATGGTAAGAAGATGATCGATGCACAGAAAATCTTCCACCAAATGGAACAGCGTACGCTGACTGCTGCCTATAAATTCTATTGCGATAAGACACTGGAAGGTGCACATGGTGCGGAAGCCGATGCAACGGCCACTTGGGAGGTGCTGGATGCACAATTGGCCCGTTACCCACAAATTGGCAATACGGTGGAAGCCATTGCAAAATTTACTGGTGAAGATGAGATTGTGGATTTTGCCCGCCGCTTTGTGAAGGAAAAAGGCATTGAGGTGTTCAATTTTGGTAAGCATAAGGGCAAGCCGGTAACGCAGGTGCTGAAAGAGGAGCCGCAATATTATGACTGGATGATGAAGGGTGACTTTGCCATGAACACCAAACAGAAGTTTACCGAAATACTTAACCGGACATTGTTAAAAAAGCAGTAATCCACAGTTAATGTTTCCGATTGTTTACAATCTTGAATTAAACAATCGTTTAATTGCCTTACTTTAGTTTTCTGAAAGATTTACCCCCTAGATTTTGGAAAAGATTGTCATAATACCAACCTACAATGAAAAGGAAAATATTGCCAATATACTAAAAGCAATTTTTTCACTTAGCCAACATTACCACGTACTTGTAATAGACGATGGCAGTCCTGATGGCACGGCACAAATTGTGAAGGACCTGTTCAGTGTTTACCCCAGCCAGCTTTTTATTGAGGAACGAACGGGCAAGCTTGGCCTTGGCACGGCTTATATACACGGTTTTAAATGGTGCATCCAGAAAGGCTACGAGTATATTTTTGAAATGGATGCAGATTTCTCGCACAATCCCAATGATTTGGAAAGGCTGTACAAGGCCTGTAAGGAAGATGGTGGTGATGTAGCTGTTGGAAGCCGCTATGTAAATGGCGGTAAGATTTTGAACTGGCCCATAGACCGTCACCTATATTCAAGGGGCGGTTCCCTCTATACAAGAATGATTACTTGGATGCCTGTAAAAGACCCTACTGCGGGATTTGTTTGCTACAGGAAAAAAGTGCTTGAAACAATTAACTTGGATGCCATACATTTCGTAGGCTACGCTTTCCAGATTGAAATGAAATTTGCTGCTTGGAAGCTGGGCTTCAAAATAAAGGAAGTGCCCATTGTATTCATAGATAGGCAAGCAGGTGCCAGCAAAATGAGCAAGGGAATCATTAAGGAAGGCGTGCTGGGCGTTCTCAAGATACAGTGGCAAAGCATGTTCAAGAACTACAATAAAGAAGTAAGAACAAAAGCCAAGTCAGAAGATACATCTGTTGAAACTTCTGCAAGGTCTATTTCGCATCACTGATTTCAATCCAGTAACCATCCGGATCCAGGAAATATAGTTGCTTGAAGCCATCAGGCCTTATGGTGATGGCTGATTTTTCACCACGCACATTTTCATATTCAATTTTCTTTTTGGTAAGGGATGCTGCAAATGCATCCACTGAACTTACGGCGAAACAAGTATGCGTTTGTCTTTGCCTTTGTGGCGGTATTTCCGAACCTGAAATAATGTGCAACTGAATGCCTTTCCCAATGGAAAACCATACATGCTTCCCATCATGAAAAGGTTCAGGAATCGTATCCAGACCAATAATTTCCTGATAAAAATTTGTACTAATGGCCAGGTCCTTTACATACAGTGCAATATGGTTGATGCTTGGTTTAACGGCTTGTTGGGCTTCAGATGAATGGGTAAGCATGGTGAATAGGATGAAAACTAAAAATAGTGGTTTTTTATTTGTAATGTAGCAACAATATTTGCCAATGAAATCAGCACTGATCAAATTGCACATTGCCGTGTTCCTTTGGGGATTTACTGGTGTGCTTGGCAGGGCCATTGAACTGAATGAAGGGTTATTGGTCTGGTACAGGTTGCTCATAACGGTGATTTCGCTTTTGGTGCTAATGAAGTGGCAGGGTGTGCTCCAAAAAATTGCTTTCAGCACAGTGCTTCAATTGTTTGGTATCGGTGCTATCGTGGCATTGCATTGGGTATGTTTTTATGGAAGCATCAAATATGCCAATGTATCCATTGCCTTAATATGCCTATCGTCTGCCGGACTGCTTTCGGCCTTGTTGGAGCCTTTGATGACCACCAAGAAAATGGTGCTGGTGGAAGTGCTGCTGGGACTGATTGGCATAGCGGGCATTTACCTTATTTTCCATTTTGATGCAAGTTACAGGACGGGGATTGTGATTGGTATTGCGAGTGCTATTTTCAGTGTTGTTTTTTCCATACTCAATAAAAAGATGGTTGCTGAAGTTGCTCCCAAAAGCATGATGCTATACGAACTTATGGGCGGCTTCCTGGTATTATCTATCCTGATGCCTTTGTACCTCCATTATTTTCCCACTACACGTATTTTGCCTTCGAACAAGGATTGGTTATGGTTGCTGCTGCTGAGTTGGGTGTGTACTGTGTATGCCATGGACCTATCACTGCAGGCATTGAAAAAGATTTCTGCCTTTACGCAGAACCTTACATTGAACCTGGAGCCTGTCTATGGTATATTGCTGGCCTTTTTTATTTATAACGAGAACAGGAACCTGAGCGGTAGTTTCTATATTGGCTTTGCTTTGATACTCCTTGCCGTAAGCTTGCAGATGCTCAGGGTGTTGAAATTAAAGAGGCATTAACTGTCTCCATCAATGGGTTTTGTTTCGGAGACAATTTCCTTGATATAGTTATCCAGTTCCATGATGGATATTTTGAGGTGCTGTAGGAGTTCCTTCTGCTCATCAGCTAGGTTGCTTTCGTCGAACAACGGTATTAGCCCCAGGATATTAGCAACTGGTTTCCTGATCTTATGTGATTGGATCCAGGCAATTTTTTTCAATTGGGTATTCTGCTGCCTGATGGCTTCCTCAATCTCCTTGCGTTTAGTAATATCTGTTATGTTCATGGAAACGGCTTCTATAATGTCATCATCGTTTGATACCGGCTGCAGCTCAATAAAAAGCCAGATTAATTTCTTGCCCAATGTTGTTTTGAACAGGCGGAAATTTTCCACAAACTGTATTTTCTTGCCAGAAGAGGCAATGCCCAATGAAATGGTGAAACTTTCCTTGGCAATTTCACTTACGTGACTGAAAATATCATCGCCAACAGCCAGGAATTCCTTGCCTGAAATATCAAGCATAAAAGTAGAAGCGGCCCTGTTAAAGGCCACGATCTTGTGGTCGAGGCTAACCAGTACATTAATATCGCTGCTGCTGTTGAAGATAGCATTCAATTTCTTATTGCTTTCTTTGAGGTCTTCTGTTTTCTGTTCAATTACTTGGCGTAACCTATTGCCATGCTTTAATTGTTTGTCTTCCTTTATGCCAATTAAGTAAAAAGTAAAGGCCAATAAGAAAGGCACCGCATCAATAAGATAGTGAAAAGGGTACCTTGTGTGCAGGCCAGCAAGATTGGGGAAACTAAAAGCCATTTGGTGCGAATTCAAGCTATATGAATAAGCGACTATGGAAAGGCTGATTCCTATGCTTGCACCCAAAAGCAAGTATAAAATAGATATTTTGCGCATTGTTTAAGGCAGGTAAACATTTAATAAAGTAACAAGATCGTTTTCGCGGGGTCAATAATTTTGTTCCAAACGGAAAGTAAGCTAAAAAATTTTGCTCCGCAAATATTCAACCTATACATTTGCAATCCACAAGGGGGTTTAGCTCAGTTGGTAGAGCGTTTGCATGGCATGCAAAAGGTCAGCGGTTCGACCCCGCTAACCTCCACTTACTTCTCTTCTAGTTATGGGGATATTTAAACAACTCGCTGAATACCTCTACCTCAAAAAAAGGGACCCCAATGAACCGCATACACCATGGATAAAATACATGCATGGTATGAACAGGATTTCATTGCTGATGTTCATAGCTGCATTGATAGTTATCCTTTTTAAATTGGTGATACTTCCTTGGATAAGGAGCAAATAATTTGGGTGGCTTAAGTAATTGTGCCCTTGTAGTGCATGGTCACGACAGCCAACACACTAAACATTGTATGCTTATTTGGCAATAAAACGGTGGATACTTGCAGCGGCTTTGGCAGAAGCATGGCCACCGGCAGACAGGATGTTTTTCAATTGAATATAATCTTCCTTCAGCTTAGCAATCCTTGTTCCATCGTTTAGCAGTTCATTCAGTTCCTTCACGAGATTGACCGGTGTGAGTTCATGTTGGATCAGTTCCTTCACTACGGGCCTATCCATGATCAGGTTCACCAACGAGATGAATTTTATTTTGATCAAACGTTTACCAATCTGGTAACTGATATTGCTGCTCTTGTAGCAAACTACTTCGGGCACGCCAAACAAGGCTGTCTCCAAGGTTGCAGTACCGCTAGTAACCAGCGCCGCTTTGCTTTTCATCAACAAATTGTAAGTATCGTTCCTTACAGATGAAACATTGGTATAAGCTGCGAGGAACGGTTCGTAAAAACTATCTTCCTGCCCCGGGGCCATGGCCACCACAAATTGATAACCGGGAAATGATTTGGCCACCTCTAGCATGATTGGTAATTTTTTTATTATCTCCTGTTTGCGGCTGCCTGGTAATAATGCGATGACGTTGCTTGATGAGTGGTGAATGGTGAGCGGTGAAATAGCAGGGCTTGCATCATCCTTGACCATTGACCATTCACTATTCACTGGTTCGCTTTTCTTTCTTTCAATTTCCTCCACCAATGGATGCCCAACATATTCCACCTCCCAGTTCCATTTATTTTTGTAATAATCTTTTTCAAAAGGAAGTATGCAGAGCATTCTATCAATGTTCTGTTTCATTTTCTTTACGCGGTTTTCCTTCCATGCCCAAACCTGCGGGGAAATGTAATAGACAATTTTATAACCTTGCTGCTTGGCCCATTCAGCAATCCTCAAATTGAAACCGGGATAATCAATCAGCACCAGAACATCTGGGTTAAAAGCTGCAATATTTTCCTTGCAGAACTTAATATTCTTAAAAATGGTCGGCAGGTTTTTCACTACTTCTACAAAGCCCATAAAAGCTAATTCCCTGTAATGCTTTACCAATGTGGCTCCTGCTACTTGCATTAAATCACCACCCCAGCAATGGATATTGGCTGATGTATCCAGTTTATGCAGTTCCTTGATCAAGTTGCTGCCATGTAAATCGCCACTAGCTTCCCCTGCAATAATGTAATATTTCATGCCTTAAATCCCTAAAGGGAAATTGATGAAGCTGCAAAATACAGCTTTGATGGCTATTGATGGAAATGTATGGATCCCGAACTTTTTTCTAAATAACTAAAAAAATAGTTGTTCAACTAAAATATTAGTTTATATATTTGTTCAACTAAAAAAATAGTTGAAGATGAGCAAGCCTCTAACCAAAGCAGAAGAACAAGTTATGCAGGGCCTATGGAAATTGGGTAATGCCTACTTGAAAGATATTATTGACGTGTTGCCAGAACCAAAGCCACATAGCAATACGGTGGCCACCATTCTTAAGATTTTAATGGATAAGGAATATGTAGGCCATGAGGTACATGGCCGGGTGCACTATTACCATACTTTGGTTAGTAAGGAGGAATATTCATCCAGCAGCATAAGAACATTGGTTGATGGTTATTTTGAAGGGTCTTTTGCCGATGCGGTTTCTTTTATGGTAAAACAGAAAGACTTGAAGGTGAAGGACCTTGAACTGTTGCTGCAACAAATCAAAACAAAAAAATAATCTGTCATGCTAACTATTGCTTACTATTTTTTGCAGGTTGTATTGTGCAGCATCATCATGATGGGCTATTATTGGCTGATGCTGCGCAATAAGAAATTCCATCAGTACAACCGTTTTTATTTGCTTGGTGCTGCTTTGTTATCATGGTTCATTCCATTGATAAAAATCAATGTGTCCAGACCAATAGAAGAAGCCCCTGCACAGTTAATAAACCTTGCAAGCATCGTTGCGGGCAATAATTCTGAAATTGAACAGCTTATTGTGCAAAAGGATTTTGCCATTAATTGGGATATGGTAATTATCAGCCTATATGGTTGCATCTGTACAATCTTCCTGTTTTCCATTGTTGCTGCTTTGCTCCGTGTATACCATTTACTCAGGAAGCATTCCTGCAGAAGTCTGGGAGATGTTTATTTAATCATGACGGCCAATGTTAGGGGTACCCCATTTTCTTTTTTCCAATATATTTTTTGGAACGAAGCTGTGGATATGCAAACACCTATAGGCCAGCAGATTATGCAGCATGAACTGGCACATGTGAGGGAGAAGCATAGCGTTGACAAATTGTTTATGCAAATAGTGATTATGTTCGGCTGGTTCAACCCATTTTTCTGGCTGCTTAAAAAGGAACTGAACCTGATCCATGAATTCATTGCCGATAAAAAGGCCGTTCAGGATGGGGATGCCTCTTCATTGGCGGCCATGTTGTTAACGGCTGCTTATCCAAACCAACAGTATTTATTAACCAATCCATTTTTCTTTTCACCTATTAAACGACGGATCCTCATGCTTACAAAAACCAACAATCCAAGATTATCTTATGCAAGAAGGGTAGTAGTGCTGCCATTGCTTGCCGTAACAGTAATGCTGTTTGCTTTCAGGAAGAAAGAAACAGCAAAAAACATTGCACCGTTAAACAAGGTTTATACGGTGGTGATTGACGCAGGACATGGCGGTAAGGACCTTGGCGCTACCGCTGCAGATGGCACGGCCGAAAAAGATTTGGCATTGCAACTCCTAAAAGCAGTAAAGAATGCCAATACAAACGATAAAATAAAACTGGTGTTTACAAGGGAAGAAGATGTATATCAAAGCCCTATCGACAAAGCAAAATTCGTGAATGGACAAAAAGCCGATTTATTTATTTCATTGCATATTAATTGGTCAGCACAAGCTTCTGAATTAGAACGGGGCTTTGAAATAAATGTTCCGGGAAAGCAGCTTTCAAAAGCTGCTATTGAGCAAAGCAATTTATTGGCAAAGCATTTAGCCGGGACATTGTTTAAGGAATATCCATCTCAAGGCGTGCATATCCCTAAGAAAGGCATTTGGGTATTAACCAATAGTTATTGCCCATCTGTATTGATTGAATGTGGCAATATTAATAATCCAAAAGACTTGGCTTTGTTGAAAGATGAAAAGCAAAGAAATAAAATGGCCGGGTTGATTTTGGAGGGGATTGGGAACTATTTGGCAAACAGTAAAGACCTTGCTGAAATTAGTCTTGACCAGAAATCCATTAGCGATAGCTTAAGCAAAGAAGATTTTGATAGATATATGGCAATTGCAAAAAGTTGCCAAAAGGAAATCAAAACAAAGGAAGATAAAGCAATGCTTGTGATTGATGCAAGTAGGGTACCCCAAGATGAGCTAGGTGAAATGTATAAAAAAATGAACAACAGGCAAAAGGGATTAGCTGCCAAAGTTTTTATTGTTAAGAAAAACGAAGCTAGCTCAAATAAGGAAGGGTCGTTAAATAAGCGGTTGAACCTTTTGAAAAATGTAGGGGACGCATTTATGCTTTCACCTCTCAATAATGGCTACATAAAAGAGAGGTTTGGTAAGAATATAATATTGCAGCGAGCAAAATACCTTACAACAGTAACCAATGATGGTATTAAAATCTGTTCAAAAACAGATAACAATGTGAAGAGTATTACAAGTGGAACAGTGAGTTTTACTGGCAAGATATCGGATGAGCAAGTCGTAATTGTACGGTCAGATAACAAGTTTATCAGTTATTCTGGAATGAGCAGTACCAATTTGCAAAAGGGGCAAACTATTTCCGTGGGCACATCCATTGGCGAAGCTGGAAGCATGGATAATGAGAATTATGTATCCTTATTAGTAACAGATAATGCTGGCAAGTTTCTTAACCCTGAGAACTTGTTTGCAATGAAATAACAAGAACTTGAAATAAAATCCTGGCAGGATTCAAAAATAGAGATGGGGCCAAAATAGGCTGCAACTAGCGCATAGTGGTTACAGTAAATGCAAAATAGGGGCATCAATTCCACATTGCTTACTCCGCAATTAAAGGGATATCATTCCATAGGCGATTCTTCTTCAAAATCATATTGCTTACAAATTGACTATAAAAAATAGACTGTTATTTCTATGCCTTTTATGTTTTGTTTGCAGTGCATTGCACTCGCAAACAAGACTAATTGGTCATATCGCCGATAGTACCAAGAAGCCTTTGCCTCTGGTCACTGTTTCATTGTTTCAGGATAATCGGTTTGTAGGGGCAACTGCATCTGATGAAGAAGGTGATTTTCAACTGGTATTTGAATGTGAAAAGAATAAAGCCTATTCTGTTAGGTTCTCTTTGATTGGATACCTGTCTATTGATAAAAACGTCGGTTTATCTGATACCAGCCATGTTTATAGTATTGTTCTGCTTCAGACCAGAACTGTTTTAAGCAATGTAACAGTAACAGCTAAAAAACCTTTGGTAACACGGAAAGCTGATCGGTATACCATTGATGTTGAAAATAGTTTCCTGGCAAATGGGAATTCAGGCTTGGAGGTTTTGCAGAAGTCTCCCGGTATCTGGGTTGATAATAATGGTAGTATCCGTATAAAAGGAAGCCAGCCAGTCTTGGTGATGATCAATGATGTGGTACAGCGCATGGGTACCGAAGAGTTATCGGAATACCTGAAAACTTTAAAGTCAGAGGACATTAGTAAGATTGAAGTAATAGCGAACCCTCCTTCAGAATTTGAAGCATCCGGTACCGGTGGCCTTATCCATATTGTACTGAAAAAAGCAAGGAAAAATGGGTTGAATGCTTCTGCCAATGCTCAGTACCGTCAGCAAGCGGATAAACCTTATACAAGTATAGGTTCATCTTTGGACTATAAATTGACAAACCTTTATTTATTGGGGAGCGTTACACTTACCAAAGATGTGAGATCCATTTTTGCAACCACCTATATCAACTATCCCGACCTGAGTATTTATCGTAACCATGCTAATAGAAATGATAATACCGATAGACAGCAATACAGAATTGGATTTGTTTATGATTTACATGCAAACCATTCCATTGGGCTGCAGTCTGTTTCAACATTTAATGACCAGATACAATCTTTCATTACCGATGGGTATCTGGAAAAAACTGCCCAGACAGTAGCAAGCACTTCCTATTCCAGTAAATCCAGGAATGTCCATTTCAACAGTATTACCTTGAATTATTCTTGGAAAATGGACAGTATGGGTTCTGCATTGAAAATGATTGCTGATTATTCATCGAATGCAAAAAAGGAAAGCAATTATTTTTCAACAGTTTATGTTGACCCATTGCAGAACATAACCTATAAAAACAATGCTCCTAATAGTACAAATGCTTATTCAATACAGGCAGATTATAACAAGGTGATGAAGCACAAAATGGAAATAAAGAACGGCATCAAATATATTTCCATCAAAAGGAACAATGAAATATGGAGAGAAAATCTAGCAAGCAATAATTGGGTAATGGATTATGCACAGAGCAACCATTTTATTTACGATGAGGAAGTATTGATGTTTTATTCATCCATTGAAAAGAATATCAAACGAACAAACGTCAAAGTAGGGGTAAGGGGCGAAGAGACTTTTTCCAGAGGGAATTCCATTAGCTCCAATCAACAGTTCTCCAATCAGTATTTCGGTTTATTCCCTTCACTCTTTATTGCGCATACTTTCAATGAATCGAGTGGTGATGCAGTTTACATAAATTATACAAGGCGTTTGCAAAGGCCCACACTTTTGCAATTGAATCCTGCCCGTTTGCAGTTTGATAGCTATACTGCGCAAACTGGCAATCCCAATTTACAGCCACAATATTCACACAACGTACAAACGGGATACAATTTTTTGCGTGGGTACTCAATTGATATCTATTTCGTAAGGATTGAAAATATGATTGGTTTATTGGCAAATCCGGGCAGCAATAACACAATTGAATACCAATCGGAAAATTTGAACAATAGCACAGAATATGGATTGAATATCAATGCAGCCTTTAAGGTAATAAGAACGTGGTCATGTACCAATTCCTTTTCCTTGCAGCATTTATCCTACAGCATCAATGATTACCATGTTAACCAAAGCACCTTTTCAATAAAATCAATCCATACGGCTGCCATCAGTAATGTAATGGATATAGATGCCATTGCTAACTATAGCTCATCTTATGTTAGCTCCAATTATGCTATTCCATCTATGGGTTCTTTAGATGTTGGCTTTGCCAAAAAAATGTGCAAGAATAGGGGAAGGATAAGATTGTATTTCTCCGATGTTTTTAATACGTTATGTGAAAGTGAAGTAACAGATTATAAGGGCACACATATTGATTTTTACCAGAAACGCCCGACAAGAACAGTAAGCCTTTCATTCAATTACAGTTTTGTTACCGGTAAAAAATTCAGTAGCAAGAAGATTGAACAAAACAGCGACGAGAAAAACCGGATTGGAAATTAGGACACAAAAAAGCCTCATTGATTTTCAATGAGGCTTTACATATGGCCAAGTATTATTAAACTACTAGAAATTGATCATGTATGTAATCTGCGACACTTACCAAGTTGTTGGTTTCTTCGTACACTTTCAATTGCCTATCAGCGCCTGTACCATTCTCCATCATTTTGGTGATATAATTGATCATGTGACGGCTGCCCAGGTCATCAACTACATCATCCACAAAATCGAGTAGCTCATAAATCAGTAAACGGGTGTTCACTTCGGATTCCTTACCAAAGTCTATCAGGCTACCATCAATGCCATAACGGCCAGCACGCCATTTGTTTTCTGTAATCAGTGCACGTTGGTACATGATGAAGTTTAAATTCTGGTGGCGGAGCTTGTACAACTTTGCACAGATAGCTTGGAACAGTGCAGCAATGGCGATGGTTTCGCTAACGGTCATTGGTACATCGCAAATGCGGAACTCCACTGTGTTGAAGAAGGGGTGTACCCGTAAGTCCCACCAAATCTTTTTGGCGTTGTCAATGCAGTTTGTTTTGATTAGCACATTTACATAACGTTCATAGGCCTCATAGCTTTCAAAATAATCAGGTATACCAGTACGTGGGAACTTGTCGAATACTTTTGTGCGGAAAGATTTATAGCCCGTTTTCCGCCCTTCCCAAAAGGGGGAATTGGTACTCAACGCATAAACGTGTGGAAGGAAATACCTTGCACTATTGGCAATATGCATGGCCATATCATTGTTTTCCATGCCCACATGCACATGCAGGCCAAAGATTAAGTTGCTACGTGCTGCCTCTTGCAGTTCATTCACTATTTGGCTGTAGCGGACATGGTCGGTAATCAACTGGCTTTCCCAATGGCTGAAGGGATGTGTACCACTTGCACCAACCCAAAGGCCAAGGTCGCCAGCAATTTGGGATATGGTGCCACGTAGCGTGGCCACATCTTTAAAAGCTTCATCCACATCGGCGCAGATATCTGTGCCAACCTCCACAACAGCTTGGTGCATTTCGGCCTTTACTTTATCCTTGATTAGTTTTTGGCCTTCATGCACAATCTTTTGCTCATGGCTCTTGAGCTCACGGGTCTGCGGGTCCATGACCATGTATTCTTCCTCCACACCTAGGGTAAAATGTCTGTAGCTTAGGTTTGCCATACTGGTTGTTTGTTTTGATTGTGAAAATGGATTACTTTATAGTTAATATGCCAACTTTGACACCGTATTTAAAAAGCCCCATATTCAATGCAAAAACGGAATAAGTATTTGTTTTCAAAAAATTGAACTGCATGTTGGTCATGTAACCATCATAATCCCGGTGACTTAAAACAAAGTTGTTTTTTACAAAAATGCCTTTGGGATTTATTTCAGCCATCATTAGAGATGATTTCCTGGGATTGGTCATTTCTTCGGGCTTTTTGTTTATATCACGTGTTTGATTGTCTTCATGGTCGTTGTAAAGGATTAATAGTTTGTTATTGTATAAAACTGGTTCGAAGGAGCAGGCAATAAATTTGTAGCTATAGTTGCGAAGCCTAGCACTCATGGAACTATAAGATGCCAACTGCTTTTTTGAAATTAAAGTAAACTGCGTTTTGGTTTTGTTCCCCGGAAAAAAAGTAGCTACCAAGATATCCCCCCAAGTTTCCCTGAAATTCTCGTTGTAAGCAATATCGTGATATTCAGAAATTAACCGAATACCTCCTTCTGGAAGGACACTGATAGAATATTTTATCTGGAAATCATTATCAAGACCAATCTCCTTACCCTTTTTTTTGCCCATGTCATCTATATCTGCTTGGTCAAGAACAGTTTGTGGGAAAGGTTCAAAAACTACAGGTGCACCAAATATTTTTTTCTTTTCATCAATGCTTGCTTTAAAAACGCCAACAATCCTTCCATCATGTTTTTCCTTGTATAGACCTATTATGCAAATTTTGTAGTTTTCATCGTAGGCAATAGTGCTTCCATGAATGAATTTACCTTCACTAGCAAAAGTGAAAATATCTTTTTCCTTCCCATTGATGATACACAGGTTGGTAGTGAAACTTGGTATCTTGCTACCGTCTTTTTTAATATAGTTACTTTCATAATCTTTTGAATAGAGATTGTAAGACAAGTAAATTTTTCCATTATTATCTACCGATGCGTCATTTAACCTTACTTTCTTGTATTGTTCACCAAAACTGTACTTCTGTTCGTTCATTAAAATCATGTCTGAGTTGGCTACTACCAAAACCACTTCTTTATTTTCTTTTTTCTTGAGGTCCGGTTCGTAGGCAAAAAGCAGTTTTGTTGAGTCTGGGGAATAATCAACTTGCAAGTCAGAGGCTTCGATACTATTGCTTTTGTCATAATCTCCCAATTGCAGGGTGGCTATATTTTTTGAAACTTCAGCAGTTAAGGTTTCTGTATTTAGCTTTTGGCAATCAATTGACATGCTAGCAGTAGCTTTGTCAATGCTATAGGAGAGAAGAAAGTAATTGGACTGCAGTTTTACCAAATCCAAAAAACCTCTACTGCCTTTTCTCGGAAATTCAAAGTCAAGCTCTTTAATGGGTTCCAATTGCTTATTGAATTTCACCAGTTTTATACATGGGAAAATGTCAACCGCACCTATATAAATATCACCTTTTGCTGGAGGCATTCTAAAAGCGGTCAATAATTCTTGATTTGGCAATGCCATTGATGTTGCATAGATGCCACCTTTGGTGAAACCTGAAGTTGCTTTGATTTTGTCGCTCCAAGCAATGGATACTCGTTGTGTTGATGCCGTTGTTGTCATTGCACAGACAATAAAAAGCAGAATCATTTTCTTAAATAGCATCGAGACAGTCGGTTTAAGGATTTAAAAGCTATTTATACAATGCCTTTTTTGCAGCACTGTGTTGTATGTATTTGCCCCAAGTAAGGTTGTCCTTGCCCAGTTCAAAAGCCTGTGCTTTTTCAATGGCGAAGTTGGCAGCGGTTTCCACTACCCATGCAAAATTCTCTTCCCCAACACTGGTACGTTCTGCATCCGGTGCCGGGTTGCAGAAGTCAATGGCGTAAGGTACACCATCACGTAAAGCCAGTTCTACTGTATTGAAGTCATAGCCTAAATAATGGTTGATGCGCAATACAATATCTTTCATCTCCTGCAATTTTTCGGGCGTTGGCTTAAAGTCTGCCACATAACGCAAATGGTGTGGGTTCCGTGGCTCATAAGGCATGATAAGTACTTCCTTGCCACCAATGCAATAGCAGCGGTAGTATTCTTCAAAAATGATTTCCTCCTGCAGCAACATCACCAACTGTTTTGTTTCAGCATGTTTCTCAAAGAAGTCTTCAATGCTCTCCAATTTATAAACATTCTTCCAGCCACCACCAGCAAAAGGTTTCATATATGCGGGAAAACCTGTGTAGTTGAAGATACCTTCCCAATCCAAGGGATATGCCAGATTGCTGAACGATTCATTGGAAGTATCATCCGGCAAGTCGCGGGACGGGAGTATCACTGTTTTAGGAACGGGCACATCAATTTTTGTGGCCAAGCAATTATTGAAGAACTTTTCATCGGCACTCCACCAAAATGGATTATTGATAACAGCTGTACCGCATAGAGCAGCGTTCTTCAAATAAGCACGATAGAAAGGAACATCCTGACTTATACGGTCTATGATAACCGCATATTCTGTGGGTTCACCTTGCATCACTTTATCAATCTTTACAGATTCAGCAACAATGCCATCAATTTTCTTGCTGTTGACCCTTTCAATAAAGGCTTCGGGAAAACTTCTTTCTTTTCCATGCAGGATGCCAATTTTCTTCATAACTGTTGTTTTGATTTATAATGTTTAGTTGGTAGACGGCCTGTGCAGGAGCAGGTCTAGGTTTTCTCTAAGCACATCCGATTTCAATTTAAAGAAACTTGTTTAAATATCGTTCATTTTTACTTTATTAAATCTCCATTATTTTTTTGCTCCTTTGCCTTATTTTTGAAAGATATGTCTGTAGAGAGAACCAATCCCGTTTCATCTGTTGTTGTTGAACAATTTATCATAACCTCTTTGTACCTTGAAAGGGATGTATTGATAGATGCTTACCTGCCAACAAATATTTCCAAGCCCGAACAATTGAGTTTATTGCTCATTAATGATGGGCAGGACCTGCCAAAGATGCCTTTTGATGAAATACTTGATGAACTCTACACCAGCAATGAAATTGAACCGCTCATTTGTATAGGCATTCATTGTGGTCCAGAGAGGAAAAGGGAATACGGTACAGCCTATAGTGCTGACTATAAAGGCCTTGGCAATAAAGCTGGACTTTATAATAAGTTCCTGTTTGATGAGCTTATGCCCTTCATCCGCAAACATTATAATGCCCCTTCATTTAAGGAGAAGTCCTTTGCGGGTTTTTCATTGGGGGCTTTGAGTGCATTGGATATTGCCTGGAACCATGCAAGTGAGTTTACTAAAGTGGGCATATTTAGTGGAAGCCTTTGGTGGAGAAGGAGAAGTTACGATGATGGGTATAATGATGAGATGGACCGATTGATGCACCTTCAAATTAGGACAGGCATTTTTTATCCATGGATGAAGTTTTTTATCCAATGTGGTGCAATGGACGAGACGGCTGATAGGAATAACAATGGTATCATAGATAGTATTGACGATGCCCTGGACTTGATTGTTGAGCTTAAAGCAAAAGGTTTTACCGATGAACATATCAAATACATTTTGCTGGAAGACGGAAGCCACGATGTACCGACATGGGGCAGGGCTTTCCCGGAATTTTTGAAATGGGGTTGGGCCACTGGAAAATAAAATTGAATAGATGTTGAAATAAATAAGTCGCATAACAAAGAGGGGCCTCGAAAATTTCGGGCCCCTCTTGTATTTAATATTAAAAAAGATTGGGGACATTGTTTGCTGTTTTTTACAATGTCAATTTCCCGAATATTTTACAAATAAAGAAGCCCAGCGTTAACTGGGCTTCTTTATTTGTAAAATATTTTGTAAGATTAAAAGTTGAAACGTACACCCAATTGACTTATCCATCTTGCGGAATAAGCTGGTGTGGCACTAACGTTTAGATTTAAAGGAACAAAATTTGGATTGAACCTATATTGTGGAGTAAGGTTAGTAGCACTAACATATCCAGCAAATCCAATCGGAGCAACCTGGTCGAAACTAGCAAAATAGCTTCTGCCCCAATCCCTGTTCAAGAAGTTGGTAAAGTTGAACATATCATACGTTAATTGGAACTGGTAACGGTGACCAGCAACCTTGATATTGAAATCTTGCGTGATTTTCAAATCAACGTTATTGGTGAAAGGTAAACGTGATCCGTTCCTTTCTGCAAAATGTCCACGATTGTTATTCAAATAAGGTGTTTTTTGAATAAACTGTTCAAGCGCATCTTTCTGTTGTTGAGGTGTATAAGTAGTTGTACCAACAGTATTGCTTAAGAATGTCATTGCTTGAAGTTCGGTTGCTGTTGGAATGTATATCAAGTCATTTAAGCCAGTGGTGCCATCATCTCTAATTGCACTACCAGAAGAATAGGTATAGCTAATTGGGTTACCGCTTTGACCAGTATAAAAGAGTCCAACTGTTGTTGCCAAGGCCTTTTTAGCATAAGTGAATTTCTTGCTTAAAAATGCTGTTATCCTATGCCCTTGGCTAAAATCGGAAATATTGGTAGATAAACCATTCCTGCCATTAACAGACTCTTCGTTCCTCCATTGACTAAGGTTTACGGAACTTGTAGCTTCATTAACAACTACTGAATTACCGTAGGCATAGCTCATATTGAAATTGAAACCAGTGTTGGTCCTTTTATCAATAGTGAAACTGAAATTGTAGGCAAAACCTTTAGGCTGTGTTGTATTGTTCGATACCAAAATAGCGTTATCATAAGGATTTGTACCTGTTGATGTAATAGGAATATTGTTGGTACTTGTCCCTGTTACACCATATACGGTACGAGGACCGGCACCCAAGGAAACACCTACAGGTGGAAGGATATTAATATTTGTATAGTATATCTCATTTATGTTTTTGCTAAACATTCCTTCAAAAGTCCCAGTCCAGCCATTTCCGAACTTCTTGTCAACCGCTAAGGAAGTTCTCCAAAGTTTAGGCATTTTGAAATCAGCAGAAATCAGGTTCAATGGTCCTTTTGTTAAACTAACACCAACACTACTTGCTGGCCAAATGCTTCCATTTATGTTATTGGGATCCCACCTGAAGCGAATAAGGTTCAATGCGGTAGCAGGAGCTGTATATCCTCCTACAAATAGGCCATTGTTATTGTAGACGCCTCCAGGCCAAACCAACGGCATCCTACCAGAGAAGATACCGATACCTCCACGAACTGTGATGGATTCATCAGGAATTTTGTAGGTAAAGCCAAATCTGGGAGAGATGGATAAAGGGATGTTTGGTTTTTGACCAGACCTTGCTCCCTTTAAGTCATAGTATTGCGCAAATTTCGGAAGGGCAATATCATTGGTGTAAGGATCCGCAGTAGGGGTGGAGAGGAACTTATATAAATCGCCCCTGATGCCAAAATTCAACGTCAAGTTATCACCTGTACGTATTTCATCAGTCCAGAATGCAGCACCTTTTCCAACCTTAAATTTAGCTGCTGCACCAGTATTGTCATTTAATTGGTTGTCTATAAGTGGGTAACCAACTTGGTAACTTGTTGGGGCAACATTATTTGCAATAAAGTTGGCCAAACCTGTAGTGGTAACAGCACTGCCCACATTATTATACCTGTAATTGCCAAAAGTATTTTGTATGAAAACATTGTAATCATCAAAATATTCATAATCAACGCCCAATGTCATTGCATGTTTGCCCACATTGAATTTGAACGCATCTACTATGCCCAAGTTCTTTTGGGTCAACAAATTCTGTGTGCTGCTGTTGTCAGGTCCAATATTAAGTGTTCCGCCCGGTCCATCTTGAATAGCAATACGTGGAAATGGATTACCTGTAATGTTCCTATCGTCGTTTACATCGCTGTAGGTAATTAAAAGTTTATTACTTGAACTGCGGCCTACTACGGTTTTTAATTCAACTGAAACGGAATTGGTGGTACTGGGAAAATCTGGCCCACCATTGCTGAAATTGATTGTTGAACTGGAACTTAAGGAAGGGCTGTTGGATACAGCTTTATTAAGCCTGTAACTAACGGACAATCTATTTTTCAAATTGATGTTCCAATCAATTTTTGCTGAAATCCTATCAACATTCAACGTTTTTTTTGTACTCAAAAAATCTCCTGGATCATATTTATAGGTATTCTTCAATACATCAATTAGTGCCTGTATCCCGGCTACAGTTGTTGTGTTGCCTTTATAGGTACTGAAGTCAAAAGGTTGCGGCGTTTGGTCCCTTTGTTGTTCTACGCTAACAAAGTAGAAAACTTTGTTTTTTACAAATGCCCCACCAATTCTTGCACCATAAGTTTTGTTGGTGAAATCGGAGAATTTTGTCGCCAAAGATTTATCCCCATTCGGAGTCTTACCAGCAAGGTCCTGGTTGCGGTAAAAATAATATACAGAGCCTGATGTTTTGTTGGAACCACTCTTGGTAACAGCGTTGATGCCACCACCTGTGAAATTCCCTTGGGAAGCATCATAAGGAGAAATAACAACTTGAAATTGGTCTATGGCGTCTATGGAAATTGGCGCAGCACCTGTTTGGCCTCCATTGGTACCTGAATTTGCTAGACCAAATACATCATTATTGATTGCACCGTCCACGTAGAATGAATTGTAACGGTTATTTTGCCCAGCAATTGAAACGGCACCTTCATTGCCGCCAATCAATCTTGCTTGTGGCACAGTACGTAAATAATCGTAAATATTACGTCCTACACTTGGTAAGCCATTCATTTTATCAGCACCTATGGTTGTTGATGTACCGCCTTTACCGGAAAATTCCTCAGTTTTCTTGGTAGCGGTTACAGTAACCCCTGCAATATTCGTAGCCTTGGATGCCAAAGCAAAATCCACCTTGAAGCTTTCGCCAAGGTTCAAATAAATGTCTGTTTTCTTTTCTGTTGCAAAATTGATGAATGAAACTTCCACCGTATATGGACCACCCGGGTTCATATTGTTAATGTCAAAACGGCCACCAGTGCGGCTTTGAACTTTGTAAACAGTTCCTGTAGGTTCATGGGTTGCAATAATGGTGGCACCTACCAAAACTTCGCCTGTATTGGTTTTTACACTACCACCAAGACCGCTCGTTGTGTTTTGTGCCATTGCAATTGCCGGCAGTAACAATACCGCCAAAACGAATTGTAAGATTTTTCTACTAAGCATAATGTTAATTTTTCGGTACAAAGAAAATGAATTATCTCTTTCCTCTGCCAACATAATGTTAACAAATTGAAAGTTATCAAGGGTTAAGGCTTATTAAATAGAAGTTGTTTAAACTTTTTGGAAAATTGCCTTGAGGGTAGCTTGTTCTCATTCATACTATGCGCATCTAGATTAAAATTCCGAGGTGGAACAAAATCTTTGGAACATGTTAAGATGTTCCAATAAAAATGTTCCAAGACTTGTGGAACAAAAAAGTTGGACCATGCTGAAATGTTCCAGAAAAAATGTTCCAGTATAGATTTATGGAACATTGTAAGAGTTATGAGTTATTTGTTCAGCAAAATCGATACTTGGCCAAAGACTTACGAACAAAGGAAAACAAACAACAATCAGTTTCCTGTTGCCTGCCCAATTGTACATTTGTACTTCAATAATATAGTATGTTAGACAACATTGCTTCAGCAATAGAGGATATCAAGAATGGTAAAATGGTCATTGTAGTGGATGACGAAGACCGTGAAAATGAAGGTGACTGCATTGTGGCAGCGAGGTTTGCCACGCCAGAAATCATCAATTTCATGAGCAAGGAGTGCCGTGGCCTGATTTGCGTGGCACTCACTGAAGAAAGATGTGCCGAATTGGAACTGCAACCAATGGTCACTTCCAACACCTCATTGCACGAAACTGCATTCACTGTTTCCATAGATTTGATCAGCCCAGAAACTTCTACAGGTATTTCTGCGCAGGACAGGTCAAAAACCGTAATGGCATTGGTGGACCCAACTATCCAGCCGTCCGATTTTGGTAGGCCTGGACATATATTTCCTTTAAAGGCGAAACCAGGCGGTGTTTTAAGAAGGACCGGCCACACAGAAGCTTCTGTTGATTTGCCAAGGCTTGCTGGTTTGGAACCTGCAGGTGTTTTGGTGGAAGTAATGAATGAAGATGGTACCATGGCAAGGCTTCCCCAATTAATGGAAATGGCAAAAAAGTTCAACCTTAAATTGATTTCCATAAAGGACTTGATAGAATATAGGCTTCAACAGGACAGTTTGATTGAAGAGATTGTCAGGGTTGATATGCCCACCAAATTCGGGCATTTTACTTTGGCTGCTTTTAAGGATAAATTAAATGGTGCGGAGCATTTGGCATTGATAAAAGGTGACTGGAAAAAAGATGAACCTGTACTTACAAGGGTTCATAGTAGTTGCTTCACCGGTGATATTTTGGGAAGTTTCCGCTGCGATTGTGGCGAGCAACTGGCCAAGGCCATGCAAATGGTGGATGCAGAAGGCAAGGGCCTCATACTCTACATGAACCAGGAAGGCAGGGGTATTGGCCTCCTCAATAAATTGAGGGCCTACAAACTACAGGAAGAAGGAATGGATACCGTGGAAGCCAATTTGCACCTGGGTTTTGGTATGGACGAAAGGGATTATGGCGTTGGTGCCCAGATTCTGCGCCAGTTGAATGTTACCAAGCTTAGGCTCATGAGCAACAATCCACGCAAACGTGCAGCTCTAAAAGGATATGGTTTGGAAATTGTTGAGATTGTGCCCATTGAAATTGCTTCTAATCCGCATAATGAAAAGTACTTGGAAACAAAGAGGGATAAAATGGGCCATGAAATTTTAGGTATGCAATAGTTATTCATTGTTAGCTTTCCGCAAACAACTGCATGAATGAATTGTTATGCAGTTGCCAATAGTCATTAAGATTCACTAGTAAACGGCAATTTTTACCAATAAAAGTAGCCGTTTATGGTTGCAACTTTATCAATGCAGCTAGCATATAGCACATTCTGTTAACAATATGTTGTCCTAAATATTGGAAGACGATTGCAATCACTAGGGAAATATTTTGTGCCTGCAACGTCAATTTTCCTGTTTGGTTAGTATTCCATTTTTCACCTCGTTCCATATTCCATCAAAGCTTTTATTGTTTGCCGATTGCCATTGGGCAATAGATGCTTTCATTTTTTCATGGCGGCTTTCTTTGGCTTCGTCAAAAAATAATTGGATCAATTTTGTATCCTGTTCAAACGCCAACTGATTGTACAGTTGTTTCAGTTGTTGTTCCTTATCTATATTGTCGGTTACAATCCTTTTCTCCATCTCTTCCCTTGCAGAAAGCTTGGCATCATAACTGCCAGAAGGCAATAATGTCTTGGCAATCACGGGCATCAGTTCTATCAGTACCAAAATAATCACCAATAACCAGTAGCGCATCTGCAAAGTAGCATTCGTTTTGATCAGGTTGTTCAGTGCTTCGATTCTTGTTAGGAACCCATCATTTAACAGTGATTCAAATACCTGCTGTTCCTGCACTATGGAACCCTCCATGGCGTACAGCGAACTATCAATGGTTTTGATTTGCGGTAGCAATGTTGCGTTCAGCACTTGGTAATCGGCATCAAGTTTTTCATAACTGTTCTTTTTGGCTCTGGCAATGGCTTCAAGACCAATTTTCTTGCTCCCGCCTGTCCCATCGGTTTCCGCAATAAAACTTTGCCTAGCACCGCTCACCTCTTGGTAGCGGTCGGCCAATTGCTTTTGCAGTGCCCCTTTTTTGGCTAGCAGTTCATTTTTCGCAGCAGCATGCACTGCATCTTGTTGGGTGCGTTTTTCCTTCTTCTTCTGTTCGTTGTCCAGCGAAATTTGCAGGTGTACTTCCTTGTTGAACAGGTAAAGCAGTGCGGGCTGGGCCATAAATGTCCCAATGGTAATGGCCAATAGTCCCCTGAACAGTAGGGGAAGCAGCTTTTGTTTGTTCAGCTTATTGATGCCTTTGATCAGTGCCCTGTCTATGCTCAGTATAATACCGCCCATAAAAATACCTAGTACCATGGCTGCCACAATATTCGTTACCACCGTACTAAAAAAATACACCCAGGCCAATGTGGCAAACAGCCAGGTGCCCAGTACGCTCATGCCCACAATGGCATAGCGGTTTCTGTCTATCACAGAGTCCACCAAAAGTTCCTTTTCCGCCGTGGAGAGCCACCATAAAAATTTTGTCCATCCGTTGGCCACATAACTTTCCCTTTGAGAAAGCATCGGTACGCTTTGCTGCATAACATTGATTTTAAAAATAAAATGGTTGAAGCTGGACCTTGGTTGAAGCCGGAAGAATAGTAAAGAAACAGGGAAACCTCCGAAAAGACAAACTTGTTTTGCTATGGGAATGTGAATGTTTGGAAGATACTTTATCGTTACCAACAATGAAGTGACAAAAGGGTTAGTTCATGTTCTCTACTCCTTCCTGTTCATTCTTCCTTTTCCATCTGCTCCTTCAGCAAATGGTATTTCTCCAGCAGTTCATAATATTTCTCCTTCCAAATGTCCCGCTGGCGTTCTGCCTCCTCACGTGTACTGGCATGCGATAGGGAAGTATAACTATTGGCTGTTTCGGCAACCTTGTTGCCTAGTAGGTCGGGAAAATCCTCCAGGAAATCATGGTGCAATACTTTGCCGTATTTCAGCAGGATATCAAGTGGCAGTTCTGCATCTGTAATATGATTGTAATAGCTGGACCTACTGAAGCCCACTTTTTTCACAAGCTGTGTAATAGACAGGCCGCTTTCTGCTACAATCTGTAACAGCAGTTCCCCACGATGGCTATATTTTTTCTTGCTTTTCAAGGCTGTAAAGAAATGAACATAAATGTGGAAAAATATTGACTAAAAAAATTAGTAATCGTCAATATTGTTCATAAATTTGTACAAACATGTTTATTTGCGCCTGTGTAAACATTGTCGCATAAAAGAAAATGGTTTGTAAGTTTTGCGATTCTTCAATGGAATTATTTGAAGCATTCGCTTTGAGTCTTGTACTGGAACCTCGGAAATTTCAATGCCGCAAGACAATAAGTTGATGCCAACGTTTTTGACGTAGGTCCCTTATTGTGGCATCCTGAAGGTTGTAGCACGTAAGTAGGGAGCTACGTCATTTTTTATTCCCTCCTTAAATAGGCTCCATTGTTAATTGACAATTCTCTTGACCTTGGAAGCAAATGTATATATATCGGGATTATTATGGCATCAGGCATTTAATCAAATGCTGCATCGTGTACCGAAGGTTGTTTTATGCTATATAGCTTATCGGTCATATACATATTTCTATTTCGGAATTTATATAACTTATAAAATAAGGGACCCTACCCGAATCGAAGTTTACGGTACAACGGCAAAAGGCAACATCAATACGTCTATATATCCAATCCAGCGTTTAGAAAGTCCACACATCTTAATCATTATTTATGGAAAAAAGAGAACTTAAGGCTAGGCATAGCAGTAGCCAATTCAGCATCCATTCCTTTTTCGACACGTATAGCTTGGCTGCAGCCATTGTGCAGGTGGAACAAAGCCTGGAAGCGGCTACTAATAATAGACCATACAAAAAAGGCCCAGCTTATGATATGGTATACCTGTACACAAACTTGCAGGAACTTTATGTGCCTGTAATCATCGGCAAGGGAGCTTGTACTGTGAAACCAAAATGCAAGATAAAAGTAGGAAAGGAATATACTCAGCCCGATATGCAGCAATATCAGCACTTTGTTAGTAGAAGCCATTTCGCCAATGCCTGGAACTGTTTCCCACGTCATCTCACCGCTCAGCAGTACCTAAACCCTAATAAGGCTATCAAGAAATTTTCTGCCTTCTTGTCCCAGCAGGAATGGGAACAGGTTTTCAAAGACATAATAAAGTATGCACTCAGCAATGAAGCAATGAGTGAAGAATACACGGCCTATGACATCCTGTGCATACGTATGCACATCTTGAGGTTTGTGGAAGCCTGCCATTTACTGCATGTACGGATAAGCCAAAACAAATAGAAGAACAAGGGCCTAAATAATACGAACACATATTACCAATAACGAACTTATCCAAAAGGACTATATATTTTGGACAGGTAGCAAAATGCATTCGCATGTACTATTTACTTACCGAAACCTTCAAATCCCAAGAATCCAAACTGGTTGCTCTTATCAGAAAGGCAGCTCCAGTAGAAAGGATTTATATGCTCGGATCAACACTGCTCCAAAGAAGAACTGAAAGCATTTTTACACCTACTTCGCCAACATGTAGATCAGTGGGCCATTATTGGCTGTTGGTACTTGTGGATAACGTTGGTAAATGCAATAGCCACCTACAAGACAAAATGGAAAACAGTTGCCGTTCATTGCTTCCTGTAACAATAATTGTGTTGGATATATCCACATTCGGCAATTGGTTGAAACAGGGCCACCGTTTTGCACAGACAGTAAAAGAAATAGCTGTATTGCTGTATACCAGCAGTGATAGTCCATTCCAAAGTGTTGCTTATAGGCGCCAGGATAACAATAAGGAAGTCAATAATTTAAGCCATGCGCAATCCATTATTATCATACAGGAATTTATAGCGGGGGCGGAGCTTTATGATAAAAGGTCACAGTACCGCATGGCTGCCTTTATGCTGCACCAAGCTGCCGAACATGCGCTGCATGCTATACTCAAAGTTGGTACCGGCTTGCATATCAATACCCACAACATAGATAAGCTTGTACGTTACTGTTCCATGGTAGCTGATAGGGTGAATGATTTTTTCCCACGGAACAGCCAAGTGAATAAAAGGCTTTTCCATTTGTTGCAGGAAGCATATATCGCCACCCGTTACAAGGAAAGCGACGGCATCACCAGTAACGATATTAAGACATTGATGGATCGAATTAATGGCCTTTATCAAATGGCAGTTTCTATTACTACAGCATAATTGTACTAAAAAATAGGCAATGGGGTGGTGGCACCGTCCTGAGAATATTGAATCAACCCCATTCTAGTATAGTATGTTAAACGAAGGAACTTGATCCACTCCATTAAAACTGGCAATAGATAATTATCCTATTCCTCGCTAAGTGGTGTCTTAATTTTGGTACTTTTTCACGTTCATTTAGACTATATTGAAATGGATTGTAACTTCTCATTACTTACATTCGTTCCAACTACTGATTATGAGACCAACCTTTACTCTTTTACTGACATTGATTATTTCGGCAAATACTTTTGCCGCTACTGTATCCGGTAACGTTACCGAAAAAAATGGCAAGCTTTTGCCTTACGCTTCCGTCCTGATCAAGGGCACTGCCCAGGGCACCACTGCCAATAGCAAAGGGCATTACAGCCTGCAGTTGGGTACTGGGACCTATACGCTGGTATGCCAGCATGTAGGCCACCAATCAGTGGAGAAGAAGATTGTAGTAGGCAAGGAAGATGCAGTGCTGGATTTTGTGCTCGAAGAGCAACAGTACAATATCACGGGCGTGGTGGTAAAAGCCGGCCGGGAAGATCCTGCTTATGAAATCATCAGGAATGCCATCAAAAAGAGACCCGTTTATTTGAAGGAAATCAAGAAGTTCCAATGCGAGGTTTATTTGAAGGGCCAGATGCAGTTGAGGGACTATCCCAAAAAGTTTTTTGGCGAGAAGGTCGATTTTGAAGATGGGGATACCAGCAAAAGGAAGATGCTTTTCTTGTCCGAATCCGTTGCAAGGTACTCGGTGGAGGAGCCCAATGAAAAGAAAGTGGAAGTGCTTTCCACTAGGGTCAGCGGCAATAGCGATGGTTTCGGTTTCAGCAATCCGCAGATTATTTCCTTCTACGAAAACATCATTACGGTTGGTAGGAACCTTAATCCACGTGGATTCATATCCCCCATCAGCAACAATGCGCTCAATTTTTATAAATACAAATTTGAAGGCACTTTCTTTGAAAACGGGAAGGAAATTAACCGCATCAAGGTCATTCCAAAAAGGAAGTACGAACCCCTGTTTACGGGTTACATCAATATCATTGAAGGGGAGTGGAGGATACACAGTGTGCAACTGACCATATTGAAGGAGCAGCAAATGCAGTTGCTGGATACCTTGAACATTGAACAAATCTATGTGCCGCTGAAAAATGTATGGGTCATAAAGCAGCAGGTTATCTATCCTGCGGGTAAAATTTTCAGTTTTGATTTCTTTGGTAGTTTTGTACAGGTGTACGACAAGTTTGATATTGAGCCAGCGTTCAAAAAGAAATTCTTCGATAATACTATCATCAAATTTTTTGATAGTAGCAACAAGAAAACAAAAGCCTATTGGGACAGTATCCGTCCAGTACCCCTACTTGACAATGAAGCAAAGGATTACAAAAAGAAGGACAGTCTGGAACAGGTGAGGAAGGACCCTAAATACTTGGATTCATTGGATAAAATAAGGAACAAGTTTAAGCTCACTGGTTTAATCTTATCAGGCAAAACCTTCAGTAACCAAAAGAAGAAATCAAGTTTTACTATTGAGCCTTTATTGAGCACAATCAATTACAATACCGTTGAAGGCATAGTGACCAATTTTTCGCCTTCCTATTTCAAAAGTTTTGAAGGGAGGAAATCGCTTTATCTCAGTCCGGACATACGCTATGGTTTCAGTAACCATCACTTCAATGCACACTTAACGGGCAATTATAATTTCGGGAAGAAATATGCCAGCAGCATTTCCTTCTCAGGAGGCAAAAGGGTTTTCCAGTTCAACAATGCACAGCCTATTACCCCAAGGGACAATACCCTGTCAACGCTTGAATATGTACGCAACTACATGAAAATCTATGAAGCCTGGTTTGGGCGCATTGGTTATTCTGCTGCTGTGGGCAATGGCATCAATGTATATGGCAATTTCCAGTTCCAGGACAGGATGCCATTGGAAAATTTGCCGGATATGACCAAATGGAGAGGTTATGATAACCGGGAGTTCACACCCAATTATCCAACGGAGTTAACTGGCAGCAATTTCTTACGCCACCAAGCAGCCATATTGACCCTTGGAGCTTCTTGGAGACCAGGCACAAAATATATTGAACTGCCAGACAGGAAGATTGCATTGCGTTCCAAATACCCAACTTTCAATACCTCCGTTACACAGGGCATTAAAGACTTGTTGGGCAGTGATGTGGACTATACAAAATGGACCTTCTCCATCAGTGATAACCTGGATATGAAACTGGGTGGCCGTTTCAGCTACAGGGCTGCTATCGGTGGCTTCATTAACAAGAACAGTGTGTTCATTCCGGATTACCAGCATTTTCAGGGAAACAAAACTGTGTTTGCAGCACCTTATTTAAGTAGTTTCCAATTAGCATCCTATTATCAATTAAGTACCACTGCACCGTTTTACTCCACACTGAATGCGGAGTACCACCTAAACGGCCTCCTTACCAATAAAATTCCATTACTAAGAAAATGGAACTGGTTCTTTGTAGTTGGGGGCAATGGGTACTATGTAAACCAGTTCAACCACTACTACGAAGCAATGTTCTCCATAGAAAATATCTTCAAGATTATTAGGGTGGATTTTGTGCAGGGTTTTCAACAGTCCGGAAATACCACCAGTGGCATCAGGGTTTCGTTGCCAGGTTTCTTAAGCGGCAGACGTGAGGACTAACGGTTCAAGTTCGGACAGGCGGTTGAGGATTTTGTAGATGGTCTGGTCCTTGATCCTTGCAGGTAAATAGCCATCCACCAGTTTATCTGTCCAGATAATGTAGGTAAGGTGCTTCAACAGTTTTTCAATTGTAGTATTGACAAAAAGTTCAGGATTGCTGCTGTATTGATTGGCTTCCAAGTGAATGTTCATATAATCATTATCGGCCAGTTCATAGGAACAGAAAGTGTTTACCAAAGTATCAATCACGTTACTGTAGCATACATTATCATTGGATACTGTAATGTTGATGCTGTTCACCCAGTTCAGGTTGCCATAAGCAAAATCATCCTTTAATGCACTGATTTTCTGGATGCCCTTGCGCTGCATATCCGTTATTGATATTTCCATAGTTTGCAATTGATAGCCTAAGCTAGTGCCATCTAAATGAACATAACTTTAAGGTTACCTATTTTATAGATATTTTAATTTGAATGCTTAAATAGACCTTAATTGTTAAGGGGTATTTATGCCTAATTGAATGATATCCGCGCATTTCACTGAAGCATACTGTGCGTTATCCAGATTTGCTGGTATGGTCAAGCAGATTGCAATCATTTGTATTCTCCCCCTTAGCACTTACTTTTGCAGCAGAAAATTTTGCCCGTCATGCAAACGGGTTCATTGTTCATTGGAACATTGGCTTTGCCGATGTCAGAAATTTTTAAACATGCCAGTACTGCACAACAAAGTCAGCAATGAAGAGCTGAAGCAAAAGTTAATGGGAGAAACCGCTCCACGTACCACCATTAGTTTTTATCAATATTTTCCCATTCAGAACCCGCAGCAGTTCAGGGATTTTCTCTACAGGAATTTGAATGCCTTGAAAGTATTCGGCAGGATCTATGTGGCCAAGGAGGGTATCAATGCACAAATAAGTGTGCCCAGCAACGATTTTGAAACGCTCAGAATATTCCTGTATTCCATTGAACATTTAAACAGGCTTAGATTGAATGTTGCTGTGGATGATGATGGTAAGAGTTTCTGGGTGCTGAAAATAAAGGTCCGGGAAAAAGTGGTGGCTGATGGTATTGAAGACCCAAGCTTCAGCATGGAAAACAAGGGCCGTTATGTAAATGCAACGCAGATGAATGAACTGCTGCAGGATGATAATACTGTGGTTATTGACATGCGTAACCATTATGAATTTGAAGTGGGGCATTTTGATAAGGCCATAGAAATCCCATCGGATACTTTCCGTGAACAGTTGCCTATGGCTGTTGATATGATGAAGGGCAATGAACACAAGAATATCATTATGTACTGCACTGGCGGCATACGTTGCGAAAAGGCCAGTGCCTATATGCTGCATGAAGGGTTCAAGAATGTTTTCCATTTGGAAGGCGGCATTATTAACTATGCACAGCAGGTAAAACAGCAGGGACTAGAAAGCAAGTTCATCGGGAAGAACTTTGTGTTTGATAACAGGCTTGGTGAAAGGGTCACAGAAGATGTGATTGCCCATTGCCATCAATGTGGTAAGCCCTGTGATACGCATACCAACTGCCAAAACAATGGCTGCCACTTGCTATTTATTCAATGCAGTGAATGTGCATCAACTTTCGATGGCTGCTGCAGTGTGGAATGCAAGGAAACTATTCACTTACCCGCTGAACGGCAAAAGGAAATACGCAAAGGTGTTGAGAACGGTGTGATGGTTTTCAATAAAAGTAAGTCTAGGTTGAGGCCAAGATTGAATGAGAAATGATTTTGAACGGAGCCTGTTTGCTGATTCAATATGCCCATTTTAATTCAACACATTATTTCGTTATCCATTTCAAGCAAACAGGATTGGGCACACTGATTTGGTGACCTGTAGCAGTGAGCAGGCCTGTTGTTGTATCCCTTTTAAAAACAACAATATTATCGGTGTCCTGATTAGCAACCAGAAGGAAATTCCCTGTAGGGTCGAGGGAAAAGTTCCTGGGCGTTTTGCCCATGGCAGATTGATGGCCAACCAAACTTAATTTGCCAGTTGTTTCATCAATGGAAAAAATGCCAATAGTATTGGACGTGCCACGGTTACTTGTGTACAGAAACCTGCCATCCGGCGAAACATGGATGTCAGCAGCTCCTGTAGGACCCTTGTAATCATTGGGTACAGAGGAGATGGTTTGTATAAAAAGCATCTTCCCTTTTTCTTTTTTCAAAACGGATACAGCATTGCTTAACTCCTCAATAACATAAATGATTCCTTTTGTAGGATGAAAATCAATATGCCTTGGTCCAGCACCAGCAGCAGTTTCCACAAAAGGAGGGGCTCCTGGTGACAATTTCCCAGTTGCTTCATTGAAGTCGTAGCACATTATTTTATCTATGCCCAAATCCTGCACAAATAATTCCTTATTATCTGGAGAGAAAATAGTTGAATGTGCATGAGGCCCAGCTTGTCTTTTTTCATCTTTCCCTTTACCATAATCTTGGATTACCTGTGATGGTGTATCAAGCATTCCATTTTCCTTAATAGGCAATACGCAAGAGCTTCCATCTGCATAATTGGCTGCAGTTAACCATTTGCCAGTTTTGTCTATGGCCACATAGCAAGGGTGCTTGCCACCAGAAGACTGTGTGCTTATCTCCTTCATGGCACCATTCTTCTGGTTGAATGAAAATGCAGAAACACTACCTGTTGTGGTGAACCTTGTACTGTCTGCTTTCTCATTAACAGCATACACAAATTTTCCATTGGCAGCTATGGCCAAGTAAGATGGGTTGGATGTTCCCACTTTGTTCGCCAAGCTGCAGGAACCGTTGCCACTGTTGAAATTGTACACATAAATACCTTCACTTTTGCCGGAAGTGTATGTGCCAATCAATAAATAGTAATCTTTTGCATCCTGTGCAGATAAATGGAATGCAGAGGATGCAAGAATCAAGGCAAGTAGAAACCCTTTGTATATCTTCATATGGTTGTGTACTGGTTAACCTAAATTGTTCAATGCCTCAGTGCTTCTCCTGTATGTTTCCTCATCGCTCAGTTCTTCCGGAACAAAAGTTTTGCCAATCACTTTTTCGTAAAGTTCAATGTACCTTCTGGAAATGGTATCCACCCATGTATCGTCCATCAAAGGAACTATTTGCCCTTCTTTGCCCATAAAATTCTTTGCAATCAACCATTCACGCACAAATTCTTTACTGAGCTGCTTCTGCCTTTCCCCAGCTAACTGCCTTTCTTCAAAACCATCTGCATAAAAATACCTGGAAGAGTCGGGCGTATGTATTTCGTCCATCAAATAAATCTCATCGCCAATTTTTCCGAATTCATATTTTGTATCCACTAGTATCAAGCCTTGTTTGGCAGCTATTTCTTTTCCCTTGGCAAATAATTGCAAAGCGTATTTTTCCAGGACTTCCCAATATGCTGCACTTACTAAATGCTGCGCTATGATTTCCTCCTTGCTGATGTCTTCATCATGTCCTTCTGAAGCCTTGGTACTTGGGGTAATAATGGGTGTGGGAAAATAGTCGTTCTCCTTCATTCTGTCTGGCATGGTAACACCACATAGGGTTCTTTTGCCTTCTGCGTAGGTTCTCCAAGCATGGCCAGTGAGGTTGCCCCTAACAACCATTTCAATTTTAAAAGGCTCGCATTTTTTTCCAATGGACACATTGGGTGCAGGAGAAGTAAGCAGCCAGTTGGGGCAAATGTTTTTTGTGGCATCCAGCATATATGCTGCAATTTGGTTGAGCACCTGGCCCTTGAATGGGATTGGCCTCGGAAGTATCACGTCAAAAGCTGAAATCCTATTGCTGGCCACCATCACCAATAAATTGTTTTCGAGGTAGTAGACATCCCTTACTTTACCACTGTAGAAACCGGTTTGCTGCGGAAATTGAAATATTGCCATGCCCAAAATTAAGATGGCTGCATTGTTATAAATAAAATTGCCTCACTGCTATCCAATATTTCTACTAACAGTTTGGGGAAAATAAAAATTTTGAATAACAAGCTAACAATCACTACTTTGCTATACAATTCAACAAAACTTGCCACTTTATGAGAAAGTTAAAACCCTTCTTCCTCGTGTTCTTTATTTGCCCGTTTGCGATAACGGCATTGGCCCAGCAAATAGTTACCGTATCTGGAAGCGTAAAAAACAGTAAGTCCAAAGAGCCGGTTTCTGCCGTATCAGTAACCATTAAAGGCTCCTCCTATGGTTCATTTACTGATGATAAAGGCGAGTTTAAGTTTACAACCACGCATGCACTTCCTTTTACTTTGGTTATTTCTTCAGTTGGCTATGCCGATAAGGAAATAGCGGTAACTAGCAATAACCAAGTTATCGCTGTGGATTTTGAAACAAAATTTTCCATGGGCGATGAGGTAGTTGTTGCGGCTTCAAGATTCGCGGAAAGAATCATAGAATCCCCGGTTTCAATTGAAAGAATGGGGCAGGCGGCCATAAAGAATGCAGCAGTGCCTAATTATTATGATGCGATTGCGAACTTCAAGGGTGTTGATTTGACAACATCCAGTATCAACTTCAGGACCTTAAGCACACGTGGGTTCAATGGAAGCGGCAACCTCCGCTTGAACCAATTGGTAGATGGTATGGATAACCAGGCACCTGCTTTGAACTTTGCAGTGGGCAGTATTATTGGTTTAAGTGAACTGGATGTTGACAATGTGGAACTTTTACAAGGGGCATCTTCTGCATTGTACGGTTCCGGAGGAATGAACGGTACATTATTGTTGAGCAGCAAAAGCCCATTTAAATACCAAGGATTAAGCTTTCAAATAAAGCAAGGCGTGAACCATGTTGATAGGGCACAGCGAAGTGCTGCCCCTTTTTATGATTGGAGTTTCCGTTGGGGGAAGAAAATATCCGAAAAATTTGCGTTCAAATTATCTGGGCAGTTCACACAGGCGCAAGATTGGCAAGCTAGTGACAATACTAATCTGTTAAGGAACAATGTACTGAGCAATACAAAAGATGGCGACAGGGTTTCGGATCCAAACTATGATGGCGTGAATGTTTACGGAGATGAGGTAAGTGCCAACATGCAGTACCTTGCCCGTTTAGGATTGCTGGCCGGCGGGTTAACACCAACCAACCCCGCATTTGTTGGATTGAACAGTATTGCGTCCTTGGGAATGACCTACGCTCAATCTGTAGCCTATATAACCACCAACGTACCAACACTTGTTCCCGCACTGTCTGCCTTTCCAACCGTATTTTCCCTGAACCGCGGTTATTATGCCCAAAGCGTTAGCCGTACAGGCTACAATGAGAAAGACCTTGCCAATTACGGTGCTTACAATGTGAAATTATCCGGTGGCCTTTATTATAAAATCAATGACAAGGTCGAAGCATCCATTTTGGGTTATTGGGGACTTGGAACAACCATTTATACAGGTATTGACAGGTACAGTTTGAAAAATTTCAAAATGGGCCAGTACAAAGCGGAAGTAAAGGCGAAGAACTGGTTTGTTAGGGCTTATACGACCCAAGAAAATTCTGGCGATTCTTATGCAAACACGATTACTGCTGTTCAAATGGACAGGATGTGGAAAGATGATGGCACATGGTTTTCTCAATACCTTACTGCTTATACACAAACCATGTTAGGTACTGGTGGAAACACCGCATTGTCACACGCTACAGCAAGAACTGCGGCTGATGTTGGACGTTATGCACCGGGTTCCGATGCTTTCAAGACAGCTTTCAATGCAGTGACCAATACTTCCATTACAAAGAGTGGCGGTTTGTTTGCGGACAAAAGTTCTTTGTACCATTTTGAAGGGCAATACAATTTTGCTGATAAAATAAAAGTAGTGGACATTATGGTAGGCGGTAGCTACAGGATTTACCACCTGAATTCAGGAGGGACCATCTTCGCAGACAATACGCCCGGTTTTGGAACTGGCAATGTGGATATCAAAGAATACGGTGGCTATGTTCAATTGGCAAAGAAATTCCTGAACGATGTACTTAAATTAACAGGTACAGTACGTTATGATAAGAATGAAAACTTTGATGGCAGATTTACGCCTAGGGTAACTGCTTCAATAAAAGTAGCAAAGGACAACAATATCCGTTTGTCTTACCAGACAGCTTACCGCTTCCCTTCTACACAGGACCAATGGATTAATTTGAACAGTCCTAGTGCCATGTTGGTTGGTGCTTTACCCATATTCAATACTGTGTACAATTTTAGTGGGAACCCTATTTACACTGCAGAAAGTATTGCAGCGTATAGGGCGGCCTTTACTTCCAATGGCACCATCAACCCAACCTTGCTTGTAAAAGGTAGCTTCAATAATATCAAACCAGAATCTGTTCAGTCCTATGAAATTGGTTACAGGGGACTGGTTACCAAGAAATTGCTGATAGATGCCTATTACTATTACAGTTCATACAAGGATTTCCTTGGAAAAGTAGCAGTGGGAAGGGGCAACAATGGTGCTGCTAATTATGCAAGCGATTTGTTGAGCCCTACTTCAACAACCAACTACTCGTTTGCCTACAATACTACCGATCCAGTTAAGGCAACCGGCTGGGGATTCAGTGCTGAATACCAATTGCCTGCTAACTTCTCCGTAAACGGAAATGTTTCTGGTGACCAATTGAAAGATGTACCAGCCAATGTGGTTTCTTTCTTCAATACACCTAAGCTCCGCTACAATTTCGGTCTGGGCAATACCAAGTTGTTCAACAGCAATTGGGGATTCAATTTAGTTTACAGGTGGCAGGATAAAGTAGATTGGCAAGGTACATTTGGCAGCGCCCAGATTCCTTCTTATGGTACCATGGACGGGCAGGTTAGCTACCGTTTCGTAAAGGAAAAAGGGGTTGTGAAATTTGGTGCCCAGAATCTTTGGAACAAATATTATAGAAGTGCATTCGGCAACCCACAAGTTGGTGGACTGTACTATGTAAGCTATGGTTTCAACCTCTAATAAATTTTTGAGAATGGATAGAGAATCCCTTCCATTTGGAGGGGATTTTTATTTGCAAGAACAATTTCCGTGAGTGCGGGGAGCGGAGTTATCTTCCTAAAAGTAACTTAACGATAAACGATACCTATTACTTTTGCAAAATGAAATACCAAGTTGGCGATGATATAATAGTGCTGCACAGCAATGAAGAAGGAAAAGTAGTGGAACTGATGAATGAAAAAATGGTGATGATCGAGGTTCGTGGTGTGAAGTTCCCTGCCTATATGGACCAGATTGACTTCCCCTATTTCTACCGGTTCAGCAAGAAAAAAACGGTGGAGGAAAAAAAGCCGGCCAAAGTATTTATTGACGATATCCCAAGGGAGAAACCAAAGCCGAACAATGGTAAAGTAGCTGATGGTGTTTGGCTCTCATTTGTCCCGAAATTTGTGCTGGACGATTTCAATGACGAAGTAGTTGACTCATTGAAGATCCATCTGCTCAACAAAACTGGCAATGCTTTTAATTTTAGTTACCACCAACAGTTTTTAGGTGAAGATGCTTTTGTGCTGCAAAGTGAAGTGGCGGGCTTTCATGATTTTTACCTCCATGATATCCCCTTTGCCTCGGTAAATGACAGTCCTTCTTTTTACATTGATTTTTCCTTGACCAATCCCGAAAAGAGGAAAGCCCCGCATTTCGAAACCTCATTGAAATTGAAACCAAAACAGGTTTTCCAGAAAATTGAGGAGATGAAGGAAAAAAACCAGCCAACCCTTTCCTACAAATTATTTGATACATACCCTGATAAAGTGGAGGAAGAAAAATTTGAACTTTCGGGCCTTGCAGCTAAAGGCTTCAAAGTATATGAAGCCAATAAAATACGTCAGAACCTTGAACCAGCAAGAACTGTGGTTGACCTGCATATAGAAAAGCTCACCAATGAATGGAAAGGGCTCAGCAATTTTGAAATACTCACCATTCAGTTGAAGGAATTTGAAAAATGGTTCGACCTTGCCATAGCACATATACAGCCCAGCTTGATTGTGATACACGGTGTTGGAACTGGTAAGTTGAAAGATGAGATACATGAGATACTGAAAACAAAAAAGCAGGTACGTTATTTTGTGAACCAGTATGATGCAAGGTTTGGTTATGGTGCTACGGAGATATTTTTCCAGTATTAATATTGTTAATGCATGCTGGGTTAATCGAAGTAGGGCATTATTGTTTCCTGTTCATTTTTATTTTTGGTGCAACCCCGTCAAACCTTACAGCTTCCTTCAATAATTTGATGATGGGCATTTCGTCTATTTCTTCAGGTTCCATAAATATCTTGTAAAAAATCTGCTTGTTGGTTCCGTGCGTCAAGAAATGGTCTGCATCATTCAATTGGTTGCCGTACCAGAAGCCCAGCAGCACACCTTTTTTGATACCACCCCTTGGCACGGTTGATGGCCAGATGATGCAGATACCTTTTTTGCCATAAAAGAAAGGCACGTTGTACGATATTTTTTCCTTGCAATGGAGCGGCAGATTTTCCAATATGATCTGCCTCAGTACATCCACAATAATGCGTTCGTTTTCTGGAAGCATATCAAATAATTGTACAAGCGATTTTATTCTCGGAAAGCTGGCCATGTCATTGAAAATAGGATTTCCTTGGTAATGCCACAATAAAAACTCATTTATGGCTTCGTATGTAGTACAAAGTTTGCGGCCATCTATGGCGAATGAACGGGAACGGTTTGGCAGCAGGAAGATATACCTAAAAAAGTGTCAAATTAGATCCTGAGTTTGAAAATGACACATTTTCTGAAGGCCATATAGCGGAGCTTCCTTGATAGTCTCCCTAAAACAATCAATCGTTAACTGTTTTGCAGCTATTTTTGCTCAGCTACAAGCCCGGACCATCGCTTTCAATTTATTGAATGAGGAAAGTCTGGACAGTATAGGGCAATCCACTGGTGAACAGCCAGGTCCCGTTACAACGGGAACAGAAAGTGCCACAGAAAATAACCGCCCCGATTTATTGGGGTAAGGGTGAAAATGTAGGGTAAGAGCCTACGATGTACAGTAGCAATATTGCACATGGGTAAACCTTGGGTACTGTAATGCCACGTATAGAAACCTTTGAAGGCGGCCCGTTTGAGTTTGCGCAAGCGAACAGGTTTCAGGGTAGGCAGCAGGACTGCAGTAGCAATGTTGCAGCTAGATAAATGATGGTCTAGAAACAAAATCCGGCTTATGAGGTTTGTAGTTTTTATGTCATGTTGAGTTTTCCAAAACATTGCGGTATACTAACCAGTATATTGCGTGCAGTTGGCAAATTCAATATGGCATATTTTTTTAGGCCGGCCTATTCATAAGAAGCAATGATCCCTTTTAAAGCGTTTAGCATCTGCAATTGTTGCTCCATGTGCCCTTCCTGGGCTTCGACATTGATATAAGGAATATGTTTCCTGCTGCAATAAATGGAGAGTGATCCCTCGTCGTTGAAGCCTTTTGCCTTTTGCAGCACCGCATTTATCTTTTGTTGCTTCAAATAGCTGAAGACTTTTTGCTCCGTGGTGTACACAAAATCATCGGCATCCATTTTTGTGTTCACGTAAACATCGGCAGCATTAATGGCTTCGTTTCCCCCCTTGGTATAGCTCAATACAGAAAATTCATTGTTGGTATTGTTGTGCATGGCAATGATGAGTTTTGGATGCGCCATCAAAGCCAATATACTATCTGCAAATTTTTGTGTTTCCTTTTCTGCCTCGGTACTATAGGCTCCGTTTTTTTTAAGCGTATGTTTGATTCCTGCAGAAGTAAATATCCTGTTGGGGTCAACTTTATGGTGCATATTGTTGAAGCCGAAACTTACATAACGGACTTCGCCATGCAATAGCTGCAATAAACTGCCACCCTGCTTTTGAAGGTATTCCGTTGCGGCCCCGATACTGGTGGTTTCGTTGGAATGGAGGTTAATAAAATAAATGCCCTCATGTGCCGGTGAAAAAAAAGTTTGGTGCAGTTGAAGGGAACTATCACCTAGTGTACAGGTTCTTATTGCTACTTGCGCAGCAGCCAATTTTACCAGCAGCAATAAAAAAAGTATTTTCGGCATGGGGTGAAGATAGCGAAGTCCATAAAATGTGCAATGGACAAGCTTGGAGCAAATAGTGTTGCAGTAATTACCCGGCTGGTCAGTTTTACCGATTGTATAAAGTCAATAAGGTATTGATATAGCCGTAAAGGAAATTGGCCGCTTAAAATGAGACCGGGAGAAATGTGCCAAAAAAATAATCGATTTTTAAAATGACACCTTTTTTAAAGGTGGAAAGTCTGGAGGTTTTCAAGGGGCCTAGCACTAATCATACTAATTGAGAATGAAAAAATAACATGACCAAAAATCAATTGCTTCAAGAACTTCAACGTGAAACTTATGTAATGTTAAAGCCTTCTGCTTTGCATGGCATTGGTGTGTTTGCTATACGTGATATCCCAAAAGGCTGCCGCAATATGTTTTCCAAAGGGGTGGGTGAATGGATAAGAGTTCCCCGAACGGAAATAGATGCCTTGCCACAGTATTCAAAGGATTTGGTGGAGAATTTCTGTTTGTACGACGAAGAAAATTATTTCATTCCGGACTATGGTTTCAAGCTGATGGACCTAGTAGTGTACTTGAACCATTCGGACAGTCCCAATATTGTTTCCATCAACGAAGGGGAATATTTTGAAGCCATCCGTGAGATAAAAACAGGGGAGGAGCTATTGGTGGATTATGGAGAACTGGTGGATGGTAAGGAATAAACAGGCTCCGGGATAAGGATTTAAAACGATATTGCAGTACATGCGAAAAGCGCCGCTTCCATTTTCCAAACAGGTTACCTATGCCTTTGGCATGATGGGCTGGAGCATCATGATCAACCTTATTAGTGTAATCCTGGTTTACTTGTATGCACCACCTATTGGTAGCGGTTTCCCCTTGTTCATCACCCAAGCAGTCCTGTTCGGGCTTTTCAACACGATTGCCATCATCACAGCAAGTGGAAGGCTGATAGATGCTGTATGTGACCCATTGATTGCACAGTTCAGCGACAGCAGCAAAAATCCCAAAGGCAGGAGAACACCTTTCATGAAATGGGCCATTATTCCTTCACTGGTTTTTTGTTCATTGATTTTTCATCCATTACACCAATACCAGAGCAATGTGAATGTTGTATGGCTTGCATTGATGCTGGTGGGCTTTTATATTTCCTCCACTTCGTACATCATTCCCTACAATGCCTTGCTTCCGGAGCTGGCACATGGCTCTGCGGAAAAAGTAAAACTGGCCACCTGGCAATCTGTTGGCTATGTAGTGGGTATTGGCGTGGCTTCCAACGCTTTCAATATTACTGGTGTGTTGCAACATGGCCTGCACCTTTCATCAAGGTTGGCAGCTTTGCAATTAACTGTTGCCTTGTTGTCATTATTTGCTGCCATGTGCATGGCCATTGCTGCTTTTGGCATCGATGAAAAGAAATATTCCCATAGCGTTCCGAGCGCTGTGCCCTTAAAGCAAGCATTGAAACAAACACTGTCCAACAGGAATTTCATCTATTTTATTGTGGCCGATTTTTCCTACTTTATTGCAGTAACCATCATCACTTCTGGGATACTGTATTTTTTAAGTGTGCTGCTGCAGCTTCCTGAAGCCATGGGCAATAAGCTGATGATAACAATGGTACTAGTGTCCTTCTTCTTTTATCCAATCGTGAATTATTTATCGGGCAGAATTGGAAAGAAAAAAATCGTCATCGTTTCCTTGCTGATCCTGTCAGCCGTATTTGCAGGTATTTATTTTCT
Source organism: Chitinophagaceae bacterium (assembly GCA_023251255.1). Lineage (GTDB taxonomy): Bacteria > Bacteroidota > Bacteroidia > Chitinophagales > Chitinophagaceae > UBA1930. The sequence goes on from JAHEZD010000002.1 coordinate 54,727, forward strand.
GGGCAAGGTAAACATGGACCCAGCAACGCAGATTTATCTATTGATCATCATTGCAGCCATTCCTGTGGCATCATTGAACATTCTGCCCAACGCCATCCTTTCCGAAATAATTGAAGAAGACAGCCAACAAACGGGCAGCAAGAAGGAAGCCATCTATTTTGCTGTGCGGTATTTCTTCGTGAAGATTGCCCAAACAGTGGGCATTGCATTGTTTGCCATGTTCCTGATTTATGGCAAGGATGTGCACCATGATTTCGGGGTGCGGTTAAACGGCATCCTTGGGTTTGCGCTTTGTGTAATGGCCGCTATTGTTTTTTCGAGGTTCAAAGAGAAAAGATGATTTGTTTGACGGGGACGCTTTCCATCAACGTTGGTAGAAGCACAAATCGTCCCTACGGAACGAACAGCACCGTATCTAGCCATTTCAGCTACCCATATAATATCCCGATGGGACGAATAAATTCCATCATTGCTGGTCAACAGTGTATGTTTCATGGGAACGTTTTGTGCAGTCGCATTTCCCGGGTTATTTTCCAATAATGTATAACATGAAAATAGGTGTTGCTGTTTTTCCAAAACGTCGCAGCGGCATTAGCTTAATATATTGGCCATGTTGAAGGCGCCTGCCACTGACAGCACCTTCAACATGGCCTTATCATATTCTAATTCTAGACAGTCTCTTATTTTTTCAGGTGGATAATCTTCACCTTATTCAGGAATAGAATAACGGGGTAGGTAGGGTCAAATTCGTACCATTTTTTTGCGAAGTTGATGCTATTGGGGCTTTTGTGGTGGTTGTTCTGCATCAGTTCGCCCATGAGGAAGATATCAATGGGCATGGTATTCTTGCTGTGGTCATGGTTCTCAAAATTGGAGTAACCGTATTTATGACCGCACCAGTTTACAATGGCCCCATGAACAGGCCCCATGAAAAAATGGATGGGCAGCAAAAGGAACATCCACCATTGCGTGGCAAAAAAGCAATAAAAAGTTACATAGCCTGCGCCAAATAAAATCCGCACTACCCATGAATCGCTCACTTTGTCCATGAACTTCCATTCAGGATAATTGCCACGGAACGCTTTCTCCGGTTCCAAATTATATTTTGCATAGCCCAAATAGATTTCTTTGGTACGCATGGTCATATGCCATACATCCTTGAAGAAATGCGGTGAGTGTGGGTCCTTTTCCGTATCGCTATAAGCATGGTGCATCCGGTGCATGATGGCATAGGCCCTGGGGTTCAGGAATGATGCACCTTGCACCATAATCGTGAAACCATAAAAGAAGCGCTCCCAAAATTTGTTCATGGAAAACATTTTATGCGATGCATACCTGTGCAGGAAAAATGTTTGGCAAAAAAGCGAAAGGAACCAATGGACCAAAAAGAAAATCAATACTGCCATAATAAACCAACTGTTGAAGTAGTTACGAGAAAAAATGTGTGCAAAGATGCCGGAAAAGGCATTACAAGCAGTTTACTATTGCTGGGAAGCAATTTCTGCATTAATAGGGAAGATGGTCAGGGGGATTTTTGTGGGAAGTGTTCAACAGTGCGTCGAATGAATCCACCTCTTCTGAGACTATAAATCAAACCTCAGATTAAAGTAAAACAAAAATTGGACAATCCTTTCCTCCTCTGCCGCTTCAATGCCCAATATGGCTGCTTTATCCCGTTTCCGATTACCGTCAATAATAAAGCAAATACTTTTGTATGTATGGCAAGACTCCTTCCAATCAAGAACCTGGTCAAACTAAATTGGACAATATCATTCATGACATCCATTTTAGTGGTTATTTTTTTTGTGGCCATTACGCATGATTTGCCGGATGCAGCCATTCGTTTCCTGCAAACTTTTTTGTTTATGTGCATGACCAGCTTTTGCAATCTGGTCTTTTTGATCAGGTTCTCAAAAGGGAAACGTGATTCGGACAGGTATTCAAAGATTAAATTCTGCTTGTGCAGCTACTTCTGTTCGGTTATCATTTGGATCCTGGCCAGGACCTTGTATTCTGCCCTGACCGGTCTACAGTGGGAAGGGGAGGGAAGCCATGTTTACCGGGCCTATATGCTAGCAGTGCTTGCCGTTTGGGTGCTCAACACATTTATCCTCATTCTGCAGCAACTCGTTGTTCTCCAGCACAGGAAAGCACAAAGTGAAATTGAGAACCTGCAGCTGCAAACCAGTATGAGCGAAACTGCCAACCTGTTATTGCGGCAGCAGGTCCATCCACATTTTTTGTTCAACGCATTGAACACCATTAAGTCCCTTTATAAAAAAGACCTTCAGCAAGGGGAGGATTACTTGGTACACTTGGCAAACTTTTTAAGGGTATCCATTTCAAACTATACCACGGAGACCACTTTAATAAGGAACGAGATGGAGTTTTGCATGGATTACCTGCAGATGCAGAAAATACGTTTTGGTGATGCGCTGGGTTACTCAATTGCCATTCCTGAACAAATATGCCAAACCAAGTACCTGCCTTTTTTTTCCTTGCAGCCTTTGATTGAAAATGCACTGAAACATAATGAACTTACCGAAGAGCGGCCTATATTGATTACCATTAAAGAAGAAAATGGCTACCTGCTTGTCTCCAATAATTTGCAGTTAAGGGGCTACAAGGAAATTTCTACTGGTCAGGGCTTACCGAATTTGACCGAACGTTACCGCTTATTGGGTGCAGAAGAAATTGTCATTAGGTCAGATAATTACTTTTTTACCGTGAGCATAAAAATACTGGATAAATGAAAGTAGTTATTATAGAAGATGAACGGCTAACTGCCGAGGACCTGATCCAGACCATCAGGCAAGTGGACCCCACTTTGGAAATTGTGGCAACAGTGAAATCAGTAAATGAGGGGCTGACCTATTTCAGATCCAATCCTTCACCGGATCTAATATTTAGTGACATACAATTGGGCGATGGGCTCAGTTTCGAAATCTTGAACAATCTACATGTACCGGTAATATTTTGCACTGCTTATGATGAGTATGCATTGAATGCATTCAAGGTAAATGGTATAGATTATATATTGAAGCCTTTTACAACAGCATCCGTTAAGGCAGCATTGCAGAAATTCAAGAACCTTACCCAAGTCAAGCAGGATGAAATAACAAGGCAGCATGAATCCATCAAGCGCTTGTTCCTGGATTCAAGAGCAACAAAAGTTTCCTCCTTGCTGATACATTTCAAGGATACCATATTCCCCGTAAAAATTGAGGAAATTGCATTGTTCCGCTTGGAGAATGATATTGTCTATTTATTGACATTTGATAAAACAACTCATTACCCCAATAAAAGCCTCGAGGAATTGGAAGATATTGTTGGTGATCGTTTTTTCAGGGTCAACCGTCAATACTTGATTAATAGGAAGGCCATTATCAATGCATCCAGTTTGTTTTCCAGGAAACTGTCCCTCAGTGTTTCTGTTCCTGTAAAGGAAAGCATTACCATTAGTAGGGAAAAATCCTCCCTTTTCCTTAAATGGCTATCAGGAGAAACAATTCTTTAAGGGCCATACACTTTCAAATAGCTTGGCTGCTGAAAGCAGCAATTACTCTATATGGTAAAAGCGGTGTTCACCATATCAGGAATTTGACGCCTCAGTCCCTATTTTGCCTGCTTCGGCCCCAAACCTGGTGCCTATCCGATTTCCAATCTTCAATTTTGGTTTTCGGAAATCGCCATCTATCCTAATAGGAACATGGGGAACACACCGAACTATTCACAATTTCATCTTATACATGTTATGGGCAAAATCAATTTAACGGTCCTTTCTTTATTTGTTTTGAGCTGTGCAGGTGCACAGTCAGTAAAAAAGAGCAATATGGATTCCATTAGGGATGCCCTAATGGACGAAGCTGCTTTGAAGTTTCCACGTATCCGCCAATTCAGTATTTCACATGAAGAAGCATCTGTTGGCAACATACGCTCCGAACTCCATGGCAATGATTTTTTTAAGGGCAAATTGCGCTCATCAAAAACAACCGTTAACCTGAATGTGCCTGTAGTGGAGAAGGGAAAAAATATTATCATGGCCAGCTTTGGTGCCATGCAGCAGCATTTTAGCCTGGACGAAGTAGTGAACTACAATTTGCCCTATACAGTGACCAATGCCAATGAGGACATGACAACATTCAGCACAGGCATAAGCTATATCCGTCATGATTCCTTGTTCGGTTTGCCTGCAACTTTTAACGTAAGTGTTGCAGGATTGTTCAACCAGTCCTTTTCCAGACAACGCTTCACTTATAGTGGCCTGGTTTCCTTTACATTTTTACGCAATAGGAATTCTTCCTTAATGGGAGGGCTGGTGGTTATCAAGGATCCTTCTTCCCCCGTGCCTGTTTTTCTTTTCTTGAGTTATTACCATAAGTTCCAATCGCTTGGCATGGAACTGATGGTGGATATACCTTCACGGATAGCTATAAGAAAGGAATTGAACCACAAAACCTCCCTCACTGCATTCGGTGATCTGGTCGGTAGCAATTCCTTCCTTGATATTAACAATGCCACTTTGCCACAGCAGGCAGTCTATTCTTCACTAAGCATTAAATCGGGCCTGCTCCTTGAATACAGGGTTGCCAAAAAAGTTGTACTGAGTTGCAGTGGTGGGCTGCAATCCACGGTCACTTCAAAGCTGGTGGAACGCGGCGAAAAATCAAGCAACTATTTTATTAAGAACAATAATGGTACGGTGCCCTATGTGCAAGTGGGTGTTTCCTTGTTGCCGTTTTGGAAGCTGTTCAAATAGTTGCTATTTCAGTGTAGAATCGGCAGTAGTGCCATAGCATCAATATCCAACCATAAATATTTCACCATGAAATGGTATCTCGCTAAAATAGTTTTCCGCATTGTTTGCGGCAATGGCAACCATACACCGCAGTTTGACGAGCAGTTCCGGTTGCTCTCAGCAGAAAATGCAGCGCTCGCTTTTATAAAAGCGGTAAACAAGGGCAATGAAAGCGAAGAACGTTTTTATAATATCCACAAGCAGGTAGTACAATGGAAATTCCTGGATGTACCTGAAATCATTTTGATCAATGAAATGGTAGATGGCACAGAAATCTATTCATCCATTAAGGAATCCGATGATGCGGCAGATTATGAATGGAATATCCATGCAAGAGCAGAAATATTGAAAAAGAAATGTGAAGCGATGCTTGAATCGCTTGGTTCGCCACTTGTTGCGGAATGACCATTGATAAAGATGGAGGTTGCGGAACCTGTAATATAAAGGTGAATGAAAAAACTGGAGCAAAAAGATCCCCAAGCAAATTACTTGGGGATCTTTTGTGCCCACGACTGGATTCGAACCAGCACACCCTTTCGAGTACCACCACCTCAAGGTGGCTTGTCTACCAATTTCAACACATGGGCCCCGATGGATTGCAAAAATAGGCGTTGGGGGCAAATAACGAAATAATTTAAACATGATAGCGGCCCAGCTTCGGCAGATGGGATTTGTCAACCTGAGTAATCAATTGCTGCTTGCAAATGGCACCCTTCCATTTGCCCCAATTTATCCATTGTACATCTCCATCTGCAGCCTGGTTTCCTCAAGGTCCAGTTCACGCTCAATCTTGCGCAATATTTCTTCGCTGGCTTGGCCCTTGCGGTGCAATTGTTCCAATGATTTCCGTTCAACGCCAATCAGGTCTATCTGCAATTGTGTGAACTGGTTGAAGATATTGCCCGCCAATGTTTGACCATTGCCAAAATAATTGGCAGGCAGGTCTGTTCTTTGCAAGCGGTTGTACTTTACCTCGTACTTGCTTTTGATATTGTGCAGGAGCTCGCCCTGCAATAGCGAAAGGTTCTCTTCAATATGGTTAATGGTATTGGTGACCACATTTGTACGCACTTCATATTCTTCGGATGCAATGGAATAAGGTTTCAGTTTCATTTTATGGATGACCCAGGGCAGGGATAGCCCCAGTACCACAAGGGTGGACAGGATCACACAAAAAGAAAGGTAGACAATCAGGTTCCTGTGTGGGAATGCCGATCCATCGGGCAAAGTAAGTGGCAATGCCATGGCCGCTGCCATGGAAACCACGCCACGCATGCCGGCCCATCCAAATACTACCAGGTTGCGTTTGTCGAACCTTTCCTTTTCCCTTATCCGCTTGCTTAGATAGCGTGGTATCAGGGCAGCAGGCACCACCCAGATAAACCTTACCAGTATCACTACAAAACTGGTTACCAGTCCATAGACAATCAATGAACCAGTGGAATAGTCGCTGATGCCGGCGATGATGCTGCGCAACTGCAGACCGATCAGCACAAAGATGAGCCCGTTCAAAATGAATATCACCACTTCCCAAACAGAGTAGATCATGATGCGGCTTTGGTGGGTAAATATCTCACCTGATTGGAAGGAAAGGTACAGGCCCGTAGCAACAACTGCCAGTACGCCCGAGCAATGGAAATACTCGGCCAATAAGTAGGACGCAAACGGGGTGAGGAAAGTAAACGTAGCTTCCACAATGGGGTCGCAAACAAATTTCTTGTGCACCAGGTACATGATATAACCAATGGCCACACCAATGGCTGCTCCTGCTGTGGCCACAATGAAAAAGTTCATGCCAGCCTGCCATAACATGAAGTTGCCAGCAGTAATGGCGGTAAGTGCATATTTGTAAGCTACCAGTCCACTGGCATCATTCACCAGGCTTTCCCCTTCCAATATGGTAATCATGCGCGGATCAAGGCCCAATCCCTTGGTGATGGAAGTAGCAGCTACCGCATCGGGCGGGGATACAATGGCGCCTATTAAAAAGGCAGCGGGCCAGCTTATGTCCGGTATCAGCCAATGTGCAGCAAGGGCCACCAGCACCGTGGTGAAGATTACCAGCCCAACTGCCGCAAGGCCAATGGGACGTAGGTTGGCCTTGAAATCGTGCCAACTGGTGTTCCAAGCTGCCGCATATAACAGTGGTGGCAGGAAAATAATGAATACCACATCGGGGCTTAGCGCAATAACGGGCAGCCCCGGTATGATGCTGATGCAAACACCACAAAGTACCAAGGCAATGGGCAGGGGAAATCTGTATTTATTGCTCAGTATGCCAATGAAGGCAACACCGAACAGCAGCATGATGATGATAGCGGTATTCTCCATACCCGTAAAAATAAGTAAATAAGATGGTGGCCTAAATGCTTGGGGTTATGCAGCCATCAATTTTCCCAGTTTATCCATTTCATAAGCTCTCAAAAGCCCTGGAAGATGTCACAGGAGCCTGCCTTTGCTTGCCGGCAGGCTTGTCGAAATGTGTTTTAAACGGAATCTCCATCTAAAATTGCTTCGGCAGGCTCAGCCTGACATTCACTTTGGCTTTTAGATAAACCCTAGGTTGTATGTATTGGCCGGCGGAACCCCAGTCGGATGAGATAGGAACCCTGACGATGGTTCGGGATTGGCCAGCCGTTGATAAAAGGGGGATACTTGCCGGAAAAATCTCCGTTCGGTGGTCTCCCTCCTTGATAATGCTTCCGTACAAATCAGTTTAACAAGAAAACTTATGGGTAAAATTACTGAACCGTAATAGTATTTTCCATTACGCAAACGATATCGGCAACGATTGCAATAAAAAAAACATAAAGGGGCTTGCAAAAAAAGCCACCACTTTCTACTTTGTTGTCAACGATTGTTTGCATCCTGTTTATGGACCAATAACTTCTCCTGTTTGCTAACAGGTCAGTAAGTTGATTCTTCTATAATTGAGTTGCAATACATCTTCCCGCACGCACCCCGCTTTGTTCCTGTTAAGAAGTAAATGGCATTCAACTAATGCCACTAGGCCATGTATTGTATAACCTAAAATAAAACACAATGAAACAAACACGACAACGATTATTTGCCATTTGCCTCATGCTTTCTTCTTGCTTTATTACAGCAGTATCACAGGGCCAATGCTCCCTAGTAGGATGGGCCAGCCAAAATGGGGGCGTAACAGGTGGAGGCACGGCAACACCAACGGTTGTAAGCAATTACACCGATTTCAAGAATGCAGTTACTTCTACCACTGTAAAAGTGGTTTACGTTTCAGGAACCATTACCGTTCCTGCTGCTGGCAGGATCAGTTTCCAGGACCAAACTGGCAAGACCATTTACGGAATGCCGGGTGCAAGGCTGGTTTCCAGCGACCTTACAGCTTCTGGTTCGGGCATACTCTATGTGAAACGATGTACAAATATCATTATCAGGAACCTGACGTTTGAAGGCCCAGGGGCCTATGATACGGATGGCAATGATAATATGACCATTGATGACTGTACGAATATCTGGGTGGACCATTGCGATTTTCAGGATGCAGTGGATGGCAACTTGGACATCAAGAACCAAACGGATTATGTATCCATTACTTGGTGCAGGTTTATTTATTTGAAACCACCTATTCCAGGAGGTTCCGGTGGTGCCGATGACCATAGGTTTTCCAATTTGTTTGGTTCAAGTGATGGAGCTACGAGTGATAGGGGCAAACTACGTATCACCATGGCCAATTGCTGGTGGGCACAGGGATGCAAGGAACGTATGCCAAGGGTAAGGTTTGGTAAAGTGCATATTGTAAACGACTATTTCAGTTGCACGGGCAACAACCATTGCATTCGTGCAGGATTTGAAGCAGACCTGCGTGTGGAGAGCAATTATTTTGATGGTGTGAACCTGCCCATTGACCTCTTCAATAACGACTTCACAGCAGTGAGCTCATTGAACAATACATTTGTGGGCACCAGTGGAAATACTGCTGGCAGTGGCACTGCTTTTACACCTCCCTATTCCATGACCATTACACCTTCAGCCAATGTAAAAGCACTGGTAATGGCCAGTGCTGGTGCCACATTAAGCAGTCCTGACTGCGGGGGCACTACCACTTTTACATTGACCACAGCAGCATCGCCCACAGCAGGGGGCTCGGTATCTGGTGGGGGTTCCTATTCATCAGGTTCCACTGCAACTGTTACTGCCACACCAGCATCTGGTTATACATTCACCGGGTGGAGTGGTGCAGCTTCCGGAACAACAAACCCCATTACCATTACCATGGATGCGAACAAATCAGTGACTGCTAATTTCACAGCAGTTACGACGTTTACATTAACCACCACAGCATCGCCCACAGCAGGTGGTTCTGTAAGTGGTGGCGGCACTTATGCATCAGGTTCCAATGCTACGGTTACCGCAACAGCTAATTCTGGCTACACATTTACAGGATGGAGTGGGGCAGCAACAGGCACAACCAATCCTATCACCATTGCCATGACGGCCAACAAATCAGTGACGGCCACTTTCACTGCAAACGCTACCACTTTTACATTGACCACAGCAGCATCCCCAACTGCAGGAGGGGCTGTATCGGGAGGAGGTTCCTATGCATCGGGTGCCAGTGCCACTGTTACTGCAACAGCCAATTCGGGTTATACATTCACGGGATGGAGCGGTGCAGCAACGGGCACTACCAATCCAATATCCATTACCATGGATGCCAACAAATCAGTGACCGCTAACTTCCAGGCAAGTGGTGGAAGCTCTACCATACGCATTGAAGATGATGCCACTGCCACAACGGGTTTATGCCTGGTTGAAGGTTCCATCAGCAGCAATAGTGGGGCAAGCAATAGCAAGGTCATTAACCTTACCAATTCAACTGCCAAGGGAGTTAACTGGAAAGTGAACACACCATCCGCTGGTTCCTATACCTTGGTTTGGCGTTATGTAAACAGTAGCACCAGCAATACTTATACGATGAAGTTGATCGTGAATGGCGTTACCATCAACAGTGCACAGCCATTCCCCAAAACAAGCAGCAGCACTACATTTGCTACTTCCACTGCAACCGTTAGTTTGTTAAGTGGCGGCAATACCATCCGTTTGGAATCTGTGGCTTCGAATGCCACGGCGGATATTGACTGGATAGAAATTACTGGTACGAGCCCCACTGCTGGTGATTGCAATGCAGCTAAATTAAGTCCATCATTGGTGCCCATTGCTGCACAGGAAAAAATAGGCGTGTATCCAAATCCTTCCAAGGGAGTGGCCAATGTGGGTTTCTATTTATTGGAGGCGGACAATGTAAGCATCAGTATCATCAATGCAGAAGGCAAAACGGTGCTTAGCCAAACTGGCCAACTGCAAGCTGGCTATCAGGTAAAGGCATTGAACCTGCAGGGCAAGCAAGCAGGTTTCTATACCGTGATTGTTAGCGGCAGGAAGAAACAGCCAGAAACTTTCAAGTTAATTATTGAATAGAATGTTTTCCCTGTCATGAGAAAAGGCTGCCGCTATAAGCGGCAGCCTTTTCTTTTTAAAGCGGGTTGGGAAGTGGCTAATGGGATGATTATTGAAACCCTGACGACGGTTTTGACCTCGTCAGCGGTTATGGATCAGGTGACCTCGCTGCTGTAGAAAAAATAAGGTTGCCCGATTCATATCAATCATTAAGTGCTAGGAATATGAACGGATTTCGTTAGCTCCGCCGGACCTATGATTGAATGGGACTGGGCTCCCTGTTTTAAAGGGGATGGTTTGGCTGGGGAGTGGATTAGGCTGGCTGTTCCTTCGGAACATCTTATGGGTAGAGAAATTATTGGCAAATGTATACAGCGTTCCGTAGGAACGCTTTGTGCTAAAACATTTGCAGAAGATGCTGTATTTGTATCGCCCAAATTTTTGAATAAGGCTTATTAATAGGAGATTGATTTAAGCTAAATGTTCCTGTTGTATTGACAGCAATTTGTAGTAAAGTTTGTAATAGCATCAGTTTTCTTTTTAATCAAGTACATCATTCTTGGTACTTCAATGCCCAACATGCCAATCCATTTTTTTGATAATACATGCACTCAAGCAGGCCAACTGCAAACGCAATCTTTTCTTTCCCCACTCCCACATTGTCATCGGTTAGTTAATATTGGGGTAATACTACTGTGCTTACTTTACGTGTAAACATGCACAAATAAGGCACATTGGAAAGTATTGTTCATTTATTGTCCCAATACAAATATTTGCTGCTGCTGCCCTTGGCAATAGTGGAAGGACCAATTATTGCCATCATTGCTGGCTTCCTCTGCGCCAATAAACTGCTGAACCCGGCCATTACTTATCCAGTTATTGTCATGGGCGATTTAATAGGGGATTCAATCTGCTATTTATTGGGCCGTGTGGGTGTACCGACATGGGTAAAGTGGATAGCTGGGAAATTGGGCATCAGGAAAGAAAAGATAGACCTTGTAAGGCAGTATTTCAATACCAATCCTGTGAAGACCATATCCCTGTCCAAAATAACATTGGGTATCGGCGTGGCCGGTATTTACTTGGCGGGCAATGCAAGGATACCCTATCAGCGGTTCATAAAAGTTTGTTTGGTCACTTCTGCATTGCAATATGTTTTTTACTTGACCATCGGTGTGCTGTTTGGCAGTGCCTATCAGCGTATCAGCAACTACCTGGACATGGCAACGGCGGCAATCATTGTAGCCGTGATAGCTATTGTACTTGTGGTGGTCATCAAATCAAAAATAAATCCATCACTTTCAAAACGCATATAATTTTTTCAACTAAAAATAATGCCATGAAAATATTGTTTGTATCCGATACGTACTACCCCCATATCAATGGAGTGTACTATTTTGTGTGCAGGGTAGGTCCCATGCTGCAGCGCAAGGGACACCAAGTAGCTGTGATAGCCCCTTCGCCCACAGCGGCCAGCACCCTGAAAAAGGTAGATGACCTGGATGTGTACGGGTTGCCTTCGGTATCCACCATTTTGTATCCTTTGATACGTGTACCCTTTCCTATTATGATAAGGGCCAGGGTAAGGAAACTGATACAGGACTTCCAACCGGATGTAATACATGTACAGGACCATTTCCTGATCAGCAAAACAGTGATTGAAGTAAACAGGGCATTCAATATTCCCATCATTGCCACCAATCATTTCATGCCGGAAAACATCACGGTGCTGGTAAAGGGGCACAAATGGAAGCAGCAATTGGAAAAGTTTTTATGGAAGGAATTTGCCAAAGTGTACAATCAAGTGAAACTCGTAACCACACCTACGGAGACGGGGGTGGGCATTATGCGTCCACACTTGAAGGAAGGGGTGGAAACCATGGCCATATCCAGCGGGATTGACCTGCAACTTTTTTCACCCGAAGGGGATACCAGCACTGTAAGGGAAAAATACAAAATCCCTCATAAACCTGTTTTATTGTATGTGGGCAGGTTGGACCCCGAAAAGCGCATAGACGAAATACTGCATGCCGTGGCCATTGCCGCAAAAACCGTGGACTTCACCTTTTTGGTAGTGGGCAAGGGCACCAAGAAGGCGGAGCTGGAAGCATTGGCCAAAAGCCTGGGCATTGAGTCGCAGGCAATCTTTACGGGGTTTGTGCCGGACGAGGACCTTCCTTTTATATACAAGCTGGCCCGTTGCTTCATCATTGCCAGCATTGCCGAACTGTTGAGCCTGGTAACCCTGCAGGCCATGGCATCCGGTCTGCCCATTATAGCTGTTAAGGCGGGTGCTTTGGTGGAACTGGTACGGGGCAATGGCTACCTTTACCATGAAGGGGATATCGAAGCCATGGTAAGCGCTATTGAAGAAATAACCACCAATGATATTATATATCAGGGCATGCGTATCAAAAGCCTTGAGATAGTGCAGCAGCATAGTATTGAAAGAACACTGGCCACTTTTGAGCACCTGTACCAATCCAAAGTTGCAAAAGTAGCGTGAGCGGGTAATCACCAGTTATCCACCATTTTAAGGGGCAATGTTACCGCAGTGTTAAGCCAATGTTACTGTAAGGTTAGTATGCACAGGCCGATGAATGTTATACACAGTTTTTCCTGTTGGCAAGGGGCTACTGCGTTGTTTATTACATCCGCTCCGGCACTTCAATGCCCAACAGGCCCATCCCTTTTTTGATGACCTGCGCAGTCAAGTTGGCCAATTGCAAACGCAGGGTTTTCTTTTCCTCACTTTCCGCATTGGCTATGGAATGCTGGCTATAGAACGAGTTGAACGCCTGCGCCAGGTTGAACACATAAATAGCAATCTTACTGGGATCATGTTCAGTAGCCGCTTCATCAATCACCGTGGGAAACAGTTCCAATTGAACAGACAGGTCTTTTTCCAGTTTGAGCAGCGTGCTTTCTCCTTCCGCCCTAAGCCCTTCGCCCTCCGCCCTAAGCCCTTCTCCCACCTTCCTCAAAATACTCTTGATCCTTGCATGGGTGTACTGCACAAAAGGCCCAGTGAAGCCATGTATGTCTATACTTTCTTCTGGATTGAAGATCATTTTCTTTTTCGGGTCCACCCTCAGCAGGAAGAATTTCAATCCGCCCAGGCCAATGGTCTTGTACAATTGTTCCAGTTCACCTGCTTCAAACTCCTTGATCTTGCCTGTTTCCTCCAATTTTTTCAAGGTGGTTTCCTTGGCTACTTTGACCATCTCTTCCACCAAATCATCCGCATCCACCACAGTGCCTTCACGGCTCTTCATTTTACCTGTTGGCAGTTCCACCATGCCGTAGCTTAAATGGTAGATGCCATCAGCAGAAGGCAGGCCCAATTTCTGGCAGATCAGTTTCAGCACTTTCATGTGGTAGTTCTGCTCGTCACCAATCACGTAGATGCTTTCATTGGCATGGTACTCATTGTAGCGCTGCTCTGCAAGGCCAATATCCTGCGTGATGTACACGGATGTACCATCCTTGCGCATCACCACTTTTTCATCCAGCCCATCAGCAGTTAGGTCAATCCAAACACTGCCGTCTTCCTTTTTGTAGAACACATTTTTTGTGAGGCCCTTCTGCACAATATCCTTCCCCAATAAATAGGTATTGCTTTCATAATAAACCTTATCAAAATCGGAGCCGATGGTTTTGTACGTAGCATCAAAACCTTCGTACACCCAACTGTTCATGGTTCTCCAAAGTTCCATCACTTCAGGCTTACCGGCTTCCCAGTCCACCAGCATCTGCTGCGTGGCTTTCATAATGGGTGCTTCTTTTTCCGCTAGCTCCGGCGCTAGGCCCTCAGCTTTTAGCGTTTCAATTTGCCTCTTCAGCTCATCATTGAATTGCACGTAGTAATCGCCCACAAAATGGTCGCCCTTGGTATGCGTGCTGGCAGGTGTGGCACCGTTGGCAAAGAGTTGCCACGCAATCATGCTCTTGCATATATGTATGCCCCGATCGTTCACAATGCAGGTCTTCACAATATCATTGCCATTGGCCCTTAAAATGGCTGCGGTGCTCCATCCCAAAAAATTGTTGCGCAAATGGCCCAGGTGCAGCGGCTTGTTGGTGTTGGGGGAGGAGTACTCCACCATTACTTTCCTGCCATTACAAATATGGTCGCCATAAGTCCCGTTGTTGGATGCCTGTTCCACAAAATCCAGCCAATAGGCATCGGTTACCACCAGGTTCAGGAAACCCTTGATTACATTGAACGAAGCAAATAGGCCCGCATGGTGGCTGGTGAGGTACCCGCCCAGTTCACTGCCCAATGCATCGGGCGATTTTTTCAACTGCTTCACAAAGGCAAACAGCACCACGGTATAGTCCCCTTCAAATTCCGGCTTGGTGGCGTTCACCAGAATGGCTGATGGTTCCATTGCCACACCGTACAAATGGTTAATGGCCTTTGCTGCTGCTGCTTTTATCTGTGCTACAATACTCATCTTGTTTTTATTAGGAGGGCAAAAGTAGCCAATTGGGAGTTAACTAGTTAATTGCCTATAAGTTCTGCATGGGCCATTCATGAGTGAAAAAAAATGTCCTCAAAAAAAATGTCCTCAAAAAAATGAGGACAAAAAAATGAGGACAAAATAATGCCCCATAAAATGTCCTCAAAAGAAATGTCCTCAAAAAAATGAGGACATTCAAAGTGAGGACATTTTCTTCGGAGCGTAAATTATTTTCGGAAAATGGACAAGATTGTGGGGCTTTTAAATGGTCATGCAGGGGAATGGACCGTTCATTTCAGTCCCTTTCTTCTAGGTGCAGCAGTACCAGCACGGCCACAATAAAACCCACAATCCTTTCAGCGCTGCCAAGCCCGTTCCATACACTGCTCTGCCACATGGCAAACCATTCGCCGCCAATTACCTCAAAGCCGAGGAACCAAATGGCGATACCTATAATCAATCCTGCAATGGACCAGTTCTTGGAAGCATGGAAAACGGCAGCGGGACTTTTCAGGTGCCTGAACAGTTCCCATGCGCCCTTGATGCAGCAGAAGGCCATCAAGGCTTCCATGACTATCACAAAAATGTAGCTGGCATGGAAAATAAATGGACTGTTGATGCTGCGGTAATGGATATTGCTATCGGGGAAGATGGTGTCCATTTTCAGCACATGCTCCACAAAATGGTAATTGGTGTAATAATCAGTGGTATTGCCTACAACAATCAATAAAGACATTAAGCCAATAGCCGCCACGGAAACCGCCTTGGCAAAACGGAGAAGATAAGGAGTGGTATACATGGTACAAATTTGTGTAGTTGTTTATGGGCTGCCTACCCGCCAATCATTACATTGAGCGCACCCAGCAGTATTTGCCCACCGTGTGCCGTTTGGTCGCCCATCCTTGCAGCGGGCATTCCACCGATCATCACTGTGGCAGAACCTTTCACAATGCTATCGGGAGGTCCCACACAGACCAGCATATCGCCCACCCTTGCTGCTGGCAGTCCGCCAATTAACACACTGGGCGCGCCCGGGCCTATAATGGGGCCGCCCACATGTGGAATGGGTGCAGGAACGGCTGGCGTTTGCATGGGGCATTCATGGAAGTCTGTTAGTCTTGCTGCTGGTGGCATATACTATTGTTGATGTGTTTAGTTAATCATGATCATGGCACTTTTCAATGTAAGCTCCATACCGCCCTTCACTGTTGCCGTTTCACTGCCTTGGGCAGCATATTGGCTATCCGCCTGTTCACTAATATTGATACCCTTAATATTGATATCACCTCCTGGGGAACTGATGGTAACACCCTGTGTTCCCTTGAAATTTATTTTTTGGTCAGCTTCAATGTTGATGTCCTTTTTGCTTTTGATGGTGATGCCAGTATTGGACATGATAATGCTATTCCCATTTTCATCTTCAATTGATATGGTATTTTCCTTGTCACTCAATGCCAATTTCTTGTTGCCAGGCGTTACCACACTGATTGTTTTTTGTTCGTCATCAAATTCCAATTTGGTTCCTGATTTGGTAGCCATCACTTTTTTTCCATTGATGGCACTTGGTTCAAGTCCTTGCAGTGGTTTGTTCTTCGGGCTGCTGTACAGGCTGCCCAAAATAATGGGATAGCGGGGGTCCTCGCTCATGAAGCCCAGCACCACTTCATCGCCAATTTCGGGCAGGAAGAAGGCACCCGCCCCATTGGTGGAATAAAAATTGGACAGCCTGGCCCAGATGCCCGGTCCGTTTTCATCAAAAAGCGGGAGGCTCACCAGTACCCGGTACTGCCCATCGGGGTCCTGGCTGTTCTGTTTAACCGTACCGCTGAACAGTCCCCTTGCTCCCGGCAATAAGCCCGAAGCGGACGGTGCCATAATGGACGGGTTTTCCGTGTACCAATTGGGCGAAAGCCCCAGTGATACTTGCGTAATCCAATTGCCATTGGACAGTTCGTGCAGCACGCCGGAAATCAAATAGTCGCCATTGAACCTGTCGCCCACGCCCGAAATGGTCATGTACCTGGCAGGCTCCACCATGCTGGACCCTTGGAACTTGGCCGTTCCCTGTATTTTGGCATAGTTGCTTTTCACCAATTGTGCATCGGACCAATTGCTGAGGTCCTCCATCTCCATGGGCGCACTTGTTTGTAATGGGTATTCCCCAGTATGCATTACGCTCGATAATTTTTGGGAAGAAATATTTCCCGCACCGCCGGCAAAATGGTTCACTTTCAAACATGAACTGATGGACTGTGTGGGGTAGTCCCATGAAATAGCAGTAGCGGTGCCCAGTTGCGAGGCCGAATCCATGGTGGCATTGAATGCAAGCAGGCCGTTACCGTACCCAACGGAAACAACGGATGTCGTATCTGCATCGGGTTTTATCACGGCCACTGTGCCGTTCAGCACGTTTACCACCAAACCATTAGCTTCCGCCCTTGCCAATATGAAATCCCAATCGCTTACATAATACTGTACCTGGTTTGCCCAAATGGTTGTCGTTGGCACTACTTTGGCTTCCAGCCCGTTATAGGCGTTAATGAGCGATGCAATAATGGTACTGTCAGCCTGTTTGGAAAATGTAAGGCTCTTCCTGCCAACGGTCATCCTGATAGCAGCGTCGTAGCATTCCACTTCCAGTGCCGAACCAACCGTTTCGTCTATGCGTATGGACTGCTGCGTAATGATGCCCTTGAACAGCAATTGGTTTTGGTTATCGTAACCCGCTTCAATGCTGATTTCCGCCCCCGGAACAAATGTGCTGGACGAACTGGCCGGGAACTCCCCCGTGCTTGCATCCCCGTCCAGTACCACAATATTGGCCATGGGTACGCGGCTCAATTTTTTTTCTATGCGTAGCGAAAAAACCCTGAATGCATCGGGGATGGCAGTACCGCCAACTTTTACGGTGAATGTGGTAAGGGCGCCACTTGTGCTTACTGATGCTGGCATTGTTGAGTCTGGTTTTGGTGTATGAGCTTGGTTGATGACTAATGTTACGCAAATATTTATGGGAATAATGTCAGCCTGAGGTTCTCGAAGGCAATCTGGTTGCCAAACAGGTTTCGACAAGCTCAATCTGACATTCGTATTTAAAATTTTGCGTAACGTCAATTAATAAATGGGTGTTGAAGATAATGTAAAAGCATTTATCGAATGGCCCTTCTTTTTTGAGGAACCTAGTGGGAGATAAAAAAAATCCGCTCATAAATAACCCATCTTTATCTTTACCCCAAACGAAAATTGCTTATGCTTATTAATAGAAATGTGCTGACGCTGGACGAGTTTACCATCCAGGAAATGCGTGCCTTTCCGAGTGCTACTGGTGAACTGAGTTCTTTGTTGCGCGACCTGGGCCTTGCCGCTAAACGCGTGAACGTGGAAGTGAACAAAGCTGGACTGGTGGACATTCTTGGCGACTTTGGCACCACGAACGTGCAGGGTGAGGAAGTGAAGAAGCTGGACATCTATGCCAATAACCAATTTATGGGCGTGCTGAAACATGGGATCAGCTGTGCAGGTATTGCCAGTGAGGAACTGGACGATATCGTGATTTTTGATGATGAAGTGAGCAACAACAGTAAGTATATCTGCATGTTCGATCCATTGGACGGTAGCGGCAATATTGATGTGGGCATTTCCATCGGTACCATTTTCTGCATTTACAAAAGGGTGAGCGAACTGGGCAAGCCCTGCACTGCAGCGGACTTCTTGCAGCCGGGCAATAGGCAGGTAGCTGCTGGTTACGTAATTTACGGCAGCAGCACCATGTTTGTGTATGCTACCAAACGCAGCGTGAACGGTTTTACATTGGACCAGGCAGTGGGGGAGTTCAGTTTGAGCCATCCCGATATCAAATGCCCAACTGACGGTAAGATCTATTCGGTAAACCACGGCAACTTCTTCCGGTATGAAGAAAACGTGCGGAACTATATCAATACCTGCCAGCGCAAGGATAAGACCAATGGCGGCCCCTATACGCAGCGCTATATTGGTAGCATGGTGGCCGATGTGCACCGTAACCTGATCAAAGGCGGCATTTTTGCCTATCCCGGTACCATTGACAGACCGAAAGGCAAGCTACGTTTGCTGTACGAATGCAATCCATTTGCATTTATTACGGAAATAGCTGGCGGCAGGGCCACCGATGGCAAGCAACGCATCCTGGACATACAGCCAACGGAACTGCACCAGCGTACCCCATTCTTTGTGGGCAGCAAGAACATGATGGATGAACTGGACACCTTTATTAGAAAATAGCTGAATGGTATGATTATTGGCTGGGTGCTGCAAAAGGAACGTATGAAGAAGTGGATAAAGAATGCAGCATTGGGAAGCATTATTTTATTGGTGGCCTGCTCTGCTACAAGGAGCAATGAACCCGTGGCTGCCGTGGCAAGTACAAAAACAATCAGTTCAATTGAAAAGGATGTGGCCGAACTTGTCAATGACTATAGGAAGAAGCGGGGACTGAAGCCATTGAAACTGGTAGCCTCCATTACCAACGAGGCGGAAGTGCACAGTGCGGACATGTCGAGCAGGAGAACAGGTTTTGGCCACGCAGGTTTTGACGGGCGGTTCGAGCGTTTGCAGAAGAAGATTCCCAATGTGCACAGCGCGGCGGAAAATGTGGCTTATGGAAACATCACACCGGAGAAAATAGTGGATGGTTGGCTGCACAGCCCAGGGCACAAGAAGAACATAGAGGGAAATTATAACCTTACCGGTGTGGGCATTACAAAAGACAAGAAAGGCGTGCTGTTCTATACGCAGATTTTTTTATACCAGAAGCCCTAAAGCTTTTTCATGAAATATTTTTTTATTGGTTGTTGCTTCTTGCTGTTGTGCAGCAAAAACCTTTTTGCCCAGGATAAGATTAAGCAGCAGTTGTTTTATTACAGTCCCAAAGGATTGACCTTCATTCCCCCCTTTTCAAAGCCCGGACTGGTTTACAATGGTAAGCTGTACATGGGCAGGAAACAATTGGGCCCGCTCTTCAGCACATTGAAAGACGAAAAGCTGGACTTCTTTTTCAGGAAGTACAAGGCCAATAAGACACCTGCGGATGTATTGGGCATCGTTGGCGGTTTTGCACTGCCCATTGCCAATATTTTCATATCCACCAATTCAGGAAAAATAAACTGGCCATTACTGGGAGCGGGAATACTCATGGGCGGCACGGCCAACTATTTGAACTTCCAGGCGCAGAAAAACCTGCTGTATGCTTCCATTTATTATGACCAGAAAATGGGCATCCAGCACACAACTTATCAACCCCAACAACAAAGTATCGGTTTTGCAATACCTTTAGGAAAATAAGTAGGTCATGAAAAAAATATTGACGGGCATGGTGCTGCTTTTGGTGATGGCTTCCTGCCACCGTGTTAAGGACGGAGCAAAGGAGGTCATTGTGAAGACAGGCGAAACAGTAGGCAAGGCCGGGACAGAACTCAGTAACAGCATTGGTGAAGGGGTAAAGAAGGCACTTGAATGTGAAGTGGTACTGAGCGATGAGCTGCAGAAAAAAGGGTTGCATACCGGGAAGCTTGATTTCACTTCGCAGAAGGAAGCCACTGATAATGGGCTGATGCTGTACATGATTTTTGACAATGACTTCAATGGCACGGTCAAAGTAAAAGTATTTGATGAAAAAGGGCTGGAATATGGCCGCACTTCCGCTGCAGTAAAAGGCAAAAAAGGGGAGGCTGGCTATATTGATTTCATATTTGACAAAAGGGTGAACCTTGAAGGCAAAAGCAAATTTGTAATGGAATAGTTTATGGGCAAAACAATTATCCAGGTAAAGAACCTGCACAAGAAATATGGTGATTTCGAAGCGGTAAAAGGCATCAGCTTCGACGTGATGGAGGGGGAAATTTTTGGGCTGCTGGGACCCAACGGTGCAGGCAAGTCCACCACATTGGAAATCATAGAGACCCTGCGTACCAAAACAAGCGGGGAAGTAATGGTTGATGGGCTGAACCTGGACAAGCAGCCCAATGAAATAAAGAAAATTATTGGTGTGCAGTTGCAAACAAGTGGCTACTACCCCGGGTTGAACCTAGTGGAACTCATTAACCTTTTTTCCGGCCTGTACAATGAGTCCGTTGACCCGTTGGCACTGCTGGACAAAGTAAACCTGCGCGACAAGGCGAAGGCAAAGTTCAAGGAGCTCAGTGGTGGGCAGAAACAGCGCTTTTCCATTGCTACCACACTGATCAACAAACCAAGGATTATTTTTTTGGATGAACCAACCACTGGGTTGGACCCACAGGCAAGGCGCAATCTTTGGGACCTTGTGCAAACCATTAGGAACGAGGGCACAACCGTTATCATTACCACGCATTACATGGATGAGGCAGAAGTGCTGTGCGATAGGGTGGCCATTATAGACAGTGGTAGGATCATTGCCATTGCCACCCCTGACCAATTGATTGATGACCTGGTGGAAACAGGTTTTGAGAAGCCCAAGGAAGTGAAGAAGGCCAATTTGGAAGATGTATTTATCCATTTGACCGGCCGTTCGATCAGGGAGGATTAATTTTTCACAATCAACCTTACGTTATGGACCAACGTTATCCCATTGGCAAGTACGAGCCACAGCCCTTCAGTCAGGACCAGAAAAAGAAATGGCTGCAGGACATCAAGTTCCTTCCACAGGATGTGGAGTTTGCCATCCAGAACCTTGACTTTGAACAATTGGAAACGCCCTACCGGAATGGCGGCTGGAAAGTGCAGCAACTGGTACACCATATTGCAGACAGCCACATGAATGCTTATATCCGTTTCAAGTTGGGGCTTACGGAAAACAATCCCACCATCAAACCCTATGAAGAAAAGAAATGGGCCCTGCTGACAGATGTGGAAACAGTACCCATTAATGTGTCCATCACCTTGCTGCATGCACTGCACCAACGGTGGTATGCAGCCATTAAGGACCTGACCGATAAACAATGGAAGCGTACCGTGGTGCATCCCGAACATGGTACGCAGATGAGCTTGTGGCATTTGCTCGGCCTGTATGCTTGGCATGGCAGGCATCATGTAAAGCATATTACGGACCTACGGGAAAGAATGGGCTGGAAGTAGCAATTTGATTGGTTAATTACTGATGTTACGCAAAGCTTGTGGAAAATAATGTCAGCCTGAGGCCCTCGAAGGCGCTTTCAGTTTCCAAACAGGTTTCGACAAGCTCAACCTGACATCAGTATGTGACATTTTGCGTAACATCAATTAATTGATGAATGAATATGAGAAATTTGAACTGGACCGTTTTATCATCGGAATATATTTTCAGGGACCGTTGGTTCATAGCCCGTGCAGACCAGTGTGCCATGCCCAATGGCAAAATGGTGGGCCCTTATTATGTGCTGGAATTTCCCGGTTGGTGCAATGTGGTGGTGGTAACCGAGGATGAGCAACTGGTGATGGTAAGGCAGTACAGGCATGCCATTCAGGAAACGATCATTGAACTGCCGGGCGGTGTGGTTGACGCTGGCGAAACACCTGAACAATCGGCCATCCGTGAAACAGCGGAGGAAACCGGCTATGTGGTGGAAGAAGTGGAACTGTTGTACAGTGCCGCCCCCAATCCTGCCACCAATAACAATTATGCATGGTTCTTCCTGGCAAGGAATGCCAAACTACTGGGCATACAGAAATTTGACGAAGCAGAAGATATGGATGTACTGCTCTATACAAAAGAAGAAGCCAGGCAGTTATTGGCCGAAGGCAAGATACAGCATGGTATGCAAGTGGGCGCCCTGTATGCAGCCATGGTAAAATTGGGCTGGCTGAACTGGCAGTAAACGCCTTCGAACAGGCTGCCAAGGCAGATATTGCAAGCACCGCTAACCATTCGCAAACAAATGCTTTTTATTTTATCACCAAGACCCCAAGAAACTGGCTAAAGACAATTCAGGAATTTGCTATGCAAATTGGGTTGCCTCTCTTTAGCCACTAATTGCACTAATCCACACGAATCTTTTCACGAATGGATGCCGCAAGCGGCCATAATGAACAATCCTTGATTATTCGTGAAACCATTCGTGCCCATTTGTGTGATTCGTGGCCTAAAAACAGATGCAGAAGGTATCATACAAAAATCGATGAGTTGCATCTAGACAGTCGCTAGGGCAAAGGAAAAAAACGAAGTTTTTTTAATCTTAGTGACTTCGTGCCTTGGTGGTAAACCTGCCTCTTTAATATGCTTGTTTGCGAAGCAAACATTCTTACCCAAGCTAGCAACCAAACTGTTCCTGCACACTACTAATTTTTCTATCCATTCCAGAATATTACATTTACTGCCTAAAACTTTTTTATGGCAGTAATAGCTCCCTTCAACCTCAAGCAGTGGATTGATGACAACCGCGACCTGCTGAAACCTCCCGTAGGCAATAAATGCGTATATGTGGATGCCCAGAATTTTATCGTAATGATTGTGGGCGGACCTAATGCAAGGAAGGATTACCACTTCAATGAAACGGAAGAGCTCTACTTCCAAATTGAAGGCGATATTGTGGTGAAGATCATAGACGATGGCGAGTTCAAGGACATCCATATCAAGGAAGGCGATATGTTCTTACTGCCGCCGCGTACACCGCATTCGCCCCAACGTGGCCCCAACACCGTTGGCCTGGTCATAGAAAAGAAGCGTGAAACGGAAGACGATGGTTTCCTCTGGTTCTGCGAGAACTGCGGCAACAAACTCTACGAAGAAACCCTGCATGTGGATGATATTGTAAAACAATTGCCTCCCGTAATGAACCGGTTCTGGGAAGACACCATGAAAAGGACCTGTGATAAATGCGGCACGGTGATGCAGCCTCCTATTAAGAAGTAGTTGGATGTTGGAAGTTGGATGTTTGTTCAACCTCCAACTTCCAACATTAAACATCCAACATGAAGATAGACATCCACACCCACATCATGCCTCCCACCATGCCCAACTGGATACAGAAGTTTGGCTATGGTGAATTCATACACCTTGAACATAGGAATTGCCAGGCCTGCATGATGAAGGGCGACAAACTTTTTAGGGTGGTGGAGGAAAATTGCTTTGAAGTGGACCTGCGCCTGAAGGAAATGGATGCTACCGAAGTAACCATGCAGGTGCTTTCAACAATCCCGGTGCTGTTCAATTACTGGGCAAGGCCAGCAGATGGACTGGAAACTTCCCGTTTCTTCAACGACCATATTGCTGATAGCGTGACCAAGCATCCCGAACGTTTTATCGGCATTGGTACCGTACCCCTGCAAAACATTGATCTGGCCATTAAGGAAATGGAACGCTGCGTTAACGAACTTAAAATGCCGGGGCTTGAAATTGGTTCCAATATCAACGGCAAAAATTTGAATGACCCCTATTTCTTCCCTTTTTATGAAGCGGCTGAAAAATTGGGCTGTGCCTTGTTTGTGCATCCTTGGGAAATGATGGGAGAGGACCAGATGCAGAAATATTGGCTGCCTTGGTTGGTGGGCATGCCTGCGGAAACATCCAGGGCCATCTGCTCCATGATTTTTGGTGGCGTGTTCGAAAAATTTCCTAGGCTGCGTGTGGCTTTTGCACACGGTGGTGGCAGTTTCCCCTTTACGATTGGGCGTATTGAACATGGCTTCCATGTGCGCCCCGATCTGGTGGCGGTTGACAACCCCATCAACCCAAGGAATTACTTGGACAAATTCTGGCTGGACAGTTTGGTGCATGATGAAACGGCCCTGCATTACCTGCTCAATTTAATGGGCAGCGATAAAATTTGCATGGGCAGCGATTATCCTTTCCCCTTGGGCGAGCACCATCCGGGTAAGCTGATTGGAGGAATGGATGTGCCTACTGCCACGAAGGATAAACTACTGTTCGGGAATGCAAGGGAGTGGTTGGGGATGGGTGAATGATGCTGTAGATTTTCTTATTTAAAATTTGGTAGCCATATCTACTTATCGATATTAATATATGGTACCATATTCTTCCTGCCTTTTAACAAGCATTCATATATCTGCCCAGCAAAATGGCCATCCAGCAATAGTCAGAACAGTGGAGAAAACCCATGACCTGATCCAACTGACAAATGGCGACCTATTACCTTTTGTGGAGAAGAAAGCGGGATAAGGATGCAGCCTACTTATGCTGGAACGGCGATGAAATGTTGGGGGAATTACTGGCCACCTACTTTTAAGATTGAATACCATTCTTCTTTAACTTTAGCATCAATTGATAATAGCAGATAAACTGCTCAATGGAAAACAGTATTAACAGCCACAAAAGATGAGTCAGCTTACTGTGAATAAGCAAGGGAAACTGGTCAGCGCAATTACAGCGCTTTTCCCCAATAACATCCATGTTTATGCTGTGGGGCCCGAGGTTAACGACCCTAATGATTTTTCATTGCTTCACAGGCATTTCTATGAGCCACTGAATTTGGAAAATTGGCAGGCCCTTTCGGACCAGATAGCGGGCTTCCTGCAGCAGCAGGATCCGGATGTGGTGTACAGTTTTTTCAACCGGAGCCATATTGATCCTACTTGTGCCGAAACAGGATGGTGCCTATCTTCTGCCAGGCTTATCAAAACGGGTGATGGCCTTCCCAAGGAAGTTGTCATATTCACTTATGACCTAACATTGCTGGAAGAGAACCACAGAAAAAAAATTTATCGGGTGCTTGAAAACGATGCCTTTTTCACGAAGCATTTGGATAAACTGGTTTTATTAACCAAAAGGGAGCGGGAAGTGATGGGTGTTTTGTGTGCTGGCATGTCCAGCAAGCAGGCTGCCCAAGCATTGTACATTTCTGAACATACGGTCAATACCCACCGGAAGAGCATACATAGGAAACTGGCAACGGATAATGTAGCTGGCTTATTGGAATACGTGGAAGCATTTGACCTATTTACTGAAAAAACTGCCAGATGAGCATACATGCAATCGGTCATGAGATAAAGGATACCAGCAGCCAGCAATTGTTTACACTGGAAAGTAAAATAAGGAAGAACGAATTTTCCATTGAAGCCGTAGGGGATTATTTGCCGGGCAATATACTGGTTACCGATCTCAACAAGCTCAGTACGGTTTATATGAACAACAGCGGCTGCAATATCCTCAAGCACAGCGTGGACGAACTGCAGGAATTGGGCCCGGAATATTTCCAGCGCTTTTTTGTACCCGAAGAAATGGCGGTGCTTGTGCCCACTTATCTGGACATGCAACGGGAGCAGGACGCATGGCGTATCCACAATTTCACGCACAGGGTAAAAACCATGGACGATGGAAGCTACAAATGGTATTTTGCTTCGGCAAAGCTGTTATACACTCCTGGACAAACCGTAGCCGATAAAATACTATTGATTGTAAATGAAGTAAACTCCTTGGGCAATATTGCCAAAAAATTGAACAGTGTGCTGGAAGAAAGTGACTGGTTGAAAAAGAACTTCAAGAAACTCTGCCGCCTGTCCAAAAGGGAAAAGGAAGTTGTTGGGCTATTGGCCATTGGAAAAAACAATGCGGCTATTTCGGATATGTTCGGCATTTCCAAATTGACCGTGGATACCCATCGGCGAAACATCAAGAGCAAACTGGAGATCAAAACATTTGCGGAACTGTACCGTTTTGCCGTTTCTTTTGGACTGACTTCCACTTCGAGGGCCATGCTCTTTCTGATAAGCTTCATTATCCCCCAAGGCTTTCTTATTATGGACAGTTATTGTTTGGAAGCACTGTAAGCATCCAATTCCTCTGTCCCCCGCAACTTTTGAACCTTACCGTAAATACCTAAAAGTGGGTATGCTTTATCCTCCTGTGCTTTACCATATTTGTATGGATTAATTAAGATGAGCATGGACGCTCAAAACTCTGCTGCATGAAATACTTTTTCCTTTGCTTATGCCTGTTTTTTGGCCATACCATGGTTAATGCACAAACTGTTAACGGCAGCAGGATTGTATGGGGACCAACACCTATAGAAGCAAGGCTTAGCTATGGGTTTGAATCTGTTGGGTTTGATATCGGCAAATTTTCCTATTCAGGTATCGAGCAGGGTGTTTTTTTGCTCAGCAATAAAACAGGGCATACACTTCTGGTAAAACTAACATGCGATATCAGGGACTATTGCGGTAAAACTTACAGCTATAACCTGGGCTTTACCTTAAAGGCCAATGAAACAGTAAAGGAAACGGTATCGCCAGATGCCACACCTTGTAAATCCGTAAAGAAACTGAGCGAACGTTTCAGTACGGTCATTAGCAACATCACGGTTGTTGTAAATAGCATTGTTGACCTTACGGAAGAAGCAGACACGAAGAAGCGGGAGCAGGACGAGGCCAACAGGGAAAAAGAGCGGCTTGCAAAAGAAAAGCAGGCAGCAGATGCCAAGGAAAAAGAAAGGATTGCAAAATTTAATAATGCCAATAGCCAGGTAGCTTCCACTTCAAACAAAGGTACTGGAGGCTCCTATTACAGCAATCAAAAGAGTACCAACACTTCAACTGCTACCAAGCAGCAGCCTACCTGGCAGGAAACCAATGCACGCATCAATGCAGAAAACCAGCAGAAATATATCCAGCAGCAGAACCAGATAGCACAGCAGCAAAAGGCCAATAAAGAAGCAGGGGACAAATTTGTGTCCGATGCAAATGAGTTAGTGGGGATGGTAGGTAATATGTTGAGGCAATCAAGGGAACAAAAGGAAAAGAAGGAACTACGCAAGCAGCAGGAGGAACTGAGGCTCCAACAGGAAAGGCAGGAAGAGCAGAACAGGATAAATGAACTGGCCAGGTACAGGGCACAAAGGTTGGAACTACGCAAAAGCTTTTTTGCTGAATTCCTAGATGGTGGCGTGCCACTCTCCTCCCAAAAAATACCCGTGACCGAACTGTATTATTTTACTTATGTTTTTGACAAGGCCACCATTGCTGAAACCAGTCCCCCAATTACCTTGAGCAATATCTTTTCGGTAATCCAATATGCCGATGGCACATGGCCATTTAAGGCAGGCATTATTGCTGATATAAAGAAGCTGGCCCCAACGGGCACCATTACATTAATAGGCTATTTTACCACAAAAAATGAGGCAGAAGAAATGCGTAGCAGTTTTCTGGAGCTTGCCAGTAAATCAAACTTCAGCATCAATGATATTGCCTATAAGGGCAAAAAATCAGATGGGACAGTCAATAAGGATTTTTGGGGCAATAAAAGCGACAGTTCCAACAGGGTGAAGCTCCGCATGGCCAAAGGCGATGAGGATTTCTGGGAAACGGGGCAGGCAAAGAAAAAAGCAATAGAGGACAAGAAGAAAGAAGATGATAAAAAGAAGGCAGCTAAAAAAGATGATTTCTGGAACAACTAATGAACAACCTGATGAAAAAAATAATTGTTTTCATTTTCTTGGTAACAGGACTTTGCATAACAAGCAATGCCCAAAGTGATTTGAAAGCCAGGATTGAATTTGAGGAGGGTGAAAAGGCCTTCAACGAAAGCAGATACGATGAGGCGGTGAACAGGTTATCAAAGGCACAGGACTTCTTGGGTGTTTGGTCTGCTAAAATTAGCTACCTCAAAATACTTTCACTGGACAAGCTTGCAGATTATCAAAAGTTTGAAAATAGCCATACGCAATTGCTCAACAAAGAAGTAAAACTGTACATGGACTTTGTTAGCAAGAACCAGGAAACCATCATTGAGGACAAGTTCAAAGCAGTGTACAGAATTGATGAAAAAATAAATTATGCTTACAAGTTATCACAAAATGAAAAAATGCCCGAATACCTCAATGGCATTGAAGCATACGATAAAAAAGATTATGCAGCAGCATTGAAATTATGGGAGCAGGCAGCAGTAAAAGGCAACCTACTGGCAATGGACAAAATAAGCGATATGTACAGGGATGAAATAGGTGTGAAAAGGGACTATGAAAAATCCATTGAATGGGATACAAAAGCCGCAGCACAAGGCCACTATCCATCAATAGCAGATATAGGAACCATGTACTATCAAGGTTGGGGAGTAACTATTGATTATCAAAAGGCAGTGGAGAAACTTACCTTAGGTGCAGAAAATGGATTGGACTATGCCATGTATTACTTGGGTAATCTATACTGTGATAAAAAAAGCACCATACAGGATACCGCAAAGGGTGTTGAATGGCTTACAAAAGCCGCAACATTGGGATATGTACCAGCTATGGTAAAGCTTGGTTGGATAAATTATGACAATAAAAATTACAAAAAAGCCATGGACTGGTTTAAAATGGCAAGTGATAAAGGTTCCAGCGAGGCGTTGGTCGATGTTGGGCATTTATACACAAGGGGACAAGGTGTAACTGTTGACAATCTCGAAGCAATGAAATGGTTTCAAATGGCAATTGACAAAGGGTATCCTTTGGGCATGTTCCGTGCTGCATATCTCTACCAAAAAGGGTTGGGTGTGAATAAGGACATTCACAAAGCAATTAGTCTGTATGTGATGGCTGCGGAAAAAGGATATGGCAGTTCAAAAGAATGGATTCCTGTAAGCAATTCAATGGAAGTGCTTGCTGAAATATACAGGACTGGCGATGGTGTAAAAAAGGATAAAAAACTGGCTGATGAATGGCAGGCAAAATGCGATGCAGTAAGAAGAAAAAAATAAACCACATGCAGAAAGGATTATTGTTCATCATTTTAGGTTTGTTCATTTTTCAAACCGCTTTCTCCCAAGATGCCATTGCCAAATTGAAATTTGAGGATGCAGAAGAAGCTTACAGCAAGGGGGACTATGCAACTGCATTGTCAAAACTGGATGATGCCGAAAAAATATTGGACAAGAAGAACATTCCCAAAATCCTCTATCTCCGCATCATGGCACAAAGTAAGCAATTGGCTACGGCCAGTAGCATAGACCTTGAGCAAATAGCTTTGCTGAGGAGCAATTGCAAAACCTACCTCATCGATAATGAAGGCAACACAAGCTTGGAGGAAAAGTATAGGGATGTGTACAAGACATTGGAAGGCTTTAAGGATTACGAACCTTTTGATGAAATGGTAAAAGGGGCCAAAGCTGGCAATACAAAAGATATGGTGAAGCTGGCTAAAATATACCGGGATGCTTTAACCAACATTCCAAAAGCAACTGAATGGTTATTAGCGGCCAAGCACAAAGAAGCTGCTGCTATTAGAATGCTTGGGGAAGTAGCAGAACGATGGGACTATGAAAACAATATAAAGCCGGATTATAAAAAAGCACTGACGCTCTATTCAGAAGCCTATGCCAAAAATGACCCATTAGCCATGTACTTAACGGGAATGATGTATTACTACGGGAGAAAATCCATGAAAGACAGTATAGCTAAAGACACTGTGCTAGCTGCTGATTTTTTTGCGAGAAGCTTTGCTGAAGGGCTGAAACAGGCACAAGCAGGCGATGATGAAATAATCAATTTAATGGGCAACCTGTACAGCACGCCAGCAGCTAAAAGAATGGACCATAACGAATCATTCAACTGGTACATGAAAGCTGCTGAGAAAGGTAATGCGAATGCGATGAGCAATTTGGCCTATGCTTATAAATCAGGTAGTGAGGGCGTTCCTAAAAATGATGAAAAGGCAATTTACTATTATGATATGGCCATTGCCCACGGAGGTTTTTGGTGCATGAACATGTTGGCAAGTTATTACAGGAACAAGGAAACCCTTAACCAGAAGAAAGCATTGGAATGGACGGCAAAAGCTGCCGAAAAAGGATTCTTTTATGCGATGTCCAACTTGGGCGATGCCTATTACTATGGCAACAAGGGTGTAGATGCTGATTATGCATTGGCCCTGTCGTGGTACACAAAAGCTGCAAAAAAAGGTTCAACCTATGCCATGAACCAATTAGGGGATATTTATTATAGTGGATGGGGTGTTGCTAAAAATTATAATACCGCTAAGGAATGGTATCTCAAAGCTGCCGATAGGGAAAATACCACTGGGTATTTGAATTTGGGTTATCTCTATTATACTGGTATAGCATTTACGCAAGATTTGAATGTTGCGTTGAACTGGTTCTTGAAAGGTGCGGAGAGAAATGATTCTCAGTGCATGATAAAATGCGCCGATATTTACTTGGATCTGAAGCAATACGACAAGGCTATGGAATCATATGCCAAGCCTCTGGAAAAAGGTTACTCGGTTGCATTATTGGGAGTGGGTGTGATGTACTACAAAGGCCTTGGTGTAAAGAAGGATTATGAAAAGGCCTTTGGCTATATTCTGCAAGCTGCACAGAAAAACAACGTGGATGCCATGCAGTTGGTTGCCAAGCTTTACATGGATGGGGACGGCGTGAAGAAGGACAAAAAAATAGGCGCAGAATGGCAGGCCAAATACGAAGTAGCTAAGGCAAAAAAATAAACAGCATGAAAAAATCATTTCTATTGATCCTATTTGGATTGCTCCTCGCTCAAACTGGTTTCTCCCAAGATGCCATTGCCAAACTGAAATTTGAAGATGCAGAAGAAGCCTATAGCAAGGAAGACTATTCAACTACTTTATCCAAACTGGATGATGCGGAGAAGATATTAGGAAAAACCAATCCCAAAATTCTTTACCTGCGTATTGTAAGCCAGGACAAGATTATCAGTGCCGATCCGTATAAGGATTATACCATCCTTGAAAATACCAGAAAGAATTGTTCCTACTACTTAAAAGAATATGAGAAGGTAGAAGGGATTGAGGAAAAATACAGGGATGTGTATAAGATATCCGAAAAACTGGCGCAGTACCCAAATACGGTTCAGGCATTCAGTGCAGAGAAACAACGGATTAAGGATGCAGAAGAAACCCGTAAATCAGACGAAGCTTTAAATAAACAAAAAATCGAGGATGCATTTAAGAACTTCGCGTTCTACAAGGATTTTAAAATTGGACTTACATTGGATGAAACCTATAAACTGTACCCCGCTTATAAAAAACATTATGAATTCAAAGATGTGGATGGTTTGTCAATAGGTTCGAAGAACAATCCTGATCAGCATCAGCCAACTGGGTTATATGTAAAGAACAATATTGTATATGGCTACTACATTATTGTTTACTCAATTGCCCCTGATGATGCTCAGTACTCAATGGGAACAAAATCAGTAGAGGAAATTATCAATAGGTTAAACAGTGAATTCCTATTTACCCCCAAAGAAACAACAACAGAAAATACATCCAAAGTAGATGGAAAGGATTTCTATAGTACAGGTATAGAATACACTTGGTCAAAGAACAATAAAACGATTATCCTGAACCAAGTAAAATCTACTTACGGGTCACAGCATCTTACCAGTGTGAGTTTCTTTTCAAAAGATAAAAGTTTGATCAAATAAATGCAACACACAACCGACTGTTTTTTTCTGGCTGGGCCAATTGTATCGCCGGTTCATTACCGTTGATTTAAAACCAATGGTTAGCGAGCTCCTCACAGAAAAGGATTTATTCCTTAACAATCGTATTACTATCTCCTTTCGCTTTGTCAAACAGGCCACAGGCGCTAATTAAATACATCCTACTACCAATTGTTAGGAAACTTAAAAACCTACATTTGCGGTGAAACATACTTTGCAATGGACATCAAGAACAATATACTGGAAACGATTGGCAACACGCCATTGATCAGGCTGAACAAAATAACCAAGGACTTTCCCTGTGAAGTGCTGGCCAAAGTGGATTATTTCAATCCCGGCAATTCCATCAAGGACCGTATGGCCCTGAAAATGGTGGAAGTAGCCGAGGCCGAAGGTAAATTGAAACCCGGCGGCACCATCATTGAAGGCACCAGTGGCAATACGGGCATGGGGCTGGCATTGGCTGCCTGCGTGAAAGGTTATAAATGCATTTTTGTGACCACGGATAAACAGAGCAAGGAAAAAGCAGATATCCTGAAAGCCGTGGGTGCAGAAGTAATTGTTTGCCCCACCAATGTACTGCCAGACGATCCCATGAGCTATTACAGCGTGGCCAAGAAACTGGGCAAGGAAATTCCGAACAGCATGTACATGAACCAGTACGATAACCTGGCCAACAGACTGGCACATTATGAAAGTACCGGTCCTGAAATCTGGAACCAAACGGATGGGAAAATAACGCACTTGGTATGCACTGCCGGAACCGGCGGAACGGTTACCGGAACAGCGATGTACTTGAAGGAGAAAAATCCCAACATAAAAATATGGGCGATAGATGTGTACGGTTCATTGCTCACCAAATATTTCAATACGGGTGAAATTGATATGAATGAAGTGCACCCCTATATCAGTGAAGGCTTTGGGGAAGATTTTGTTCCGGAAAATTATGACATGAGCGTGATAGATGCTTTTGAACAGGTAACCGATAAGGATGGGGCCATCATGGCCAGGCGTATTGCCAAGGAAGAAGGGCTGTTCTGTGGTTACAGTGCTGGCAGTTGCCTGCAGGGACTGATGCAACTGAAAGCTTCCTTGAAGAAGGACGATATGGTGGTGTGCATTTTCCACGACCATGGCAGCCGCTATGTGGGGAAAATTTACAACGATCAATGGATGATGGAACGGGGCTTCTTGGATGTGAAAACTTTCAAGGACATTGTAAGCGGGAGAGTGGGCAAGAAACTGGTGACCGTTGCTCCTGAACACACCGTGTCCGAAGCGGTGGAGCTGATGAAGAAATTTGATATAGAACAGATTCCCGTGATGAAGGGGGATGAACTGATTGGCTCATTGAGCGAAGGCGGCCTGTTCCAGAAAATATTCAGTAATCCTGAAATAAAACATGCCACCGTTTCAAGCGTGATGGAACATGCATACCCCATCGTGGATTTCAATACAGCAGTGGAGAAATTGGGCAGTTTGATTAACCGTGAAAACGGGGCCGTGCTGGCCAAGGATGAAACAGGTGCCTACCATATTGTGACCAAGTACGATGTAATACAGAGTTTGGCGAAGTAGGCGGGTGGAATGCGAAATGCGGAATGCATTCAGCCTTCAGCGTTTCGCATTAAGCACTCTGCGTTCAGCCTTCAGCGTTTCGCATTAAGCACTCTGCGTTCAGCCTTCAGCGTTTCGCATTAAGCACTCTGCGTTCAGCCTTCAGCATTTCGCATTAAGCACTCTGCGTTCAGCCTTCAGCGTTTCGCATTAAGCACTCTGCGTTCAGCCTTTTCACCATTTCCTCAAATGTTTTTTTTCAAAGTGGTAACCGGGCGTGCGGATATCTTTTCCCGTATCCACCTTGAACCATGGGCCCAATTGTGCATTGCTGGGGTTCATGACCACATGGATATCTTCTGAGGGCATATAGCTTTGGATGAGCAGGTAAATTTTTTCCTTGGTGGCTGGGTTCACGGCCACATCTGCCACCATCATTGCATGACCGGGCGAACCCGCTTTCACCAGCACATTTCCTGCCTCCAATGCGGAAAAATCCCTTACCTGTTTGGTAACCTGTTCAACTGTATAAGTGCCGCAACTGATGAATACATTTTTCAGATACTTCATCAAACAATCATGGGTATAGCATGATGAGGTATTGCTGGCAAAATTGAATGTGCCATTGGCATAGGGAAAGCTGATGGCCCGGTAATTTTTCTCTGCAAAAAGGTATTCGCTCCTTAACCTCATCACTGCATCTGCACATTGTTGCAACCCATCTCCATTTACTGAAACATCCAGCACGGCGTAGGGCCATGTTTGGTGGGTGCTTGGTTTTTTATTGTAGAGGTAAATGGTTTTGTCTTTCTTCAAATGGATTTGTCCCAACCAGGCGGCCATGGATCCCTGTGTTTTTGTCACCCGTTCAAATCCAGTAGGCAAAGGTATTTCAGCAATGGTTTTGATGGAAGGGTTGAAATTGGGGACCCTGTCGTTGGTAGTTGAATCTTTTGAAATGGGGAACAATCCATTGTTCTTGCCATTGTACCAATAAGCCAATAAGCTGATGCTTGATACAAGCAGCACGGCAACAAACAGGTAGCGTTTCATGAAGCAGGGGTTTGCCGTTAGATGCAGTGGTGCATTGATTCCATAGATAGGGGCAAAATTTATTTCATGAATAAGGAGCTGCCACCAATTGGCCACAGCTTCTTATGAAAATTATTTCCCGAAGCCGCCTACTTTGTTCAGCAAACCAAACAGTCCGTCCAGTTTCTTGCCCACGGTTTCTTCAAAGGCAGCTTTCATGTCTTCTGGTTGCGGATGCTTGAACTTCCATTTGTCGAAGTAGTTATGGAAGGCTTTGTCAACTGTCTCCCTTGAAGTACTGGACTCAATAATGTACATCCATATAGCTGCTTTCAAATAGGACACGGTGGAGTAGTCATTGCTATTGGCAAATTTATAGGCGGGGGTCTCAATGGCTGGCTCCATGGGTATGCTGGTCATGGCATTGTAGATGATGCCCAGGAAATCATCCTCCGATTTTTTCTTCAGCTCCGGGGGAACGGCTGTGCCGAAGATGGAATTGGCCCTGTATTTCTCCGCCTCGTACCTGAACTGGAAATAACTGTTCATGCCCTCGTCCTGCCAGGTATGCTCACGTTCATTGCTGCCCAGCATGGCCATGAACCAATTGTGTCCCACTTCGTGTGCAATCACTGCATCCAATGTTTCCTTCTTGGCATCGGGGCTTGTAATTAACGTGATGGTTGGATATTCCATGCCGCCACTGGAATTGTTTTTCGGTCCCTCAATGGCCTGCACCACAGGATAGGCATAATCGCCAATCCAATTGCTGTAATGCCTGGTGCCATCTTTTACATAATCAATGCTGTAGTTCCATAAACTGCTGTCCTTGTCGTGGTAGTAGGTAAAAGCATCCACCACTTTGCCGGACTTTAGTTGCACGGTATCGTACTGGATCACAAAATCCTTATCAGCAAACCAGGCAAAGTCAGGAACATTATCCTGGAAATAATTCAAAGTTTTTACGCCCTTGTTGGTGGTTGCGTAACGTTGCGGTTTGCTTAACCTGTTGGCCGCATTTTTGGCACCGATGGATTTGTACAGGTCCAGTTCGGATTTTGTTTGCAGCACACCTGTTGCGCCCACCACATAATCAGCAGGCAAGCTGATGTTCACTTTATAGGAAGCATATTCACCATAAAATTCGCCATAGTCCAAGTAGGGGAATTCATGCCAGCCCAATCTGTCATACACAGCAGGCTTGGGGTACCATTGGCAAACCATGAACTCGCCATCGGCAAAACCCGAACGGGAGAAATAGGAGGGCAACTGCACATTGAACGGCGTGGAAATGCTAACGGAATCACCGGGTTTCAAAGGTTGCGGCAGCAGCAACTTAATAATATCAATGTACTGCGGATTGGGATGCGGCTGGGTAACAGCGGTCTTTCCGTTCACCTTGAAGGCAAGCCCATTGATGGAGCCATAGGAAATTTTTTCCAGTTTCTTCTTCCTGTCAGTATCGTTTCTCAATTGTTCAAAGAGCGCGGTGGTGGAATCCCTATAAGCGTTGGGCCAGATATGGAACCAGATAAAATCCAAAGTTTCGGGAGAGTTGTTCCTGTACACAATTGTTTCGGAAGCAGTGAGGGTCTTGGCCTTATCGTTCAGTGCCACATCGATGCTATAACTTAATTGCTGCTGCCAATAATTGTTTTGGGCAAATGCCTTTACTTGCAGCATCAACAGAACGAGCAGGATTTTTTTCATGTCATAATTTTTATGAAAATAATTGTTTGATGGATATAAATGAAAAACAAAATGTTATAAATGCACAATCATTCTTTTGCCCTGCTCTGGACAAAGTGGTTGGTTACCCGTTGCAGCCCAAACGGATCGTGTCATTGGTGCCATCCCAAACGGAATTATTGTATGACCTGGGACTGGATGGGGAAGTGTTGGGCATCACCAAGTTCTGCATCCACCCCAATGAATGGTTCAGGAACAAAACAAGGATTGGTGGCACCAAGAACATTGATATTGAAAAAATTAGGGCACTTGGCCCTGATCTGATCATTGCCAACAAGGAAGAAAATGTGAAGGAACAAATCTGGGCACTGGAAACTGTTGCACCTGTTTGGGTAACGGATGTGAACAACTTGGAAGATGCCTTGGAAATGATTGAAATGATAGGAACGCTGGT
Source organism: Chitinophagaceae bacterium (assembly GCA_023251255.1). Classification (GTDB taxonomy): domain Bacteria; phylum Bacteroidota; class Bacteroidia; order Chitinophagales; family Chitinophagaceae; genus UBA1930. Next base: position 91,495 of record JAHEZD010000002.1, read on the forward strand.
TGGCAGAAAGCAGAAAGCTGAACGCTTAACAGAACAGATAAATCTTCGCTTCACTCAATCCCCAACCCCCAACCCCCAACTAAGAACCTGCTACCTCATTTGGCGTGAGCCCTACATAACCATTGGCGGCGATACTTTTATTCATGATATGATGAAACGCTGCGGTCTCAGGAATGTTTTTGAAAGCGGAACACGTTACCCTACGATAGACATTGAACAAATAAAAGATAGCAATTGTGAGCTGGTACTACTTTCATCGGAGCCCTATCCTTTTAAGGAGAAGCATATAAATGAGCTAAGGTCCCCAATTCCAGCCTCCAAGTTCCTGCTGGCGGATGGTGAAATGTTCAGTTGGTACGGGAGCAGGTTATTGAAAGCGGTGGATTATTTCAGCGCTTTGCAAAAACAGATCAGCAGCTTATAATTTCCTACTTTCACTTTATGGAACCCCAGCAGAACAAGCCATCCCGCAAGAAGCCATTCTTCCCGATCAACAAGGATTTGAGGGCCTATTTGAAAACCTATGGAAGGGATATCCAGCTTCCCATTACCTATAATGAACTGATGAACTTCAATTATTCAATACCATTGAAGGACAAGGAGGGAAAGGAAACCCTGTGGGAGAATGCCTTGTATGACATGCGTGATTGGGAACGGCTACGGGAGGGCCTGGTAAAGCTGTACGCCATACTGAGAACGGAGGGGGATTTTTCCTACACCAGCCATTTGGACGTGGCCAGGATTGACTATTGCACTTTTGGCAATTCCAATCCCTTCCGCATCAGGATCGTGAACAAGTTCAATGATAACTACGACCATTATTATATCAAGAAGGAGGATGCTTCCAGGGCATATGGACTGGAACTGGAGCACCTGCTCTCTCCCAACCGCATCACTTTCTTCTGTGGCCAGCAGACCCTGGTGGAGGAGCATATACCCGGCCTGCCCGGTGACGTGTTCATCCAGAAGCACCTGCACCTGCCGGAAACCAATAAGATAAGGTTGGGGAAGGAATTTGTGAAGTTCAACGAGCGGTGCTTCATACGCTTGCTGGGCGATATGCGCAGCTACAATTTCGTGGTGAACATACTGCCGGACATTGAGGACTACCAATACCGTATAAGGGCCATAGATTTTGACCAGCAATGCTATGAGGGACGGATGAACCTGTACCTGCCGCAGTTTGCCAAGGAAAACCTGCCGCTGGTGGAGGTAACAAGGCAGTACATTAACCAGAAGAGCTATGAACAGTACCAGGCAGAGGAGCGTACCATGATTGCAGTGCGCCTTGCATCATCCCGCTACCGCATGAAGGACCTGATGAATGCCATGAAGAACGATACGCTTTCCACCACTGACAAGGAAAACCAGTTGAAACAGCAATTGGCCGACCATTTCCAGACCATGCAGTTCCTGCGCTGCAAAAGCATGGGGGAAATAGTGAAGCTTACCCTGCGGGTTTCCCTGAAGAAAAGCCTGAGCCTGATTCAGAAAAACCTTGGCAAAATTGGCGACTGACCAATATCATATAAACAAGTAGCTACCGATTTTTACAGGACAATTTTAGGCCGTATCTTGCCGCGGCAAAACAAAACTATTATTCATACATTAAACGATTGAGGATGAAAAAATACAAACCGGGTGTAGTATTTGGCGAAGAACTAAAAGCCTTGCTCAAGGATGCAAAAGACAATCAATTTGCATTGCCTGCAGTAAATACCATTGGCACCAATACCATCAATGCCACTTTGGAAACTGCTGCCAAGGTAAATTCACCTGTAATCATACAGTTTTCCAATGGCGGTGCCCAGTTCATAGCTGGCAAGGGCATGCCCAATGACCATTTGCAGGGCAATATCCTGGGTGGTATTTCCGGTGCGCTGCACATCCACAATGTGGCCAAGGCCTACGGTGTGCCCGTGGTGCTGCACACGGACCATGCGTCCAAAAAATGGTTGCCCTGGATTAGTGGACTGATTGATGCTGGCGAACAATTCCACAAAGAAAAAGGCCAGCCATTGTTCAGCTCGCACATGCTGGACCTTTCAGAAGAGCCCATTGAGGAGAACATACATACATCTGTTGAATTCTACAAGCGCATGGCGCCATTGGGCATGGCCATTGAAATAGAACTGGGCGTTACCGGCGGTGAGGAAGATGGCGTGGACAATAGCGATGTGGAAAACGAAAAACTGTATACACAGCCCAAGGAAGTGGCCTACTCCTATAGCGAACTGAAAAAAGTGGGCGACCTGTTTACCATTGCTGCGGCTTTTGGCAATGTGCATGGTGTGTACAAACCCGGCAATGTGGAACTGAGGCCCGAAATACTGAAGAACAGTCAGGACTATATAGAGAAGGAATTCGGTACCGGCCCCAAGCCTGTTTACTTTGTGTTCCATGGGGGCAGCGGTTCACCGCAACACCAGATCCGCGAAGCCATTTCCTACGGTGCCATCAAGATGAACATTGATACCGATTTGCAATGGGCTTTCTGGGAGGGCATACTGGACAACTACAAGAAACTGGAAGGCTACCTGCAAGGCCAATTGGGCAATCCCGAAGGTGCAGACAAGCCCAACAAAAAACATTACGACCCACGCGTATGGTTGCGTAAGGGCGAAGAGAATTTCATCAAGCGTTTGGAAGTGGCTTTTGAAGATTTGAACTGTATCAATAGGAATGCTTAAATGATGTTCAATTTTTTTAAAAAGCTGCCCTCATTAATAGGGGCAGCTTTTTGTTTGCCTACCTTTCCAGTATAAATATTCCCCAACAAAACCTCATACCATGGCCAGCCAAAAAATAGTTGAGCTACTTGCGGACAAAGCAGGTTACTTGCTGGAACACCAATGTTCAACAGTCGACAAATCAACGCTCACGCTTCCTTCCCCCCATTATGTAGACGATATTTTGATCAACAGCAACCGCAGCAACCAGACCATCCGCAGCTACCAGGATCTCATGGGCCGTGGAAGGCTGGGCGGCACGGGTTACTGCAGCATCTTTCCCGTGGACCAGGGCATTGAGCACAGTGGTGGCTCCGCCTTTGCGCCCAACCCTATTTACTTCGATCCGGAAAACATCATCAAACTGGCCGTGGAAGGCGGCTGCAATGGCGTGGCCTCCACTTATGGCGTGCTGGGCATCATGAGCAGGAAGTATGCCCATAAGATCCCCTTCATTGTCAAGATCAACCACAACGAATTCCTCAGCTATCCCAACCGTTATGACCAGACCATGTTTGGTACCATCAAGAGTGCATGGAACATGGGTGCCGTGGCCGTGGGCGCCACCATTTATTGGGGCAGCGAAGAAAGCAACAGGCAACTGAAGGAAGTGGCCGAGGCTTTTGAAATGGCGCACGAACTGGGCATGGCCACTATTTTATGGTGCTACCTGCGGAACAATGCTTTTAAAGTGGATGGTGTGGACTACCATGCTGCTGCAGATTTAACGGGGCAGGCCAACCATTTGGGCGTTACGCTGCAGGCAGATATCATCAAGCAGAAACTGCCTACCAACAATGGCGGTTACCTTGCTACCAAGCATGGCAAAACAAGTAAGCTGGTGTACGAAAAACTCACCACCGACCATCCCATAGATTTATGCCGTTACCAACTGCTCAATTGCTACAGTGGAAAAATTGGCCTCATCAATTCCGGTGGTGAAAGCAAGGGTGCCAGCGATATGGCCGATGCAGTGGAAACCGCGGTAATCAACAAACGTGCTGGCGGCATGGGACTGATTCTTGGCCGCAAGGCATTCCAGCGGCCATTTGCCGAGGGGGTGGAGATGCTGAACACCATTCAGGATGTGTATTTGGATGGGTCCATAACGGTGGCGTAATTTATTCACCTATTCATATTCCGTACAAACTTCATGACAGTGCTGCCTTCCGATATAGAAAAGAAAATTGACCAACTTTTCCAAACGGCGGAGGAAAGGCAGGAGGTCAAGGAAATCTTGTTGGAACTTTGGGAACTGCGGCTGAATGTGGGAACTGACCAGCTAGCTAGGAGCCTATTGGTGCTTTCGAACGGGCAACTACCCGAAATCAAAAAGATCATTGCATCAGGGTTTACTGGCGATCCGAGAGACGTGGTAATGAGTGCGGAAAATAAAATGGGCAATCCAGGGCATTTTAATATGGAACCGTTTGCTGATGATTAAATCGCTGGAGCGCCAAACCTGCCAAACAAATAGTTTGCAACAAAACAACCGTTCAAATACAAATTATGGCTATAGATATTCTTGAATTAAGTCAACTGGAACATTTCTTTGGCAAGGTGGACATCCCACAACGAATACAGTATGGAAAAACAGATTAAAAAGGGTAATTCACAAAATTTTGCACACCATCAAATTTTCACATGTGGAAGCCTTGTTATCCACACACGTTATTTCCCGATCGATTTTGGTTCTAAATTCATGGTGCAGAGCTAAATTGCATTCAGAATAGTTGGTTTTATATAACATAACAGCAAAAAAAAGCCCGACAATCGGAAGTTGTCAGGCTTGGGCTACAAGGTTCTTGCTTTTTTACAAACTGTTTTTAGAACCATGCTACTCCGACTTGTGTTAAAGTAAACAAGAGAGGCAAATGCAAATGCGTTTGCTTTTCTTTTTTGGGTCCGGCTCCTCGGTAAGTTCAGATTTAACCGTTCTAAAAACGATTTCCTCCGGTTGCCCACAGATGAAACAGTAACCGTAATATCTCTTTGTCATTAAAGAATATTACCCAGCTGACACCAACTGGCAGTCATTGCAAGAGAAATGCAACTATTTAAAATAACTTATAAGCACACTACGAAAATATCCTACCGAAAGCACAGTTCAAGCCTATTTAAATCCACAGGAAGTGAATAAGGGATGTGCATTATTCTGTAAGCCAAGTCAGCATTGAATTTGCCGCGATAAGCACACGTGTGCGAAACCTTTGTTGAAAGATATTATGTATGTTTCAGCTTTTTTTTGTATTGCAGAGCTCACTTGGTCAAATAGAAACTGATTAAGACAAACTACGCAGCTTAAAGCACTCATGAAAAGCATGCTGCTAAAAGACACCGCCCCTTCCTTAGTGTACATGATCGATTGCTTTTGGGTATAATTTCGACTCTTAGGAATCAAAATCTCTCAAATAGGGATAAACCTCAAATTGTACGATTTATGAAAGCAAAAATTGCCTTTGGAAACCAAAGGCTAAACCGCCCGAACCACAAAAAAGGTCAATAAGAGAGATTTGCCAATAAAAAATTTGTACTTTGCAGTAACCACATAAAAAAAGCCAGCTCCTTGGGACTGGCTGTTTTAAGGTTATTTACTTCACAGGCTGCAAATGAAGTGTCGTAGCTCCAGCAGCATGTGCATTATTACCAAAATGAGGGTTACCCATTCTGCGGTGGCCCTTATTTCTTTTGGTGGCCATTTCCTCAACCAATTGATGATTCTTTGTTTCATATCAATTGTTCTGGTTATAAGTCCAGTAACTTTAAGCATTTATGTGAATATAAATATCAATAAGGTCAACTCGAAATCTGCAAAACGTTCTGCTTGTCTATATGGCTTGCATGTACATGTTCTGCATAAATCTCCTTTAATAAGTATAATAACATCTTATTCGAATGTCAAGTCCTTTTCAAAACTATTTCTGCCAAAAGGTAAAATTGCCCATATTCTGTTCCCCTGATTAAACGAATGTTAAACATTAGGTCCCATTTATAATAGGGTAATGACCTACTTTGTTCCATCTGCACTTCGAAAAACTAAGGTGAACAGAATTTAAGACGTTCCGAAAAAATGTAAAGAACTTGGCAACAGTTTTTGAATTATGCACTTATATCTCTATAAAACGATTCAGCATAATCCATATGGAGGCTAGGTGTATGATTGCGACCGTGCTTGGCGAGAAGCTGCAGTACAGGGAAGAAATATGTTGCTCTCCGCATACGACATAAGGGAAATCATGCTGAACGTATATCCCCGAAAGGACTTGTCCCAACAGGAAATCATGCTGCAAACCATAAACGCCATAAGCAACGACGCAACGACATGACATGCAAAGGAGAACCCAAACTTAACTTGGTAAAGTAGTATTAGTCTGTTTAAAAGTGATTTCAGAATTTGCTACGCAAATTCAATCGCGTTTTTTACCACAAGCCTGTCCCGATTTTCGGGAAATCGCAGTAACCTGCACGAATTTTTCACTAATTGATGTCGTAGGCAGAAATAATGAATTAAATTTTGGTTATTCGTGAAAAACATTCGTGTTCATTTGTGATATTAGTGGCTAAACCCAATGCCGAAGGCATCATGCAAAAATCCTCTTAATTGAATTTTTACGGCTTCTAAGGGGCTGAATTTTGCTTGGCTGCAGTTCCTGTCAATTTTCGATCATAAATTTAACTTCAATTCCGCTAAGGCAGTTGTAATTCTATAGCATAATATATATATGAAGCAGAAAATATACCAGATAGATGCTTTTACTGATAAGGTTTTTTCGGGGAACCCTGCTGCCGTTTGTCCGCTTGATCATTGGTTGAGCGATGATATCCTGCAGAAAGTGGCGATGGAAAACAACCTGGCAGAAACTGCATTCTATGTGAAGCATAACAATCAATATGAAATAAGGTGGTTTACACCTACGGTGGAAGTGGACCTTTGTGGGCACGCAACATTGGCGGCGGCCTTTGTGCTGTTCAACCATGAAAACTACCATGAAAAAACCATCCAGTTTTATTCCCCACGAAGCGGAGCCCTAACGGTAACCAAGGAAGGGGAATTATTGGTCTTGAACTTTCCGAGCGACCAGTTCCAGCCGATAGAACTGTCCAGCGAAATAATCGGTTGTTTTGATATGGTGCCAACAGCAGCTTTTAAGGGCAAAACTGATTACTTGCTCGTATTTGGCAGTGAGGAGGAGATAGAAAGGGCAGTGCCGGTATATGACACCATTTCCAAACTGAAGGCCCGTGGGGTCATCATAACGGCCAAGGGCAAGGAGGTTGATTTCGTGTCCAGGTTTTTTGCCCCGCAATCGGGCGTTAACGAAGACCCGGTAACGGGTTCGGCCCATACTACTTTAACGCCCTACTGGGCCAAACAGCTTGGCAAGACTGACCTTACAACCATACAACTGTCCAAACGCAAAGGGTATTTGCAGTGCAAATACTTAAATGACCGGGTTGAAATTGGCGGGCAGGGGAAATTGTATTTGATTGGGGAAATATACTTTGAATAAAATTGCCAACTAGGGCAACACAGACCATTTCCCACCCGCCTCTACCAATAAAGCAACCAACAATGAACAAGGACATCCAAGCATACAATGATGCCCAAGCAGTAACTGATGCGGAAATTTGCCATTTGCTGGCAAAGGAAATTGACAAGGGCTTGCCGGAAGCAGAGTGCAAGATATGGCATGCACATCCTGTTTGGTTCCTGGACGGCAATCCCATTGTAGGCTATAGCAAACTGAAAAACAGCATCCGGCTGCTGTTTTGGAGCGGTCAGTCGTTTGACGAAGCGGCATTGCAGAACGAGGGCAGTTTCAAGGCGGCAGAAATGCGGTACACTGCTGCCGCGCAGGTAAATACAAAAGATATGAAGCGTTGGCTGCAAAAGGCAAGGGACATTCAGTGGGACTATAAGAACCTGATCAAGCGGAAGGGTGTTTTGGAAAGGTTGAAATAGTTAAAACCCTATCCGTAAACTCACTTGTGCGGAACCATCCTAACCATGTTCAATGAAAACAATCAAAATAAAATGTCCTCAAAAAAATGTCCTCATTTTTTTGAGGACAAAAAAGTGAGGACATTTCTGGGAACGAAAAATTGTCCTCATTTAATTGTCCTAATTTTTTTGAGGACATTTTTTTGAGGACATTTTGGAGTTTGCCCATCTGATAGCGGAAATTGAATTCAGCCCCAAGGTTTTCAGTGAACAGTTGTATTTTTAATCGATAACATGTAGGACTGGGCTTTTCCAATGATGCCCAGCGGACCCTTACCGGCAAATACAAGTCCAATGGCAAAGCGAACAATCATCCTGTACGGGTTTATTTTGCTGAAATTCCTGCTGCAATATGTACTGTGCAATCCTGCATATGACCTGCAGCGCGATGAATACCTGCACCTGGACCAGGCCAACCATTTGGCTTGGGGCTATGCTTCCGTACCGCCCATTACTTCCCTGATTTCCTGCGTGATCCGTTTGCTGGGCAATTCGGTTTTTTGGATCAGGTTCTTCCCGGCCCTGTTTGGTGCATTGACACTGGTGGTGGTCTGGAAAGCCATAGAGGAGTTGAAGGGCAATTTGTTTGCATTGGTCACGGGGGCCACCTGTGTGCTGTTTTCGGCCCTGCTGCGGCTGAACTTCCTGTTCCAGCCCAATTCCATGGACGTGCTGAGCTGGACAACCGTCTATTTCCTGCTCATCAAATATGTGAACAGCCCTAACAGGAAATGGCTCTTCCTTATCAGTGCGGCTTCGGCCATCGGTTTTTTGAACAAGTACAATATTGTTTTTTTGTTGATCGGGCTTTTGCCTGCGCTTGTGCTGACCAGGCAGCGGGGCCTATTTTTGACGAAAGGCATTTTCTTCCCGGTTGCCTTGTTCCTACTGCTCATTCTGCCCAACCTGCTCTGGCAGTACCACAACCATTTCCCCGTTTTCCACCATCTTCAAAAATTAGCGGACACCCAATTGGTCAATGTGAACAGGTGGGACTTTTTTAAGGAGCAGGCCTATTTTTTTCTGGGTGCCCTGCCCGTGATCATTGCATCACTGTATGCCTTGCTGTGCCATGCCCTATTCAGGAAATTTTCCTTCTTCTTTTGGGCATTCATTTTCACCCTGGCCGTTTTTGTCTGGTTAAGGGCCAAGAGCTATTATGCCATGGGGCTCTATCCCATCTATATTTCCTTTGGTGCAGTGTTCCTTGGTAATGTACTGCAAACAGGCTGGAAGCGGTACCTGCGCCCCGTTATCATTGCCATTCCAATCCTGCTGTACCTGCTCCTATTCAAGCTGGTTTTTTCTGTTCAAAGTCCGGCGGATATTGTGAGGCACAGAACGAATTACCAGAAATTTGGGCTGCTGCGCTGGGAAGATGGCAAGGAGCATGCCCTACCACAGGACTTTGCAGACATGCTTGGTTGGAAGGAACTGGTGGCAAAGGTGGACAGTATCTATGCAAAGCTGCCGAACAGGGAAGGTACATTGGTGCTCTGCGACAACTACGGACAGGCAGGCGCCATCAATTATTATACAAGGCAGGGCATCAGGGCCATGTCTTTTGATGCTGACTATATCAACTGGTTTGACCTCACGCATGCGTACAGCAACCTGATCAGGGTTAAGTGGGCAGATGCTAGGGGCAATGAAATGCAGGAAACTTCGCCTTATTTCCAAACGGCCCTCGTGGCAGATTCGGTATCCAATGCATATGCAAGGGAATTTGGATGCACTATATTCGCTTTTACCGGTGCAAAAGTTGATATAAGGAAAAGGATTGAGGATGAGATAGAGCGGACAAGAAATGGGGAATAACCATGTTATGCAAGTTGGGCATGATCGACGGTTGTTCATGACCTGTCGCAAATCCAAGTTGGAGTTTTGTAAATGGCAATCAATTTAGGTTTGGGGTCATCGAACTATCCCCTGCCAAAGTGCCTGGGATATTCTACTACTAAAATCCCTTTCATGTTTCTTTACAAAGTTGAAAAGACATTCCAGATCATAGGGTAGGGCTATATCCTGTCTCCTGGAAATAATAATATCAAAATTGCCGATGGTCTTAAAATGAAAATTGGCGATAAAATAAAACTGGTTTTCCCGGACCAATCGTCTATTGTAGTTGAGGTTATGGGAATGGACTTTCGAATGCCCTATAACATTTTGGTTGATATTGGTGAGGATGTACCAATGGGGACGGAAGTGTGGCTAATAGGCACGAGCATTAGTTATTAGCTCCGTTATGGAACGTCTGTATATTTGCATCTCTTTAGGACTTGATAAAACTATATGATAAACCAAAACACAAAAAACTCTTCTACGCCCCAGGTATCATCAGCTTGACAATACTCCCAATTGCATTTTATTTCTTCGCAAAGTTTGGCATAAGGCAATTAACAGTAATGGTACTCCCGATTGTTTTGGCAGATACCGCTTTGAACAGTAAACAGGGCCCTATGTTTTCAGACTTCCATAGGCGTTCCCTTCCTAAAAGGAGCTATCTTGACATTGTTTTTACAGGCGAGAAGCACGACGATAAAATTAAACTTGAGTTTGCACAGCTTAGGATAAGGGAGATCTTAATAACAGGCGACACGCTGAATGGCTTACATTTTTTCTTTGGCAACAGCTCCAGTTACGGCACCTTTGTGGAAACCATAGATAAATTGCGCCTTGAGGGTGCAGAGACTTATATGCCCGTTGATAATAATCTATGGTTTTTTCATTTGCAGCCGGAAAAGGTAGTTAATACTGAATATGGGTGTTTTTTGTGTGACGATGTCATAGTTGTTAAACCCAGAGTTCATTGGTGGATGCTGGCAAAAGAAAAGTGTATTAAAATTTGGCTTGCCGCTTGGCAAATAATAGTGCTATATGTTTGTTTTATTATTTCAATCCTGGCCTTAAGGCGGCAGAAAAATGGCAGCTAATTGGCTTTGTAATACGGTGGCTGGTCATTTCACACAACCAAGATACGAACCAACATGCTCGACAAGGACCTTGCATACAAAATAACGAAAGCGGATGCTTCAATGGCAAACTTTGTGGAGCGGTTCTGGATGCTTGCCAACCACTCGGACAAAGGAAAGGACATGGTGGTCATTCCGGATGGCAGGATCGATATCCTGTTTTCCTGTTCAGCAACGGAGCCCTTCCATATAACACTGATGGGCCTGGAAACCGGGCCCAAGCAAACGGTCCTTCCTGCTAGGACAATCATGTTTGCCGTGAACCTCAAACTGCTGGCCGTGGAATACCTGCTGGATACCAGCATTTCAACCTTGTTGAACGGGGCCCTAGGGCTGCCTGACGGTTTCTGGGGAATAGGGCAAGCAGACCTGGACGATTTTGACAGGTTCTGCGAAAAACTGTCCAGTAAAATAAAATTGCTGCTGCCAAAGGAAATAGACAATCGGAAACAGCAGCTTTTTAATCTGGTATATGCATCCGATGGCTCATGCACCGTGCAGGAATATTCCCGTAGAACCTATTGGAACAGTAGGCAGATCAACCGCTACTTCAGTCAGCAATTTGGGCTGTCCCTAAAAGCCTACTGCTCTATTTTACGTTTCAGGGCCTCTTTGCAGCATATCAAGGCTGGTAAACTTTTCCCGGAGGGGAACTTTACGGACCAGGCGCATTTTATCAGGGAGATCAAGCGGCTTTCAGGTGTTGTGCCCAAGGAACTTTTCAGGAACAAAAACGACCGATTTATACAATTTTCCACCTTGCCCAAAAACTAGTTTTGCCGCATCACTAAATACATGGTTGGGATGCTACAGAACAAAAGAATTGCCATTGTGGGTGGCGGCCCCGGGGGACTCACATTGGCTAGGCTGCTACAAATAAAGGGTGCAGCAGTACGGGTTTATGAACGGGACCTTAACAACGAGGTAAGGGTGCAGGGCGGTGCACTTGACCTGCATACCGAATCTGGTTTGGCGGCGTTGCAAAAAGCAGGACTGATGGATGCGTTCAAGGCGAACTACAGGCCGGGTGCTGAAAAGATACGGGTGGTCGACAGCCAATTGAAAGTGTACCTTGACGAGCACAAGAAGGAAGCTGTTGCAACATTTGGCGACAAGCACTACCGGCCCGAAATTGACCGCGGACCTTTAAGGGATATTCTATTGGCTTCATTGCAGCCGGCGACCATTGTTTGGGACAGCCATATTGTATCAGTTGAACCAGTCAGGGATAGCTGGAATTTGGTTTTTCAGAATGGCAGCACTGCCACTGCAGACATAGTGATTGGAGCAGACGGTGCCAATAGCAAGATCAGGCCCTTTGTCACGGACATCAAACCTTTGTGGACAGGGATAACCATGGTGGAGGGCTCCATTAAGCATGCGGAGAGAACGGCACCCATAGTTCACCAACTGCTGGAAGGCGGTAAAATATTTGCGTTTGGAAACGAGCAAACAGTCATCGTAAGTTCAAAAGGGGATGGCAGTTTTGGTTTTTCCGCAGCCTGCAAAACAAGCGAGTGCTGGTACAAGGAAAGTGGAATAGATTTCAAGGACCACCAACAGGTACTGGACTGGTTCAAAAAGGAATTTACAACATGGAACAGTACTTGGTGGGAATTGTTTGCCAATGAAGAAACGGTCTTCATTCCGCGGCCACAATACTGCATGCCCCTGGACCAGCAATGGGCAGCCAAACCAAACATAACACTCATCGGCGATGCGGCCCATTGGATGCCGCCCTTTGCGGGTGAAGGCGTTAACATGGCCATGCTGGATGCATTGCAGTTGAGTGAATGTTTGACCAGCCCCATATTTGTAAATACACAAGCTGCCATAGCAAATTATGAAAAAGGGATGTTCGCAAGGTTTGCCAAAGCAGGGCAGGGTACGTTGTTCAATACTGAATGGATGCACAGTCCCCAAGCTCTTGATAATATGCTGGCCATGTTTGGCAGGAGCATGCTAAAGCAAATGGGATTCATAGGTAAGATGTGGGTAAGCGTAACCTTGATTCCATTTATCCGCAAAGCAGTCGGGCTTTCGCCAAAACAATATGTATTGACTGAATAGTTTAAGTGAATTTAGAATATAACTTCCCAAGGGGTGCTGCCAATGTTTGTGTAGGCGAAGAATGTCAGAAACGTGCGGCTGTTGTGCTTACTTTGCGCCTCAACATCAGTATATGAGTAACAATTTTTCCGTTCTTTCCAACATCATCAAAAACAGGAGGAGCACCAAGCCGGCACTTTTCAATGGCCATAAAATTCCAGATGAACAAATTGAGCAGTTACTGGAACTGGCAGACTGGGCACCCACGCATACTTTCTCGGAACCTTGGCGTTTTGTGGTGTATTCAGGTGATAAGGTAAATGAGTTCAGTAAGCAGCATGCACTGCTTTACCAACAATTTACCCCTACAGAAAAATTCATGCAGGGCAAGTTTGATGGAATCATTAGTAATGGTGGAAAATCATCGCATATCATTGTATGCATCATGAAACGCAGCAATGAAAAAATTCCGGCCATGGAAGAAATGGCTGCTGCAAGCTGTGCAGTGGAACATATTTTATTGGGAGCAACCGCACTGGATATTGCTGCATTGTGGAGTACGGGTGGCATGGTGCTGCATCCTGCCATGAAAAACCATTTCCAATTGAATGAGCAGGATGAAATATTGGGCGTACTGTTCCTGGGCTACAGCGAGGAGAAGATGGAAGGGAAGCGGAAGATTGCTTTGAACGAGAAAATTGTTTGGGAAAGATAAACAGTATATGAGGTGTAGCCAATGCTTGCTTTGCAAACAAGTACAGTAAGAATGGCTTCGCCATTATCTTTTTACCGACAACTTGCCTAGCGGCAGGCAGGGTCGATAATTCGGAAAAGCGTCTTACCGATTTCCGGTTCTTGACTTCCGATTTCCGGCCTTCCTAACTTCCGTCGCCCCATTACACATTAACAATCAGGGCGGGTATATCCAGTTCATGCCTTACCGCTTCAATGGTTTCACCAAACAGGTAATCCTTCAGTCCACTGTGCCTATGGGCACCCATTACCAAGAGGCCGGCTTCAGATTCCTTGGTCATGCGTACAATTTCCCTTACCCGGTTCCTGTACCCAATACTGGCGGAAACTGTATAGCCCATGGCCTGCATCTGTTCAACATAACTTTGCAGCCGCTCCTTATCGATCCTTGTTTCCTCGTCGTCCGTTTGTTCGCCCAAATATCTTGCAGAAGCACTTTCCACCACATGTATCAGCACATAACTGGTAGCTTTTGTTCCCTGCGAAAGGGCATAGGCAATCAATTTCTCATCGCTTGTACTGAAATCCAGTGCCACCGCAATTTTGGTGACCGGCTTAACTGCAAGGTTGCTCAATATTTGCGTATTGCCATGGATCCTTACGGATGCTTTTTCCTTCCTCCGTTTTACCAGGGGCAAGAAGGTCATCATGATGAACAGCCAGATAAAAAAGATACCGAAGAGTATGATTGCAATTTTCCAGCCCACCATGCCCGGCGATTTGAACACTTCAATGCTCTGTTCCACAAGGTTGTTCACGTTCAAGTAAATAAGCACCGCCGCTACCAGCCATGAAGCAATTTTGGTCAATGGCTTAATGGCAAATTCACCCATTTCCTTTTTATCGCTCACGAAATGTATCAACGGGATCACTGCAAAGCCCAACTGCACACTCAATATTACCTGACTGAAAACAAGCAGTGCATCAATTTTTGCATCACCATAAATTAGTATTACCAGCACAGCGGGAATGATGGCCAGTAACCTTGTAATCAACCTTCTCAACAAAGGATTGATACGCAGCTTCAAATAGCCTTCCATTACAATCTGCCCGGCCAATGTGCCGGTGATGGTACTGCTTTGACCAGCAGCAATCAATGCTACCGCAAATAGGATAGGGGCCAGTTTTGTACCCAGCAATGGGGCCAGCAGTTCATGGGCATCTTCAATCTTGGCAACATTGCTATGGCCAGTGGTAAAAAATGCAGAAGCAGCCAGCACCAATATGGCAGCATTCACAAAGAAAGCTGCGTTCAAAGCAATGGTACTGTCAATTAAATTGAACTTGATGGCTTTCTTTATACTTACCTTATCATTGCCAATTTTCCTTGTCTGCACCAGTGCACTGTGCAGGTACAGATTATGGGGCATTACCGTGGCACCAATAATGCCCACCGCTATGTACAAGGCTTCCTTGTTGAGCTTGGTGGGGATGAAGCCGGTCATGACATCTCCAATGACAGGCTTCACCAAGAATATCTCTATTAAGAAGGACCCGCCAATGATCAGCACGAGTACTATGATGAATGCTTCCATTTTCCTGATACCAAAACTTTGCAGCCAGAGCAATAGGAAAGTATCCAGCACAGTAATGCCAACGCCCCAGATCAATGGCAGCCCAGTTAATAAATGTATGCCCAAAGCCATGCCCAGCACCTCTGCTAGGTCGCAAGCAGCGATGGCTATTTCGGCCAATACGTACAAACAGAAGTTTACCAATGGTGGATAAGTTTCCCTATTGGCCTGTGCCAGGTCCCTTCTGCGCACAATGCCCAGTCTTGCACTCAGTCCCTGTAGCAATAGGGCCATCAAGTTGCTCATGAGCAGTATCCAGATAAGCTTGTAGCCAAACTGAGCGCCGCCCTGCAGGTCCGTGGCCCAGTTACCCGGATCCATATAACCAACGCTCACCAGATAAGCCGGGCCTATATATGCCAAGAAACGTTTGATGCCCTTACGTGGTTTGGTGGTGTCAACCGTTTCATGCACATCATGTAATGAATTGTCTATCAGGTTTTGTTGGAGCATAATTGTTTCACTGTTCAATGGTTGTTTTAAATGCTGGATGCTAAGGGCCTAATGTTGAGTACTTAATACGTTTATATCCTCGCATTCTGCGTTTAGCATTCAGCGTTCAGCTTTCCGCATTCAGCTTTCCGCGTTCAGCCTTCTGCGTTTAGCTTTCCGCGTTCAGCCTTCTGCGTTTAGCTTTCCGCATCATACCATTTTCACAAACAGCGCTTGCGCCAATTGTTGGCTGATGGTAAAAGCATTCTGCCCCTTTATTTTTATTTCCAGGGAATTGTCAAAAGCAAATTTCTTCTTCACTTCCAACTTGGTCCCAATGGCAATATTTTTATGTTTCAGGAGCTCCAGTAATTCTGTGGACTGAATGCCAACAGAGGAAACTGCAGCCAATTGGTTAACGGGCAGGTCCGTCAGGTTAATTTGTGGTTGTGCTGCCATTTTCCCGTTCACGTCAGGTATGGGGTCGCCATGAGGGTCAAATTTCGGATACTCCAAGAACGCATCCAGTTTGTCGATCAGCTTCTTGCTGGAAATATGTTCCAGTTCCTCCGCCACTTCATGTACTTCGTCCCAGCCAAATTGCAGTTTCTCCACCAGGAAGTATTCCCATAGCCTGTGCTTGCGCACGATGCCCAGGGCAATTCTCCTGCCGTCATTGCTCAACCGGAAGCCTTGGTACTTTTCATAGTTGAGTATTTTTTTCTGCTTCAGTTTTTTGAGCATATCTGTTACTGACGCAGGTTTGGTAGCCAGTTCCTTGGCCACTTCATTGGTGCTAACGTTTCCGTCTGCTTGCTGCAAGTGGTAAATGGCCTTGATATAATTCTCTTCCGTGACGGATAGATTTATTTCCACAAAAAAATAATTTTAGACAAATCTAAAATTATTTCGTATTCTATCTGCATTATTTTCCAGCAACCTTTTCAGTTGCCCACTGTTCGGTACGTTTTTTGGCCCCGCTAATTCCTGGCCGCATTTGTAAATGGCAGATCCGATAGTTGCTGAGGAACAGCAAGCGGTAACGGAAATGCAACAAGCGGTCCGAACTTGGGAACTGCCCATCACCAGCAAGTTGAATTAATTATTACCCCCAAAAATTATCACCTATTTTTATCGCCTAAAATAAACCTCCTATGCGTAATTGCCTGCTGGCGCTAACGATATTATTGATATGTTCCTGCAAGGAGAAAAAAGTGGACCTATCAGGTAGTGCGCCTGTAAAAGTGAACGATTTTATTGCAGCCTTCCATCCAATCCAATTGCCTTATGCAGCAGCGGATACCAGCATCAAAAAAATTGCGGACAGTTTGAGCATCGGCACCAAGGTAATGGAACAGTTTATTCCTGATAGTATCATTAACAGCATTACTGGAAAAGAAAAAAAGATAGGCATACATCCTATTGGCAGGATAGAGAAGGACAAGGAGATTTATTTACTGGCCAGTTTCGTCATCGGTAAGAAGGTCCACCTGATTGCTTTTGTATTGGACAAGAAGAATGTGTTCCTCGCTTCGAAAGAATTATTGACCAATGACAATAATGATGGTTATGTGCATTCACTGGCCATTAATAAAGAACCCACATTTATTGTTGGCAAGGAGAAGATGGACAGCGAAAAGCAGTTATTGCAGTATACGCGCACCGGTTGGGCCTACAGCAGCGGAACCGGTTTCATGGAAGTGGTGAACGAGACCAATGAAGATGTGAAGAAGAACAATACCATCATCAATCCGATAGATACCTTACCAAGGAAGAACAAGTTAAGCGGCAATTATGTGCAGGACAGTAAGAACTTCATCTCATTGCGTGATGGCAAGAATGCTTCCACTTATTGGTTCTTCATCCACTTTGAGAAAAGCAATGGCAACTGTACTGGCGAACTGAAAGGTGAACTGGCAATGAAATCACCTACCACTGCTGTTTACAGCGACAATGGCGACCCATGTATTATTGATTTCACATTCAATGGCAATGAAATTTCAGTGAAGGAGCAGGGTAGTTGCGGTAACCATCGCGGCATTAAATGTTATTTCAAGGATAGCTACACAAAGAAGAAGGAACCAGTATTGAAGAAGAAGAAATAACAACTCCAAATTAATCCAATTTCTTTTATTTTCGTGCCTGTATGAAGAAGATAGAACTGGAAATAGTTGCGCTGAGCCATAGCATTACACAAACGCATTCCTATGCCGTGGTTTTGGGTGAAGCAAATGGGTTGCGCCGTTTACCTATTGTGATTGGCGGCTTTGAAGCACAGGCTATAGCTGTGGCATTGGAACACATGCAACCAAGCAGGCCATTGACACATGACTTGATGAAGAACTTCATGAATGCTTTCAATGTGGAACTGCAGGAAATTGTGATCAGCGATTTGCAGGAAGGCATTTTCTACTCCAAACTGGTTTGCTATACCGATAATGATACTGTTGAAATTGATAGTAGGACAAGTGATGCACTGGCATTGGCCGTGCGCTTTGGTTGCCCTATTTATACGTATGAACATATCATTGAAAGTGCAGGTATCCTAATGGAAGATGACAAGGGCAAAAAGAAAAAAGGTGAAGCTGTTGGTATTGAAGAAACCGGTGTCAAATGGAATGACCTGAGTGGTATGAGCCTAACGGAACTGGAAACCCTTTTGACTGATGTACTGGAACATGAAGATTATATCAGGGCCATTGCTATTAGGGATGAAATCAACAAACGCAAGTAATTCCTGATGGCCGGTCTTTGATTTGGGATATATGATTTGAGAAATGCCGTCAGGTTGGGCATGTCTTTGGCGGCAGGCAGGAGGAGGCCTGTTGAAACCGATTCTTTAAATATTGTTTCTTAAAGCCGCCTTCGAGAGCCTAAGACCGACTCCTTATCACCTAAGTGAACCAACTTGAATGATCCTTTTCCCCAACTGCAAAATAAATCTCGGCCTCAACATTCTCAGGAAAAGGGATGATGGCTTCCATGACCTGGAAACAGTTTTTTATCCATTGATGATCAAGGATGCATTGGAATTGGTTCCAAATTCCCAACATCCGGCATCCAGCATCAACTTCTCTTCATCGGGATTCTCCATCGATGGCGATCCAGCCACCAATCTTTGCGTTAAAGCATTCAACCTGCTCAAAACAGATTTCCCGGAATTGCCGGCTGTTCAAATGCACCTGCACAAAGCCATTCCCATGGGTGCAGGCCTTGGTGGTGGCAGTGCAGATGGGGCGTTTGCTTTGAAATTGCTGAATGATAGCTTCAATCTCGATTTATCAACGGAACAACTGGTTACTTACGCTTTGCAACTGGGAAGCGATTGCCCTTTCTTTATCATTAATCAGCCTTGCTATGCTACGTCAAGGGGAGAAAGAATGACAAAAATTGAACTGGACCTTTCTGCTTACAAGTTTGTGGTCGTTAATCCGGGCATACATATAAATACGGGTTGGGCCTTCTCCAATATTGTTCCTTCAGTCCCCAAAAGATCAATTCAGGAAACCATCGGGCAGCCCATCTCCACTTGGAAGAATGAATTGACCAACGATTTTGAATTGCCCGTAGCCAAGGAACATCCTGCAATTAGCAGCATCAAGGAACAGCTTTATGCAGCCGGTGCCGTTTATGCCAGTATGAGTGGAAGCGGCAGCACTGTGTTTGGTATTTTTGAAAAGGAAACCAGTCCCGCTTTGGATTTTCCATCTTCCTATTTTATGGCAATCGTATAATTCATTTGATTTTTTCTAATTAAGCATGCTGATTTTTGCTTCCTAACAAACGTTTGCGTTGATTTATTGAAAATAAATCAGCCCACTTTTATTTATTTTCTGTACTTTCATGGCTGCCTGCCACAATTTTTTAACCCTTTGTTTCTAGGATTACTATGAGTGAACAAAATGGAAATTGTGGTCTATATGACCCCTCTTTTGAGCATGATGCGTGCGGCATCGGTTTCGTTGCCAATATTAAGGGCAACAAATCCCATCAACATATTTCTGATGCTTTGACTGTATTGGAAAACATGGAACACCGTGGTGCCTGTGGCTGTGAAGCCAATACGGGTGATGGAGCTGGTATCATGTTCCAAACACCCCATGAATTTTTCTTTGACGAGTGCGTGAAGTTGGGTGTCCATCTTCCTGCATTTGGTAGGTATGGTGTGGGCATGTTGTTCTTCCCCAAAGACATCCGCATTAAGGAAGAATGCAGGGAAATTTTTACAAGAAGTGCGGAGAAGCTGGGGCTGGAAATCCTGGCTTACCGGAAAGTGCCCGTTAATACTTTTGATATAGGTCCAACTGCTTTAAGTGTTGAGCCTGAGATTGAACAGGTATTTGTTGTTTGTCCGGACCATATTTCTTCTCCGGAAATTTTTGAAAGGAAATTGTTCATCCTGAAGAATTATGCCAGCCACACCATCAACAATTCAGTTAGGAAGGACAAGGACGGTATCGGATTCTATGTGGCATCACTTTCTTATAAAACAATTGTATATAAAGGTCAATTGACCTCCCATCAAGTAAGAAGTTATTTTCCTGACCTCAGCAATAAAAGATTGGTGAGTGCTTTTGGATTGGTGCATTCACGTTTTGCCACCAATACCTTCCCTTCATGGAAGCTGGCACAACCTTTTAGGTATATAGCACACAATGGAGAGATCAACACTTTGCAGGGCAATTTGAACTGGTTGAAAACAAGTGAAAAAGGGTTCACCTCCCCCTATTTTTCCAAAGAAGAAATGGACATGCTACTGCCCATCATCTTTGAAGGCCAGAGTGATTCTGCCTGTTTGGATAATATGATTGAACTGCTTACACTTTGTGGCAGGAGCTTGCCCCATGTAATGATGATGCTGATTCCTGAAGCATGGGATGGTGATGAAACCATGGACCCTATAAAGAAAGCTTTCTATGAATTCCATGCAGCATTCCAGGAACCTTGGGATGGGCCTGCATCCATTTCCTTTACAGACGGAAAAATCATTGGCGCTACGCTTGACAGGAATGGCTTGCGCCCTTCACGTTACTGCGTAACCAATGATGATAGGGTTATCATGGCCAGTGAAACGGGTGCATTGCCTATTGACCAGAGCATTGTAATTGAAAAGGGAAGATTGCAACCGGGTAAGATGTTTGTGGTGGATATGGAGCAAGGGAAAATTATCAGTGATACGGACCTGAAAGAAAAGATCTGCTCACAAAAACCTTATGGTGAGTGGTTGAACAAATACAAGATCCGTTTGGAGGAATTACCCGAACCCAGGGTACTGTTTACCCATTTGGAACATGATCAAGTGTTCAAATACCAAAAAGCATTTGGTTACAGTACGGAGGATCTGGAAATGATCATTGCCCCCATGGCCATTGATGGGAAAGAGCCCATTGGCAGTATGGGTACCGATGCTCCTTTGGCTGTTCTGAGCGATCAGCCCCAACACTTATCGGCTTATTTCAAGCAATTGTTTGCACAGGTAACCAACCCGCCCATCGATCCCATTCGGGAACGTTTGGTAATGAGCTTGGCAACATTCGCCGGTAACAATGGTAATATCCTAATTGAAGACCCGTTGGCCTGCCATAGTGTGGCGTTGAAGCAGCCTGTGCTCACCAATCATGAACTGGAGAAAATCAGGAGCATAGATACGGGCATCTTCCAAGCAAAGACCCTGCAGACCTATTTCCGTGCAGATGGAAAGGAAGGCTCACTGCAAAAAGGCATAGAACGTTTATGCCGTTATGCAACAGACGCTGTGGAGGATGGCTTTGAAGTATTGATTTTAACTGATAGGGCCATTGATAGCGACCATGCACCAATTCCATCCTTATTGGCTACTGCTGCTGTCCATCACCACCTCATCAGGAAAGGTTACCGCGGTCAAGTAGGTATCATTGTCGAAGCCGGTGATGTTTGGGAAGTACACCACTTTGCTTGCCTGATCGGTTTTGGCGCCACAGCCGTCAATCCATACTTGGCCCTGTCTACCATCAGGGACATGAAGCTGAGCAATAAGTTGCAAACTGAACTGGACGCGGAATATTTGAAGAAGAACTATATCAAAGCAGTGAACGATGGCCTGCTGAAAGTGTTCAGCAAGATGGGCATTTCCACCTTGCAGTCATACCAAGGCGCACAAATTTTTGAGATCCTTGGTATCAACAAAGAAGTAGTCAATAAATATTTCACCGGCGCTACTTCCCGCATACAGGGTATGGGACTGGATGAAATTGCCCGTGAAGCTTTGGCAAAACATAAACTTGCTTTCAGCAAAAAGGAAATACCCGTTGAACGCCTTCCTGTTGGTGGCATCTACCAATGGAAACGCAAAGGGGAGTTCCATTTATTTAACCCAACAACCATCCATTTGTTGCAGCATTCCACCAAAATGAATGACTTTGCAACGTTCAAGAAATATACAAAGACCGTTAATGACCAAAGTGAAAGGGCATGTACGCTGCGCAGTATGTTGCAGTTCAAGCGTACCCGCACTGCTATTTCCATAGATGAGGTGGAACCTGCGGAAAATATCTACAAACGTTTTGCTACAGGTGCCATGAGCTTTGGGTCCATATCGCATGAAGCACATAGCACGCTTGCCATTGCCATGAACCGCTTGGGTGGAAAAAGCAATACAGGCGAAGGTGGTGAAGATGAAATGCGCTATGGGAAAATGGAGAATGGGGACAGTATGAGAAGTGCCATCAAACAAGTGGCTTCTGCACGTTTTGGGGTAACCAGTTTATACCTGACCGAGGCGGATGAACTGCAAATCAAAATGGCCCAAGGGGCCAAGCCGGGAGAAGGTGGCCAGTTGCCGGGGCATAAAGTAGATGACTGGATTGGCAAAGTGCGCCATTCCACACCTGGAGTAGGATTGATTTCGCCGCCACCGCACCATGATATTTATAGTATTGAAGACCTGGCCCAGCTAATATCCGATTTGAAGAATGCCAATAGGAAAGCGAGGATCAATGTTAAGCTGGTTTCCAAAGCTGGTGTTGGAACCATTGCAGCGGGCGTTACCAAAGCGAAAGCAGATGTGGTGCTGATTGCTGGCTTTGATGGTGGTACGGGTGCAAGTCCCATAAGTTCCATCAAGCATACAGGGCTACCTTGGGAATTGGGCTTGGCAGAAGCACATCAAACACTGGTAAAGAATAAATTGCGCAGCCGTGTGGTGGTACAGGCGGATGGCCAAATGAAAACAGGCCGTGATATAGCCATTGCGGCTTTATTGGGTGCCGAGGAATGGGGCGTTGCTACTGCTGCATTGATTGTGGAAGGTTGCATCATGATGCGCAAGTGCCATGAAAACACCTGCCCTGTTGGTGTGGCCACGCAGGATCCAACATTGAGGAAGCGTTTTACTGGCGACCCTGACCATGTGGTGAACTTCTTCAGGTTCATGGTACAGGAACTCCGTGAAATCATGGCCGAGCTTGGTTTCAGGACAGTGAATGAAATGATTGGCCAAGTGGAGAATTTGGAAGTAAGGGAAAATATCACCCATTGGAAATATGCCAAGCTGGACCTCTCCCCAATTTTGTACAAGGAGCCAGCTTCGGAATATGTTGGCCTGTACAATAGCGAGGAGCAGGACCACGGATTGGCCGATGTGCTGGATTGGAAGTTATTGGAAGCTGCCAAGCCAGCTTTGGAGCATCAACAAAAAGTGCATGCTTCTTTCAACATCAGGAATATTGACAGGACTGTTGGCACCATCCTTTCCAATGAGTTGACCAAAATTTATCGAAGTGCCGGACTGCCAGAGGATACTATTCACTTTAAGTTTACTGGTACTGCTGGCCAAAGTTTTGGTGCATTCAATAACCAGGGCATTACATTGGAACTGGAAGGCGATGCCAATGATTACTTTGGCAAGGGCCTGAGCGGCGCAAAGCTCATTGCTTATCCCGATAAGAAAGCCACGTTCATTCCAGAAGAGAACATCATCATAGGTAACACTGCTTTTTATGGCGCCACCAGTGGCGAAGCCTTTATTCGCGGTAAGGCCGGCGAGCGTTTTGCTGTGCGTAATTCAGGGGTAACAGCCGTGGTGGAAGGTACTGGCGACCATGGTTGTGAGTACATGACCGGAGGAAGGGTTGTTATTCTTGGGGATACCGGAAGGAACTTTGCAGCAGGTATGAGTGGTGGTATTGCTTATATATATGATGTGAAAAATAGCTTCAGTAGCAACTGCAACAAGGAGATGGTGGACCTTGATAAAGTAGAGGAGGACGATATTACGGAACTGCACGACCTCATCAAAAAGCATTATCAATACACGGGGAGTACAGTGGCAAAATTTGTGCTGGACGATTTTGAGAACCAGCTCAAGAATTTCGTGAAAGTATTTCCAAGAGATTACAAGAAAGTGCTACTGAACAAGAAGAAGAATTTGGTGACGAATTAACTGCCCCGTCAACGGCTAAAGCTTTGACGGTGGTGGTGTTCAGTAGAAGATTTTGATAACCTGCAGAAGGACATCAATGAAACATTTGCGGCAAGTTTATCCTGAATGATAGCCAAAGGATTCCATTCATTATCAGAATAGATGAGATCAATTTCCCTTTTCCTTTTAGGAGAAGGTGCCTGGAAGACGGATATGGCTTTTATCGAAGTGTGGAGAAACGTCAATAATGGAACGTGAGCCTGGCGACGGCTTCAAGCCCTCATAAGCGGTTATAAAAGTTTAAAAGATGAACAGTATTGCCATAAGAAAAGCAACTGAAGAAGACCTGCCACAGATACTGGACATCTATAATCATGTTATCGTCAATACCACAGCCGTGTACAGCTACAAACCGCACACACTGGAAATGAGGAAAGCTTGGTTTGAGGAAAGGAAAGAAAACAACTTTCCTGTGTTCGTGGCAACAATCGATGGAAAGATTGTAGGCTTTAGTTCTTATGGAAAGTTCAGGGTTTGGCCAGCTTATAAGTACACAGTGGAGAATTCTGTATATGTGCATGAAAGCTATAGGGGCAGGGGAATAGCCAAGCAGTTATTGCAAGTGCTGATTGATGATGCCAAGGAAAAGGATTACCATGCCATGATTGCGGGCATTGATTCAAGCAATGAGGTAAGCATGAAGCTGCATGGTCAATTTGGTTTTGTGGAAGTGGCCAATTTTAAACAGGTAGGCTTCAAATTTGGCAAATGGCTGGACCTGAAATTCATGGAACTGGTTTTTGAAACGCCAGCCAATCCAACTGAAGAAGGTTAAAACCCCGTCAATGGTTTTAACCTTGACGGCGGTTTTGAGAGGAAATATAAAACAGGAAACAGGAAATCAATATTCCGAAACAACCGCTGACAGGGCTTAAAGACGCTGTCAGGGTTGGCAAGCACAAAAACAATCGAACATTCAATTCCCGATAATTCGGGAGAACTTATAAATTTTTAGAGAATGGGAAAGACAACAGGTTTCTTAGAATTTACCAGACAGGCACCAGATAAAAGACCTGTGCAGGAACGTGTAACGGACTATAAGGAATACATCAAGCCTTATTCCAAGGAAGAACTGAACAAGCAAAGTGCAAGGTGCATGAACTGTGGTGTACCTTTTTGCCATAGCGGTTGCCCTTTGGGAAATGTGATCCCTGAATTCAATGATGCTGTATATGATGGCAATTGGGAAGAAGCTTATAGCATTTTAACATCTACCAATAACTTTCCGGAGTTTACTGGAAGGATCTGCCCTGCACCATGTGAAAGCGCCTGTGTGCTAGGCATCAACCAGCCACCGGTAACCATTGAGGAAATTGAAAAGCATATCATTGAAATAGCTTTTGAAAAAGGTTTTGTGCAGCCGCGCAAACCCAATTTGCGCTCGGGTAAAAAAATAGCTGTGGTGGGTAGTGGCCCAGCAGGATTGGCTGCTGCAGCCCAACTGAATTATGCAGGCCATACTGTTACCGTTTTTGAAAGGGACGATGCAGCAGGTGGATTGTTGCGTTATGGCATTCCAGATTTCAAATTGGAGAAATGGGTGGTGCAAAGAAGAATTGATTTGCTGGAAGAAGAAGGCGTCATCTTTAAATACCATGCCAATGTAGGTGTGAATATCAGCGTAAATGATTTGTTGAGGGAATTCAATGCCATTGTACTGGCCGGGGGCAGCACCGCCGCAAGGAACCTGTTCATTCCCGGACGGGAACTGAACGGTGTACACTTTGCCATGGACTTTTTAAAGCAGAGTAACAAGCGTGTGGCCGGGAAGGACCCATTGGCCAATGCTGCTATTGAAAGCAATATTTTAAATGAAGATGTTTTGGCTACCAAGAAGAACGTGGTAGTAATTGGCGGTGGTGATACTGGTAGCGACTGTGTGGGCACCAGTAATAGGCAGGGTGCAGCATCCGTGACCCAATTTGAGCTGATGCCCAAACCTGCTGAAGCAAGAACACAGCACATGCCCTGGCCCACATTCCCCATGATCCTAAAAACAACCACTTCGCATGAAGAAGGTGTGGCAAGGCACTGGGCAGTGAATACCAAGGAATTTGTGGGTGATGGCAATGGTAATTTGAAAGCCCTGAAAATTGTGGACCTTGAGTGGAAGATTACCGAAGATGGTAAACCGGCCAACTTTGTGGAAGTAGCTGGCAGCGAAAAGGAAATCCCTTGTGAACTGTCATTATTGGCCATGGGATTTGTGCACCCGCAGCATATTGGCATGGTGCAGGAACTGGATGTGGAACTTGACAGACGTGGCAATGTAAAAGCGTCTGAACATGACTACCAAACAAACATAGCCAAAGTATTTACTGCCGGTGACATGCGCCGCGGACAGAGCCTAGTGGTTTGGGCCATTAGCGAAGGGCGTGAATGTGCAAGGAAAGTGGATGAGTTCTTAATGGGCAGTTCGTTACTGGAAACAAAGGATGCGAGCTTGCTGCATGAATTGGTATGAATAAATTGAAATAGTTAATAAAAAAGGTTCCAGACATACTGGAACCTTTTTGTTTGTTAATAGCCTAAATAAACTACAGTTTAATTTTCAGCCCCCCATTTACCACAAAGCCTTCCAGGTGGTTCCAGATATCGTCGAAACTTGGATTGGTATATGGTGCATTGACCACTTGTTTGTACCTGCTCTGGCGCTGGTCGGTAAAATTTTCAAAGTTGATGAAGAAGGCAATTTTGTGGATGGTTTTCTCTGCCATGAAACCAAGCTCCCAAAAAGATGGGGTCCTGCTACCATTGTATAAATACTGCCGGTCGGTAAAATAAGCTTCCAATCCAAACTTGAAATTATTTTCTTTTTCATAAAGCAGTGCAAGGTTCAGTTTGCTCTTGGGAAGTAATGGCAGGAACTGGTTGCTTGTTAAATAAGTTGCCTTGGCATCGGTGAAGGTATAGCCAACAAAAAGCTTGAAATCTTCCTTGAAAATCAATTTTACATTGGTCTCAAAACCTTTGCTTTGTGTGGGCTTGCTGGCATTGGTAAAAAAATAGCCGCCAATTGCATTGCCTTGCAGCACCAGAGGGTTGCTGATGCTGGTAAAGAAAAACAACTGGTTAATGCTCAACGAGAAATCCTCACCAAACTTGGATCTGTAATTGATATCTGCAGTCGCCCCGATACTTTTTTCCGCCCTTGCATTGTTCAGGGGCAGGAGATTTTGGTACTGCATGGTTTCTGTTTGCTCCGTAAAAATGGTAGGTGACTTATAGCCCAGGCCTCCACCAATTCTGGATGAAAGCTTATTGCTCAATTTGAACAATGCAGAAATACGCGGCAATAGGAATGTTTGATTGTTCCTGTAATATTGGTTTTTATAGTTGGCATTGTCCAAACGCAAACCAGTTTCCATTTTCACTTTATCCGTTATGTCCCAAGTATCCTGAAAGTACACACCTGCTGTAGTAGTTTGAGCAGTTAAATCAGTTGAAGGAAATTCTTTGTGCTTGAACTTATCAAACACAAAATTCACCCCGCCAATCAATGTATGGTTTTTTTTGATGAACAGATAAGATGCATCCGTAAAGCTGTTGGTATTGAACCCTGAAAAAGTATAGGCTGGAATGTTGATGCCCCTGTCAAACAGGCTTAAGCTCTGCTTCACTTTCAAGCTACTTTTATTGGCAAGTTGCTGATCCAGTTCAAAACTTGTTGTATTGCGTAGGGTACTGTTCCGTTCAAAGTAAACATGATTATTGTTTGCATGGCCATTGATTACCTGCATATCACCTCCAGTATTGGAACCCTTGGTAAAACTGTTACCGAGTATTAAAGTTGTATGGTCATTAGGATAGTAGAACAATCTAGGATTGACCGTAAAATTATTTGATTTTGGAAGTTCCGAAAACCCATCATCATCCACATCGTACGCTTTTTGGAAATTTACCAGACCGAGGAACGTATATCCCCATTTGCCTTTTTTTTGTGAAGCATAGCCACCCAAGTTTGTTTGTCCGATATTGGATTGGTTGAGCATGAAATTGTAGGCTGGTTGTTCCTTCGGTGTTCTGGAAATGAAATTCACCACACCTGCAATGGCCCCACCACCATATAAAGTGGAGGATGGCCCTTTGATTATTTCTACCTGTTTCAGGTCCAATGGTGGAATTTCGAGGATGCTCAAACCGCTGGCAAAATTGCCAAAGTTGGCGTAGCCGTCCTTTAAAAGTTGCGTGTACCTTCCGTCCAGGCCCTGTACACGGATACTTGCGTTGCCCGATGTAGCCGATGTTTGCTGTACCTGCAGACCGGTACTTTCATGCAGTATCATGGAGACATTGGATGGCCGCATATTGCTTTTCTCTTCTACTTCTTCGCCATCAATGGTTTCAACTCTTGTGGGTGTATTATTGCTGGTCCTGCTGGTCCTGGTTGATTGTACAACCACTTCCTCAATCTCCGCTTCTTCAGCCATCAAATAGATGTCTATTACTGCTGGAGATGCTAAAGGGAAAATAAGTGTATCGGTTTTGATGGAATAACCTGTGTGGCTGAAACTGATCAGTTGCTGGCCATCCTGAATATCCTTGAGCTCAACCAATCCATTTGTATTTGAAACAGTATGGATGGCTGTTCTGTTTATTTGAACAGTAACATTTGCCAATGGTTGTTTTGTACGGTTGTCCTTGATAACTGCTTTGAAATTGTGCTGGCTATTTGCTGCTAGGTTCAATAGCAGGAAGGAAAGAAAAAATATTTTCTTCATTTTATTTTGAAAAATTAAGTTGATGAAATAATAGGGAGCTGCATGTTGGTTCATAACACGGAGCCTGTTGTGGGCATAAGGAACCCATTTCATCAACCCATCTTGGGCGGTTGCCAAATAGAAGAAAAATTAGTTTGAAGAACAAAAAGATGGAACTGCCCCTTTGTTTCCAATTCCTTAAAAAGTGGAGGGCTATCTGTGCTTGGAGTTTTTGCGGTACATACTGTTTGGCAGCAGGAACAATGGCAGAATGGTGAGCAAGCTTCCTCATCGTGGTGCTGCCCGTCCTTACTGGCTGTATGGGAAATGCTGGTTGCACATTCCTCTTTCCTGTCATTATCTGCACAGGGCAAACAAGTGATTGCCAACAAATAGAAACTGAATATGCATGCTAACCATTTCATTCACTCGTTTGGGTTGCTCGTTAAGTATTGTTTTTACTGGCCGTTTGTATGCTCAGTAGCAATTCAAGAATGGCTTACAAAGAAAATGTCATTTTAAAATTAGAAATTTAAAAGGACATTTTCTTTTTTTTACGCTTCACACAAGCCATATTCAATAACTGTTTCTAACCGTTGCCAGTTTCGTTAGTTACAAGCTCTTTATTTCAGTTACCAATTTTTGCAGGGCGGCTTTGGCATCCCCAAAAAGCATGGAAGTCTTTGGCGCAAAGAACAAATCGTTTTCAATGCCCGCATAACCGGGTTTCATGCTACGTTTGTTTACGATAACTGTTTTAGCAGTTTCCACTTCCAAGATGGGCATACCATAAATGGGGGAGGAGGGGTCATTTTTAGCGGCAGGATTCACCACATCATTGGCACCCAATATCAACACCACATCCGTGTTCTTGAACACATCGTTTGCTTCTTCCATTTCCAGCAGCTTTTCATAGCTTACATCTGCTTCTGCCAGCAGTACGTTCATGTGGCCTGGCATGCGTCCAGCTACAGGGTGGATGGCGTATTTCACTTCCACACCTTTCTCCTCCAATAATTTTTCCAGTTCATGGCAGGTATGCTGTGCCTGTGCCACTGCTAATCCATAACCCGGAACAATCATCACGCGGTTTGCATAAGCCATTACAGTAGCAGCATCACTAATGGAAATTTCTTTATAATTTCCTTGGTCCTTTGCACCATCAGCAGCTTTTGCATTATTGCTGCCAAATGCACCAAGCAGCACATTTTGCAAGCTCCGGTTCATGGCCTTGCACATGAGCAGCGTAAGCAATGTACCTGCTGCACCTACCAGAATCCCTCCGGTCAACATTACTTGGTTGCCGTAGAGGAAACCGCCAAATGCAGCGGCCATACCTGTTAAGGAGTTCAACAAAGAAATAACCACTGGCATATCCGCCCCACCGATTGGCAACACGAACATCACACCATATACCAATGCCAATGCTATGATTCCATAGAACAAATATATCTGGGATGGTACCATGCCATAATGTGCAACGGTTCCATCAGTCATCGTAAAACCAATGATGCCGGCTACGGAACCATTGATAGGTGTTTTTAAAATATACCAAGCACAAAGGCTAACCAATCCAATTAATAGGGCCAGGTTTACATAGGTCTGCCCATTATAGTTTACATCTTTTATTTTACCGTTCAACTTGCCCCAGGCAATCATGCTACCTGCAAAGGAAACAGAACCGATTACCATGCCCACCACAATAATCAGCATATGCAAATGGTTCACGTCACCGGAAATCAGCATGAATCCGGGCAGGTTCGAAACACTTTCCCAAACTAGTGCGTGATCAGTAATATGCTTGAATTCCAAGATACTAATCAGCATGGCACATGCGCCGCCCATACCGTTGAAGAGGCTCACCATCTCCGGCATGGAAGTCATCTTCACTTTTTTGGCTGCAATGAAACCTATGATGGTGCCTACTACAAGCCCACCAAAAATCCAAACATAGTTATGGAGCTTATGGCCATCTTCATCCCTGTACAAAAAGATGGTGGCGAATATGGAAATGGTCATGCCGAAAGCTGCCACCAAATTGCCCTTACGTGCAGATTCGGGATGCGAAAGCATTTTAAGGCCAATGATGAATGTCAGTGAACCTATGAGGTATGCAATGGTTAGTAAACTGAAGCCCATATATAATGTGATAATATGATGATGAGATAATGTGCTAATTCGATAATATGCTAATGTGCTAATGGCAACGAAGCGTAACCATTACATTTCTTCTTTAATTTTTAGCTGCAGTTTTCTTCTTCTTGAACATTTCAAGCATCCTGTCCGTTACCACAAATCCGCCCACTACATTCAATGTTCCCAATACAACAGCTAAGAAGCCAATGCCCAATGCTAAATAGTTTCCTGCATCAACCCTGCCCATTACAATGATGGCACCAATGATTACCACACCATGTATGGCGTTGGCACCACTCATTAAAGGGGTGTGTAACACACTTGGTACACGGCCAATCACTTCTATTCCCAAGAAGATGGAAAGTATAACGATGTAGACCATTTCAATGTGGAGCGTGAACCAATGTAGTAGATGCTGTATCTGTTCCATAAAAATGTATTTGAAAGATTGATATTCAATATTGTTATGCCTTAATCCAGGCAACTATTGATTTACGCTAAGCAGTGGTTCAATAGTTAAGTACAGTGTCTGGCATCAAACTTTTACCCTATACCTTACACACCCAACCTTTGACCTTTTCTACAGACCCTTCACTCTCTCATGTACCACTTCACCAGCATGCGTTATGCAGCAACCTTTCACCAGGTCATCTTCAAAGTTCAGGTTCAGGTTACCATCCTTATCTATAACGAGCTGCAGGAAGTTCATTACATTCTTGCCGTACACTTTGCTTGCATCAAAAGGCATTCCG
Organism: Chitinophagaceae bacterium; assembly: GCA_023251255.1. Taxonomy (GTDB): domain Bacteria; phylum Bacteroidota; class Bacteroidia; order Chitinophagales; family Chitinophagaceae; genus UBA1930. The sequence goes on from JAHEZD010000002.1 coordinate 123,052, forward strand.
CTGGGCAGGTTACTGTTGCCAACAATCAGTACACCTTTATCAGTAACAAAATGTTCATTGTTTTTTGTGAGGGGGGTGTTGCCACCTGTAGCAGCAGCCAGGTCAATGATCACGCTGCCATTGCGCATGGAGTTCAACATTTCCTGCGTAATCAAAATAGGGGCTTTCTTGCCGGGAATCTGTGCCGTGGTTATGATCACATCGGCCTTGGCCACACTTTCAGCTATTTTCTGCTGCTGTTTCTGTTTGTATTCTTCACTTTGTTCCACCGCATAGCCGCCTGCTTTGGTAGCATCTGCTGCACCTTCCACTTCCACGAACTTTGCACCAAGGCTCATTACTTCTTCCTTCACTGCAGGGCGTGTATCGAACACTTCCACCACTGCACCCAAACGTTTGGCTGTGGCAATGGCCTGTAGCCCGGCCACACCTGCACCTAGGATCAATACTTTTGCTGGAGGGATGCTGCCGGCTGCGGTCATGAACATGGGGAAATACCTTGGCAACAAAGTGGCTGACAATAATACTGCACGGTAACCTGCAATGTTTGCTTGACTGCTCAGTACATCCATGCTCTGGGCACGTGTGGTACGGGGAATCATGTCCATGCTGAAAGTGGAAACATTTTTAGCAGCCCATTGCTTCATATCGTTGAAGTTGAACAATGGCTGAAAAATGCCCAGCACTACAGCATTGCTCTTCAATCCGCTGATATCATCGGCAGAAAGGATGTTGAGGGAAAGCACAATATCGCTTTGTAGTACCTGTGCCCTGCTTCCTACTGTGGCGCCCTTTTGTGTATAGGCTTCGTTGGTGGCATAGGCATTGGCCCCTGCTCCATCTTCAATAATTACCTGAACATTTTTTTTGAGAAGCGCTTCCACCTGTTCGGGCAACAGGGAAACCCTGTTTTCGCCCTGTGGTTCTTTAAGTATGCCTGCAATCAAGGGAGTTGGTTTTTGATTTGGATGCGAAAATATTGCATTTAATGTAACAATAACTGATTTATATCAGCGCGGTTCATGAATAAAACCACCAAGGGCCCTATACTGCAATGGGGAACGGTTGCACAATGGGCTATCGTTTATATTTGCCCAAACCATTTGATTTTGCCCAAACTCATTTTCACTGTTACCAACGACCTTAGCTATGACCAGCGCATGCAACGTATTTGCAGTTCACTGGCCAATAATGGTTACGAGGTTTTGTTGGTTGGCAGGAAATGGAGGGATTCTTCTGTGCTAAAAGAGCAACCTTTTAAGCAGCGGAGATTGAAATGCTGGTTCAATAAAGGGCTCCTGTTTTATGGTGAATACAATATCCGGTTGTTTTTCTTTTTGCTTTTTGTAGGAGCGGATGCTTTTTGTGCCATAGACCTGGATACTATCCTGCCCAATTATTTTGCTTCATTCATCAGGAACAAGAAAAGACTGTATGATGCACATGAACTATTTACGGAGCAGAAGGAAATAGTAACAAGGCCATCGGTCCATAAAATATGGTTGGCCATAGAAAGGTTTGCAGTCCCGAAATTCAGGCATGGTTATACAGTGAACCTCTTTATTAGGGATGAACTGAACAGGAGATACGGTGTGGATTACGGCATAATTAGGAACCTACCGGTTCTATCAACCATCCAACCCATTGAGCAGGCGGGCATCCAACATCGGTTCATTATTTACCAAGGTGCGGTCAATGAAGGCAGGAGTTTTGAAACGCTCATCCCCGCTATGAAAGAAGTGGACGCGAAGTTGCTAATAGTTGGTAAGGGCAATTTCTTTGAACAAACGAAACAGCTAATCGAAAAGAACAACCTTTCAACCAAAGTTGAACTGAAAGGTTATATGGCCCCAGATGAACTGAGGCAGTTGACCCCGCGGTCAATATTTGGATTGACCCTGTTTGAGGATGCAGGCTTGAACCAATATTATTCATTGTCGAACCGCTTTTTTGATTACATCATGGCGGGTATTCCACAGGTATGTGTGGGCTATCCTGAATACAGGGCCATCAACGATGAGCATGAAGTGGCTTTGTTAGTAAATGATACCGAGCAGGAAACATTGGTAGCAGCTTTGAACAAATTACTGGATGATGCTGTTTTATATGAAAGGCTGCGGTTGAACTGCTTGCGGGCGAGGCAAGTGCTGAACTGGAACAGCGAAGGGGAGAAATTGACAGCTTATTGGTTGAGTTTATTTGCCAACCAGCATTCTTCTTTGACCTGAAAACAAACAATGGAAAAACATTTGCACATCATAGATTTCACCGTTCCTTACCCTGCTGATTATGGTGGCGTGATTGACCTGTTCTGGAAACTTCCTGCATTGCAGAGGGAAGGAGTCAACATCCATTTGCATTGCTTTGATTATGGGCGTGGCAAGCAGGATGAACTGAACAGGTACTGTGCATCTGTGCAGTACTATAAAAGGAAGAAGGGGATTTTCATGAGGCTGCCCTACATTGTAGCAACAAGAAAGAATGAAGCGCTCCTTGAAAATCTCCTGCAGGATGAGTATCCTATTTTCATGGAGGGTATCCACTGCACGTATTTATTGAATGATGCCCGTTTTGCCAATAGGAGAAAGTTTGTCCGTGTACACAACGTGGAATTTGAATACTACCACCATCTGTTTCAATCGGCCACTTCACCATTTAAGAAAATCTACTTTTATAATGAAAGCAGGTTACTCAAAAAATATGAGCAATCAATCGTTAACAAGGCTACAGCATTTTGGGGCGTAACGCATAAGGACGTTGATGTTTACAGGAACGAACTTGGCTGCAGGACAATTGATTACCTGTCATTGTACCTGCCGGTAGATTGGACAGTTAGCTGCAAGGAGGGCAGGGGCAGCTTCTGTTTGTACCAAGGTGATTTAAGTGTAGTAGCCAATGAAAAGGCAGCTATATGGCTACTGCAAAAAGTGTTCAATGACTTGGATATTCCTTTTGTAATTGCGGGTAGGAATCCATCGAAAAACTTGGAGCACTTGGTCCACAAACAACAGAAAGCCTGTTTGGTGGCCAATCCTTCGCAGGAACAAATGCAGGACATGATAGCCAAGGCCCACATCAATATCCTGCCTTCGTTCAGTAGCAGCGGCATCAAGCTCAAATTGTTGAACGCATTGTACAACAGCAAACATTGTGTAGTGAACAATGATACCATTATTGGTAGTGGGCTGGATAAGCTTTGCCATATAGCCAATGACGAAAAAAATATGAAGAAGATCATCCTTCAATTATATCCTGAACCTTTTAGCCAAAGCGAAATTGGTATGCGGAAAGAAGTCCTACAAAACATGTTCAACAGTGAGGCGAATGCTCAGCAGCAAGTGAAATGGATTTGGGGTTAATGGATGCTTTGCCAGTTGATTTTGTTCCATTAGGCTACCTCTATCGGCAAAACAAAATTTTCAACCCAACCAAAAGAATAAACTAAACTGCGGCAGCTTGTTTGTACAATGCAGCGGAAAAATGTGTCAAATAAAATTCCGATTTAAAAAATGCCACATTTTAATACAGCGGCAGATAAATTGAGGATTTTCAAATGGCACTTGCTTGTTCATTACTCGGTTTTCTCCAGAATAATATAGTGCTTGAAAAGCTTCTCAAAATCAATTTTCAAACGGGTGGTATCTGTTGCCAATGCTTTTTTGTAGATGAAGAGCCTGTAGCGCAATGTATCCTTCATTACAGCGCTATCATATTGAATCTTGTCTGCTGGAATGAATTCAGTCAATCTCTTCAACGCTTTTTCACGGTATTTGGTTGCCAGGAAAATCATGCGGTAACGTACGGTATCATTGACCGGAACCATTACTTTACTTGTGTCCTGAGGTTTAGGATTAAAAGGCTGGACCGTTATGGGTGTATCGGTAACTATTTCCTTTTTAGTGGTTGCCAATGGCTCTTTTTTAGGTTCGGGGAATTTTATCCTGCCAGTTTTAAAGGCCCAAACAATGGCGGCAATCATGCATACAGCAAGGGCGGAACCAAAAAAAATCCGCACTTTTTTCTTATTGATAACTGGGGGTTTCTTTACGGTAACATATTTCTCCGAATCATAGGTTACAAAAGAGATTTTTTCGTTGGAAACACCACCATGCGAAAATATAATTTCACCTGTTTGGTTGACCTTGTGCAAGGTGCCCACGCCTTGTATGGTCACTGATTTCCCGCTGCCCAAAAAACTTTTGAGCTGCAATAGATAATCCTCGAAATCTGCAAGTATAACTGTGGATGGCCTTTTTATGGAGGAGAAAAGATAGTCTTCGAATGCGGGGGAAGTAGCAATGCTTTTGTCCCATTGAAACGAAATACCTGCAGTAGGGAAAAAGTTTGTTTTATCCACGTCTACCGGTACTGCTTCCTGATTGTCAAAAAGGAAAGTACCGATGGATGCAATGGAAATTTCCTTCTGTGAATAAAGGTAGTGGGCAATAAACTTATCGAACTTCATTAAAAGGGGGGTTATGAAGGCAAGATAAGAAATTGTTTCCCAAAAGTTTACACTGCAACCGATGCACTGTCAATCACTTTCCCTCTTTCTGTTTTCAACATGCGTGATGGGTAGCGGTTGATAACAATAAAATCATGCGTGGCCATGATAACCGACGTGCCGTAATCTTTTGCAATGGCAAAAAGCAGTTGCATGATTTCATCACTGGTTTCCGGGTCGAGGTTTCCTGTTGGTTCATCTGCTAAAATCAATTTGGGTGAATTGAGCAGGGCCCGCGCAATGTCCACACGCTGCTGCTCGCCACCACTCATTTCAAAAGGCATTTTGAACCCCTTGCTTTTAAGGCCTACCTTATCAAGTACGTCGTTTATTTTTTCTTCAATCAATTTTTCGTCCTTCCAGCCTGTTGCCCTTAAAACAAAGCGGAGGTTTTCGTGAACGCTCCTATCTGTCAATAATTGGAAGTCCTGGAAAACAACACCCAAATTCCTCCTGAGGAACGGGACTTTTTTCCAGTCCATTTGCCTCAAGTCGAAACCTACAACAGATGCCGTTCCTTCTTTCAATGTCAGTTCGCCGTAAATGGTTTTCAGCAAACTGCTTTTGCCTGTTCCTGTTTTACCAACCAAGTAAACAAATTCCCCTTTATCTATAGTAAAATTTACATCCTGCAGCACCAAACTGTTTCCCTGATATATGTTCACGCCACGGAGCGATACGACTGTTTCTGCCATGATTTCAAAATTATTAGGTTACAAAAGTTATTTTCCTAACGTTGTAAAGATAAAAATACTGTGCTCAATAAACGAAAGAGATGTTAATAGCTGATTTCGCCGAAGCTGCCTTTCAATAGCAATTCCTTTTTATCCGATGCTTCCACTCTTCCCACAATCTTTGCTTCAATATTGAATTGCTTTGCTGTTGCAATCATTGCAGCAGCAGTAGCTTCATTGGTAAAGATTTCCAGACGGTGCCCCATGTTGAAAACCTGGTACATTTCCCTATAATCGGCCCCGGAATTTTCCTGGATCAGTTGAAAAATCGGTGGTACATCAAATAGGTTGTCCTTCACGATTTTCAAAGGCTTGGGCAAATATTTCATGCACTTCGTTTGCCCGCCACCGCTGCAATGGATCACGCCATTGATAGCTTCAAAATGTTGTTCCAATAACACTTTCAGCAAGGGAGCATAGGTTCTGGTAGGCGATAGGAGTAATTTGCCAATCGTAAGTTGTGAACCGTTGACCGCTAGTTCATCCTCCATCCTGTTTTTGCCAATATAAACCACTTCATCGCTCAAACTGGCTTCAAAAGTTTCCGGGTATTTTTCAGCATAGTACTTGCTCAATACATCATGCCTTGCACTGGTTAGGCCATTGCTGCCAAGCCCACTATTGTATCCGGTTTCATAACTGGCCTGGCCTGAGGAAGCAAAACCAACAATCACATCAGCTTCAGCAATCTTATCGTTAGTGATGAGCTTGTTTTTTGGCCAGCGTGCGGTCATGGTGCCATTTACGGCAATCGTTCTTACCACATCACCCACATCGGCAGTTTCACCACCGAGGTAGTGGATGTTCACGCCTACTTTTTTAAGTTCATCAAAAAAATCCTGCGTTCCATTGATGACCGCTTCCAGTATCTCCCCGGGAATTTTCGATTTGTTCCTGTCAATTGTAGACGAAAACAATAAATTGTCATATACACCCACACATAACAGGTCATCAAGGTTCATGGCCACCGCATCCTGTGCAATACCTTTCCAAATACTTGCGTCACCAGTTTCCTTCCAGTACAAATAAGCCAATATGCTTTTTGTTCCTGCGCCATCGGCATGGGAAATGTTCACAAAGTTTTCATCGCCACCCAAATAGTCAGGGTACATTTTGCAGAAAGCATTTGCGTAAAGTCCCATATCCAGTTTCTGGATGGCTGCATGGACCTCTTCTTTCTGGGCAGAAACCCCCCGTTGCGCATATAATGACATGTTGTATTTTTTTGTGACCAGCTTTTGTTTGTTAATTTGAACACCTCTGGCAACCTGCTGTTCCATTCAGGTGGACCTGTCGAAACCATTCCAAAACAATTCCCTTAGAAACTGTCTAAAATTATTTGATGGAATAATATGTTGATGATTTTTGAGCGAAATAAGGCGGATTTTGTAGCCATAATCTAACGCCTAAAACGAAAAATCCAATCCCGCAATTGCATGTGGGACAGCCAAAGAGCAACACATATTAGCCAT
>JAHEZD010000114.1 GCA_023251255.1 Chitinophagaceae bacterium
TTCAAATATTTGTGGATGTTGTCCATTTGTTCCCTGGAGTTAATAGCACCGATGTCTGTGTTCTTGTCCATAGGGTCACCAACAATTAACGTAGCCAATCTGTCTTTCAATTTTCTCAGCACAATATCATACACAGATTCCTGTACAAACAAACGGGAACCTGCACAACAAACGTGTCCCTGATTGAAAAAGATGCCATTGATAATACCTTCTACAGCTTGGTCAATTGGTGCATCATCAAAAATGATATTGGCAGCTTTGCCGCCTAGCTCCAATGTTACCTTTTTATTGGTACCAGCAACAGCACGTTGGATAATCTTTCCAACATTGGTGCTACCAGTAAATGCAATTTTATTGATATCAGGATGATTGACAATAGCTGCTCCTGTTGCTCCAGCACCAGTAATAATGTTCACCACACCTGGAGGCAAATCTGATTCCTGGATAATTTCGGCCAACTTCAAAGCTGTCAGTGGTGTTGTTTCTGCCGGTTTCAATACAACAGTATTCCCTGTTGCCAATGCCGGTGCAATTTTCCATGCAGCCATTAGCAAAGGAAAATTCCAAGGGATGATTTGACCAGCTACACCTAAAGGAGCAATCTTTTTATTAGGAAAAGCATATTCCAATTTGTCTGCCCAACCAGCATAATAAAAGAAGTGATTGGCAACCAATGGTACGTCCACATCACGGCTTTCGCGAATAGGTTTGCCACCATCCAATGTTTCAATAACAGCAAACTCCCTTGCACGTTCCTGGATCATCCTTGCAATCCTGTAAATGTATTTTGCACGTTCCTTTGCAGGCATTTTGCTCCATGTTTTATCATAGGCAGAACGTGCCGCTTTCACAGCTTTGTCCACATCAGCAGCATTGGCATCGGCCACTTCGCTCAATTTTTCTTCTGTTGCTGGATTGATGGTATCGAAGTATTTCTTGCTCGTTGGCTTCTCAAATTTGCCATTGATGAACAACTCGTAACGGGGATTGATCTTTGCACTTGCCTTACTTTCCGGTGCAGGTGCATATTCCATTTTGAAATCGAGTTTCAGGGTATTTTTTTTAACTGCTTTCGCCATAATAAAAGTTTAAGAAGTTCAAAAAGTTGAAAGGTTGAAGAAGTTATTTACTTCTTGTTTTATACTTGATCCCTTTTTCTTCTGAAGTCTATAAATAAGTTATTAATTTTTGTATCAGACTACCAATTTTCATTGCATGGATTGAATAATTGTCAAATTCTTCTTGATTAATAAAACTTCTATCCAACGCTCTATATAATTGCGACCTTTAATTCACCACACGATGCTTTTGCAATATATAAGAACTGTATAAACTCCCTATTGTCACCTCTTTCAAAGCCTTCAGCAATGTTATCCATTATTGAACCAGGAATCTTCAATTTGATTGATTAACCTGTAACTATGTTTGAACCTGCCACCATCAATTAACTTTCCAATATTGTTATTCAAAATTCTTAACTCTTGCCAAGAAATGATGTCTTCGAATTTTGAAATGGTTGCCATGATAGAAGGTTGAAGAAGTTAAAAGGGTTGAAGGTTGTTTCAATAACTTATTCAACCTTTTGAACCTTTTCCACTTATTGAACAGTTTAGTCTATTGAAAAATAATTTGCACTTTGATAAACGCCTGTCCTCTCCTTTTCCAACTGCATCAATACATCATTGGCCAAGCTGCTTGCTCCAAAACGGAACCATTCATTGTTCATCCATGCTGTACCCAATGTTTCCTGCAGCATCACCAAATAATGCAGTGCCAACTTTGATTTGCTGATGCCACCTGCAGGTTTCATGGCAATCTTCTTTCCTGTTTTGTAGTAGAAATCACGGATAGCTTCCAGCATCACCAATGTCACTGGCATAGTGGCAGCGGGTGAAATTTTCCCTGTGGATGTTTTAATGAAATCTGCACCGGCATACATGGCTATATCACTTGCACGCCTTACTTTATCATAGGTAACAAGTTCACCGGTTTCAAGGATTACCTTCAATCTTGCTGCACCACATGCTTCTTTGATGGCAGCAATTTCATCGAAAATGAAATTGTATTCCCCTTCCAGGAATTTACCGCGGGATATGACCATATCTATTTCATCAGCACCTTCGTTCACAGCAAACTTAGTATCACGGATCTTCACATCCCTAGGGGCCTGCCCACTAGGAAATGCAGTTGCCACGGCTGCCACCTTAACGCCGCTATTGCCCAATGCTGTTTTTGCAACTTTCACCATGCTCGGGTAAACGCAAACTGCAGCCACAGTTGGCAAACCCGGATAGGCATCATGTAAATGCTGGGCTTTGTAGCAAAGCTGCTTCACTTTACCATCTGTGTCCTTGCCTTCTAAGGTAGTGAGGTCAATCATGTTCAAGGTCAATTTCAAGCCGTTCACTTTTGTTTCCGCTTTGATACTTCTTGCAGTGAAGCGCTTGGCCCTTTCTTCTACGCCAACCTGGTCTATTCTGGGAGATAAACTGAAATCAGGAATGGCAAAAGATGTATTTGTAGCAACCATAGAAAAGTTTTGTAAATATCAAATGTAAACGATTTTCGTTTACCTGTTTATAATGTGGGAAAAGTTCAATGATGCTATACAGTGCAAGCGATTGGTGTATATATCATTTACGGAGTTACTAATTCAGGACAGCCAACAAAAGAAAATGCCATTGCTAAGTTCCAGCAATGGCATTGTATCATTTAAACAGATTACGATTATTTAGACACTCGCACTTTCTGCTTCTTCTTTTGTCTTCAATTCAAACTTCAGTTTGGCATTTTCCTTATCAAGGCTCGCAATTAAGGTATCACCGTTTTTCACAGTCATGTTCAGGATTTCCTCAGCTAATGGGTCCTCCAAATATTTCTGTATGGCCCTGTGCAATGGCCTTGCCCCAAACTGCACATCGTAACCTTTATCTGCAATGAAGTCCTTAGCTTCTTCTGTAAGTTCCAAGTCAAATCCAAGGCTCACCAAGCGTTTCATAACACCCTTCATCAATATGTCAATGATATTGAAGATATTTTCCCTTGTGAGGGAGTTGAAGATAACCACATCATCAATCCTGTTCAAAAACTCAGGGGAGAAGGTACGTTTCAAGGCTTTTTCAATAACGGCCTTGTTGTTCTCATCCTGGTTCTGCATGCGGGCTGCAGTGGCAAAACCAACACCGTCCCCAAACTCCTTCAATTGGCGGACACCAATATTTGATGTCATAATGATCAACGTATTCTTGAAATTGATTTTACGGCCTGCACCATCTGTCAACATGCCATCATCCAATACTTGTAACAAAATATTGTAGATATCCGGATGGGCTTTTTCAATCTCATCCAAAAGAATTACACTGTATGGTTTACGGCGCACCTTTTCTGTTAACTGACCACCTTCTTCATAACCAACATAACCTGGAGGTGCACCAATTAGGCGGCTTACCGTAAACTTTTCCATGTATTCGCTCATATCTATGCGGATGAGCGAATCATCATTATCGAATAAATATTTAGCAAGGCTCCTTGCCAATTCTGTTTTACCAACACCTGTTGGACCCAAGAAGATAAATGTACCTATTGGCTTCTTCGGATCTTTTAATCCCACACGGTTACGCTGGATGGCTTTTACCACTTTGGATATTGCATCATCCTGGCCAACAACCATTCCCTTCATGTCCTCACCCATTTTACGGAGCTTGTCTGTTTCAGCCTGTACCATACGTGTCACAGGAATGCCAGTCATCATGCTCACAACTTCGGCAATATTTTCTTCGGAGATGGGGTAGCGCTTGTTCTTGCTTTCCTCTTCCCAAGAAGTTTTTGCTTTTTCCAGTTCTTCGCCCAAACGTTTTTCCTTATCGCGCAGGGACGCTGCTTCTTCAAAACGCTGGCTTTTCACAACCTTGTTCTTTTCGTTCTTGATTTCCTCAATCTGTTTTTCCAGTTCAACCATTTCCTGGGGTACATTGATGTTCTTCAGGTGCACCCTTGCGCCCACTTCATCCAATACATCGATGGCCTTATCCGGCAACAGCCTATCTGTCATATAACGGTCGCTGAGCTTTACACAAGCTTCAATGGCCATATCATCATAGATAACATTATGGTAGTCTTCGTACTTGCTTTTAATATTGGTCAATATTTGAATGGTTTCCTCCACACTTGGTGGTTCTACCAACACTTTCTGGAAACGACGGTCCAGTGCACCATCCTTTTCAATATGCATACGGTACTCATCCAAAGTGCTGGCGCCAATGCATTGCAGTTCTCCCCTTGCCAAAGCTGGTTTGAAAATATTGGAAGCATCCAATGACCCGCTTGCCCCACCCGCACCTACAATAGTATGGATTTCATCAATGAAAAGGATTACATCACGATTTTTTTCCAGTTCATTCATGATGGCCTTCATTCTTTCCTCAAACTGCCCGCGGTATTTAGTGCCTGCAACCAAAGCTGCAAGGTCAAGGGAAATAACCCGTTTATCGAACAGCACACGGCTTACTTTTCTTTGAACAATACGCAAGGCCAATCCTTCCACGATTGCTGTTTTGCCCACACCTGGTTCGCCAATCAAAATTGGATTGTTCTTCTTCCTTCTTGAAAGGATTTGCGAAACCCTTTCTATTTCTGCTTCACGGCCAACAATCGGATCAAGTGTGCCACTCTCTGCCATTTTGGTAATGTCCCTACCAAAATTGTCCAAGACTGGTGTCTTGCTCTTTGTGCCTGCAGCCTGCTTACCTGTGCCTGCACCACGCTGCTGCTGAAAACCGCTTCCACGTTTTTCATCATCAAAATCGTCGTCGTCACTATCCTGAAATTCACTTTTGGGAATATTGGTACTTACCACCCCCAGTTCGTTCCGGAAAACATCGTAGTCGATATCGAACTGGTTCAGTATCTGCGTAGCAATGTTTTCCTTGTTTTTTAAGATACTCAATAAGAGGTGTTCAGTTTCCACCAATGGGCTTTTAAGGGCCTTTGCTTCCAATACGGTGACACGTATTACTTTTTCTGCTTGTTTGGTGAGTGGGAGGCTATTAATGTTGGCAATGTTCTTCCCGGTTTTGTCCTTAATGGCCAGTTCCACTTCCTTGCGTAGCTCGTAGAGGTCTACATTCAATTGTTTGAGTACTTTAATTGCAATGTTTTCCCCGTCCCTAATCAATCCAAGCAGTAAATGCTCCGTGCCTATGAAGTCATTCCCTAAACGCAATGCTTCTTCCCTACTGAATGAAATGATTTCTTTTACTTGTGCTGAAAAATTATTATCCATAGTTTGATAGGATTTATACAATAATAACGAATATTTTTGGCCAACCTTACAGTGCATTTATGCACATCGTGTTAATCAAATACAAGTTATGCAAGTCAAAGTTGATACCAAAGAGAAATTTACGACGATTACTCCAATAGAGCCAAATATTTATGCCAATATGGCTGCGGAATTAACAGAAACTTGCATTGTTTTCCTGCAGCAGGATGTGAAGAATATTGTGCTGAACCTGCAACCAGTAAGTGCCATGGCCGATGAAACCGCAGACGCAATTGCCAAATTGCAGCAGGCATTTTATGACACAAATGCAAGTTTTGTGATTTGCGAAATAAAACCCACGGTTGAAGAAGTTTTTGAAAGACTGGAACTACTGGAATTCCTGAACATTACCCCCACTGAAAGCGAAGCTTGGGATATCATCCAAATGGAAGAAATAGAACGGGAACTATTGGACAGTGACGATGTGGAATTCAATAAGAATGAATAAATACGGAACGGTCAATACTATTTATTTCTCCGCTCCCCTCCCATTTATTTTTATGGAACTTTCCCAAGACACAAAAAATATTCTAGGCCTGCATTTACCTACTGACCCGCGTTGGGTGGATTTAGCTGGCATAAGCATGGCGGCTATTTTAACCGATCATGCTTATTGCGAGCAAAAAGCAGCCATGACCTGCATTTCACTAATCCAGCGTTATTCTGAAAAAGAAAAGCTGGTTAGGGAACTTGCACCAATCGTTACGGAAGAATGGGGCCATTTCAGGTTGGTGCTGAATGAACTTTACAAAAGAGGATTGGCGTTGGGCATTCAGCGCAAGGATGATTATGTAAATAAGTTATTGGCTTTCCAGCAAAAAGGCGGACATAGGGAAGATAGGTTCCTGGACCAGATGCTCACAATGGCCTTGATAGAAGCCAGGAGCTGCGAACGCTTCAAAAGATTGAGTGAGGGCTTGGATGACGGGTACATGCGGAACTTTTACCGCCGGTTCATGGAAAGTGAAGCAGGGCACTACACTTTATTTATTGACTTGGCAGAGTCCTATATTGACAAAGAAAAAGTAAGGGAACGCTGGAATGAATGGCTTGCTTACGAAACTATGGTGATGAGGGAAATTGAAGTAAGGGGCGACAGGATCCACTAGCAAATCCCCATTAAACCTAATTTGCTTCTATGGAAGATAAATAGATGTCCTTGTTTTTCACATCAGCTTTTCCAGGAAGCGCTGCAAGCAGTACATAAATTTTGGTACTGATAAAGATGCACTTGAAATACATTTTTATTCCCTTGTCCTTCTGTTCGCCTTCTATATCATAAGCAACGAAATTATTCCATTTGCCTATTTCCATTTTCGTGAGTTCCAAACCAGGGCTTTGGGAAACGAGTCCAGTTTTAAACTGTTCTGCAAACTCCTCGGTTGGTGCCATTTTCGCAAGGCCCTCTGCGTCCATACCCATTGCAGCAAGGTCTATTACGTTTGCAACGTACCCTATGCTGTCACTTCCCTGCACTGTAAACATGGTTCCCGCTTTTACAGGTTCCTTCGGAAACTTAATGCTCAATGTTTCATCAATTTTCTGCTTGAACCAACCTGCTTGTGCCATCAAACGGTTGGCAAATACGGAACTGATTGCAAACACGGTCAGGAGCACTGTTTTTTTCATACTATATTTTGAATTGGGAAATCTTGCTAACCAAAGGTATATGTTACAAGAAACTGAAGCAACCCGTTTCTAATTAACCTGTTAATAGGCTACATAATGACATATTCCCCTTTATTGTTCACCGAAATAATGGGAAGTTTCTTGTTCTGCTCAAAATAATCGTAGACTGTTTTCACATTTTCCGAAAAATGCTGGTAGTCCTTATCATCTTTTGTTACCTTGTTCAACTGCAGCACACTCTTGGGATTATTGTACCTAATAGGGAAAATATGGACAGGAATAAAGTCCTCCCCACTCGTCCTTGCATAGGATGCCAGTAAATACACTTCTTCAATCTGCGTATCCGTAATAGGTATGCAACCAACCGTAACACAGGAACCATGTATATAGATATCACCACCTGGTTGGGCAGAATCACTAAGCATGCCATCTGAGGCATTGGGGTAATTGATGCCCAAGCTCATGTGGAATGTGCTTTTGGGATTGAACACATTAATATAGTAAAAACCTTCTGGCACTTGATAATCGCCTTCCATTCTTTTTGGCCCAAGGTTCCCGCTCAATGCGCAAACTTTATACGTCTTAAATAACTTGAAAGTTGATTTGCTGTCATTTCTTGCCCATATTTCCAGTTGGCTATCATATTTGAAGCTCCTGATGTACAATTGCTTGGGAGGCCATTGCATGCCCGCATTTTCAAACTGTTTTTTCAATGTGTCCTCTTTTGTCTTAATAGCATTCAATACACGGATATTACCACGCTGTGATTCCATCAACGACGGTTGAGCCAATAGCTGCTGAACCAGTAAAAGGGATAAGAGCAAACCAAGGATGCATTTCATGAACCGAAAATAATTGTTCTTATTGATGAACGGGCAATATGTGGATTTAATTGTGGAAACTTATCCCCTATAACGGTGAGATTAACAATTGTTTAAAACCATCACCAAAAGCAAAACGGGCTGCAAATTGCAGCCCATTGTTCACTTACTCCCATATAATATAAATCAAGTTGTTCGCCATGGTGGTTCGCTGCTCGGCCCCCCGTAGAATGCCAACCAATTGAGCAACCCCAGCAAAGCTCCAGCCCCTCCTATTCGGTGGCTCAAATGGAACCCGCATGAATCATTTAGTCATGCCCATCTGCAGCATGTATGTTTTTAAGGAGCTTGTCAATGCTGTCATCCGCTTGTCCAGTGCATTCAATAAGAACTCATGGCGGCGTAAAGCTGCTTGCTTGTTTTCAAATACAGCTTTCACATAGGGATCATTCTGGCGGTAACGGGAATAAACTTCATTAACACTGTACTGATGTTGGGCCTTGTTGAAAACCAGATCGGTCAATTGGTAGTTCAATCCTTCTTCTGCTATATTGATAACAAGGTTAAACGAACAATCAACATCATTAAAATTACCGCCCTTGTCAATTGCGGTGCTTGCATTGATGGTGATGGTGCAACCTTCGTCACTCATCCTTTGCACATCTAAATGGTATTCCTTTGTTGCAGCAATCACCCAGCTTTTAAGTTTGCTGCATACATAATCGCCGTTGAAATTATGATTCACATTTACTGTGCCATCGTAGACAATATTGTTTCCTTTGGATGGCATCAGAACTTTCTGGGCACATACTGCACTGCATAAAACAGAGCAGATTAAAACAGTCAATAGGGCACGGGTACGCATAGCGTTTGGTTTTAAGTTTTCAAATGGTATCAATAGACTAAAAGAAAATAATTTGGATATACCCCAGCACTTATGCAAATGGCACAAACAAAATCAATAAAATTAGATAGGATAATGGAACGGATAGTGGAGATTAAAAGCCTTCCTGCCATATTGTAAATAGCAGAGGAAATTCTTTAACGCTGTATTTGGAAATTATATTGCTTAAGCAATGGAAAATTTTGAAATAAAAAAAGCTTCGCCCAAATAGGCAAAGCTTAAAAAAATATCATTCCAAAGTTAGAGATTGCCCCGTAGGTCCTGTTCCCTTTCCAAAGCTTCAAACAGGGCTTTAAAATTGCCCTTGCCAAAACTCTTGGCCCCCTTACGTTGGATAATTTCAAAAAAAAGTGTTGGTCTATCTTCCAATGGCTTGGAAAATATCTGCAGGAGGTAGCCTTCTTCATCCTTATCGATCAAAATACCCAGTTCCTGCAATGGCTGAAGGTCCTCATCAATTTTGCCAACCCTATCCAATACTGTTTCGTAATAACTGTTGGGAATCTTCAAGAACTCAATCCCACGCTTTTGCAGTTCAGTTACTGTTTCAATGATATCGTTGGTAGCAATGGCCACATGCTGCACCCCTTCCCCATCATAAAAATCCAGATACTCCTCCACTTGGGATTTCTTTTTACCTTCTGCAGGTTCATTGATGGGGAATTTCACGAAACCGTTTCCATTGCTCATAACCTTGCTCATCAAAGCAGAATATTCCGTGGAAATGTCATTATCGTCAAACGACAGGATATTCCTGAAACCCATTACATCCTCATAGAATTTCACCCAAGGGTCCATCTGGTTCCAGCCTACATTGCCCACGCAATGATCAACATACAATAAGCCTGTTTCTGCGGGGTTGTAACTGCTCTCCCATTTCCTGAAACCCGGCATGAAGGCACCGGTATAATTTTTCCTTTCCACAAACAAATGCACGGTATCCCCATAAGTGTGGATGCCACTAAGGATTACCTCACCATTTTCATCTTTCAGCGTAAGTGGCTGCAAATAACTCTTTCCACCTCGGGAAATGGTTTCTTCCCAAGCATTGGTAGCGTCTTCCACTTTCAACGCCAATATTTTTACGCCATCACCATGCTTATATATATGGTCTGCTATTTCATTGTCAGCTCTCAACGGAGTGGTCAATACAAAGGTTAGTTTGTTCTGGCGTATCACATAGCTCACTTTATCCTTCATACCTGTTTCGGGGCCGGCATAAGCAAGGCTCTGGAACCCAAAGGCCGTTTTGTAAAAATGCGCTGCCTGTTTGGCATTGCCCACATAGAATTCCACATAATCCGTTCCTTGTAAGGGCAGGAAGTCTACTTGCGCAGCCTGTTTCAGTTTATCAGCAACTAACGTTTCCATATCAAAATAATTTGAAGATTTGTGATTAAAAATTTGAAAGCTATTAAAGCGGTTCTTGTGTGCTCAGCGAAAGAATAAAACCAATCTCCACTTTTATTACGCATTTGTACAATTGAATAAGTATGGGACTCCCCCATTTAGAAGAACAGAACATCCATGGCAAGCGACTGCATCAGCAAGCAGAAATTGCAACGCTCATCATTAAAGATTTTATGGGGATAGTCTGGTGACATGTGAAAACAAAAGTAGGGCAATAAATCCTGTTTACAGACAACCAATTCAGGAAACACTTGCAATTCATATTGACACAGGCTACCTGTAACATTTCATACAAGAAAATCTAATTTCTTTTGTTGCATGTTTACTTAAATTGCTCCATAATCAAAACACCAACCATGAACCTTATTTTATTGCAACCCGGTGACCCTGATATTATTTTTGGTGGCACACGCTATCCCGCTACAATTGGGCAAGGCATAGACCTATCTGCAACAGCCAATAAGTACAGCATCAACCTAGAAGAATGCTTGCCACTTGCATCCTTCAGTCAAGGGCTTAAGCAGCAGCCAGTAAGCGATGCTGTGAATGTGCTTAAATCCACAGCCAACATAACCTGTATCAGGTATGCCGATGCCTACTCCGTAATGCTCTATGAAGCCTGCATGCGTTGCATAAAACTGGGCGAGGGCAAAGAAAGGCCAACAACCATTTTCATGTTGGGCATTGTAGAAAACAAGATTACCTCTGTATTAAAAGTGCAGTTAAGGGATGCCATAATCAGCAGCATAGAGCTTCAAGGTGATACAAATAATTTGCCTACCAATGTATTCAGTATTGGTTTCTCGGAAATCATTTGGGAAAGCAACATCCTGAACAACAACGGCGCTGAAGTTGGCGAACTGCACATTGGTTGGAGCCAGCTACTGAACAGTCCCATTGCTTCTTTTTCTGAATAGGGATTTGCCTGTTCCCTACAGTCCTATCTTCGCCGTACATTTTTAAGCTATGAAAATTGGAATTTTAGGCGGTGGTCAATTAGGTAGAATGTTGCTACAACAAGCAGCGAATTATACAGTAGAAACTTATGTTCTGGAAAATGATGAACAATGCCCCGCAGCACATTTATGCCACCACTTTGTAAAAGGGGATATCAAGGATTTCGATACGGTTTACAATTTTGGAAAAGGACTTGACGCCCTCACCATTGAAATTGAGGCAGTTAATGTGGAGGCTTTGGAGAAACTGGAAAGTGAGGGCATCAGGATCTATCCTAGGCCCTCCGCAATTAAAACCATTAAGAACAAGATCCTGCAGAAACGCTTTTACGAGGAGAACAATATCCCCACTCCTGAATTCAAGCTTACTTTCAATACAGCAGACTTGCAGAACCATCTTGATTTTTTGCCTGCTGTTCATAAGCTTGGTGAAGGTGGTTACGATGGAAAAGGTGTGCAGGTTTTGCTGGACCAGAAGGATTTTGACAAGGCTTTTAATGAGCCTTCCATTTTGGAGAAAATGGTAAAGATCAAAAAGGAAATTGCTGTTATTGTAGCTATTAATGATAAAGGGGAAACAGTCATCTTCCCTCCTGCTGAAATGGTTTTTGATCCCGTACTTAATTTATTGGACTATCAACTTTCCCCGGCCAAACTGGACGACAAGGTCTTGTGGAAGGCAGAAGCCATTGCTATTTCTGTTGTCAAACATTTTGAAAGTGCCGGCCTGTTTGCAGTGGAACTCTTTGTTGATTTCGATGATGATGTGCTGGTCAATGAAATAGCCCCCCGTGTACACAATAGCGGCCACCATACCATCGAAGCCAATTACAGCAGCCAATACGACACACTTTGGAGGATCATGCTAGGTTATCCGTTTGGAAATACAGATGCCATACTCCCTTCTGCCATCGTGAATATCCTGGGGGCAGATGGTTTTTCGGGCGAGGCCAAATATGATGGGCTTGATGAAATATTGGGTATGGACAATGTCTTTGTTCACCTCTACGGGAAATCACATACCAAACCTGGCCGGAAGATGGGGCATGTAACCATTGTCCACAAAGATTACCAAGACCTAACTTACAAAGCCAATAAGATTAAGCATACATTGAAGGTGGTAGCTTAATCACCATGATTTATAAGGGTCAAACTGTTTATTGAATCTCATAAAAACCCGTTTTGAGCCATCATTGAAATTTTGGATCAAATAGTTTCCTGAGATTTCCTTGACCAAGTAAGTAACCATATTGCTTGGACATATAGCATTGTAGTAATTTAAGTAAATACGGTCGCCTACATTTTGGAACCGTCCATAATAGTACTTTTTAATTTTGTTTCTACAACTGTCTTTCTGTATAATGGCATAAGCAAACCGGTCATTCCGTATACCAAACTGATAGCTACATGCTGTATCCTCATTCCATGCCACAAGAACATTCCCATTCCGATAGTTATTTACTTGACCAATATTTTTGCAGGCCAGCGATATTCCTGAAAGAAATAGTATGGTAACTGCTCCTTTCATTTTAACTAAGCCTTCTTGGGCGAGAACTGCATCAAATAGCCGATTCCAATTAAACTCTTTATTTGCAGTCTTGCAGCGTTCTTGTCTGGCCCAAAAATCCGCACATCGTCATCATAGATCAGGTCCAAACTATAAGTGGCAGACAATGATTTGTTGATCTTGAAAGAAAAGAAATTGGTGCAGTAAAAATCCACATTGCCCGGTTTGAACTTATAATTGCTGAACATATCCAGCTTACCCTTGTAAGTTACGTTCCTGGCAATATTGTCCTTATAGTTGAATGAGGCAAATGCACCCAGTTCATTAACAGCATGCTTGCCCACAGGCACCCCATAAACACCCTGCTCCGACAAATATTTATTGGTAATAATTACCCATCTGGACGTTAATGGGGACAGGAACATGGAAAACTTCCCAGACGGCCTGTAATCCATACCCAAGGACAACAAGATATAAGCCGGTGATAGGAAGGAAGAGGAGAAAGTACGCGTATCGCCACTATAATTGTTCCCGTCAAAAAACTGGCTCCTGAAATTGAACAGGGCCGACATGTACCATTTGTTCAGCGTGTCCACCTTATACCCATATTTGGAAAGTACATCAATGCGGTCATCATTTTTCCGCCCACCAGTGCTGCTAGCCTGAACAAACCCAAAATTGAAATCCACATTATTGTCCCAGGTATAGTGGGCATTCCTGTGCAGCAAATAATAATTTACATAAGCGCCTACAGCCATTGTAAAATCATCGCCGCCTGCAGCCCAGTTGCTCAATGAACCCTGTGCTAGATTGGCGTTGAAAAGACCGCCACGTTTCCAATGCCAAACGGTGGTATCTGTTTCTTTTTTTACGCTCCTGAATATTTCGTTGGGCAGGCGTTGCAACGGAATGTCCTGTGCCTGGACCATTGAATAGAAAAAACACGCATAGAAGAGGATTGCTATTGTCTTCATGTGGAATTAAGGGTTTAATGTTAGTAACCCGCAAAATAAAGGACTATGGAAATATAAGTCTGTTAACATCCTGCCAATCTGACAAAGGCAACAGTTTTTTGCTATTTTTGCCCACTTAATTGAAGCGATGGAAATACTGGATGTACAAAATAAGGTTCATGACGAAAGCAAGCAAGGGGAAGCCTACTCCCCTTTTAAACTTGATACCACTCAATACAAAAAGAGGTTCTATATAGAAAGTTATGGCTGTGCCATGAACTTCAGCGACAGTGAAATCGTTGCTTCCATCCTACATGATGAGGGTTTTGGAGCGACAAAGAATTTTGAGGAAGCCGATTTGATACTGATAAATACCTGCTCCATCCGTGAGAAGGCCGAGCTCACCATACGCAAAAGATTGACCGAGTTCCGTTCAATCAAAAGAAAGAACGGGACATTAATTGGGGTTCTGGGCTGCATGGCGGAAAGGTTGAAGGCCAAATTGCTCGAAGAGGAGAAGCTGGTGGACCTGGTCATTGGCCCAGATGCCTACAGGAGCCTTCCGGGATTGATAGAAGAAGCAGAAACTGGCCAGAAGGGGGTAAATGTCCTGTTGAGCAGGGATGAAACCTATGCCGATATTTCCCCTGTACGCTTGAACAGCAATGGGGTTTGTGCTTTTGTGTCCATTATGCGTGGGTGCAACAATATGTGCAGCTTCTGTGTAGTGCCTTTTACCCGTGGAAGGGAAAGAAGCAGGGATGCTTATTCCATTGTGGCCGAAGCGCAGGATTTGTTTAATAAGGGTTTCCGGGAAGTTACATTGCTCGGTCAAAATGTGGACAGCTATTATTGGATTGACGAGCAGAAAGATGAAACAATCACCTTCGCGAAGTTACTGGAACAGGTAGCGTTAATTTCCCCTCTCTTAAGGGTCCGTTTCAGTACCTCCCATCCAAAAGATATTACGGATGAAGTATTGTTCACAATTGCCAAGTATGAAAATATCTGCAACTACATCCATTTGCCTGTTCAAAGCGGAAGCTCGAGGGTGCTGCAATTAATGAACAGGACCTATACAAGGGAATGGTACATAGCAAAAGTTAACAGGATAAGGGAGATTCTGCCCACTGCGGGCCTGAGCACGGATATCATTGCTGGCTTCTGTACTGAGACCGAAGAGGACCATCGCGATACTTATACTTTAATGGAATACTGCAAGTATGATTTGGCTTACATGTATTTCTACAGTGAACGCCCCGGTACCCTTGCTGCCAAGCGTTATGAAGATGATGTTCCTGAAGATGTGAAGAAAAGAAGGCTACAGGAAATCATTGACCTGCACCGTATCCATTCTTTGGAAAGTATGCAGCGCGATGTAAACAAAACCTTCAAGGTGCTGATTGAAGGCAACAGCAAGAAAAGTGATGAGCATTGGTTTGGCAGAACAGGCCACAATAAAGTGGTCATCTTCCCCAAAGAAAACTATAACCTGAACAAGGGTGATTATGTGAATGTGTTTGTAAAGGAATGCACAGCAGGAACTTTATTAGGTACAATAGAAACCCTTTTTTAACGTCATTTATGAAAGTAGCAGTTAAATACCTCATCTTATTGGTAGGCTTTGCCTGTGCCTATTGCAGTTTTTGCTGTGAACATATTGGTGCAGGTATTGCTGCCGCCGGAGCATTTATTGCTTTTGCGCTATTGGAAATCAACGACCTGAAAATTATCAACGACAAAGAAGACTAATGGATTTACAAAGCATAAAAAACCGTTTTGGTATTATAGGCAATTCACCAGCCTTGAATTTTGCACTGGATACCGCAGTGCAAGTGGCAACAACAGATCTGACAGTACTGATTGTTGGAGAAAGTGGTGTGGGCAAGGAAGTGTTTTCACAAATCATACATGCACTTTCGGCAAGGAAGCACAATCCTTTTATTGCGGTGAACTGTGGTGCCATACCCGAAGGCACTATTGATTCCGAACTCTTCGGTCACGAAAAAGGTTCTTTCACAGGAGCAGTGGACAGCCGTAAAGGCTATTTTGAAACAGTGAATGGAGGCACCATCTTTTTGGATGAAATTGGTGAAATGCCCTTGGGAACGCAAGCAAGACTGCTACGCGTCCTTGAAACTGGTGAGTTCATCCGCGTAGGTTCGTCCAAAGTGCAGAAAACCGATGTCCGCGTGATTGCAGCTACCAATAGGGAGTTGCTGGAATTTGCAGAAAAAGGAAAGTTCCGCCAAGATTTATATTACCGTTTAAGTACAGTACCCATACGTGTTCCATCACTTCGTGACAGGAAGGAGGATATCCTTTTACTGTTCAGGAAATTTGTGGTTGACTTTGCCGAACGCTACA
>JAHEZD010000041.1 GCA_023251255.1 Chitinophagaceae bacterium
ATTGAGATAAACTTGGTACGACTCGTTTTGGCCTACCCTGATCTGCAATCGGTAATTGCCGCAGGGGAACCCTTTCCTTTTGGCAACCAAAGTGAAATAATCCACATCTACCGAACAGCGATACCATGGGGAGGAGTTGAAAGGTACGGCCGGCAGATAGGAAGGTGATTGGCTCCTATTGTATTCATTTGGTTCGTAAAAATTAGCGAAGGCGTTAACAGCATACTCATAGTATCCCCTGTATGCGTTGCTGGCCAGATTGTCATTGACCCCGTTGTAGGCGTAGAATATCCAGTTGTTGTCCCCAAAAATGGATGGGTTGCCGGGAGCTGCATTGGTGATGGTAACGGCGGTAGCGTCAGAAGTTGACGTAGTGCTGTTGCAAGCAGTATTGGTTACGTTTACCTTGTAGCTGCCTGATACGCTAGTGTTGTAAGTGCTGGCCGTGGCACCTGCTATATTTTGGTAAACATTGTTGTTGTCTTTCAGTAACCATTGGTAGCTATTGCCCGATGTGGCACCTGCTGCTAAGGTCACACTGCAACTCCCCGAAGCAGTAGCTCCATTGAGAATGGTGGCACTGGGTGGAGCAGAAATAATCGTAACAACGGTGGCCGCCGAAATGGCACTCCCGCCGCCACAGCTAGAACTTGCGATACTTACTTTGTAACTGCCTGAAATAGTGACTACATAAGTGCTGGCAGTGGCCCCCGGTATATTTTGGTACACATTGTTGTTGTCTTTCAGTAACCATTGATAACTGTTGCCCGATGCAGTATTGGCCGCTAAGGTGATATTGCAGTTCCCTGATACGGCAGCCCCATTGGAAATGGTAGCAGCATTTGGAACAATGGTTACATTAACTGGGTCCGACGTAGCGAAAACGCCGCTGTAGCAAAAAGGAGAATTGACTACTACACGGTAAGCGCCAGATTGGGTAGCTATATAAAAATAAGCTCTTGCATTGATAATATCCTGGTACACGCCGTTATTGTCCATTAATTGCCATTGGAAGGTATAACCAGGTGCATTAACTGCATTCAGTTGTACGCTGCAATTGCCAGAAGCTGTGGACCCATTGGTGATGGTGGCTACAGCAGGCGGGTTGATAAGCGTAACGGTTGTTGGCGAAGAGATAGAAGGGGCTGAGTTGCAAACATTATTGGTTACCTGTAACCTATAAACACCTGATTGGCGGGCTATATAAAGACCGTTTGTAGCATTGGCAATATCCTGGTACACATTGTTATTGTCCAGCACCTGCCATTGAAAGCGGTAGTTGACTGCTGTTGTGGCATTTAAGTACACCGCACAATAATCCGTAGCGGATGCGCCATTGGTGATATTGGCAACAGCAGGCGGTGAATCAATGGTTACGGAAGTGGCAGCAGAGGTAGCTGCGCTGCTGCTGCAGTTATTGTTGGTTACCACTACCTTGTAATAACCAGATTGCAAAGCAGTATAGGTGCTGGAAGTGGCACCAGCAATGTTCTGGAAAACATTATTGCCATCCTTCATTTGCCATTGGTAGGTATTGCCCGTAGCTGTAGCGGCTGTTAAGGTTACATTGCAGGTGCCTGTAACGGCAGCACCATTGGTGATGGTGGCCACAGCATTGAAAGTAGTGACAGTAGCAGTGATAGGATTGGAGGTGGCTACCGTAGTGCCGCAACTGGAGGTATTGGTTACCACCACTTTGTAACTGCCGGATAGTGCGGCTGTATAGGAGCTATTGATGGCCCCTGCAATGTTCTGATAAACATTGTTGTTATCCTTTAACTG
This sequence comes from Chitinophagaceae bacterium, assembly GCA_023251255.1. Lineage (GTDB taxonomy): Bacteria > Bacteroidota > Bacteroidia > Chitinophagales > Chitinophagaceae > UBA1930. The sequence continues at coordinate 1,783 of JAHEZD010000041.1, forward strand.
CCACTGGTAGGTATTGCCTGAAGCAGTGGCTGCGTTTAAGGTTACGCTACAGTTGGCTGACACGGTTGTACCGTTTGTAATGGTGGCTACAGCACCGGGAATTTGTGAAATGGTCAGCGGGTTACTGTAATATACAAGCCCATTGGCATCTGTAACCTTTCTCCTGAATGATTTGGTGACCGTTAAACCGGGCGTTGTATAGGTAGTGGCATTTGCATTGGCAATAGGGGTATAGCTGCCTGACCCAGTTTGTTCCTCCCATTGGTAAGTTAACGGGGCAGTACCACCTGCTGCATCTGCTGTATTGGAGAAGGTAACCGAGCCATTGTAGCATACAGTGGAACGGTCGGCGGAAATGAAACCACCGTACATGGATGTAGGCGACAGCACTTTGACCACCACCACATTGCTGTAGAAGGAACTATAGGTAGGCCGCACACAGCCTGGAGTGGGGTCGGGGCTTATGGATACAGCCTCCCTGCGGTAGTAGGTTGTCTGGTTCAGTGCTGGGGGCTGGTAAGTGGGGCCATATGCGCCAGACGGGCCTATACCTGTCCAATTGGCGCCATCTATTGATTGGGACCAAGAATAATAATAAATACTGTAATTGTTATCTATAAAAGTACCGCCAAATTCACAGGGGTCATAGGCGTATTCCATATTGATAATCCTATCGGGCACTTGCCCAGCGGTAATTGTTATACTATATGAGTAATTACCACTGACCGGATTATACAGGGCAATCTCCCCACCGTTCACTCCCCCTTTACTTGTTTGGGAAAAAGCGGTTGGAAATATAGACAGTGCGCAAATAAAGCAGACCAGTTTATGCATAATCCTGTTTTTAGGGGTTCGGTTCCTTTATGTTCAATCAGTTATATTGAACATTTACATATATAAATAACTAAAAAACAGGCTAACTGCTAGGTTAGCCTGTTTTTTAGTTAAGGAGGTTTTATTGCACCAATATCCTTTCAATCCATTGTTTCTGGTTATTGGACACTTGGATCAAATAGGTTCCCTTTGCCATTGGCTGGGGCAGTTTTACCTGCAACTGGCCCTTGGCCAAGGAGGTTACCGTACAGTTGTACATCCTGCCATCGGTACTTCTCAATGCTGCTTTGTATGCACCATCACCGCCATCTACAGTTACAAAAACGGTTTGCCCTTGTGTAGCTGGGTTGGGATAGACTTTCATATTGCCCTTGGTGGACAGGTTGGAAGGGAGCGTATTTGCTGCAACCTTGCCCTGTTCTACCTGTGCACAATTGGTTACATTGATGGTAGCCACATTGCTGTAAGCTACTGCTCCGCATACACTGGAGGTTACCTGCAGCCTATAGTAAACAGTAGCCCCACCTGCACGTGGCTGGTAGAATGCCTGTACGCCAGCAGTTCCTGCCACATTGGTCCATGGACCCGATGCAGCGGTAGCAGTTTGCCATTGATAGGAAACATTGCCATTGGTATAATGGCAGTTCTGCATCAGGGTGAGTGCTTCCGGCGTAACTGAATTGCAGATGGACTGGTTGATCGGTGTGATGGTTCCTGCTTCGATAGCGGGGTACACAAATACTTCCACTTCGTTACTGTAAGCTGCACTGCCGCATCCGTCACCTACTCTCCTCCTGTATTTTGTATCGGCTGAAATGGAGCCTGCATTGTGTGTAGGTGCGTTTGTGTTGGTTATGGCAGCCCATGAGCTGCTACCAGTACTTGATTCCCAAGTGTACTGCAAATTACCACCGCCACCACAGGCGTCAATGATATTGTTGATGATGCCGGGTGCCGTGCCGCTGCAAGTAATGATAGGGCCATCAACGATACCGCCTTTCAGTACTGTATTGCTCTGTATGCCCACTGCAATTTCATTGGTGTACAGAACCGTATTGGCATCATCGGTAACCTTCCTTCTATAGGAGGTGTTGTGGTTGATTGCTGAAGGTGTATAGTTAACCGTATTTGCACCAACAATGTTTACCCAATTGCCATCGTCATTTTTTTGCCATTGGTAAGTGTAAGGGCTTCTGCCACCAGTTGCAGGAGTGCCGTTAAGCACGCCAACAGAGGTTCCTGCACCAACACATGAACTTGAATTTGAAGAGGTAATGGTACCTGGATCAAGTGGTATGGCTGGGCTGATGCATACGGTATTGGTATAGAAAGCCCTGTCCAAACTGGCGCAGGCATCATGTATGGCCCTTCTGTAACAGGTGGTAACGGTGGGGCTTGCTTCAAGATAGAGGATCGATTCCCAATAGTTTGGAACGGGGGCCCAGTTGGAACCGTTATCGGTGCTTGATTCCCAAGAATAATAACCATTGTTGAAGTTGGAAGCAGACTGTATGCTCAGTACTGCATTGGATGGGGCGTTCGGGGCAATAAGCCATGTTTGGTTACCAGCTATCAAACCCGGGTTAGGTGTGGATGTAGCGTATACAATGGCATCTTCATTACTGTAACCAAATGCCCCGGCGGCATCCGATGCCCTCCTGCGGTATTTGGTTGTTTCAGTGATTACTGGTGGCTGATAGGAAATACCTGTTGCACTGGGTATGGTGGTCCATGACCCGGTTACTGTTTGCTGCTCCCATTGGTAACTGTAAGGTGGCGTACCACCTGTGGCTACTTTACCTGTTAAAACCGTTGGTGCGAAACCGGGAAACACGCATAGGTACTGTGTGGTCCAATCTTTTGGATTGAACGGCATGGTTAAAACCGTGGTGATGACTTCTGTATTTGAGTAAGCTGAACTGCCACAATTATTGTCAACCGCCTTTCTCCTGAAATAGGTGGAGCCAACTGTTGAGATGGCTGCGGGCTGGTAGTCCAATGTGGTAATGCCGGAAATGGTACTCCATGGCCCCGAGGCATTGGTTGCGGTTTCCCAAGAATAGGAATAGGAGCCGCTGCCGTCAAAAGCGCTGCCTGTAGAAAAAATAGGTGGGGGAACGGTATTCACGATAATAGGGTTGTAGCCCCATAAACGTATGGAACCACCATTCAAATTATCGGATGATTGGAACGTGATCGTGTTGGACAATGCTTCAGCGCCAGTAGCATCGGTTGCCTTCCTGCGGTAGGAGGTTACGTTGAAAAGCAGGCCTGGTGTCAGTGTTGCATTTGTGCCACCGATTACATCCACCCATAATGAAGGATTGATCTTGGCCTGCCACTGATAGGAATAGGGGGCGGTGCCACCAGTAGCTGGTGTTACACTATTAACAACCGGTGCGGGTAAACTCAGGCTGTAACAAGGGGCCGATATGGCTACAGTTCCTCCATCTAAACTGCTCTGGGCCTTGCTTCCAAGGAAAAAAGTAACGAATAGGGCCAGTATGGTTACTGGCTTCAAGGGTAAAGAAAGTTTCATAAAACGCTAGTTTGTTTGTTTAACTGCGTTTTTCACGGATAAAAACGGAAATTCTGATAGGAAGGTCGGATTAGGAATATAAAGATAGAGCAAATTGTATATCAAGAGGTTGCTTTATACAAGGAATTAATTTAAGAAGCGGCTTTTTACCTCTTTTGTGGGTACCATGCAACTGTCTTTTTTGCCAAACCACTTGTAGCGGTTGCGTGCCACCCATCGATAGGCCGCATTACGGATAAATGGCGGAACAACCATGAAACCGTACAGCATATTGGCCGGCCATGCAAGCTGCCTGCAGATCCTGAAGGCTGCGGCCGACTCCGTATAGGCCCTGCCGCCTTCTATGAAAACAACGGAATCCACATTGTTGGTAACCCGATATTTGGCTTTTAAGGCTATGCCCCATTCGCTTTGCAAAGGGGCAAAACGCAGGTTCCCTTTCCTGTTCCATTTAATGGCAAAATTCACCATGCTGTTGCAGTAGTTGCAAATACCATCGAAGAGTACAACAGGGTGCTGCAAATTGTCTATATCGGCCATGCCACAAAGCTAGCGCTAAAAACAAAAGGCCAACCTGATGGTTGGCCCCTTTCTTTATTATTAACTGATGTTACGCAGAGATTGTGGGAATAATGTCAGCCTGAGGCGAAGGTGATTTCGGTTTCCAAATAGGTTTCGACAGGCTCAACCTGACATCAGTATTTGACATTTTGCGTAACATCAGTTATTAACGTGTTTGTGTTCCACTTGATGCCAATTTGCCTAGCCCATATTATGGAATACTTTGTTCACGTCTTCATCCTGCTCCAAACGTTCAATAAGCTTGGACACATCCTCGGCCTGTTCATCCGTTACGGGTACAGTGGTGGTTGGTATCCACTCCAGTTCTGCGCTGATGGGCGTAATGCCCTTTGCTTCCAGTTCCTTCTGCAGGTTGCCGAAGTCGGTAAAAGCACAGCGCAGCACCAGTACATCCTCCCCATTTTCCCCAGTGCCTTCACCCAGTTCGTCCAGTCCATGGTCAATCAGTTCCAGTTCCAGGTCGTCCATGTTCAGGCCCTCGGGCTTCAATTTGAACACACCCATTTTCTTGAACTGGAAGCTTACGCTGCCACTATTGCCCAATGCGCCATTGCCCTTGTTGAAGCAGGCCTTTACATTGGCTACCGTTCTTACATGGTTGTCGGTAGCTGTTTCCACGATCAGTGCCACACCATGTGGTGCATACCCTTCGTACAGTATCTCTTCGTAGTTGGTGGTATCCTTGCCCATGGCACGTTTAATGGCCGCTTCCACACGGTCCTTTGGCATACCTACACTTCTTGCATTCTGGAAGCACCTGCGCAGGGCGGGGTTGGTGGCCACATCGGGGCCAGCAGCTTTTACGGCAATGATGATTTCCTTTCCAATACGTGTGAACTGTTTGGCCATCCTGTCCCAGCGGGCAAACATGGTGGCCTTCCTAACTTCAAAAATCCTTCCCATAATGAATTGTCTTTTCTGTTTTATTGTTGGGGACGGACAGCAGTATTTTTCCTAAGGGTCCCTGTCTCAATCCTGCGCTTGGGGAACATTGTTCGGCAAGCGGGTGCAAAAATAGGCTTTGACGCCCAATAAAAAAGCCCTTCGATTACCGAAGGGCTTCCTATAACTAAATAACTATTCTGATGTTACGCAAAGATTGTGGGAACAATGCCAGACTGAGGTTTGAAGGCAATTTCGGTTTCAAATAGGTTTCGACAACACTTCGACAAGCTCAGTATGACATTGCTCAACCCGATGAAAATCGGGGCGGGCTCCGACATCAGTATTTGACATTTTACATAACATTAGTAACTATTTTAAACGGATTTCTTTGACAATTTATTTCCGAATATGAAAAGGTGCAGGCCTGCAAAAACAAAGGAAATGATGAGCAGGGTCTTGTCCGAGCTCCAACCAACTGTTTGCTGGTGCCACAGGCCTACGATGGCAAGTAGCGCACATAAGGCAATACCCGTTAGGTTCATCATGGTCTTGCCATGCCTTGCTTCTGTTTTGCCACCAAGGATGCTGTTTTTTATGCCATAGTAAGCATAGATGTCCAAGCCAATGAGCATCCACACAATCAAGCGTACCCATGTATCTGCCGGAAGGAATACCATCATGAACAAACAGGTGGCAATACCGAGGATGGGTACCAATGGTACAAATGGTGTGGTAAAGGCCCTTGGTGCATCGGGCATTTTTTTGCGCATGACCATTACCCCTATGCAAACCAGTATGAATGCGAAGAGTGTGCCAATGCTGGTCATTTCACCCACCACCCGTGCAGGTACAAATGCTGCAAATATGCTCACGAAGAGCATGAACAGTAAATTGTTCTTTGAAGGCGTGCGGAACTTTGGATGCACGGCCGAAAATACTTTTGGTATCAGCCCATCCTTGCTCATGCTGAAGAACACACGGCTCTGCCCCATGAGCATCACCAGGATAACGGAGGCATAACCACCTAAAATGGCAATGATGATGGCCTTGTTCAACCATGGATAATCCGGGTGGATAATACCGGCAGCATCGGGCTTGCCCATGTGCTCAATGGCCACGGCCACGGGGGCAATGCCATCCTGGCCCTTGAAGGAAGTGTAGCTGGTAACACCCGTCATAACATGTGCAAACAGGATATAGAGAATGGTGCAGATGGCCAATGAGCCCAGGATGCCCCATGGCATGTCCTTTTTGGGGTTCTTTGCCTCCTGTGCTGCTGTTGAAACAGCATCAAAACCTATATAGGCAAAGAACACAATGGCTGCAGCCCGTATGATACCACTGAACCCAAATTCACCAAAGGTCCCTGTATTGTCGGGGATGTAGGGTGTATAGTTGCTGGAATGGATGTATCCCCAGCCCAGGCAAATGAAAATCAGCACCACCACCACTTTCACGGCAACGATGACTGCATTGACCTTGGCTGATTCGGAAGTTCCCTTTATGAGCAGCAGGCTCATGAGCACGATGATGAAAACGGCGGGCAGGTTGATATAGCCACCATCCCAAGGGCCCACGGTATAGGCCTTGTCCAAATGGACACCGAAAGAATCAAGGAACTTCACAAAGTACCTGCTCCAGCTAATGCCCACGGTGGCAGCACCTACGGCATATTCCAGCACCAAATCCCATCCAATGATCCATGCAATGAACTCGCCCATGGTAGCATAGGAATAAGTGTAGGCACTTCCTGCAACGGGGATCATGGAGGCAAATTCTGCATAGCACAGTCCTGCGAATGCGCAGCCAAATGCAGCAATCACAAATGAAATGGTGATGGCCGGCCCAGCCTGGTTGGCAGCAGCCCCCCCTGTAATGGAGAAAAGCCCTGCACCTATGATGGCGCCGATGCCAAGTGCAATCAATGACCCTTTACCTAATGTCCGTTTCAAGCCCTGTTCCGATTCCGAAGCTTCGGCCAGTAATCCGGCCAATGGTTTTCTTACAAATAAACTCATAGTACAGTTGGTTAAGTTTTAAGATTTGGTTCGGAAAAATAGGCATTAAATCATTTCACGGGGCAAAAGTTTTATGGGGAAGGTATAGGGCGGAAGGTTTAAGGCATGGGGCAGAAAGATTGGGGGTGAAGGTTAATTGGAGGAGGAGGGGGAAGATTTCTGATTTGGGAGGGAAGGGGTTAACTGGTTAATTGGTTAATTGGGGAGGATGGAGAAGATTTAGGATTTCTGACTTATGATGTATAGGGATGGAGGAGGGGAAGATTTCCGATTTGGGATTTCTGATTATCGGAGCGAAGAGGCAGGGAGGATTCCTGATTTATGGCGTGTAGGGATGAGGTAGTGGGAAGATTTCTGATTTCTGATTTGAGATTTCTGATTATCGGAGCGAAGGGGAGTAGGGAAGATTTTTGATTTATGGTATGGGGATGTATATGGGTCATGTATGCTTCATGTATGGGACGTGTACGGGACATATATGGGAAAAACATGGGAGAGATATGGGACATCTATGGGAGAAGTATAGGACACAGGGCGGCAGAGGTCGGTCATGCCATGCATTATGCCTACAGGGTGCGGGCAGTAGTTCTGTTTGGGTGAAGGATACAGAAAATGCACAATTCAGCCACAGTTCACCACAAAAATGTGGTTTAATGTGGTTAAGCTGTGGTTTTGGTGCCTGCAAAACGATTGCTAGGTGGCAGTGAAATGGGTGTTTGGCCAACCATTGGCAATGGGCCAATGTGGGTAATGATGGAGCAAAAACCGTGCTGTGAAAGGGGTGTTTGGGTAGTGGATTGAAAAAATTTTTGAGGCCAGGTGAAAAAGGCGTAAAGGGCATTTGTTTATTAATGGGGACGTGGCTGAACAGCATAAAGTCGGGACTAATGGGAACAGGTATTGCAGCCAGTTACAAACTGGCCTTATTAGGAATCCGGAGTTAGCTGGGCACATAGCTTTTCACCAAACTCCGGATAGCCTCCGGTTTAATCTGCACGACAGACTAATGGGAGATTGGACGAAAACAGTTACTAACACGGTAATGTCCAAAGGGAACTCATGTAATATCAGGTCTGATGCGGAAGTAATTGAACTTTTTGTAATTCTATTAGGCAGCAATGCTGAAATTTCCCACCATCCAAATACCTTAGCGTTAACTGTAACATTATAATTATGGCAGAACAAGAATACTCTGATGCAGGTGATCCCATATATCGTTATGACGATGTAAAACCTAAGGAATTCATGCCTGCAATTGGTGACCAACAAAATATCGAAGCAATTTCCGAGCATATTGAAAAGCATGTTGGTAAAATTGAGGTTGTCTTTCATGAAATTATCTCAGACCTGGTCCATATTGATGTCCATTGGGTAAAACCAACAGTGCAGTTCCCTTTTCATACGCTGGTGACCTCTGGAATGAGTGATAAACCAATGACAGTGCCTAAAGGACTTGAGGGCTACCAATATGTTGAGGTCTGCATCCTGCTTCCGGATAATTGGCAAATTGATGGGACCAGCTATTTGATAATGGAGGAGGCCTTTAAAAATGAAAATAACTATTGGCCGGTACGTTGGTTGAAAAACATTGCCCGTTTCCCCCATAGGTTTGACACTTGGGTGGGACATGGCCATACCATACCAAATGGAGAAAATGCTGACCCGTTTGCCGACAATACAGCACTTGGTTGCATGATCCTATTCCCTAGCCTTAGCCTCGGGAGCAAGTTTTTCAGTTTGAAAATAGATGAGCATAAAACCATCCATTTTTATTGCTTGTATCCAATTTATAAGGAAGAAATGATGTTTAAATTGAAAAACGGTTCAGGTGCACTGCTAGACAAGTTTGAGAAATTTAAGCTTACCGACATAGTTGATGTTGACAGAAGAAACACATGTGCTAAAAAGGGTTTCTGGGGATTGTGGTAAAAAGACTAGTGAGAGCTGGGAAAAACTAATGTCCGGAATAAAAACTTAAAAAATGTTAGAAGAAAATGTAAACCTTTTTTTGTAAACTTTTAAAAGTTTACAAAAAAAGGTTTACAAAAAAAAGCAGTGCATCTTCTTCTATTTGTGGACCAGCAAGGGAAGGTGGGTTGAATGGGTATCTGGGAGTCTTTATTCAGGCTCAACTGGTGCTCATCAAACAGCAATACAAAAAGCGAGTAATTTAAAGCCAAATGATTCTAGGTTTTCTTTTACCCCAGGTAGAGCAACAACGAAACCTAAACAAGTGATTGTCAACTAAAAAGATTCCCATGAAACTATTTATTCTCCTTGTCAATGTCTTATTCGGCATTAGTGTGTTTGCTCAAGAAGTGAACATCCCAGTTTCTGCCGCTGAAAAATACTTTGTTACGAGTACAACAATCTACCGAGATTCAGTTTTAAATGATGGTATCACACATGGTATTCAAGGTCTTTGGGTCACATTGTATGCTGTTAAATATAACCTTGAGAAAAAGAGGTTAGATTGATTGGAAAGGTTAGTGTAGCTCGTGGAAATCCTAATCCCACGTCAGGAATCCCTAGAATTGACATTGTTCATGCAGAGAAAAGGGACAGCATTTTTGTAGACTTAGCTAAATTGTCATCAACATCATTTGATTCAGAGTATTTAAGTAACAACGGTTTTTTTGATATTCGGGTGAATGTGGGTAAGAAGAAATCTATATTTTTTTTAAACCCAGTATTTTTTGTTGAGGAATTTAAGGTTGAAGATTTGATTACTAATGAAGTTAAATAAGTCTTTTGACCACTAGGTTCATGGGAAAAATAGTAAAGCCACTCGATTGGGTGGCTTCCTTGTTTTAGTTGGCTAACTGGGTAGTGTATCAAAATAGTTGGTTTTAAGTAATACACATAAAATAATGCATTTCAGGAGGCTGTGAAAACAGCCTCCTTTTATTTTATGGTAAATACATCTCAATCTTTAACATCCCGATGCACTGGCAATTCGGCAGCAAAACAAGCAGTGCTGCTGTAAATTTCAAGTACGGCCTTAGTACGGACATAGTACACCTTGAGTACGGAAACAGCATTCCAAAATCACACAAACTGCTACTGCAATAGTGGCAGTTTTTATTTCAGATGGCAAAGCCTGCCTGCTTCGAGTCGGAAAGCGAAAAGGTGCACCTGGTTGGTTCCCCCCTGATACCCAAGGGCAGCGGCATAGCGCAGGCGGTGGTAGGCGCGGGCAAGGTCATCAAGGTGGTAACATACCAGATTATCTGGTTCCATGGAGTGCAAGCTTAGCTGGGCAAATAGCAAAAAAGGGTGTAGCCTGTAAAATGGCATTCAGCAGTTCCATTTGCAATGACCCTAAAGGGTGCAGGGCATCCGATAATTGAAATTCCAGCAGAAATGGCGATTGGCTACTTGCATTAATTGCTATATTGCCACACCAATTAAAAAAACTGCTTGCATGGCTACAGCACATAACGTAACTGCCCCTAAAAAAAATAGGCTCACCCTTTGGATACTGGTGGCCATGGTTTTGGGAATTGGTATTGGCTATTGGGTGCATGAGCAGGGTTCTCCAACGGTTATCAAGGGCTTTTCTGCCAATATCAAACTGCTGAGCACCATTTTCATCCGCCTTGTCCAAATGATCATTGCCCCCTTGGTGTTTACCACATTGGTGGTGGGCATTGCCAAACTGGGCGACCTGAAGACGGTGGGCCGTGTGGGTGGCAAGGCCATTTTATGGTTTGTGACGGCATCATTGGCTTCCTTGCTGCTGGGCCTGGTACTGGTGAACTTCTTCAAGCCGGGGCAGTACATCAGTTTGACCCAGCAGGATACGGAGGGCCTGAAGGACCTGATGACCAAGCAGACCTCCTTCTCCGTTCAGAACTTTATTGAGCATGTGATACCGAAAAGCTTTATTGAGGCCATGGCCAATAATGAGATACTGCAGTTGGTGGTGTTCTCCATTTTCTTTGGTGTGGCCACGGCTTCCTTGGGCGATTATGCCAAACCGTTGATCAAGGCTTTGGAAGTGGCGTCGCATATCATCCTGAAAATTGTGGGCTATGTAATGAACTTTGCGCCACTGGGCGTATTTGGTGCCATTGCTGCCGTGGTGGCCTCGAAGGGGCTGGAGATTTTTGAGTTCTACATCAAATACTTTGCTTTCTTCCTGATCGGTATTGCCACCCTCTGGATTGTTCTGCTGACAGTTGGCTTCATCATTTTAAAGGGGAGGCTGAGGGAACTGCTGACGAGGATCGGCAACCCGTTGCTGATTGCCTTCAGTACCACCAGCAGCGAAGCGGTGTTCCCGAAACTGACGGAGGAACTGGAGAGGTTTGGCTGCAAGGACAAAATAGTGGCTTTTGTGCTGCCATTGGGCTATTCCTTCAATCTGGATGGCAGCATGATGTACATGACTTTTGCCAGCATTGCAATTGCGCAGGTGTACAATGTGCCGATTGCGCATGATATTCCGATGCAGTTGTCCATGCTGCTGGTGCTGATGCTGACCAGCAAGGGCATTGCGGGGGTGCCAAGGGCATCGTTGGTAGTGGTACTGGCAACCTGTGCCATGTTCAACATTCCGCCGATTGGGGTGGCGCTGATACTGCCGATTGACCATTTCTGCGACATGTTCAGGACGGCTACCAATGTTATCGGCAATGCGCTGGCCACCAGTGTGGTGAGCAAATGGGAGGGGGAACTGGAGGAGGCCAAATAATTTTATTTGACTATCGGATGATATTAACAACTGATGTCACGCAAATATTTATAGGAATAATATCAGCCTGGCTCTTGAAAGCGATTTTGGTTTCCAAAAGGGTTTCGACAGGTTGAAAATCCCGACTATTCGGGGCTCAACCCCGATGGAAATCGGGGCAGGCTCTGACATCAGTATATAGAATTTTGCGTAACGTCAGTTAACCATTAAGATCGAACAATGAAACATACAATGAAGCTTGGACTGGGACTGGTATTCCTTGCAATGGTGCTTTCCATGAAATGCCTGGCCAATGACAGCATCCGCATTGTACTGCAGAGCCAGTACAATGCCAAGATAAAAGCGGCCAATGTGCATATCAATAACGATACCACCACTTTCCTTTCCGATGACAGCGGGGAAGCGGTTATCCATGCAACGGCCAATGACAGCATCCGGATTTCAGGCATCAACTATGTAACCACTGTGGTGGCGGTGAAGAACATACCGGCCAATAGGATCGTGACCGTAAAAAAAGAATTCAGTTGGAAGGACCTGCTGACACCGATGTTCTACATCATCAATGGCGGGCTCTGGTTCCTGCTGTTTGTGGTGTTTGCGGAAACAGGCCTGTTTGTGGGCTTCTTCCTGCCCGGTGATAGCCTGCTGTTTGTGGCTGGTATCTACAGTGCGGAAATCATTGGGAACATCTTCCCCTTTGTACACAATGAATACCTGCACCTGTTCTTTTTGTGGATACTGCTTTCCGGGGCCGGGATACTGGGCAATACTTTCGGTTACCGGTTTGGCAAAAAGGTAGGGCCTACCATTTACCATTGGAAGGACAATATACTCTTCAAGCAGAAATACCTGCGGCAGGCGCATGATTTCTATGAGAAGCATGGGGTGGTGGCCATTATTATTGCCAGGTTCCTGCCCATCATCCGAACATTTGCCCCCATTGTGGCCGGTATTGTGGAAATGGACAAGAAGAAGTTCAGGTACTATAATATACTTGGTTGCTTGGCTTGGGTATTCAGCATGCTGGTGGCGGGGCATTTTTTGCAGAAATGGATACTGAGCCAGTTCCATTTTGACCTGCGGGAACATTTGGAAGTGATTGTGATAGGGATTGTGCTGGTGACCACTGCGCCAATTATTTTGAAGTTGGTGACGGGGAAGAAGAAATAGGGGGGATTTGGGATTGCTGATTTATGATTTATGATTTGTGATTTATGATTGCTGATTTGGAGGACGGAGGAGGATTTAAGATTTGATGTTACGCAAATATTTATGGGAGTAATGTCTGCCTGAGACTCGAAGGCAATCTGGTTTCCAAAAGGGTTTCGACAGGCTCAACCTGACATCGGTTATTATTTTTGATTGCTGATTTGGAGGACGGAGGAGGATTTGAGATTTGAGATTTATGATTTGGAAGGATAGAGGAGGATTTAAAATTTCTGATTACTGGCTGATGTTACGCGAAAGATTGTGGGAATAATGTCAGCCTGAGGGATGTCATAGTGAGCTTGCCGAACTACCCGAAGGCAATCTGGTTTCCAAAAGGGTTTCGACAGGCTCAACCTGACATCGGTTATTATTTTTGATTGCTGATTTGGAGGACGGAGGAGGATTTGAAATTTATGATTTGTGATTTATGATTTGGGAGGGCGGAGGAAGATGTATGATTTGTGATGTATGATTTAAGAGAAAGGAGAAGGATTTATGGTTTTTGGTTGAAACACGGCTTAAGGGATTGTCTAGGACAAAACTAAACACACTTAAAACAATGCAAAGAAAAGAGCATGGCATTTTCTCACTTCCCGTTATTGTGGGTGCCTTGGGTTTCTTTGTTGACATATATGATTTGCTGCTCTTCAGTATTGTCCGCAAAAAAAGTTTATTGGATTTGAAAGTGCCACCTGCTGCTGCAAAGGAGTTTGGTGAGAGCGTGATCAGTTGGCAGATGTTCGGGCTGGTAATCGGCGGGATTTTATGGGGCATCCTGGGCGACAAGAGGGGGCGGAAAAGTGTGCTGTTCGGTTCCATACTCCTGTATTCTGTTGCCACGTTTGCCAATGGTTTTGTACAGGATGTGCAAACCTACACCTGGCTCAGGTTCATTGCTGGGCTTGGCATTGCTGGGGAACTGGGCGCAAGCATTACATTGACCAGTGAATCGTTGAGCAAGGAAAAAAGGGGGCTTGGTTCATCCATCATTGCTACCAGTGGCGTACTTGGTTCCATTGCTGCTTATTTTGTGTTCGATCTAAGTGGAAGGGACTGGCGGTTGTGCTATTATATTGGTGGGGCAATGGGGATTGCTTTATTGTTCCTGCGCGTGCGCGTGCTGGAAAGTGGCATGTACGATCATACAAAGGAAAAGAATGTGCCCATGGGCAATTTCTTCATGTTCTTCAACAATAAGGAACGGTTTTTCCGGTACCTGAAGAGCATCCTAATCGGGCTGCCTGTTTGGTACATCATTGGTGTACTGATTGGTTTCAGCGATGAATTTGCAAGGTGTTTCAAGATACAGGATTTTGACCAGCCGAAGTCGCTAATGCTTCAGTATGTGGCATTGGCATTTGGTGATATGGCTGCTGGCTTTTTCAGCAATTACATCAGGAGCAGGAAGAAGACCCTGCTGATCTATTATGGTATTACGGCCATATTCATTTCATTGTTCTTTTTACTGAAAGGTGGTGGCAGTGCCACCTATATGTACCTTCTGTGCATGGGGCTTGGTTTTGGTTCGGGCATTTCTGTGCTGTACATTACCATGAGTGCGGAACAGTTTGGTACCAACCTAAGGGCCACTGCTGCTATATCTGTCCCCAATTTGGTAAGGGGCTTCCTGCCCTTGATCCTGCTACTGTTCAAGTTCCTTAGAAATAATATGTCCAGCAAGGATGCGGACCATAACTATATCACTGCTGCATGGATTGTTGGGGCCATTGTTTTGGCAACAGGGTTCATATCCGTGCTGTATACCAAGGAAACTTTTGGTAAGGAACTGAATTTTATAGAACGATAAAAATAATCAAACTATTAACTTAACCGCTTTATGAACCAGCAAAAACACATTGGCATTCTATCGCTTCCCGTACTGGTAGCTGCTTTGGGCTACTTCGTGGATATTTACGACCTGCTCCTGTTTACCATTGTGAAAAAGCCCAGTATGGTTGGTGTTGGTGCAACCGATTTGACCATGCTTGTTGATAGCACAAGAGTCATTAACTGGCAAATGTTTGGCCTGCTATTGGGTGGTGTCTTGTGGGGGGTACTGGGCGATAAGAAGGGAAGGTTAAGCGTGCTGTTCGGCTCCATCATTTTATACTCCATTGCCAATTTCTGCACTGGCTTTGTGTCAACCGTGAACGAATATGCTGCTGCACGTTTTTTTGCAGGGCTTGGGCTTGCAGGGGAACTGGGTGCAGGCATTACCTTGGTGAGCGAACTGCTCCCCAAAAACAAACGTGGCATAGGAACATCCTTGGTAGCAGGCATTGGGCTGTTTGGTGCAGTGGCGGCCTATTTTACCTTCCATGCTACAAAAGATTGGCGTTTGTGCTACAAGATTGGAGCTGGTCTGGGTGTGCTGCTGTTATTGTTAAGGGTAAGCGTGGTTGAAAGCGGCATGTTCAAGAATGTGAAGGAACAGGAGGGGGTGAAAAGGGGCAATTTTTTCATGTTCTTCACCAATGCTACGAGGTTCAAAAAATACCTGGTGGCCATTTTGATTGGGTTGCCTACCTGGTACGTGATAGGTATCCTTGTGAACCAGAGCGATAGGTTCGGCAAAGCAATGTTTGGCAGCACCACAATAGATAGCGGCAAGTCAATCATGTTTGCTTATGCCGCGATAGCCATTGGCGATATCCTGATTGGACTGGTGAGCCAGTATTTCAAAAGCAGGAAGAAAGCGTTGCTGCTGTTCTACTTCATTTGCATGGCTTCATTGGTACTTTTTTATAGCAGCTACAATAATAGCGATACAAGAATGTACATTATTTGTGGCATATTGGGTTTCAGCACGGGCTTCTGGGCCATTTTTGTGACGATGGGGGCGGAGCAGTTTGGAACCAACCTGCGTGCTACAGCAGCTACTACCATTCCCAACATGGTGCGTGGAGCCTTGCCATTGGTGAACATGCTTTTCCTTGACCTGTTCCAACAAAGCCTTAAATGGCCTATCGTGAAAAGTGGTATTGTTACAGGCATCATAGTGCTGATGGTGACTTTCATTGCTTTCTACTTTACGGAGGAGACCTTCCAGAAGGACCTGAACTATGTGGAAGAGTAATTGCCGGCAGGAAACAGCTTCTAACTGAGTCACTACCTTCTAACACAAGCAAATAAATTCCAGCAAACCCATTATCTTTCCAATCCAAACATCTGCAAATGAAAAAGACCATTCTATTGACCGCATTGATTGCCCTTGTGTTTTCTTCCTGCGACTACAGGCGGATAAAAGGCAATGGACATATCATTACGGAGGACCGTACTGTTAGCAGTGCCCGGAAGATCAGGTTGCAGGGCAGCTATGATGTGGAACTTACCCCTGGTACTGCTGTGTCAGTAAAAGTAGAAGGCGATGATAATATACTGCCTTATGTGGTTACCGAAAATGAAGATGGGTGGTTGGTGATCAAATCAAAGGAGCACCTCAATTTCTCCACCAAGCAACCCTTGAAGGTTTATATCACCACCGATATGCTGGAAGCCGTTACCTTATCTGGCAGCGGCAATATTGTGGGCAAGGGCAGGTTTACCGGCAGTGATAAAGTGGACCTGAAAATATCGGGTATTGGTGATGCCAACCTTGAAGTGAAAGCACCATCGGTGAGTGCGAATATCTCCGGCAGTGGCAGCATTACCCTGGCAGGTGAAACCAAGGATGCCAAGATAAACATCTCCGGTATTGGCAGTTACAAGGGCATGGACCTCAAAGCTGAAAATGCGGAAGTGCGGGTATCGGGTTCAGGAAACGCTGCAGTTTTTGCTGAAAGCAAACTGGACATCCATGTATCCGGCATTGGTGATGTGACCTATAAGGGCAATGCTGCTGTGACACAGCATGTGAGTGGCAGCGGTTCCGTGAAAAAGATGGAATAGAAAAGAATATTGTTTGTGCAGGAACGTCAAGCAATTATTGTTTGGCGTTTTTTGTTGAACGCAATAATAAAATAAACCAAATATCGTATGAAGGAAAGTAATTAAAGTTTTTGATGTCATATTGCACTGTCGAAGCAGTTTTGGATTGAGATTCTACTTGAAATGCATTTCGACAAGCCTGCCTTTGCTGGCAGGCAGGCTGGCTGCCAATGACAGTTAGTGTAAGCTATTGAAAACCATTTGTAGACAAATGATTCTTTTATAGTTACCACAAAGGCACAAAGCACACAAAGGGAAAAACGTAGTTTTTCAACCCTGCCGGTAGGCAAGTTAGTGTCCTTAGAGTCTTTGTGGTTAACCCGATGGCTATCGGGTGTCATTTTCAATGTGCTTATTTGCGAAGCAAACATTGATTACTCGATGTGACATCCTGCAGGACTTTTGAGATATGCTCTATAAAGATTGTTTCGTTCGTTGCATGGGAATGGATTGCTTTGCTTCGTACTCCGCAGCTTCTTACAGCAATGACGCGCAAGCTAATTAACTAACCGCACCATAAATCTTACGCATGAAGCAAAATGAAAGGGTTATACTGTTCCTGTTATCGGCACTCAATTTTACGCATATACTCGACTTTATGATCATGATGCCGCTGAACATTTACCTGATGCCCTACTTCCATATATCAGCAAAGGAGTTCAGTTTCCTAGTGAGTGCCTATACTTTCAGTGCAGCTTTTTCGGGCCTCCTTGCCTCACTTTTTGTGGACAGGTTCGACCGAAAGCGGGTGCTGCTGGTTGGGTATATTGGTTTCCTTGTTGGTACGGTGGCCTGTGGTATTGCACCCCGTTACGAACTGCTACTGACCGCAAGGATCTTTGCAGGCCTTTTTGGTGGCCTGATCGGGGCGCAGGTGCTTTCCATTATCTCCGACCTGTTCACTTATGAGAACAGGGGCAAGGCTGTTGGTGCAGTGATGAGTGCGTTTGCTGTTGCCAGCACATTGGGAGTACCATTTGCGTTGTTCCTTACCAATCGGTTCAGTTGGCATGCACCGTTTATTTTGATTGGTGTGCTGGGCCTATTGCTAATCCCCTTTTTGATGAGGTTCATTCCACCCATGTCACAACATATACTTCCTGTTGATGAAAGGAAGTCGCCTTTCCATTCCATTAAGAATGCCGTTGTGCATTCAAAGGTCAGGCTGGCATTGCTGTTTTCCTTTTTGGTAATGGCCGGGCATTTTATTATCATTCCCTTCATCAACCCATACATGGTTTACAACAACCATTATTCAAAGGAGGCTACACCCATCATTTACCTTGTTGGTGGCATTGCTTCTTTTTTAGCGGCATTGGTGCTTGGTAAGGTGTCGGATATCTATGGAAAATTGAACGTATTTGTTATCTGCATGTTGCTGAGCCTTCCTTTTATCCTGGCCATCACACATATTACGGGTTTACAGTTCTGGATCATGTTGATGCTGTTTGCCATCTGGTTCATTGCATCAACTGGAAGGAGCGTTACTGCACAGGCAATGGTAACCAATACGGTTCCCCAGAACCAGCGCGGCGGCTTCATGAGCCTCAATAGCAGTGTGCAGCAACTGGGCATCAGTTTTGGTTCATTGGCTTCGGGTTTCATTGTCATTGAAAATGAGGATAAAACCATCGAGCATTATGGTTGGCTGGGTTATATGAGCGTGGGCATCTTGGTTTGCAGCCTGCTTATTGGCAAGTATTTATTCAATAACAAGGACAAGGAAACCATGGAACTTGTTGCTTCCACAAAGGGCGAGGCCCCTGCAACGGATGATGTTAATTGACCCTATAAACAGGGTACCTTAAATGTGCGGGTTCATAATAAGGTGAATTTTTGTAAACAAAATCCAATTGTGCAGGGGAGGATGCCGCAAAGTTTGTATCGGCTTTTTTCTTTTCTTCCAATCTTGCCCTGAGTTCCGGGTGCTCATTTAAATACGTTGCTGCAATGTCTTCCCAACGGTAATCACTGTAGCCCTCTTTCTGTTGGAGGATGGCATCAAAGAAGTTCCAACTGAAGTAACTGTCGTCCGCTTCCGGTTCCAATGTTTCCACTAGGAACCTGTCTGTAGCTTGACCAGTATAAATTACATAATCACCTTTTAGGAACTGGATGGCCTGCTTGCTTTTTGAAAGCAGTACGTCACTATGCCTATAATGTTTTTCATAGGCCCTTGGTGATGTTTTGTAGTTGTTGATGCGGTAGGCTTCCACTTCTATCATTGAATCTTTCTGCAGGCGTTGCACTTTCACCTTGTTCAATTGCAATAAATCGGCTACCGCATACCAGCCTTGTGGGATAATGTAGGCTTTGGGTTTGTTGATCAGCTTGTCGCCAATATAATAATTGTAGAACCTCACCTGTTTGGTAAAAGGTTTTGAATGGTCATAGAACAACCTGTCCATTCCTGTAACCCCGCTTTTCTTCTTGCCATCTTCATAGCCAAGGAAGGTAATCAGGTCGTTTTTTGTTGAGTCAACTTTCCATGTTAAGGGAAAGATGGACTGGTGCTTGATGGCTTCTATACTTGCCCGTCTTTTTTGTTTTATTTCCTTGGCAAATTTGCTTGCTTGCTCCATCATCACCTGGATCAGTGCATAGGTGCTGTGGACCCTATCAGCAAAGGGTTTCAGCATATGTGTTTCAGGAACGAAAGCCATTGTTTGGAAAAGTGCAGCATAGCCGCTGCTATAACGTGGCGGATCATAAAAAGCATTCCATCCCTTATCTGGATTGGCCTCTTCAAAGTTCACATAGGGGCACATGGGCCATTTCCTTTCTTCCATGCCCTTGAACAGTGCCGGCTCAAAAACATCATGTAGGAATATGCCTATTTCCCCACCCAGTTTGCTTTGTTGCGTGGTCAATAGGGTCATGGTGTGTTGGTAATCTGCACCGTCGCTTACATGGTTGTCCATAAAAATGTCCGGTTCCAGCCAATGGAAGATTCCAGCAAATGCTTTTGCTTCCTTTGAATCATTTTTTATGAAGTCCCTGTTCAGGTCGAGGTTCTGTGCATTGCCCCTGAAGCCAAAACTATTGGGCCCATTCTGGTTCACCCGGCTGAAGCTGTTCCTGTTCAGGCTGCCCCCAATATTGTAAATGGGAATGATGGCCAGCACAACATTTGAAGGTGCTTTTGTTTTTCCGGTGACGAGGTCCCTTAACAGCAGCATACTTGCATCAATGCCATCGGGTTCCCCGGGATGGATGCCGTTGTTCACGAGTATGACCACTTTGTTCTGTTGCTGCCATTGGGCAGGATTGAAGTTGCTGTCACCAGCATAAAGGACCAAATGTAACGGATAGCCCGCATCGCTACTGCCAAAGGTTTTTACTGCTATTGTTGTATTGGAAGCAGCCAGCTTGTTGTAGTAATTGATGCATTCCGTATAAGTTGCTGTTTCATTTCCCTTGCTTTTCTCAAACGGGGTAACAAGGTTTTGTGCATGCACAAAGGATATGACAAAAACAAAACAAGGGGCTAAGCTTTTTTTCATTAATTTGAATTTTGAAATTCATAACAAAGTAATGGAAAACATATACAGGATACTGTTAGTTGAGGATGAACCAAAGTTGGGGCAAGTGGTCCAGGAAGAATTGACAAGGCAAGGCTACCAAACTGATGTGGCATTTGATGGGCTGGTGGCGGAAAAGATGTTCAAGCAACACAACTATTCCTTGATACTACTTGATATCAACCTTCCTTATAAAAATGGGATGGCCTTATGCAAGGAGTTCAGGGAAGCGAATAAGACTGTTCCTATCATCATGCTGACTGCATTGGGGCAGATCCAGGACAAAGTAGATGCCTTTAATTTGGGTGCCGATGATTATTTGGTGAAGCCATTCCATTTTGATGAACTCTTTGCAAGGATCAAGGTGTTCCTGAAAAGGTCCGATTATGCGGAGCCATCACTTGAGAAAATCTCAGTTGCCGATTTGGAAATAGACCTGGAAAACAAGACCGTTACACGTGCAGGGAAGAATATCAACCTCACGGCAAAAGAGTTTGCTTTGATTGTTCTGCTAGCCAGGGCGGGCGGGAAAGTGATTTCCAAACATGAGATACTTGAAAAAGTCTGGGACCTAAGTTTTGATACAGGTACCAATACGATTGAGGTTTATATCAGTTTCCTCAGGAATAAAATAGACAAACCGTTTGATGTGAAACTGATCCATACGAAGCCTGGCTTTGGGTATTATGTAAAGGAAATTGTTGCATAATGAACCTCAAGATCCGCTTTGCCTTAATGTTTACTTCGTTTGTTGCGGTCATACTGATCATTTCCTCCGTTGCTATATACATATTGTACTATAATTTCAGGATCCAGGATTTCTATCGAAGGGTCAAAAATGAGGGCCTTAGCATATACCAATCTTATGTTTCGCAACAGGGCGTTAAGGATTCCTCACCATCTATTCCAAGTAAGAATAAGTACGCCCTTATTTATCAAGCGGTTGCCATATTCGATTCCAGTTACCATATGCTTTATAAGGAGTCTGACAGCATCACAGTTACTGTGGACGAATCATTCTTTGTTAAAACAAGGAGCCAGAATGAATACCGTTTCCAGCTCAATAAAATGGAGTGTATTGGCCTGTACATGCCTGACACCAAAAACTATATTTATACCTCCGCTTATGATAAGTATGGATTGAAGAAATTGCAGAATATAAAATTGATCCTATTGAGTGTCCTTGGCAGTAGTGTTTTATTGGCCATACTCCTTTCCTTGCTTTTTGTGAACCAAGTTTTCCGTCCCTTGAAAAAATTAAGTGACCAGATGCAACGGACGACAGAGCTTTCCTCTGCGGAAAGGGTTGAAGAGGGGAACGGCAATGATGAAATCAAGCAGATTGCCCGTAGTTACAATGCCATGATTGAGCGGTTGAAGAAGGCATTTGATTACCAGAAGAGTTTTGTGAACCATGCATCGCATGAACTGCGTACACCTTTGGCAAACATGCTATCGCAGACGGAAGCTGCATTCAATAAAAACCTGGATGAAGCGGGATACAGAAAAGTACTGTTATCCTTGAAGGAGGACCAACAGGAAATGATTGAATTGACAAATTCCTTGCTGCTGCTGTCCCAGTATGAAAAGATGGAAACATCCAATGAATGGAATTCCATAAGGATTGATGAAGTACTGTACGATACAATTAAAGCTGCCAAGAAGATATTGCCAGAAGCGCTGATAACGCTTGAATTCCTTTCCATACCGGAAGAGGATAACCTTATTATCAAGGGAAACGAGGCCTTGTTGCGGTCTGCCATCCGGAACCTGATCAAAAATGCCTACCTGTACTCTGCGGATAAAAGTGTGTTCATTTTTTTATTGGCAGATAGGGGCCATATAGAAATCAATGTTGAGAATACGGGTAAACAAATTAAGAAAACAGAAATCGATAAATTGTTCATTCCTTTTTTTAGGGGGGAGAATTCCATTGAACAAAGGGGGCATGGGTTAGGTCTTGCCATTGTTCAGCGAATTATAGATGTTCATAAGGGTAAAGTACATTACGAGCCTGTAGGAAATGATAAAAATAGGTTTACCATATCCTTATACAAATAAAAACCAGTTGATACAATCAACTGGTTCAAGTATATTAAACGTAATAAGTAATGCAATTATGCTGCTGCAGCTACTTTCCTCTTGGCCAATTTGCTTTTTAAATTGGCAGCTTTGTTTTTATGTATCACGCCACGTTTAGCCAATTTGTCAATCATGGATTCAACAGAAGGCAATTTGTCGCCATAAGCTGTTTTGTCCTCGATTGCTTTCAAATCACGGATTGCATTTCTGGTAGTTTTACCATTGTACCTGTTCCTGTCTCTGCGTTTGGCTGCTTGCCTAGTATCTTTTTTAGTAGCCTTATGGTTTGCCATGTATTCTATTTTAAAGGACGGCAAAAGTAAGGGGTTCATTTTGAAAGTGGAAAATTAAATTGAATTTTTTTTCAACAATTATTAAAATGCCGTAGCAGCAGGTAACTTTTGGCTTTGTGCCTACTTTAAATTTTGCCCTTTTTTTATGCAATCAATGCCCGATATTTGCCTCCATTCAATAAAAAAGTAGTTCAATTTTGCTAAAATGAAGGATTTCTCGTACATCACCAATTCCCATCCTGCCTACATAGAAAGTTTATACCAGGAATTTATAAAAGACCCTAACAGTATCGATGCAGACCTCAAAAAATTTTTCGAAGGGTTTGATTTTGCATTGGCCAATACCCAGGCCAAGCCTGTAAATGGCACTGCGGTCACCACTACGGCCACAGTTTCTGCTACAGGGGATATTGATTGGTCAAGGGAAATAAGGGCATACCGTATGATCCTCGGGTACAGGAACAAGGGACACCTTCTTGCAAAAACAAATCCCATCCGAACAAGAAAGGATAGGGGGGCGAACCTGGATTTAGGCTTTTTTGGGTTCACCGAGGCGGACCTGGAGCAAACATTCAATGCAGGGAACTTGATTGGCATTGGGACCACAACGCTCAGGAATATCATTGCCCATTTGGAGAAATCCTATGCTACGCATATAGGTGTTGAATTCAAATACATTAGCGACCAGAAGAAGATTGATTGGCTGTCCAACGAAATCGAAAAGGACTTCAATAAGCCGCTTCCTTTGGAAAAGAAGAAAAGGGTGCTTGAGAAGCTGAACCAAGGGGTCATGTTCGAAAAATTCCTGCATACCAAATATATTGGCCAGAAGAGGTTCTCATTGGAAGGCGGGGAAACCACGATTGCCGCCCTGGATGAAATCATTAATGTAGCTGCCGATAATGATGTGCAGGAAGTGGTAATAGGGATGGCGCATAGGGGAAGATTGAATGTGCTTGCCAACATCATGGGCAAGACCTATGAGCAGATTTTCAGTGAGTTTGAGGGAACAGGAGCCATTGACCAAACGATGGGCAGCGGCGACGTTAAATACCATATGGGTTATGGGAGCGAGGTTACCACTGCGAATAATAAGGCTATACATTTAAAACTGATGCCCAATCCATCGCATTTGGAAGCGGTAGACCCTGTGGTGGTTGGTTTTGCCCGGGCCAAGGCCGATGTATTGTACAAGAGTGATTTTGATAAACTGCTTCCTATCCTAATCCATGGCGATGCTTCTGTAGCAGGTCAGGGAATTGTTTATGAAGTATTGCAAATGAGCAACTTACGTGGTTACTATACGGGTGGTACCATCCATTTTGTCATCAATAACCAAATAGGCTTTACTACAGATTTTGATGATGCAAGGAGTTCTGATTACTGTACTTCCATTGCAGCCATGGTGCAGGCCCCAGTGCTGCATGTAAATGGTGATGATGCGGAAGCCGTGGTGAAATGTGCATCCATTGCCACGCGTTATAGGCAAGCGTTCAATTCGGATATCTTCATTGATATGGTTTGCTACCGCAAACATGGACATAACGAGGGGGATGATCCCAAATACACTCAACCCCAATTGTATGCCCTGATTGATAAACATCCCAACCCAAGGGAGGTTTATGTGAAATACCTTCTGGAGAATGGGGAGCCAGATGCGCAGGAACTTGCCAAAGCCATGGAAAAGAAGTTCTGGGAAGACTTGCAGGAGCGTTTGGACGAAGTGAAGCAGAAGCCATTGCCCTACACTTACCAGCCACCTGAACTTGTTTGGAAAAGCTTGCGGAAGGCTACCGCAGAAGACTTCAACCAATCACCTGTTACTGCCATACCCGAAGATGATGTGAGGAAACTGTTCAAAGGATTGATGGAATGGCCCTCTGATTTCAGGCCGCTCAAGAAAGTGGAAAAGTTATTGGCCGACAAGACCAAGCTGTTGGAAACTGAAAATAAAATTGATTGGGCCACTGGTGAACTTTTGGCTTATGCTTCCATTTTAGTCGAAGGGAAGATTGTGCGGATGAGTGGGCAGGATGTGCAACGTGGGACTTTCTCCCACCGACATGCTGTATTGCGTGATGAGGAAACCAATAAGCCTTATAACAGGCTAAAGGGCCTTAGCGAAGGCCAGGAAAAATTCCGTATTTACAATTCATTGCTGAGTGAATATGGGGTACTTGGTTTTGAATATGGGTATGCCATGGCGAACCCGAATGCATTGGTTATTTGGGAGGCCCAGTTTGGCGATTTCTGCAACGGGGCCCAAACCATGATTGACCAGTTCATTGCTGCTGGCGAGCAGAAATGGCAGCGCCAGAATGCAGTGGTGATGTTGTTGCCCCATGGATATGAAGGGCAGGGGCCCGAGCATAGCAGTGCAAGAATGGAACGCTTTTTACAGATGTGTGCAGAGTTGAACCTTATTATTACCAATATTACCACTGCTGCCAATTTCTTCCATGTGATGAGAAGGCAATTGGCTTGGACTTTCAGGAAACCATTGATCAATTTTTCCCCAAAAGCCAACCTGCGTTATGCCGGTAGTTACAGTCATATCAACGAGTTTACGCATGGCGGGTTCAAGGAAGTAATTGATGACTCGGTGGAAGAGGCATCTGCAATTAAGAAGGTGTTGTTGTGTTCCGGTAAGTTGTACTTTGAATTGGCGGAGAAAAAGGTAAAAGAAAACAGGAACGATGTTGCGATAGTGCGTTTGGAACAGATATATCCCTTACCTGAAAAACAACTGAAGGTACTCCATGACAAGTACAGCAAGGCAATCTGGTTCTGGGTACAGGAAGAGCCATTGAACATGGGGGCAGCTTCGTTTTTGCAAACCAACCTTAAGGGCATCAATTTTGGCGTTATCAGCCGCCACGCAAGTGCAAGTACTGCTACAGGTTATGCCAAAGTACACAAACAGGAACAGGAGGAAATTATCGAAACTGCATTCAGTATTTAAGGTTCATTCAAGTGATATTACGTCCCTGTTGCCATCTGCAACAGGGATTTTTTATATGCACCCCTTCCGTAATTGTACGGTTTTTCCCCGTAATTATACATGCCCCAAACGTCCGTGCAAATACCCAATAAAGCCGTTTTAATGTTTTTTAGCCACGTTTCAGGTACAAAAAATACGTAAGACATACTAAAAAGAAGACGTTTGCTGTTATAAATAAGCAAGGTTTTTTAAAATATTCCAATATCCATTCGTAAACCGAATTCCATGAAAGCCAATTTGGCATCAGGGCTGAAGTATATTCAGTTATTGATTGCCTCAATACTCATCCTTGGGTCTGCACATGCTCAGTTGCATGCAGACTTCACCGCCAACGTTTCTGCTGGCTGCTCACCGATAGTTGTAAGTTTTCAGGATGCGTCTACTGGTAACCCAACAGAATGGAAATGGGATTTGGGAAATGGTACCATATCCTCCTTACAGAACCCTGCTGTTAGCTACATCAATCCCGGTACCTACAATATTAAATTGGTTGTAAAAAATAGTAATGGTTTGGATTCTGTCACCAAGTCACAGTTCATTACCGTTTATGATAACCCAATAGTAGATTTCTCATCGGGCGTTACATTGGGCTGCTATCCATTACATACACAATTTATTGATTTGAGTATCGCTTCTGCTGGTAGCATTAGCCAGTGGCAATGGGATTTTGGTGATGGATATGTATCCACACTGCGTAACCCAACGCATACCTATACTTCCCAAGGCCTGTTTGATGTGAAATTAAAAGTGATCAATGCCAATGGTTGTTCAAAAACTGTTACCAAACCATCTTTCATTAATGTAAATGGAGGAGTAAAAGCTGATTTTTCTTACGTATCATCGGGTAATTGCCATCCACCTACTCCTGTAACATTTACCAACTCGTCCGCAGGTACTGGTTTGTTGAGTTATGAATGGTCTTTTGGTGACGGTGGTATATCTTCCGATTTGAATCCTGTTCATAGTTACAATAACCCCGGTTCCTACACCATCCAATTAATTACGATCAATGCGCTTGGTTGTACCGATACCATCACTAAGGTAAACGGTATTGTGGTAGGCTCTGTTCAGGCAGCTTTCAGTATGCCGGTTACTGCTTGTGCCGGTTCCCCAATATCCATTGCGAATACATCGACCCCTGCTACAGTATCCTCTGTCTGGAATTTCGGTGATGCAACGGGTTCCACACAGATCAATCCAGTAAAAACATTTGCCAATGCAGGGGTTTACCAGATAAAATTGGTGAACAATTTTGGTATGTGCAAGGATTCTACCATTAAGAACATCACCATACTTGAAAAGCCAAGCGTAGCTTTTACAAGTACAAATAATATAGCTTGTGCTGCACCCGTCAATGTGCAGTTCAACAACAATTCATTGGGTGGGGCGACTTATTTCTGGAATTTTGGAGATGGAAATATTTCAACCTTGCAAAGCCCCACCCATTCTTATAACCTTCAAGGCAATTACAGTGTGAGCCTTGTGGCCACACATATCAATGGCTGCAAGGATTCCATTGCCAAGAGCGATTTTGTTGCAGTGCATGTTCCCCATATTGATGGTATCACTGCTGATCCCAAAGAAGGCTGCGCACCATTGTCGGTAAATTTTGCATCAACAGTTAGTAGTGTACAGACTATTGTACAATACCTTTGGGAATTTGGCGATGGTACTACTTCAACATCACAATTGCCCACCCATGTTTATACAGCGGAAGGTGTATTTGATGTGAAACTAACTGTTACAACGTCTGGCGGTTGCAGTGATACTTTTACGAGCCTGCACGCCGTAAAGGTTGGGCATAAGCCCACACCTGATTTTTCAGCTACTCCTTTGGACGGTTGTGCCATGAATGGGGTATTTTTTACTGATGCAAGCAGCAATGGCCCAATAACAGAATGGTTTTGGGATTTTGGTGACAATAAAACCTCCACCAATCAGAACCCTTTTACGCAGTACATGGATACGGGCTATTTTACAGTGAAACTAATTGTTTGGAACAATGGATGCAAGGACAGCATTACCAAACAGAACTATGTGCATGTGAAGCCGCCTATAGCCAAGTTTGAATATTCCATTATCAATTGTGCCAATAAGCTGGAAGTTACTTTTACGGATAAGTCTGCAGGGGCATTGACTTATAATTGGGATTTTGGTGACGGCACTACAAGCAGCTTACCAAGTCCTGTGCACTCTTTTCCTGCATCCGGCATTTATTCAGTTTCCCTGACTGTGACCAACGATGGTTGCACACATGTGAAACCGCGCTTGGTTGCAGTGGATAACAGGAAGGGCAAATTGCATGTTTCGTCCAATGTTGCCTGCCGTATGGACCCTGTAACTTTTACTGTGGACAGTTTGGACTTTGCCAACGTGGCATCTTATGAATGGAATATTGGAACAGGAAATACTATTGTTACCAATTCGCCTTCAACTGGGTTCAGGTATCCGCAAGCGGGTTCCTATGCTGTTTCTGTAATTGTTACCTATGGAAATGGGTGTAAGGACACTTTGTATAACAATGTTTCAACAACCATTTATGGCCCAACTGCAAACTTTAGTGCCGTAACCAACTTTTTATGTTCTGGTTCAACGGTTAATTTTATTGATTCCTCAACAACCGATGGCTTGCACAGCATTGCCAATTGGAGCTGGAATTATGGTGATGGCAGTGCTTTGGCCAATTATTCAACAGGGCCGTTTTCCCATCAGTACAATGTTGGGGGCAATATGGCCGTGACTTTAAAGGTAACAGATAGTTATGGCTGTTCTGATAGCTTAACAAGGGTGAATGTGGTAACGGTTTCCAAAACTGTTGCGGCATTTGTGGAATCAGATACAACTATCTGCCCAGGCTACCATGTTGTGTTCAATAACCAATCAACAGGTAACAATCTTTCTTATCAATGGAGTTTTGGAGATGGGAATATATCAACTGTAGGCAGCCCATCGCATGATTATCCTAATGCAGGAACCTACACCATAAAATTATTTGCTATGGATCCTTATGGTTGCAAGGATTCCATTACGAAAACCGACAAGATAAAGGTGTACAATCCAATTGCCCATTTTACGATGAGTGATTCATTTGGTGTATGCCCCCCATTGCTTGTTAATATGACCAACACCTCTGCAAATGTAGCTTCCAATACTTGGACGTTTGGTGATGGCAGTGGTGCCAATTTTGCTGCACCATCCCATCTGTACACTTATCCTGGTAGCTATACGGTTAAATTGGTGGTAAGGAACAACGGAGGCTGCGCAGACTCTGCCAGCAGGACTGTTAAAGTGCTTGGACCGACAGGTATACTGAGCTATTCGCCAACACTTTCATGTGTGCCATTTACAGTGAATTTTTCATCGGTTACCCAAAATGCGGTAAAACTTATGTGGGATTATAATGACGGTGTGGTAGCTACAACTACGAGCAATACATCGTCGTACAATTATGTAAATGCGGGCAGCTACATTCCTAAATTAATCCTGGAAGATGCTTCAGGTTGCCGGGTACCGATTATTGGCAAGGATACCATCAATGCAAAAGGTATCAAGGCACAGATTGCCACACAGAATGCGCTGGTTTGTGATTCAGGTTTTGTTACTTTCAATCATTCATCCATCACGAACGATATTGTTACGAACTACCTTTGGAGATTTGGGGATGGGGCTTCGTCAACACAGGCTCAACCTTCGCACAAATACACGAATAACGGTTTCTATAATGTGAAACTTGTAGTAAGGACACAAACTGGATGCACCGATAGCATTACAACAAATAGTCTTGTAAAAGTAGTGGGCAAACCACATGTGGCTATCACAGCAGATTCACTGGTTTGCAGAAATGGGTCATTGGTGTTTGCATCTGCTGTTGTTCATCCAGATACAGCTTCCATTACTTGGAACTGGAACTTTGCGAATGGCAATACATCCTCACTACAGAACCCTCCTTCGCAAATATTCCCAATAGCAGGCAATTTCAATGTGAGCGTTATTACCAATAGCAGTAATGGATGTGCTGACACTACCATAAAAGTAGTGGCCGTAAAAGATCTGCCCAATGTGGATGCAGGCATCGATACTGCTATTTGCCGGAACCAGTCTTATACATTGCATGCTACTGGTGCCCTTACTTATACATGGGCCACCCAGGGCACTTTGAGTTGCTTAAACTGTGCCTCGCCCATTGCACATCCATTAACGGATGTGATGTATATGGTAACAGGCAAGAATGCTTACAATTGCGTTGCAACGGATTCAGTTAGGGTGAGGGTGCAGCAGCACTTGAACATGGTAGCTGATAAAGGCGATACTTTATGTTTGGGGGAAACTGCAAAAATGAAAGCTACCGGCACTGAAAAATATACTTGGTCCCCTTCCTTGTACATCGACAATCCTACTGCGGCACAAGTGAACATACGCCCCGCAAAAGATACATTAATGAATTACCGTGTTATCGGAATGGACAATAAGGGATGTTTTGCAGATACAGCTTTTGTGAAAGTGAAGACCTACCCAATTCCTAAGATGGAAATCAAACAAGATGAAATTATTTTGAATGCAGGTAGTACTGTAAAATTGGAGACCACCAATACGGGTGATGTAACAAAATGGAAATGGACCCCTTCTAAATGGCTTGACAATCCGAATTTGGCATCCCCTACTGCTACTGCCAGGGAGTCAATTGTTTACACCTGCGTAGCTGCCAATGACGGCCAGTGCATTACAAGGGATGAGGTGAAGATTACCGTTATCTGCAACAATGCCAACATATTTGTACCCAATACGTTCTCACCCAATGGGGATGGCATGAACGATATTTTTTACCCTAGGGGCAAAGGCGTATTTACCATTAAGAGTTTGCGCATCTTCAACCGTTGGGGAGAAGTTGTTTTCGAAAGGATTGGTTTTCAAGCAAATGACGCAACAGCAGGCTGGGACGGCACGTTCAAGGGCAGTAAATTGCCAACAGACGTTTATGTTTATGCCATGGAGGTGCAATGTGATAACAGTACCATTATACCCACAAAAGGCAATGTAACGCTGCTGCGATAGAAACTTTCTCTTACATTCGTTCGTAGTTTGAGAGGCCATTTTGCTGTTGAAGCAACAATTTGGCCTATTTTTTCATCTACAGATGAGTTACAAGCTGAAATGTAAATAGTGCCGTACCTGCTGAAAAAGATATATTGTTGTTTGCCAACACTTCTTTGCTGCCTTTTAATTGGTGCAAGTGCCTATGCGCAGCCAACACCCATTTTTGCTGCAGATATTACCAGTGGATGTGCCCCTTTAATTGTGCATTTTCAGGATTTGTCGACCGGTAACCCCACTTCATGGAAATGGGATTTGGGAAACAATACCACTTCCTTCCAGCAAAGCCCTACAGCTACTTATTTTTCCCCCGGTTCATATACAGTAAAACTCATTGTGGAGAATGCTTCCGGTAAGGATTCTGTTATCAAGACCAATTATATAGTTGTCAATGATGTCCCAAGCGTAAACTTCAATGCCTCTGTAACAACGGGCTGCTATCCTTTGGGGATTGCGTTCACGGATTTAAGCGTGGCCAATTCTGGTACCGATGTTGAATGGACATGGGATTTTGGGGATGGCAATACTTCAAGCAGCCAGAATCCCCAGCATACTTACATGGTTGCTGGAACTTTTGGCGTGACCTTAAAAGTAAAAAACAGTACGGGCTGCTTTACCTTTCTGAACAAGCCCAATTTTATCACGATTTCCGGTGGGGCATTGGCAGGCTTTTCCGTTGGCAGCAATAGCGGTTGCGGTGCCCCCGCTACCATTGGGTTCAATAATTCATCCATTGGAACTGGGATACTTAACTATCAATGGTTTTTTGGCGATGGGGGGGGCTCTTTATTGTCCAATCCCTCACATGTATATACAACTCCCGGTAGTTATACGGTAACCTTAATAACCAGCAACAATGTTGGCTGCAAGGACACCCTCATAAAGTCCAATATAATCAATATTGGCAATGTTGCAGCAAGCTTCAGCAATATCGGGAGTTGTATAGGTTTGCCTGTTTCGTTTACCAATACATCTGTTCCCCCTCCTTCAACTGTACTATGGAATTTTGGGGATGGGAATACATCCACACAAATTAATGCATCAAATATTTATTCGGCACCTGGTACCTATCAGGTAAAAATGGTTGCAGATTTTGGTGCCTGCAAGGATTCCATTACAAAACCGGTAACCGTAACAGCCAAGCCTGTGGCTTCTTTTACACAATCTGCAACTGGTACCTGTTTGCCTCCTTTATTGGTTGGGTTCACGAATACATCCACAGGAAGTAGTTCTTTTCAATGGTTGTTTGGCGATGGGGGTACATCCGGCCAAGCAAGCCCATCGCATAACTATGTACAGAATGGCAGCTTTGATGTAACACTTATTGCAACAAATGCAACTGGCTGCTCGGATACCCTAATAAAAGTAGGGGCAGTGAAAATTAGCCCACCAGATATCGTATCAATCAGTTGTACGGAACTTCTACCCTATAAAGGTTGTGCCCCCTTTAGTTCTGTTTATAATGCTACGGTTAATTCTCCCGCACCGATTGTATTGTACGAATGGGACTTTGGTGATGCAACGCCAATACAAAATGGGGCAACACCTTCACATACCTACTCCAATTTGGGTACTTATACCATTACATTGATTGTTGCTACTGCTGGAGGGTGCAGGGATACCTTCTCATTGGTGAATGCTGTACAATTAAGCAGTAGGCCACATGCTGCTTTTTCTGCCAATCCCTTGATTGCCTGTGCAAAGCAACCGATTAATTTCCTCAACTCATCTACGGGTACCATTGACACCTATATCTGGACTTTTGGTGATGGTGGCAGCTCTTCTTCCATGAACCCCATTCACAATTATACCGATACTGGTTTTTTTAGTGTGGTGCTGATTGTGAGCAATAATTTTTGCAATGATACCTTACGTTTAGCCAAATACATCTATATCAATCCTCCAATTGCTGGTTTTGATAAGACGGTCAGTTGTGATACCCCATTGCAAAGACGGTTTATAGACCAATCAAAAGGCGCCTTAACTTATGCGTGGGATTTTGGAGATGGTGGCACATCAACCATTCCTAGCCCCGTGCATGTTTATCCTTCCCCTGGTTTGTATATCGTGAGCCTTACCGTAACAAACGCTACCTGCACACATACGGCAACCGATTCCATTATTATTGCTGCCGCTTCTCCGGATTTTACCACTAATGGCAACAATTTTTGTAAATATGCGGATGTTGTTTTTACGGCTACCAATATTGTTCCGTCGGCTATTTCAACTTATTTCTGGGACTATGGAGATGGGGCAACAATTACGACCGGGAACCCGACCGTTACCCATAACTATACCAGTTCGGGCAATGTATTGCCATCATTGATTACCACGGATATCTATGGGTGCAAGGATACTGTTATCCGGCAATCACCCGTAACCATTTATGGGCCAACTGCTGGTTTTGCCAACCCACCTGGTGGCACATGCATCAATGGTACGCTGAATTTTATAGATACTTCAGCAACAGATGGTGTGCACCCGATAGTGCAGTGGATATGGAACTATGGTGATGGGGGCATTGATACTGTTTCCGCTCCGCCTTTTGTCCATCAATACAATATACAGGGAAGTTTCCCCGTAAAACTTACTGTGAAGGATGGTTTTGGGTGCTATGATACATTGGTAAAACCATCTGCTGTATTGATAACAAAACCAGTTGCCAATTTTGATACGAACGATACCGTAAGGTGCAGTAATGCCAATGTTACATTCAATAACCTGTCTCAAGGGATGAACCTCGGCTACCATTGGGATTTTGGGGACCTCACTACTTCGGGTGCAAAGAATCCATTGCATCCGTACACCGATACGGGATTCTTTTCCATTAAATTGACTGTCACTGATCTATTTGGTTGCAAGGACTCTATGTTCAGGCCACAGTATGTCCATGTGGCCAATGTGAAATCCAACTTTAGTTTTTTACAAGGCGGGGTGCTCGGCCTATGTTATCCTTTTTTGATTGAAGT
The DNA here is from genome assembly GCA_023251255.1 of Chitinophagaceae bacterium. Lineage (GTDB taxonomy): Bacteria > Bacteroidota > Bacteroidia > Chitinophagales > Chitinophagaceae > UBA1930. The sequence continues at coordinate 35,430 of JAHEZD010000041.1, forward strand.
GGCCAATAATGCCACTTATGCATCCAATATAAGTTGGAGTTTTGGCGACGGTAGTTTCTCCAATATTGATACGCCATCCCACTTCTATAATTACGTGGGCACTTATCCTTTGACGCTAAGGGCTTATGGATATGGAGGCTGTGTGGATTCCATTACCAAAAACATAGAAGTACATGGGCCTATAGGCACTTTTACTTATGCCCCCTTAAGGTTTTGTAAGCCCGATACGGTAACTTTTAGGGCACAGACACTCAACAATGCTACTTTTATTTGGGACTTCAATGATGGTGTTATTTTAACCACTGTGGATTCGGTAGTTTCACATCCATTCTCTATTGGTGGCCGTTTCAAACCAAAGATGATCCTGGTGGACAATGCTGGTTGCCAAGTGCCCATTCTTGGCACAGACACGATTGTGGTAGCTGATGTGGAAACATATATCCATGTTCCGCAAACCCAATACTGCGATTCTGTGCACTTGAACTTCCTCGATTCAACAGTTGTAAGCAATGATGTGGTCAGTACCTATTCATGGAATTTTGGGGATGGGGCCACTTCTTTGCAACAGCACCCACAGCATTTTTATCCCCAACCGGGCCATTATACAGTGACCCTTGATGTTACCACAAGTAAGGGTTGCAAATATGGCGATACACTTAACGTTCCTATCAATATTGTGCAAACGCCGCTGATAAAAATTGGAGGTGATTCCACGGGTTGCGTGAACAGTTCCTTGGTTTTCAATGGCACGGTCGTCAAAAGTGACTCATCAGCCATTTCATGGAACTGGGCTTTCAATAATGGAAACATATCTTCCCTCCAGCATCCATTACCGCAATTATACACAGTTGCTGGTACTTTTGTGGTTACTGCTATTTCATCAAATGCAAGTGGCTGTGCGGATACAGTTCATAAAAACGTTATCATACATCCATTGCCAACCACTGATGCTGGTATTGATTCTGTTGTATGCAAGGGGCAATCCATTATTTTGCAGCCATCTGGTGCTGCCACTTATATTTGGAAGGCAGACGCAACATTGAGCTGTACTTCCTGTACAAATCCTGTAGCAAAACCAGACAGCCTGCAATTTTATAAGGTAACTGGGTACACAAGCTTTGGCTGTAGCGTAGCTGATTCTGTTTTGATCAATGTGATAGAGCCTTTCAAAGTAAAGGCCTCTTTGGCAGATACCCTATGTGTTGGGCAGTCGTCACAGCTTTCTGCAACCGGTGCGGACAAGTATGTCTGGACCCCCTCTACAGGATTGAGCAATCCAAATATCAGCAATCCAGTTGCCGATCCAACCGCCACTACGTTTTATACGGTTACAGGAACGGATAGCAAGAATTGTTTTAGTTTCAAGGATACGGTTACTATTCAAGTGTACCCTTATCCACAATTCAATATTGTACAAAGTTTGATCAGGGCAAACGTGGGTAGCCAAATTCCTTTGGTTACCACCAATTCCAGCGACATCACCAAATGGAAATGGCTGCCGGAAAAATGGCTTAGCTGTGCAAATTGCCCCGTACCCAATGCAATTATTAAGGACAATATCAAGTATGTGGCGGAAGCCTCGAATCCTGGCGGTTGCGCCACCAAGGATGAAGTAACCATTGAAGCGTTGTGCAACGATGCCAATATTTTTGTTCCCAACACTTTTTCGCCTAATGGCGATGGCAATAATGATATTTTTTACCCAAGGGGGAAAGGATTGTTCAACGTGAAATCATTGAAGATTTTTAATCGTTGGGGCGAACTGGTCTTCAGCAAGGACAATTTTGCGCCCAATGATGCCACAAAAGGGTGGGATGGAACCTATAAAGGGGCAAAACTCAGCTCGGATGTATATGTTTACAGTATGGAAATACTTTGCGACAATAGCCAGGTCATACCGCTGAAAGGAAATATAACCCTCTTGAGATAGAATTGGATACGCTTCGGCATTATCGGGCAATATCTTCACAATAATGAAACTATCATTGCGTTTATATCAGTACCAATATCTCAATCAATGAGGCTCCGTATCCATATCAATTTGTTAATGGCAATAGCTATTGGTCTTTCGGCCTTTAGTGCTGTTGAAGCCCAGGATATACACTTTTCCCAATTTTTTGAAGCTCCTTTATTGCGCAACCCCTCTTTGGCAGGTATTTTTCAGGGTGATATTAGGTTCCAAGGGGTTTACCGGAGCCAATGGGCATCCGTTTCAGTTCCATACCAAACGGGTTCCTTCAATTTCGATTTTAAAAAGCCGGTAGGTGGCGGTAACGATTTCATTACTACAGGCTTACAGGTTCTATATGATAGGGCAGGGACTGCTTCACTTACCACCACCAGCGTGATGCCCGCTTTCAATTACCATAAAGCATTGAGCGGAGATAAGAATAAATACCTTGCTTTGGGCGTAATGGGCGGCTTGGTACAGCGCAGGTTCGATAGGAGCAAGATAACTACCAATAACCACTTCGACGGTAATGGTTACAATCCTTCATTAGCAGATGGGGAAACATTTACCAACTCCAATTACAGTTACCTGGATGGGAGTATTGGCATGACTTTCAACTCTGCCATTGGTGAGGACAGGCCTGATGATAACTATTTTATCGGTGTAGCCTACCACCATTTCAACAGGCCCAAAAACTCCTTTTATCAGACACCTGAAATTGAATTGCAGCCAAAGATTGTGGTATCATCGGGGGTAAAGTTCACTTTAAATGAAACATCCTATTTTACCATTCAAGCGGATTACAGCAAGCAGGGAACCTATACGGAAATCATTGGGGGCGCACTGTATTCCTATAAAATGGGCAATGATGTGGAGAACCCTGAATATACCTTGCATCTTGGTGGTTTCATGAGGGCAAAGGACGCATTCATACCTGTTGTTAAATTTGATTACCATCCTTTCTCTGTAGCATTTAGTTACGATGCAAACGTATCGCAATTAAAAACTGCCAGTCAGGGTAGGGGAGGCATGGAACTTTCGGTTTCCTACATTGGTTTTTTTGATCGGGACAATAGCTCCAAGAACATTCCTCTCTGCCCACGTTTCTGATATCTACTTTTTTCTGTAGAACACTTTCCTTAACGATGCAATTGCTGTTTTGAAGGCTTTCAATTCTTCCTGTTGTTCCTTAATGAAGCTGTTCTCCGTAAACTTGCCCATTACTTTGTTCATTTCCTCCGTAGTATCGTATACCATTTTGCGGTATTCACTTTCATAATCCTTTGCTCTTGAATCATGGATGCCCCTCGCCATCCACTCCTTGGTAGCAATGGCATTATCCAGTAAGTTGTCAAAGCCTTGCTTGTCGAGCTTCTTGAAGTTGATGTTGTTGATTTCAGCAAGGCTGGCCAGGGCATGCAACAGTTTCTGCTGGGCATATTTATGACCTTGGGAAGTATAGTAACCATGTACTGAATCCCATGATTTGATGCTGCCTTTCTTTATCCTGTCCTTTAAATTGTTGACTTCTACTTTGGGCATCAATTGCCCCCCAATATTTAACCATTCATTTCTTGATAACCTTGATGGCAATGCATTTCTTGTAGCTTCCAGTGTTTTCAGCTTGTTGTCTTTAATAAACTGCAACAGTGTTGTTACACCGTAATAGCCAATTAATTCCTTGAACAGATGGTAAGCTCGTGGAAGCTTTGCAAAAACAGCCTTTCTTTTTTTGTTCTCAAAGCCTATGGCCAAAATTTCAATGCCATTCAATGCTTCTGGATTCCCGTTCAGGAGTTCCTTGCCTTTGGCAATGCAAACTGCTGCTGGGTATTTCTTTGCCGGGTTTTCATATTCCAGAAAGGCTTTTCCAGCACATTCTTCAAAAATGGTCAGGGAAGCAAAGAGTTCGTTGACGGTATCGGGTGCCAAATAATCGTATTCCAAATGTTGTACCCGTTCAACACGTTTGTCCCTGTCTACATATTTCCAACTGTTCCTTGCAAGTGCATACATATTATGGAAGAACCAATAGCCGGGCATAATGGTCAATTCGTCCTTGCTGACATCGTTGCTCACCAATGAAAATGGTACGGGGATATTCAATTCGGCAGGATAATCGCCTTTTGATAGAATGGTGAACGAAGCAAATTTACTGTTGTGTTTCAAGCTAACACAGAGCCCCGGCCAAAAGCCCCGGCCAGCAATTACTTCCCCATCTGCAGCACGTGAATTATGGTTGCTGCCAATGGTGGCACCAGCAGCAATATTGCTTTGGCCCATAATTAATGCAGCACATAAAAAAGAGTTGTTGTGGTGCTGCTCATGCGCAGGAAAAATCAATGAGTTCAATACTTCGCAACAGGAAATGGTGGCATTGTTGCCCAAATAGGAGTTGATCAGCCTTGCACCATATTTCAATTGTGAATGTGATGCCATAATGAAGCGTACAGCCTTTACCCCATAAAATATGCGGCAACCAAAACCTATAATGCCGTTCACCATTTCGCAGCCTTCACCAATTTGTGTCTTGCCTTCATCGCCGGAATTGATGGTCAAGTTTTTCAGTTTGTTTGCACCTTTAATGTATGCATCGCTACCAATCCACACATCCTTAATGATGGCACTGTTCTTTATTACCGTCCTGTCACCAATTTTGCCATAGTAACCTTTAGCGTTCTTGAATTCTGTTTCGGTAAACAAGGTGAATTTTTTCAGCAATGCTTCGTCATCCCGATACTTGCTCCACAAATAGGCATCGCCTGGTAGCATGCCATTAAAAGGCAGTACACTTCGGCCACCATTTTCATTGCATATTTCCATCCATATTCTTATGCTTTCGCTTTCGCCTTCCTTAAGTATGCCGTTACCAAACTTTGCATGATTGGTGGTTACCAGTTCATTTACATTATTGATGATCACTTCATTGCCCAATATGTAATGCGATAAATAGTTCACATTATCAATGCAAACATTGTCGCCGAAGTCTGAACTGATGATGGTGGAATTGTATAACCCAACAGGGACTTTCAGGTCGCTGAAACTAAGGCTGTAAGGCTCAAGCTTGCCAATACGTACCAATCCATAAAACTTGCAGTTTTTTACCAGCTCCGGATTGAATGCATGGCTTACCAGGATTTTGTTCCAATCGTCGCTTGTATTCCTGTTGCGGACAAGCACCTCAATTTCATAAGCAGATAAGTGGCGGTAATCAATTCCGCTCCTGTTCTGGATATTCCTTAGATAGTATTCATCTTTTCCTTTTGGAATGTGTTCCTTGTTCATGAATCCGTATCCCAATAAGGAAATGGGTGATTTTTTTATATCATTTTTCATTTGCCGCAAATTAATGGTTGTGTGAAAAAAAAGCCTTGTACCAACAGCCTATCACTTTCAAGCGTAAACTATTTTAGGCCTTGGTTATATACAGGCAAACTGTATCACTTTTTTCATCCTTATTTAAAATACGAATAGCCTGCTGGTGTTCCTTTATCACTTCAGGTGGAAAAAGGTCCTTGTTGTTTAAGTAATAGCTGCGGTCATCATTGTACATACTGATATCCATTTTATATTGCTCGCTGGCTGTAAAAGAAAATGCTTTGGCATCATAAACCTTTTTGTTAACCTTGAAATGGTTCTTTGCAAGCAGCCTTTCGATGCTTTGTATGGAATGGATAAAGAGATGCCTCGGTGCATCCAGTGATACAAGGTTCATTCCATATTTTTCCATTAAGGGTTCACTGTAAATTGGTATCCTGATCAATGCTTTTCCATTTGGGGCCAAAAGGGAACTTATTTTCTGGATGACCTGCTCCTGAAATGGCATGTGCTCCAAACTATGGTGGAGCATTACCAGGTCATATTTGCCAGCATGCTCAGCTATTTCCTGCTTCAATATTTTGAATGAACTGCTGTAGCTTACATCTTTTTCATTGAAGGGGTCTATGCCTGTGCAATTGGTAAAGCCTGCAGCATAGATCCTTTTCAGCAACTCACCACCACCGCAACCCACATCGAGGATTTTCGTTTTCCTGTTGGATATGCCCATGTTGCCAAACCAGGAGTGGAAATCTGCAGATGTATGTTTTTTGCTTAGTACGCTTCCCACAATAGTTCTCCTATAGCCTGAATAGTAATTGAACATCAGGTAGTCAATTAATTTGCGGGATGGCTTTGTGGTTCCAGATTGATATGAATAATAGGAAGCAGGGTAGTAGTGCCCCAAATTATCGGGAACTTTTTCTATTTGGATGCACCCACAATCATTGCATTTGAAATAATCGAAACGATCCCTAAATCCCAGCATCATTTCTTTAATGGATAAGCGTTCATTATTCTTTTCATTGCTGCAAATTGCGCACCTCATAGAATTGTTTTAGGGTCATTGGTTTTAATGCTTCAAGTTGGAACCTTCGGAGTTGAATTATTCAACCGTTACGCTCTTTGCCAGATTCCTTGGTTTGTCCACATCAATGCCCTTGGAAATACCTACATAATAGCTTAGTAGCTGCAATGGAATGGTGCTTAACAATGGGGCAATCACTTCATCCGTGTCAGGCACAAACATCACATCATTGCTCATGCCCGGTATCACTTCGTCACCCTCAGTTGCCACGGCAATCACCTTTCCTTTTCTGGCTTTTATTTCTTGAACATTGCTTACGATCTTTTCGTAGTAGGAGTCTTTTGTAGCCACAAAAACCACGGGGAGATTTTCATCCACCAAGGCAATGGGGCCATGTTTCATTTCTGCAGCCGGGTAACCTTCTGCATGTATGTAGCTAATTTCCTTCAGTTTCAACGCACCTTCCAGTGCTACGGGGAAATTGTAGCCGCGACCAAGGAACAGAAAGTCCTTTGCATCCTTGTATTTCTCAGCAATGGCTTTTATGTTGGAGGTATCCTTTAAGATTTCCTTTACTTTTTCTGGTATTGCATGAAGGTCCCTAACCAATTGCATGTAACGTTCTTCCGTAATGGTTGCTTTTGCGTAAGCAATTTTCAACGCCATCATACTGAGCACAGCCAACTGTCCTGTAAAAGCTTTGGTACTTGCTACGCCAATTTCATGACCAGCATGTGTGTATGCGCCAGCATGACTGATACGTGCAATGCTGCTGCCAACCACGTTCACCACGCCCAAAATGAATGCACCCTGTTCCTTCGCTTTTTCAAGTGCTACCAAGGTATCTGCAGTTTCACCACTTTGTGAAATGGCAACAATCACATCCCCCCGATTGATGATTGGGTTACGGTAGCGGAACTCGCTTGCATATTCAACCTCTACAGGTATCCTGCAAAGTTCTTCAATCATGTATTCGGCAATCAGCCCTGCATGCCAACTTGTGCCACATGCTACAATTACAATTCTCTGGGCGTTGACCAATGCTTCCAAATTGTCGTCTATACCACTCATGATGATCTGCCCGGTTTCCGGTAATAACCTTCCGCGTAAACAATCATGAATGGTGTCTGGCTGCTCATGTATCTCTTTCAACATGAAATGGTCATAGCCACCTTTTTCAATGGAAGCCAGCTCCATGTCCAGCTTGGTGATGAAAGGCGTTTGCTTTTCATTGCCCAAATTTTTCAGGATCAGTTCGTCTGGGCGTACAATGGCAATTTCATAATCGTTCACATAAACCACTTCCTTGGTGTACTCAATAATGGGGGAAGCATCACTTGCCAAGAAGTGTTCACCTTTACCAATCCCAATAACCAATGGGCTGCCCTTCCTTGCAGCATAAATGGTTTCCGGGTCATTCTGTTCAACCAGTAAAATGCAGTACGCACCCACAATACGTTTCAGTGCAATGCGCAATGCTTCTTCCAACGAACAATTATTGTTCTTCTTGATGTCCTCTATAAAATTCAAAAGCACTTCCGTGTCCGTATCGCTTTTAAAAGTGTACCCTTTTTTGAGCAGGTCATTCTTTATGGGAACATAATTTTCAATGATGCCATTGTGCAGCATTGCCAGTTCGCCACTGTTGGATAAATGTGGGTGGGCATTCCGGTCGCTTGGTTCACCATGCGTTGCCCACCGTGTATGGCCAATACCTATATGCGAGTGGAGGTCCTTTCCTATCAAGGTTTCCTCCAGTTCGGCCACTTTTCCTTTCTTTTTGTAAACGTTCAGGTGGCCATTGTCCAGCAGTGCCACACCAGTGCTGTCATAACCACGGTATTCCAGCCTTTTTAAACCTTTCAGTACAATGGGGTAAGCTTCCCTGGGACCTGTATAGCCAACAATTCCACACATAGCGCTATTGAATTAAATGATGAAGATGCAATATCAATTTTTTTGAGCAAATTGCTTGCTGCTAATAACGTTTTTAATGTTCATTAAAGTATTTTGGAATGATGCAGGATAGTTTTGATTTCAAGAAGGATTATGTACTGGAAGATGGAAGCGTTTTACTGCGTCCACTAACAATGGATGATTGCAGTAATTTGCTTGAATTCAGCCTGAACGAACCGGATACCTGGCGATTTGGTATGGTGAGTGCCGCTGGGGAAGAAAATTTGAAGAAATATGTGCAGCAGGCAATTGAAGGGAGGCAGCAAGGGAAAATGTACCCATTTATCGTGTACGATAAAACAACGCAACAATACGCAGGTAGCACAAGGTTCTATGATATGCAGCTTGCTTACCAGACCCTGCAGTTGGGCTACACTTGGTATGGGGAAAGGTTCAGGGGAACAGGCCTGAACAGGCATTGCAAATATTTATTGCTTCAATTTGCTTTTGAAGGGTTGAACATGCTCCGTGTGGAATTCAGGGCAGACAATACCAACGAAAGAAGCATCAATGCGATGAAGAAAATTGGTTGTACAGTGGAGGGCATACTGAGGCAGGATGTGCCTAAAGTAAGTGGTGGAAGAAGGGACAGCATCATACTTTCCATTTTACGGGACGAATGGGAGAATGGCGTGAAGGAGAATTTGAAGGGAATGCTGGGATAAAAAACAAGTCACCTAAAAACTGGAAACTAGAACTAGAAACTAAAATTGCAATAAGGATCCACCTGAACCGATGGTTGCCGGTTTTATCGAGCAGGCTTCGACAAGTGGATGCCCAATCAAAAATCATGCACCTCAAAATCATACATCAATGAAACCCATTAATACAGCACTTTGTTCCTTTGGCATGTCAGGTAAACTGTTCCATGCACCCTTCATCCATTTGAATGGAGGGTTTGCTTTGGTGGGCGCATGGGAGCGCAGTAAAAAAATCATCAAGGATTCCTATCCTCAAGCAGTTTCCTATGATACGTATGAAGACCTGCTTGCAGATGGAACCATTGAACTGGTCATTGTAAACACGCCCAACATCACCCACTATGATTTTGCCAAGAAAGCATTACTGGCCAATAAGCATGTGGTGCTTGAGAAACCTTTCACGGTAACCGTTTTGGAAGGGGAGGAACTGATTGCCCTTGCCAAGGATAAAAACCTTGTACTTTCTGCTTACCAGAACCGGAGGTTTGATAGTGACTATAAAACCGTCAAGAAAGTACTGGACGGGCAATTATTGGGGGAAGTGGTGGAAGCAGAGATCCATTACGACCGCTTTACGGAAGAACTGAGCTATAAGACGCATAAGGAACAACCCGTTTTGGGTACCGGGATTGTATATGATCTAGGGGCCCATTTAATAGACCAGGCCCTGCAATTGTTCGGGAAGCCGGAGGCCATTTTTGCTGACATAAAAATTATCCGCCCAATCAGCATGGTGGATGATTATTTTGAAATACTTTTTTATTATCCCAACTTAAGGGTAAGGTTAAAGAGTACCCTGTTGGCCAGGGAAGCATCCATTGGTTATATTGTACATGGCAACAAAGGGTCGTTCATCAAACCAAAAACAAATGGGCAGGAAATTGCTTTATTGGCAGAACGCAAGCCCACTGAAACCAATTGGGGTGTAGAAGAGGAAAGTGAATGGGGCTTATTGCACACGGAAAAGGACGGGACTGTTATCCGCGAAAAGATTGCTTCCGAACGCGGACAGTACATGGACTATTATGAAGGTATCCATCAAGCTATCAGGAACAATCAACCTGTTCCTGTACCGGCAGAAGACGGGCTGCTGGTGATAAAAGTTATTGAAACTGCTTATAGGAGCAGTAACGAAAAAAAGGTAGTGAGTTTTTAAATTGACGCCCGTTAAGTCATAAATTGTTGCACCAACCTTTCTACCTTATGCAGCAGCCCTTTACCAAGCCCCACTATATATTTTTTCTGGTGCTTCCCGCTGGTATCAGTTTTGGTTTTGCAACGGTGACACTGCCTTACTTGCTTACACAGAATGGTTTCTCCGTAGGTGACACGGCAAAAATTGTGGCTTTGGGCGTATCGGCCAACCTTTGGCGCTTTTTATGGGGGCCTGTAGCAGACCTTACACTTAGTTTGCGCAGATGGTTCTGGATTGGTGTAATTGCAAGTACGTCAACGTTATTATTGCTATGTTTTACGTCCCTTACCCCCAAAGGCGCAGCACTGCTTACCAGTATGCTGTTCATATCACAGGTAGCAGCCACATTGGTCATGTTGCCTGTAGGTGGCTTCATGGCACACAGGATAGAAGAAAATAAAAAAGGCAGGGCAGGCGGATGGTTCCAGGCCGGTAATTTAGGGGGTATAGGACTGGGCGGAGGTGCTGGGCTGTGGCTGGCTACCCATTATAATGTAGCAATTGCAGGCATTGGGTTATGCACTGTTTCTTTATTGTTTGCGTTGGTAGTGATGCTGATAGAAGATGTTCAATGTAACAAGTATAAAAGCGTTGCCCATGAAATTGCTGCCATGGGGAAAGATATTGTTGCCATGCTGAAAGTGCCGATTGTTCTTTTTGTTATCCTGATGATATGCATGCCCATTGGTTCTGGTGCGGCAGCCAACTTGTGGTCGGCCATTGCAAAGGACTGGCAGACAGGGCCCGATACGGTGGCACTGGTTTCCGGTGTGCTAAACAGTACTATCAGTGTGGCAGGTTGCATACTCGGGGGTTACATTGCGGATAAATGGGGAAATTGGGTGGCTTATCTAGGTTCCGGTGCTTTGTGTGCATTGGTAACTGGCATCATGGCTGCACTGCCTTACCAGCCAGCCGTATATATAAGTGGTGTGCTGCTTTATGCTTTTGGATTGGGCCTCATCAATGCAGCTTTCTCCGCTGTTTTATTATATGCTATTGGAAAGAAAAATGCAGCTACCAAGTATTCCATGCTCTCCTCCTTGGGCAATTTGTCCGTTGTTTATATGACAGCCATTGATGGTTGGGCGCATGATAGGCACAATAGCAAGTACATGCTGGTTGCAGAAGCCGTAGTGGGCATCCTGTTCATTTTTATTTGCATGGCAGTATTGCAGCAAATGAAAAAGAGAAACTTGGTGCTGCAGGCAATCGATTAGTTGTTAATGGTCCAATTGTTTCCGGTTAAAGTCAGGTACATCGCCTAGCATGTTGGAGTCTACTAGTTTAGTAGTGACTAAGTTTGAAAAGTAAGTGTCAGCTTGGGGCCCGACTATTTGGGGCTCAGCCCCGTGTGGACACATTTTTAAAGAAGTAATCATCAATTGCACTTGAGGGCACTTCTTCTTGTTGTTCTTAAGTAACTGATTAATGCAGTACGGGTTAATTGGTTTTGCCAGCCGTTCCATTTAGCCAGTGTTTAAGCGAAGGACAGTGTTGTACTAACAGGCTTCTTTCCTTTTCTTTTGGCTTGGGCCCAAAAGAAACAAAAGCCCAAGGACAACCCGAATGGCTCCGCCCGTTTGTCCGCCAGCGCTGCCCTAAGTGTAGCCCGCTGTGGTTTGCTGCTGAGAGATTGAGCTTTTCGGGGCTGCTTGTGCACATGGGTGATTGGAATGAATCTTCCAGCACTGCACCCGCTT
>JAHEZD010000115.1 GCA_023251255.1 Chitinophagaceae bacterium
CTCCTTCGTGGCTGAACTAACAAGAAGATTACAGGGTAAAGGCCCGTCACTTGCGCTACCGTTAAGCTGGGTGGAGCAGAACCTTTCCGAAAATGGATTGACCAGTACCGAACTTGTTCAATTGGAAAATCAAAAACAGGCTGCTGACCAAGTTTCTATCAGCAATAGCATTGTGAGCCTTCGATTTCTCAACACAACCAATTGGCGTGAGTTTGTAGAAGAAGAGAGTATTGTAGAGAAGATCCTTTCACAGGACCCAGCCAATGTATATACTGCTATGGATTTCTATACCAGGGACGTATACCGTCATGCTGTTGAAAAAATTTCCAAAAACAGTTATTTATCTGAACAAGATGTTGCGAAACTTGTTGTGAAATCTGCCGAAAGACAAAATGAACAGGAACACAACCGGTACAAGCATGTAGGCTACTACTTAATCGACAAAGGCTTGGAGCAGGTTGAAAAAGTCATCAAAGTAAAACTGCCATTTGGCGATAAGCTCAGGAGATTGTTCTGCAAAGCACCTTTATTCTTCTATTTGGGAGGAATAGCTATTGTCACTTTTCTATTAAGTTGGCTTTTTATCAATAAAGCTTATTATGGAGGTCTCCAAAACTGGAAAATTTTCGCACTTGCTGCCGTCTCCATTGTAGCTGTGAGCCAGTTGGCCAATACGATTATCAATTGGCTTTCCACTCAATTAGCAAAACCTTCGCTGTTACCAAGAATGGATTTTTCAAAAGGGATTGCAGATGATATCCATGCTTTGGTAGTGGTACCTACCTTGCTCACTTCCATAAAGGATACAGACAGTTTAACAGAAGACCTGGAAGTACGGTTCCTTGCCAATAGGGACAGGAACCTGCACTTTGCCCTGCTTACCGACTTCAAGGACGCAACTTCAGAAACATTGCCGGAAGACAAGGAGATATTGCAAGCACTCAGCAATAAAATCATTGCAATGAACAAAAAATATTGCAATGAAAATAATGAATATTTCTTCCTTTTCCATCGCCCAAGAAAATGGAACGAACAAGAAAAAGCATGGATGGGTTATGAACGCAAACGTGGAAAAATAGCTGCTTTGAATGCTTTATTGAGAGGCAATGGAAGGGAAAATTTCTCTGAGATAATTGCTGATTACACTGTTTTCCCCCAAATAAAATACGTTATTACACTGGATACAGACACTAGGCTTCCAAGGGATGCAGCATGGAAAATGGTAGGTACAATGGCCCATCCATTGAACCATGCTTTGTATTCGGAAGAAAAACAATGCGTAGTGGACGGTTACTCCATTCTTCAACCAAGGGTATCCAACAGTTTGCCAGGTGCAAAAAGCTCCTTCTATGCGAAAATCCATGGCAATGAACCCGGCACAGACCCTTACACAAGGGCCATTTCGGATGTTTACCAAGATTTGTTCAAAGAAGGGTCTTTTATCGGAAAGGGCATTTACGATGTTGATGCTTTTGAACACGCACTTAATGGAAGGTTTCCAGACAACAGGATACTAAGCCATGATTTAGTTGAAGGGTGCTATTCCCGTTCGGGCTTAATGAGCGATATCCAGTTGTACGAAGATTACCCATCGCATTATAACGTCGATGTGAAACGCAGGCATAGATGGATACGTGGAGATTGGCAAATTGCGCGCTGGCTATTTCCCAATGTCCCTTCACCTAATAAGCAGTTCAGGAAAAACCCTCTTTCAGCCTTGTCACGCTGGAAAATATTTGACAATTTAAGAAGAAGCTTGGTACCATTATGTATGATACTCTTGTTGTCACATGGATGGCTAACTGGATCTGCATGGTTTTGGACAGTAGCAGTGCTATTGATTTTCATAACACCTGCCGTCCTGAATTTCCTTTGGGAACTTGGTCGCAAGCCAAAGGATGTAATCCTGCTCCAACATGTTATTTATACAGTAAAAAGCACAGGTGATAATTTACTGCAACAGTTACTTGACTTTGCCTTCCTGCCTTATGAAGCTTACATAAACACTGATGCTATTGTAAGAACAGGTTGGCGAATGTTCATTTCGAAAAAGAAGTTGCTTGAATGGAACCCTTCCAATAGCACGATCAATAGCATTCCTAAAAGCCTCTTGGCAACTTACGGCACAATGTGGATAGCTCCATTGTTTGCAGTAGCCATGCTATTCTATTTGATGAACTACTCATCGCTTGCCCTTATCATTGAACTACCGGTACTTATCCTTTGGACCTTATCACCTGCTATTGCTTGGCTAGTAAGTTTAATAGAAAATAGTGAACGTGTAGCCCTGAGTGAACAGCAAACAATCTTCCTGAGGAAATTGTCAAGGAAAATATGGGCATTCTTCGAAAAATTTGTTAATGTTGATGATAATTGGTTGCCACCAGACAACTACCAGGAGCATCCAACACCACGAACAGCACATCGTACATCCCCTACCAATATTGGGCTTTCACTTCTTTCTAACTTAACAGCATATGATTTTGGTTACATTTCCTCTGGCAAATTAGTTGAAAGAACAACCAATACACTGAACACTGTCCAATCCATGGAAAAATACCGTGGGCACTTGTACAATTGGTACGACACCACCTCACTATTGCCATTGAGTCCTAGGTATATCTCAACAGTCGACAGTGGCAATTTCATCGGACATCTAATCACATTGAGGCAAGGTTTATTGACATTGCCACAACAAAAAATATTTGCCCTTAAAAGCTTTGATGGACTGATGGACACAGTAAATGTGTTACAAGAAAAAAAGGAACATGCACATTTAATCGAGCCTTTCAAAAAAGAACTGGAAGGAATCATTTCATCCTACCCCGAAACATTGACAGATGCAAAAGGTTGTATGGATATCTTGGAAGATGAATATGCCCATATAATTGGCTCCTATAAATTTGAGGGGCAATCAAAGGATGAACCGCTTACATGGATTGAACTGTTAGGCCAGCAGATTCGTGATATACACAATGACCTGAATTCGCTTGCACCATGGGTTTCACTACAATCGCCTACAGAAAAATTCAATGAAACGCTCTCATTGATTTCAGCCATTCCCAATTTGATTGAGCTAACAAAAGTGCACAATGACCTTTTGCCAAGAATCAAGTCACATTATTCATCTAGCAATTCAACTGAGGAAAATCAATGGTTGGACGCTTTCACCAATTCAATCATTGAAGCAAGCAGAAGAGCCAAGGACAGGATCCTGATCATAGAAAAATTGGCTGCAAAATGCCAGGAGCTCGCAGCAGTGGACTATGATTTTCTCTACGATCAGAAACAAAACCTGTTTTCCATTGGTTATAATGCAGAAGAACATAGAAAGGATAACAGTTTCTACGATTTGCTTGCATCCGAAGCAAGACTGGGCATTTTTATTGCCATTGCCCAAGGAAAAATTCCACAGGAAGGCTGGTTTGCATTGGGCAGACAGTTAACGAGCCTAGGCACAACACCAGTACTTATTTCATGGAGTGCATCTATGTTTGAATACTTGATGCCAATATTGGTGATGCCTTCTTACGACAACACACTGCTCAGTCAAACGCATAAAACAATTGTCCAGAAACAAATCGATTACGGCAAGAAAAGGAATGTACCCTGGGGCATTTCAGAATCAGGATATAACCTTGTTGATACAGACCTCAATTATCAATATAGAGCATTTGGGGTCCCCGGACTTGGTCTTAAACGTGGATTGGCGGAAGACTTGGTAATTTCTCCATATTCTACTATTATGGCATTAATGGTAATGCCAAACGAGGCTTATGATAATCTACTGACAATGTTTGAAGAAGGCTTTCAGGGTGACTATGGCTTCTATGAGGCCATAGATTATACCGTTTCACGATTACCAAGAGGTCAAGAAAATGTCGTAATCCGCTCCTTTATGGCGCATCATCAAGGCATGAGCTTATTGTCACTTGCTTATTTACTACTTGAACAACCCATGCAAAAAAGGTTTGAAGCAGATGTGGAAATACAGTCTACTTTACTGTTATTGCAAGAACGTATCCCACGTGTATCAACATTCTATTCCCCTACTGCACATGTGTCTGATACAAACGTAAAAGTTGACAATGCAAATGAAGTATCCATGCGTGTCATCAATACTCCACATACACCTATTCCCGAAATACAATTGCTATCCAATGGCAGGTATAACGTAATGGTGACAAATGCTGGTGGTGGCTATAGCCGTTGGAAGGATATGGCCGTAACACGATGGAGAGAAGATACAACCTGTGACAATTGGGGAGCTTTCTGTTTTATACGTGACCTGGAGAACAATGCTTCATGGTCCACTGCATACCAACCGTTATTGCAGGAAGGTGATAACTATGAAGCCGTTTTTTCTCAAGGAAGGGCAGAATTCAGAAGAAAGGACCACCAGCTTGAAACCCACACAGAAATTGTTGTTTCACCAGAAGACGATGTGGAATTGAGAAGGGTGCATATAACCAATCGCTCACGCAAAAAAAGGATCATCGAAGTAACAAGCTATGCAGAAGTAGTGCTGAACAACCAAAATGCAGACCTGGCACATACTGCTTTTAGCAACTTATTTGTACAAACAGAAATCCTGGAGCAACGCAATGCCATTCTTTGCACAAGAAGGCCAAGAAGCGAGAGTGAACATCCTCCAACGATGTTCCATTTAATGAAAGTCCACCATGCAAAAAACAAACAGGTTTCTTACGAAACCAATAGAACAAAATTTATTGGTAGAGGAAATACCATCCATCATCCAGATGCAATAAACCATTCAGACAAGTTATCAAACTCCCAAGGTTCTGTACTTGACCCCATTATAAGCATCCAATACAGATTTGAATTGGACCCACTACAAACTACTGTGATTGATATGGTAATAGGTATCGGAGATACAAAGGATGTTGCCAACTTCCTAATAGAAAAATACCAGGATAAATTCATGGCAGACCGTGCATTTGAATTATCATGGACACATAGTCAGGTTGTTTTGAGGCAAATCAATGCATTTGAATCTGATGCCCAACTGTATGGACGTTTAGCAAGTTCCGTTATCTATACCAATCCTGCATTGAGAGCAGATACCAATGTCATACTAAGAAACAATCGTGGTCAATCTGGCTTATGGAGCTATTCCATTTCTGGTGACCTGCCAATCGTCTTGGTGCAGGTTGAAAGCCTAGATAATATAGAACTAGTAAAGCAAATGATCCAGGCACACGCTTACTGGCGTTTGAAAGGTTTGATAGTAGATTTAGTAATATGGAATGAAGACCATGGTGGTTATAGGCAAACCTTGCAGAACCAGATTCTTGGGCTTATCGCGCCTACCATAAGTGTTGATATGAAAGAACAACCAGGCGGTGTATTCATACGCTCTGCAGACCAGGTTTCAAATGAGGACAGGGTGCTTTTTCAAACAGTGGCCAGATTGGTAATTTCAGATAAGTTCGGAAGTTTGGAAGAACAATTGAGCAGGCGTACAAAAGTAAAAGCAGTGCTCCCATATTTCACCCCAACAAAATTCCATCCTTCTGTTTCAACGTCTGTTGAATTACCCAATAATCTGCAATTCTTCAATGGCATTGGAGGCTTCGCAGAAAATGGCAAGGAATATGTCATCTTTAGCAAATCAGGCAAAACAACACCAGCACCTTGGAGCAATGTCTTGGCCAATCCAAACTTCGGTTGCATCATTTCAGAAAGCGGCCAATCTTATACCTGGATTGACAATGCCCACGAATTCCGTTTAACACCATGGAACAATGATCCAGTCAGTGATTTGGCAGGCGAAGCATTTTATGTAAGGGACGAGGAAAGTGGCAAGTTCTGGTCACCAACACCTCTGCAAAGTCGTGGCAAAACACCTTATATCACGAGACATGGATTTGGCTATAGCAGCTTTGAACACAGCGAAGATGGAATAGATACCAATATGACCATTTTTGTGGACTTAGAAGATGCGGTAAAGTTCATTGTCATCAAATTCAATAATCAATCGGGCAGGCATAGAAAACTATCCGCAACAGGATACGTGGAATGGGTGATGGGCGAAATAAGGTCAAAGATACAAATGCATACCATTACTGAAACTGACATCACGTTAAGTTCCATTTTTGCAAGGAACTGCTACAATACCGAACTCGAAAACCGTACAGGTTTCTTTGAAGTAGATGATACTATCACCAGCTATACCACAGATAGAACGGAGTTCATTGGCAGGAACGGCTCATTGAGGAACCCCGAAGCAATGAACAAGTCAAAACTCTCAGGTAAATATGGCGCAGCATTGGACCCCTGTGCAGCATTGCAGATAGTTTTTGATGTTGCCGACAATGCGGAATATGAAATTATCTTTAAACTTGGCGCTGGTAGGGACAAACAAAATGCCATTGAACTTATCAAACAATACAAAGGTAGGGAAGCAGTGTACCGGGCTCTTGAAAATGTAAAGAACTACTGGAACCAAACATTGACCGCAGTTCAGATAGAAACACCCGATACGGCCCTGAACATCATCAGTAATGGCTGGCTTAATTATCAGGCATTAGCCTGCAGGATTTGGGGAAGAAGTGGCTTTTACCAATCCGGAGGAGCATTTGGTTTCAGGGACCAATTACAAGATGTGCTTTCCTTGATGCACAATAAACCAGAGATTGCAAGGGAGCAAATCCTATTGAATGCATCAAGGCAGTTCAAGGAAGGGGATGCACAGCATTGGTGGCACCCCCCTATTAATAGAGGTGTTAGAACTACCTGTTCCGATGATTATCTATGGCTCCCATTCGTAACGGCCAGGTATGTTTACCATACCGGTGATGAAGCTATTCTAGATGAAAATGTTTCTTTTATTGAAGGGAGATTATTAAATGTTGGGGAAGAATCTTCTTATGATTTGCCACTAAAATCAACACAATCTGCAAGCCTGTATGTTCACTGCATGAAAGCAATTGAAAACGGTTTGAATTTTGGGGAGCACGGCCTTCCGTTAATGGGTTCTGGGGATTGGAACGATGGCATGGATAAAGTGGGTGAACATGGAAAAGGTGAAAGTGTCTGGTTGGCATTTTTCCTTTATGACACCTTAATGCACTTTAGCGAAGTGGCAATTAGCAAAAATGATACTATTTTTCATGACCGCTGCATAGAAGAGGCTAAAAAATTACAAAGCAATATTGAACAATATGCTTGGGATGGAAGTTGGTACAGACGTGCCTATTTTGATGATGGAACACCTCTGGGTTCAATTACCAATGATGAGTGCAAGATTGATTCCATTGCCCAAAGCTGGAGCGTGCTCTCAAAAGCGGGCAACAAAGAGCGTTCTGCCATGGCCATGAAATCTGCCGCCAAACATTTGATAAGGGAAGAAAAAGGCTTTATCCAATTGTTCGAGCCACCGTTTGACAAATCGATTATGAATCCCGGATACATAAAGGGATATGTACCTGGCGTAAGGGAAAACGGTGGCCAATATACACACGCTGCTATATGGTTGATTATGGGTTTTGCAGCTTTGAAAGACAAGAGAAGGGTTTGGGAGCTGTTGAAGATGGTAAATCCCATTAACCGTTCGGTTAACGAAAATGCTGTTGAGACTTATAAGGTTGAACCTTATGTAATGGCTGCCGATGTATATGCGGAGCCATCCAATCTTGGTCGTGGTGGATGGACGTGGTACACTGGCTCAGCCGGCTGGACCTACCAATTAATCTTGGAATATGTGCTGGGCATAAAACGAAAAGGCAATGAGCTGCATTTTGACCCATGCATTCCCGAAGAATGGGCATCTTTTAAAATCAATTACACCTTCAGGAGTTCAGTATATGAAATTACATTATCGCAGGATCAGGAAGCAACAAAAAACATTTCACTAACAATAAATGGGGTTGAACATCAGGAGGATTTCATAAAATTGGAGGACAATAATGGCAGGTATATAGTACAAATATTACTTCATGAAACAGAAACAGTAGAACCAAGTATCCCAGTTCCCGTTGGTTAATTAGAATACTTGGCGTATAGTTTGTGAAACTAGTTCCTGCTAAGAGACTATCTAAGATTATTTGATGGAATAATAGGTTGATGATTTTTGCCCGCCTGACCATTCGGGCAGGGGCGAAACAAGGCGGATTTTGCAGACATAGCTGGTTGCCTATGGCGAAAAATCCAACGATGTTACAGCCAAAAATTCATATAGGAAAACTAGCGAATTGATTTTAAACAGCTTCTAAGGGGCCAAAAACAACTCTTGATTATTTTAATTAAGCAATAGTGTTTAATGCTATTGGATTAATATTGATGAAAAAATTCCACACATTTCTTCTTAAATTATTAAGCATTTCAATTAACTGCCAACCCTGAAGACTTCATGAAAAATAAATTTCAAGCTGAACAATTGGACCTGAAGAATGCTTTTATGCAGTCCCCCATTGCTACTTATATTCTAAAAGGGCCAAACCATATCATTGAACTTGCAAACGAAAAAGCGTTGGAGCTATCTAACAGAACCTATGATGAAGTAATCAACAAATCGATACTAAAAGCATTTCCAGAATTAGTAGAACAGGGTTTCCAGGAAATACTGGACCATGTTTTTGTGACTGGGGAGCAGTATGTTTCCAATGAAGATTCCTTGAGCCTGGTGCGCAATGGCAAAAAGGAAACAGTTTACATCAATTTTGTCTATAAACCCATATTCAACGAAAACAAGGAAATCACAGGCATTATTGGAATAGGCGTTGACAATTCACTACAGAGAGAAGCAAGAAGGAAAAGCGAAGAGAACCTAAAATCAGCTTTGCATAGGCTGGAAGAAAGCAATAAACGGTTCCGCAATACAGTTAAGCAGGCGCCTGTTGGTATATGTATATTAAAAGGCAAGGATTTCATTGTAGAAGTAGCCAATGAAGCTTATTTGAAACTTGTTGATAAGAAGGAAGCAGATTTCATTGATCGGCCTCTTTTTGAAGTTTTACCGGAAGTGGAGTACGTAGTTGCGCCGTTGTTGGAAAGTGTGTTGAAAACTGGGGTACCTTACTATGGCAATGAGTTCATGATAGATATTCAAAGGCATGGCCAAAAAGAAACAACCTATTTCAATTTTGTCTACCAACCTTTATGTGAGGGTAATGAAACAACGAGCGGTATAATTGTAGTAGCAAGCGAGGTGACTGCTATTGTGGAATCAAAGCAAAAAGTAATTGAAAGCGAGCGGCAGTTCAGGGAGTTCATTACGCAATCACCCATTGCCATGACCATTTTCAGGGGACCGGATTTTATTATTGAAAATCCCAATACCGCTTTGCTCGAAGGCATTTGGCAAAGGAAACTTGAAGAAGTTGAAAACAAGAAACTCCTTGATGCTTTTCCTGAACTGAAAGATCAAGCATTCCCCAAATTATTGGCAACTGTTTTCAAAACAGGTATTGCTTACAGCGAAAAAGAATCACTAGCATTTATTGGAAAGGACAACCTAAAAAGAAAATACTATTTAGATTTTCAATACGCACCCCTATTTGAAAAAAACGGCGATGTCACTGGCATTATGGCAACAGTAAGTGATGTTACCGATAAAGTTGAAGCAAGATTAAAAATTGAAGAGAGTGAACAAAGGTTGCTGCTCGCAAACGAGGCTGCTGAAATGGGCACTTTTGATTGGGACATTGCCAATGAGGTATTCTTCCAATCAGAGAGGGTGGCACGGATTTTTGGTTATGATCACAATAAGCAAGTTAACTACAAAGACTTGTTGAATGCTATTCATCCCGACGATAAAATCATTAGGGACATGGCAACACAGGAAAGTTTGCTGAATGGCTCATTGATATATGAAGCAAGAATTGTTTGGCAAGACAAATCAATACATTGGATAAGGCTTTTTGGCAAAGTAATATACAATGACAACCAAGAGCCGCAAAAAATGTATGGAACAGTAATGGACATCACTTCACAAAAGCAGTCACAGCTTGCGTTGGAAGAAAGTGAGAACAAATTGAACATCGCAATAGAAGCTACCGATTTAGGCATTTTTGATATTCACTTGCAACAAGAAGAAATAAACTATTCACCCAAATACCTTGAGATATATGGTTTCGGGCCCACTGATAAACCCAGTAGAAAAGATATAATTGACAGGATACATCCAGATGATATTGCAGGACGTACGGCGGCCATGAAACTTGCCACTAAAACTGGCACACTGAATCACGAAACTAGGGTTATCTATAAAGACAACTCCATTCATTGGATAAGGGTAAGGGGTAAGATTGTGTATGATAAGGACAATCAACCAGAAAGGGTGTTAGGTACAGTTCGTGACATTACCAAAGATAAAGATGCTACAAGGCAACTGGAGGAGAACGAAGAAAGGTTGCAAATTGCAATTGAATCTGCAGAACTTGGCACTTGGGAACTGAACCTAAAAACAAGGGAAAGCTACCTCTCCCCCAAATACCTTGAAATACTTGGCTTTTCAAAAGATGAAAACCCTTCCTATCAAGAGTTGTTATCGAAAG
The DNA here is from genome assembly GCA_023251255.1 of Chitinophagaceae bacterium. GTDB lineage: Bacteria > Bacteroidota > Bacteroidia > Chitinophagales > Chitinophagaceae > UBA1930. The sequence goes on from JAHEZD010000115.1 coordinate 10,518, forward strand.
TGCATCCTGACGATCTGGACAATAGGAACAAAAAAATGGCCGATGCTATAAAAACGGGGAAACTTGATTATGAAATACGTTTGAGTCCCATAGCAAACAATATTAAATGGATAAGCGCTAAAGGAAAAATATTTTATGACAAAAATGGGGAAGCAGAAAAAGCATTGGGCACTATTAGGGACATCACTGACAGAAAAATAATAGAACAGGACCTTGAAAAAAAAGTAATAGAAAGAACAGCGGAACTGCAAAAAAGTGAAGAGATCAATTTCAGGATGATCAACGAAATAGAAGATTATGCAATCATTCTACTAAATAAAAATGGCATTATTGAAAACTGGAACAAAGGAGCGGAAAAAATTAAAGGCTATTCCAGTGCTGAAATACTTGGAAAGCATTTCAGCATTTTTTATACAGAGGAAGACCAACAAAAAGATGTCCCTTCCACATTACTACAACAAGCTATCATTTCTGGCAGGTCAAGTGAAGAAAATTGGCGTGTTAAAAAAGATGGAACAGTCTTTTGGGCAAACATAGTTATTACAGCGTTGCACAATGAACAAAATGAAGTGATAGGCTTTTCAAAAATTACCCGGGACCTAACGCAAAAAAGGATTGTCGAACAGGAACTTCAAGAAAAATCTGCAGAGTTGGAAAAGGCCAATCTCTCTTTGGAAAAATCAAATAGTGAACTGGAACAGTTTGCTTACGTGGCCAGCCATGACCTGCAGGAGCCACTGAGAAAAATCCAGTTTTTCATCGAAAGGATTCAAAAGGCATTCCCCAAAGACGATGATTCTGCAACAGTTTATTTTGACAAAGTAAAGAATAGCACCATCCGAATGAATACCTTAATCAAGGATTTATTGGATTTCTCAAGATTGTCACAAACGAATGATAGATTCACAACAGTTGACTTAAATATAATTCTCGGTAACATAAAAAATGATTTCGAGTTGCTCATACAACAGAAACAGGCAACAGTGAAGGTTCTAGAACTTCCAACAATTGAAGCAGTACCATTGCAAATGCAACAGTTGTTTTACAATCTGATAAGCAATGCCCTTAAATTTTCGAAAAAAGATGAACCGTCATTGATTACAATATCAAGTAATAAATTACATGCAATTGAAGTCGAGTCGTCTTATCCAGGTTTAGATAGAAGACTGTCCTATTATTGTATTACAGTGCAGGACAATGGAATTGGCTTCGACCAGCAGTATGCAGATAAAGTATTTATTATTTTCCAAAGGTTGAACGATATGTACAGTTATAGTGGCACAGGTATAGGATTGGCACTCTGTAAAAAAATAGCCCTAAACCACAATGGAGACATATTTGCAAAAAGCGAAGAAGGCAAGGGGTCCTCTTTCTACATTATTTTGCCAGAAAAACAACTGTAAATTTACTGTGGAGGCCTTTACACAGCATGTTGATGAATAATCTTGTTCAGTTGGGTCAATGATAAAGGTTTCAAGTATCTCGATACCCTAATATCCTTGTTTTCATACTCACTGCTATTACATTCAAAATCATTTTTTGCCGTAATGAGATTAATGGTAATCAGCGGATATGCATGCAATAAGTAATCAGTTTGGACCCATCCATATCCGTCCGGCAGGTTGTTGTCCAGGATTACAATATCAGGCTTGAACTCATTCACCAAATTAATACCTTCAGCCAAGTTATTGGCATACCGGCATTCTATACCACACTTGCTGCAATAGAGTTTTACCAAGGTACAGAAATCGAACTCATCATCTATTACAACTAATTTCTTCATACTTAAGATAAAACGTCAACAATGAAATTTTAGTGCCATAAATTAAAATGGCACATTTTTTTCATTAGCATTACAAACTTATAACCATGACAACAACATCAAAAATCGTCTTAGGCATTTTAGGTGCCGCGGCTGCAGGAGTAGCAATCGGAATGTTAGTAGCTCCTGAAAAAACAAAGGAACTTGGCGAAAAATTGAAGTCCTGTGTTGCAGATTGGTCTTCCGACCTGAAGGACCAAATTGCAAAAACCGTAAAAGGAGTAAAACAGACAGCAGAAGAAGCTACTGCTTAAAACAAATTTTATGGAAAATCTCAAAGACAAAATAGATGACCTTGCTGAGAATGTTGGTGGAATGCTTGACACTTATTACCACCTTACGGTGGTAAATGTTACAGACAAAACAGTAAGCATTCTCAGCATGGCATTTGTTTTTTTAGGATTGCTATTCATGGCAATATTCATTCTGTTCTTCGTAGGAATAGGGCTGGCCAACTACCTGAACACTGTTCTTGAAAACAATACAGAGGGATATTTTATTGTAGCTGGCATCTACCTTTTGCTCGGCATAATTGTCATGCTGATCAGGAAAACAGTTTTCTTTCCTTTCATTAGAAACCTACTGATAAAAAAAGTGTATGAATAATAACCCAACAATAAGTTCATATAAGGACCTAATGGAAGAAAAGGCCAGGCTACATACATTGCTTGAATTGCAGAAAGCTGCAATCAAAAAGAACATAGAAGAGCTGAAAGATGATTTCAAACCCGTTACCTCCGCATTCAAAGTAATTGAGAAGTTTACCGCAAGAAATGACAAAAGCAAAGTAGTAAACCTTGCGCTGGATTATGGCGTGGATATAATAAAATCGACTGGTATATTGAAAAAAATAAGTTGGCCCCTTCGCTTGATCGTCCCGTTTATAACAAAAAACATCGCATCCCATTTAATTGCCAATAGCAGGAACAAAAAACTAAAAAAGATTACGGAAGCCCTGCCATAATCCGTATTTCCCGATTTTTCAGTCCTGCTTATGCAGGATTTTTCATGCCTCCCATAAAAAATATTCGGATGAATACCGAGGAATAAATTCTACAAGTTGATTGGATTTTTTTGAACACCAATAACAAATATTGCCATAAATAACATCAACATAAAGAGTTTTAGCAAGAAATGGCGCCAGCAGCAATTTGGAACTAAAGTTGAATGGTATCGCTTGCCCCTAAATGAACGTTCTCTAGTCCAAAACATTTTCAAGCAAAAAGAATATAAATGAAAAGAGTATTGATAATTGATGACGATAGGGAAATGTGCATGTTGCTCAATCGTTTCCTTACACGTAATGGATTTGAAGCAGTTGAAGTGTATAGTGGCAAAAAAGCATTGGAGTATATTGGCCAAAATAGTGCTGATGTGGTTTTATGTGATTACAGGCTGGAAGATATGAATGGCAAGGAAGTCCTGGCCGGCATCAAAGAAATCAATTTCAATATCCCAGTAATCATCATAACCGGATATACTGATGTAAAGGCCGCTGTGGAAGTAACTAAGATGGGAGCTTATGACTATGTTACCAAGCCCCTCCTTCCTGATGAAATTCTCTTGACCATCAAAAAATCCCTTGACAAGCACAGCGGCGATCATGCAAACAAAGAGGAAGACAATAAGAACAGAACATCCTCTTCAAACAAGCCCGACATTAAGCTTGCGAGCGATGAATATATTTTTGGCAATAGCCCCGCTTTCAACAATATTATTACCCAAGTAAAAAGGGTGGCCCCTACCAACTTCAGCATTATCCTTTATGGAGAAAGTGGATGTGGCAAGGAAGTCATTGCACAGACTGTTCATAAAAACAGCAAAAGGGCAAGCAAGCCTTTTATCGCAATTGATTGTGGCGCATTGAGCAAGGAACTTGCTGGCAGTGAGCTATTCGGTCATGAAAAAGGTTCCTTTACAGGTGCCATCAACCAAAAAGTGGGCAGTATGGAACTTGCCAATGGAGGAACTATTTTCTTGGATGAGATATCAAACCTATCCTATGATATACAGGTTAGTTTGCTTCGTGTGGTACAGGAAAGAAAAATAAGGAGAATTGGAAGCAATAAGGACATTGAAATAGATGTCCGCATCATAGTAGCCAGTAACGAAAGGTTAATGGAAGCTGCTAAACGTGGAAAGTTCAGGGAAGATTTGTTCCACCGTTTTAATGAGTTCAGTATCGATGTGCCCCCATTGAGGGAAAGGGGCGATGATATCCTTTTATTTGCCAGCCATTTCCTGAAACTTACTTCTAATGAACTGGAAAAAAAAGTTACGCATATTTCCCCCAAAGTGCAGGAAGTTTTCATGAGCTATTCATGGCCCGGTAATTTGAGGGAACTTAAGAACATTATTAAAAGAAGCGTGTTGTTAACCGATACCGACACGGTTGATATTGATGTGCTGCCTTTTGAAATAGTCAACCATAGTAAATTGCAATTCGACAAACCCGCAATGCAAGCACAGAGTACGTATTACACAGAAACGAAGGAAAATGCAGCGTCAATAAACAATAGTTCAGTAAATTCATTGACCGAACAAAAGAGTGCCAATGAAACAAAACCGCCCATAACACTCAATGAAAAAAGCCTGAAAGCTGCAAGCCTTGCAGCAGAATACAATATGATTGTGGAAGCATTGAAACAAGCCAATTACAACAAAAGCAAGGCAGCAAGAATATTGAACATTGACAGGAAAACGCTGTACAATAAAATGGAGGAGCATAAATTGCTCACCTTTGAACAATAATTCCCAATAGTAGACCAAACCACCCCTACAATGCTTTTAGCCCCTAACCAACCTTTCAATATTCTCGTGGTCGATGACGATGAAGATGATTTCTTCATTACATCAAGCCTCTTAAATGAAATTGACCAGTACCAGTTCAAGGTTTCTTGGACACCCTCCTATAAAGCTGCACTGGAAAAAATGCATGGCAACTCCTACCATCTGGTGTTTGCAGATTACCGTTTGGGAGCAAAAACCGGTGCGGACCTAATTGAAGAAGCAGTTATCAATGGCATTGATATACCCATCATACTCCTAACAGGCAAGGGCAATGTTGACATCGATAAAACATCAATGGAAAAAGGGGCCTATGATTACCTTATCAAATCCGACATCACCCCACAATCACTTGAAAGGAGCATTAGATATGCCTTTACACGTTATAAAAGCCTGAAGGCATTGCAGAAAAGTGAGAAGAAGTACCGGGCCATGTTTGAGAATTCCAAGGATTCCATGTTCACCTTAAACGAAGATTTTGAAGTGGTGGATGTAAACGATATTGCCATTGAAATCATAGGTATCCATAAGGATTCCGTAGTATCCACCTGCTTTGACCAACTGTTCAAGAACAGTGACCAAATAAAAAAGTTGTTGCTCCAGGTAACAGATAATTACGAACTGGTTGATAAGGAAGCAGAAATTGAAACGTTGGATGGCAGGGAGCATACTGGCCTGCTAACCATTACCCGT